>CANTDX010000004.1 GCA_947652615.1 uncultured Dorea sp. | reverse complement strand
ACTGTCGTGCGGCGGACGCCATACCTCGCAAGGCATTTTGCCGCTTCTTCTTTCAACCGCTTTCTGATGTATTCCCGCTCCTGCTCTGAATAGCTCTTTGGCACTTTAACGCCTCCTATTTGACTGATTTTGATTATATAGTCATTATATGTGGTTTTTAAAACTTTGTCAATATTCTGTTGGGTAAATGTTACCAAGCATAAACTATGAATTAGAAAAGCCTTAATACAGACAGGCTTTGGACCGGATGTTATAGGAAATTATAATAGAATGGCGCAGAAGGTTGACAACAGCAGGTTAGATAGCGTATTTTATATAGTATGGACAATAAGAAAGCAATAGCAATATTTAGTTTTACCAGAACAGCGAATGAGCTGAATGTCCGTGTCCGGGAAGAATTATCAGGCCGCGGTTATATCTGTGAGGGATATACGGCGGCAAGATTGGCGGGATGCAGCGGGCTTAAGGCGCTTGGCATGGATACCAGAGCATGGATCGGACAGCAGTGGGGAAAGAAGGACTTCCTGTTCATAGGCGCCGCGGGGATCGCCGTCAGGTATATCGCCCCCTGGGTTAGGGATAAGTATACGGATTCAGCGGTTCTTGTGATGGATGAGAAGGGAGAATACATCGTTCCGCTGCTCTCCGGACACATGGGAGGCGCGGTGGAGATTGCCAGGACGGTTGCGGCGGCAGTGCACGCGGCGGCAGTGCTCACGACGGCGACGGATGTGCAGGGACGATTTGCGGTGGATGTATTCGCGCGGGACAACCATCTTCGCGTGACAGACCGGAAGCTTGTGACCAGGATAACGGCGGCAGTATTAGAGGGGGAGCCTGTGGGCTTCTACAGTGGACTGCCCGATGTAGATGTTCCCAAGGAATCAGGGCTTATTCGGTGTGAGAGCTTCGGAGGACTTGCGGATCATACATATGGGATCGCGGTTATGGCGGCTAAGAGGGACGCTTGTCCTGTCCGGGAGGCGGAACAGGCAGGGATTCTGGTACTGGAACCATTCGCAGACTGTAAGGTAGTGGCCGGGATCGGCTGCAGGAAGGGTACGCCCATGGGGCAGATCAAGGCGGCGCTAGTAGAAGTGCTGGCAGAACAGGGGCTTGGCACAGGAGATGTGACAGGGCTTGCAAGCATCGACCTTAAGAAGGAGGAAGCCGGGATCTATGAGCTTGCAGAGGAGCTTGGCGTTCCCTTTCATACATATCCGGCATCAGAGCTTCGGGAAGTACCAGGCAAGATAGAAGGTTCTGATTTTGTCTCGAAGGTTACGGGAGTGGATAATGTATGCGAGCGCGCCGCGAGGCGCTGTTCGCCGGGAGGAAGAGTATTACAGTCTAAACGGATCGTTGACGGGATTACCCTTGCACTTGTGGAAGCTATAGCAGGGGAACGTCCCAGAGTGCTGCTGTTTGGCGGAACAACGGAGAGTATTGCCTTGTTTCAATTCCTGCAGGGATTTGATCTGGATGTCATCTTAAGCGTAGCCACAGAATACGGCATGGAAAGAGCCAAAGAAAGCGGGACTGCCAAAGAAGACGGAAGGATGAGGATCATCTGCGGCAGGATGGGGCGCGAAGAGATCCTTGCATTCGCAGAGAAGAATGATGTGGAGCTGGTGATCGACGCCACCCATCCATTTGCCAGGGAGGTTACGGCCAATATCAGGTGGGCGTGCCGGAAGTCTTCCATAGAATATATCCGATGTCTGCGGGAAGAGACAGATTCGCCTAGGGAGACGGCAGTGCAGGCGGTCTATGTGGATTCCGTGGAGGAAGCGGTAGCATACCTGAAGTCTGTGAAGGGGAATATCCTCATTACCACCGGAAGCAAGGAGCTTGGGAAGTTCTGTGAATTGCCGGATTACCGGACACGGTGTTACGCGAGGGTATTGTCCGTGCCGGATTCCGTGAGAGCGGGAGTTGCGTGCGGATTCGCCGGCAGGAACCTGATCGCCATGCAGGGGCCCTTCTCGGAGGAAATGAATATTGCAATGATCCATTATGCGGATGCGTCTTTTCTTGTAACCAAGGAATCGGGAGATGCCGGAGGGATGAGAGAGAAGGCAGAGGCGTGCCGCAAGACAGGTACGACGCTGGTGGCGGTCAGACGGCCCGATGAGACCGGAGGCTCCGTCAAGGCGGTATGTGCTTATATCAATCAAAAATATCAACAATACAAACAGTCTAAAAGGAAACGCGCTGCCGGCGAGTCATAAGGGGCCGGCAGGCAGGGGAAGCAGGTGGGAATCCTGCACAATACCCGTTGCTGTATTAGAGGAGCGGTATTCCATTGAGAATTGTCACAGATCTATGTGCCGGTTTTCAGGTCACTGTAAGAATTGTCTTATGGGAAGGCGGGATATCGCGGAGATGCTTAAGTCAGAACACCCGCTTTTAGACGGCGCGGTCCTGGAAATCTGAATCAGGAAGCGCTAGTGCTTCGTCCGGAGTACTAGGTTACGGGATTATAACTGAGTGTGGAAGCGAATTTTGTAACAGGGCAGCTTGCTTTAAATGGTTACAAGATTTTCTGCATGTAACAGATTCTTGTTACATTTTTCAGTTGTAGAGTTATAGCAGTTGAATACGAGACACGAGGAGGAAATGTTCTGTGGGAACATGGAGGAAGAGAGCACTGTCGGGGCTGTTTGCGGCGGCTTTGCTTGTATTTTGCGTGTTAGGAGCCGGGATAAGAGGTACGGGGGAACCGGCGGACGGGATCTATACGCCGGGCCGGTTCTACTTCACGGGCGGGACCGGAAGGGTGTCGATCACCTGTCCGAAGGTTGAGGTCCGGGATGGACAGGCCTATGCGACGCTGGTGTTTGACAGCGGTTCTTATAGCTATGTGAAGGTCGGTGACGCTGCCTTCCAGGGCAGGAATACGGAGGATTCGTCCACCTTCGAGATACCGGTACGGCTCAATGAGGAGAATCAGGTCATTGGGTGCACCACAAGGATGTCGTCGCCCCATGAGATCATCTATGATGTCTTCGTGAGTGCAGACGGGGCCGACAACGCGTTGGGGGAATCGACAGCGGGAGTCGGAATGGATACGGCCAGGGAGGCAGAAGCAACATCCGGGGAACATGCAGAGGCAACATCCGGGGAAAGCGGGAAAGACCCGGCTGCTTCGGCAGGATTCAGAGGCGTGCCCAAGCTCCGGGGCCTGACTTGCGAGTCTCAGGTGATCCCGGAATATGCAGAAGGCTTCCGGATCTATCATTACAGCGGCGGATTCACGGTGATCGAAGTCAGGGACAGCCTGTCCTATCTGGCAGTGCCGGAGGGGAAGGAAGCGCCGGAGGGGCTGCCGGACGGGATGGTGGTCCTTAAGAAGCCTCTCGATCATATCTATGTGGCGGGAACTGCGACGATGGCATTATTCGCCGCGCTTGACGGGCTTGACGCGGTAGCTTACAGTTCGCTTAAGGCGGACGGCTGGTATGTGGATGGGGCGAAGGAAGCGATGGAAGCCGGCAGGATCCGATATGCGGGGAAGTACAGCGAACCGGATTATGAGATGCTGGCGGAGGAAGGATGCGGTCTTGCGGTGGAATCCCAGATGATCCATCACGTACCCAAGGTGTCGGAGATGCTTGAGAGGATGGGTATCCCGGTATTGATCGACTGTTCCAGCAACGAGGGCCATCCTCTGGGCCGGACGGAATGGATCAGGGTCTACGGGGTGCTGCTTGATAAGGAAGAAGAGGCGGAAGCCTTCTTTGAAGAGCAGGCGAAGATCTTAGAGGAGCTTCGCGGGATAGAGAATACCGGACAGTCGGTGGTGTATTTCTATATGAATTCCAACGGACAGGCAGTCGTCAGGACCGGGACGGATTATATGACGAAGATGATCGAGATCGCGGGCGGGCGGTATCCGTTCGAGAACCTTGCGGACGAGTCCGGAAGCACGGCGGTTATCTCCATGGAGGAATTCTACGCGGCGGCGGCAGACGCGGATTATCTGATCTATAATGCATCCATCGACGACAGGCTTCGCTCCGTCGAAGAATTGACCGCGAAGGATGAGATATTGAAGAATATAAGAGCTGTGAAGGAGGGGAATGTCTTCTGCACGGATAAGGATTTCTATCAGGCGACGGATATTGCGGCCAGGATGATCTCGGATATCCATATCATGCTGACAGACGGCGATGAGGGCGGGATGACATTTCTATACAGGGTAGAAGAATGACAGAATATAGCTTTCATTATGAGAATGTGAGAAGGCGGGGCCGGTATGCATTTGTTTTCACTGTGATGATCCTGGCGCTTCTGTTGATGGCGGTGATCAATATCAACACGGGGCCGGTGAAGATATCGCTTAAGGAGATCGCGGGGATTCTGTTTGCGGGGCAGACGGACGGTACGGAGTATGATATTATCTGGCAGATCCGTATGCCAAGGATCCTGATGGCGGCGATCCTTGGAGGCGCATTGTCGCTGTCGGGCTTCCTGCTCCAGGTATTCTTCCATAATCCCATTGCGGGACCGTTTATCCTGGGGATCTCCTCGGGAGCGAAGATGGTGGTGGCGCTTACGATGATCTTCTCTTTGGGAAGCGTGGGAAGTATGTCCTCTCTGGCGATGATCGGTGCGGCATTCGCGGGTTCGTTACTATCGGTGGGTTTCGTGCTTCTTGTCTCAAGGAGGCTTCACAATATGTCCGCGCTCCTGGTTGCCGGGATCATGATCTCCTACATCTGTTCGGCAGTTACGGAATTTGTCATTACATTTGCAGAGGATTCGGACATCGTGAACCTCCATGGCTGGTCCCAGGGGAGCTTCTCCGGGATGAGTTTCGGCAATGTGCGGGTCTGCGGGGTGATCATAGCCCTTGCCTTCCTCGCCGCATTCCTGATGTCCAAGCCGATCGGGGCATATCAGTTAGGAGAGGCGTATGCCAGGAGCATGGGAGTCAATATCCGGGTATTCCGGGTCGTATTGATCCTGCTCTCCAGTATATTCTCTGCCTGTGTGACCGCCTTCGCCGGGCCCATCTCGTTCGTGGGGATCGCGGTTCCGCAGATCGTCAGGCTTACACTTCACACATCCAGGCCGCTGATCGTGATTCCGGCTTCCTTCCTTGGAGGGGCGGTCTTCTGTATGTTAAGCGACCTGATTGCCCGGATGGCGTTCGCCCCGCTGGAGCTTAGTATCAGTACGGTGACGTCTGTGCTTGGCGCCCCGGTGGTGATCTGGATGCTAGTACATCATTGTATTAATTCTTGAGTAATAATCACTCGCTATCCGTGCCATCTGCACGCCTCCTAACCTAGATGTAGCCCGCTACACCGTCGGTTAGTAGACGCACAGCTGGCACGAATATCGAGCACTATTACTTCAAGATTAATGCAATGATGTACTAGTACACCGTGAAAAGGAGAAGCTATAATATGGCGGATTATTATTTTAAGACCAGGGATCTGAAGGTCGGTTATCATGGCAGAGCGCTGCTTGAGAATATCCGCATCGATCTTGAGAAGGGCGAGATCCTGACCCTGGTCGGGCCAAACGGCGCCGGCAAATCGACGATCCTTAAGAGTATCACCAGGCAGCTTGAGATTCTGGGCGGAAGGGTCGCGGTTGGGGGGAAGAAGCTTACAGAGCTCACTTATCAGGAATTGTCAAGGAAGATGGCGGTGGTGCTGACGGACAGGGTAAGACCAGAGCTTATGACGGGACATGATATCGTTGCGGCCGGACGGTACCCTTATACCGGAAGGCTTGGGATCCTTAGCCGGGAGGACGAGCGGAAGGTGGAAGAAGCCATGGAGCTTGTGAACGCAGGCGGCCTTGGGAAATGTCTCTTTACTTCCTTAAGCGACGGGCAGAAGCAGCGCCTTCTGCTTGCCCGGGCGATCTGCCAGGAGCCGGAGATCCTGGTGTTAGACGAGCCGACTTCATTTCTCGATATCAGGTATAAGCTGGAGCTTCTTGACATCTTAAGGAGGATGGCGAAGAGACAGGGGATCACCGTCGTCATGTCTCTGCACGAGATCGACCTTGCGGGAAAGATCTCGGATAAGGTGCTCCCGGTGAAGGCAGGCTGCATCTATGATTACGGAACGCCGGAGGAGATCCTGCGGGAGGATTTTATACGGGAGCTTTATGGCATGGACAGGGGAAGCTTCGATCCTGTCTTTGGAAGCATTGAATTGCCGCGCCCCGGCGGAGAGCCGGAGACGATGGTCATCTCCGCGTGCGGCAGGGGGATTCCCGTCTACCGGCGCCTGCAGAAGGAGGGAACGCCGTTTATCGCGGGGATCCTGTATGAAAATGATATAGATTACCAGCTTGCCAGGCATCTGGCAAGCCGGGTGATCCGTGAGAAACCGTTCCAGGAGATCTCGGTTAAGGTATATGAGGAAGCACGGGAAGCGGCATTCTCCTGTAAGAAGGTCTATTATACGGAGATCCCGTGGGGAACGGCGAATGCGCGCCTTCGGAAGCTTCTTGAGGAAGTGAAGGGGGAAGCAGGGATTGAATGCACAGGATTACA
This sequence comes from uncultured Dorea sp., assembly GCA_947652615.1. Classification (GTDB taxonomy): domain Bacteria; phylum Bacillota; class Clostridia; order Lachnospirales; family Lachnospiraceae; genus Sporofaciens. The sequence goes on along the minus strand of CANTDX010000004.1, from coordinate 119,137 downwards.
GGAGCAGTTATGTTAGATCAAAACGAGAGATATATCTGGAAGAATCAGAGAAAGCTTAAGACCGGTTACACCACGGGAAGCTGTGCCGCGGGGGCGGCAAAGGCGGCTTGCCGGATGCTCCTTGGGGGAGAGGTGGTCCGGCAGGTGAAGCTTGACACGCCCGGAGGGATCACACTCTATCTGGAGGTGGAGAGGATCACAAGAAGCCCGGGTGCCGTTGTCTGTGCGATCCGGAAGGACAGCGGAGACGACCCGGATGTGACCAACGGGGTCTATGTCTATGCACGGGTGGAGAAGACGGACGCAGAAGGCGTGAAGCTCCTTGGCGGGGAAGGGATCGGTATCGTGACGAGAAAGGGGCTGGAACAGGAGGTTGGGGAACCGGCGATCAACCGGGTTCCGCGGCAGATGATCCGGGAGGCGGTAGAGAGCGTATCTGCTGCTTACGGTTACAGCGGAGGGCTTACCGTTACGGTGTCGATACCGGAAGGCTTGCGGCTTGCGCCGCGGACCTTCAATCCAAGGCTTGGGATCGAGGGCGGACTCTCGATCCTTGGAACGACAGGACTCGTAGAACCTATGAGCGAGAAGGCGCTGGTCGATACGGTCTATGCAGAGATGAAGATGCTGAAGGCGAACGGCTACGATGCCTGCTATGTGGTCCCGGGGAATTACGGCAGTGATTTCCTCCGTGATACCCTGGGATATCAGGGGGATGCGGTTGTAAAATGCAGCAATTATATCGGTGAAGCGGTCGATATGGCAGTCAGGCTTGGAATGAAAGAGATTCGTCTGGTGGGACATATCGGGAAACTGATCAAGGTTGCCGCCGGGGTTATGAATACCCACTCCCATCAGGCGGACTGCCGGTTTGAGGTGTTGGCAGCGCATGCGGCGATGGCAGGCGCGGACCGGAAGCTGGTCTGTGGGATCATGGAGTGCATTACCACCTCTGAGGCGCTGTCCCTGCTTGAGAAGGCGGGGATCCTGGAGACGGTGATGGGGACGGTAATGGAGAAGATGGAGGAGCATCTGAAGCGGCGCGCAGGAGGAGCACTTAAGATCGGCGCCGTCATGTTCTCCCCGGAATATGGGATTTTAGGAGGAAGGATATAGATGATTCATTTTGTAGGAGCAGGGCCGGGGGCGGCGGATCTGATCACCCTGCGCGGCAAGAAGCTTATAGAGGCGGCAGATGTGATCGTATATGCCGGGTCGCTGGTGAACCCGCAGCTCCTTGAGGACAGGAAGAAGGACTGCGAGGTCCATAACAGCGCATATATGACCCTGGAGGAAGTGATCGAGGTGATGGCCTGCGCCGAGGAAGAGGGGAAATGTACCGTACGGCTCCATACGGGGGATCCGAGTATCTACGGAGCGGTCAGGGAGCAGATGGACGAGCTTTCCCGGCGGGGAATTGATTATGAGGTCTGCCCGGGAGTCAGCTCCTTCTGCGGAGCGGCGGCGGCCTTGAAGGCAGAGTATACCCTTCCGGGTGTCTCCCAGTCTGTGATCATCTCCCGGACGGAAGGGAGAACGAAGGTTCCGGAGCGGGAGACCGTACGAAGCTTTGCCGCGCATCAGGCCACGATGGTTATATTCTTAAGCGCGGGGCTTCTCCCCAGGCTCCAGAGGGAGCTTATGGAAGGCGGATATCCGCCGTCTACGCCCGCCGCGATCGTGTATAAGGCGACCTGGCCGGAGGAAAGGATATGCCGGTGCACGGTTGAGGCTCTGGCAGATACGGCGGAGAGGGAAGGGATTAGGAAGACGGCTCTGATCATAGTTGGAAGGTTCCTTGACGGAGCAGGCCAGCGGTCGGAATTGTATCATCCGGCATTTACGACGGAATTCAGGAAGGGAAGAACGTCAGAAGACAGATAGAGATCAGACGAAAAATCAGATGAGAAACGGGGGATTGGATGGGCAAGATCTATGCAGTGGGGATCGGACCGGGGAATGCGGGCCAGATGACGGAGGAAGCAAGGGCGGTGATCGCTGCCTGTGATGTTATCATCGGCTATACCGTATATACAGAGCTGGTTCGAAAAGAGCTGCCGGCACAGGAATTAAGAGAGAAGGAATTCATCACGACACCCATGACGCAGGAAGTGGAGCGATGCAGGATCGCGTTTGAGCAGGCCCGGGGCGGGAGAGATACGGCGATGGTGTGCAGCGGGGATGCGGGAGTCTACGGCATGGCGGGATTGCTCTGCGAGATGGCCGAGGATTATCCGGATGTGGAGGTAGAGATCGTTCCGGGAATTACGGCGGCGCTTAGCGGAGCGGCGGTGTTAGGCGCGCCGCTTATGCATGATTTCGCGGTGATCAGCTTAAGCGACCTTCTGACGCCCTGGGAGAAGATTGAGGGAAGGCTGCTTGCTGCGGCGGAAGCGGACTTCTGTCTCTGCATTTATAATCCCGCAAGCCGGAAGCGGAAAAGGCATCTTAAGAGGGCGTGTGAGATCCTGCTTCAAAAGAAGCCGGGAGATACCGTCTGCGGTATGGTCCGTAATATCGGGCGGGAAGGACAAAGCCATGCTCTCTGTACACTGGAAGAGTTAAAGGAGGCAGAGGCGGATATGTTTACCACCGTATTCGTCGGCAACAGTCAGACGAAGAAGGTGAACGGAAGGATGGTGACACCCAGAGGTTATGGACGGTCATAGAACAGAAGTAAGGCGGCAGGTCAGCCTGGTCGGAATCGGAATGGGTGCCCTTGGAACATTTACGATGGAGGCAGTACAGGCGATCCGGGAGAGTGACTGTGTGATCGGGGCGAAGCGGATGCTGGAAGCCGCCAGCGCAGCCAGAGAAGAGACCGGGGCGGATGCCAAAGGGACGAAGGTAATCTGCTGTGCCTATCAGCCGGAACAGATCCGGGAGATATTGGCTGCGCATCCGCAGTGCCGTAAGATCGCGGTCCTATATTCCGGCGATATCGGATTCTACAGCGGCGCCAGGGAAGTATACCAGGTGCTTAAGGACGATTATGAGGTGAAGGGGATACCGGGGATCTCATCAGTCATCTGTTTTGCGGCACGGCTTCATGTTTCCTGGGAGGATGCACGGCTTATCAGCATCCACGGGAGGAAGCAGCCCTACATCCATATCCTGGCAAGGCATCCTAAGACATTTCTGCTGTTTGGGGGGAGCGGTCAGGAGGAAGAATTCTGCCAAAGGATCCGGGAATATGGATTGACCCATCTTAAGATCTGGATTGGGGGAAGCCTTTCCTATGAAGAAGAGAGCATCCTTTACCGGACGGGAGAGGAGATACGGCCGGAGGATCTAAGGGGGCTTGTGATCCTGTATATTGAGAATCCCTCGCCTCTGGCGCTTCAGAACGGGCAGATCAGGGACGACGCCTTTATCCGGGGCAATGTTCCTATGACCAAGGAGGAGGTTCGGGCCATAAGTATTGCGAAGCTTGAGCTGTCCGGGGACGCCGTTCTCTATGATGTGGGAGCGGGCACCGGGTCCATTGCCGTTACAGCGGCGGCCCTGTATGAGAATGTGCGCGTGTATGCCGTCGAGAAGAAGGCAGAAGGAGTGGAACTGATCCGTAAGAACCGGAGGAAATTCTGCGCGGACCAGTTGGAGATCATAGAGGGGACTGCGCCGGAAGCCCTGCGGGACTTAGAGCCGCCTACCCATGTCTTCATCGGCGGAAGCTCCGGGAATCTAAGAGAGATCCTAAGCTGTATCCGAGGGAAGAGTCCGGGTGTCCGGGTGGTTCTGAATGCGGTCACGCTGGAGACCATGAAGGAGATCCTTATAGCCGAAGAAGAAGGGCTGCTCACGGAGACAGAGATCCTGCAGGCAGGGATCGTCAAGGCGAGACGGCTTGCGGGATATCATATGATGACAGGGCAGAATCCGGTGTACATCGTGTCTGCCCGGGTAGAGGATGGATAGCCGTATGAGAATTCCAAGGATGATGATTGCGGCCCCCGCAAGCGGGAGCGGCAAAACGACGGTCGCCTGCGGCCTGATGCAGGCATTGAAGAACAGAGGCTATAAGCTTGCTGCGGCAAAGTGCGGGCCGGATTATATAGATCCCATGTTCCACAGGGAGGTACTGGGAATCGACTCTGAGAATCTGGATCTGTTCTTCTGCGAACCATCCGTCATGAAGAAGCTCTTCGCAGAGCATGCCGCGGGCGCGGATCTCACCGTGATCGAGGGCGTGATGGGATATTATGACGGGATGGCGCTAGACAGCGAGAGAGCCAGTTCTTATGAGACGGCGAAGGTGCTGCGCGCCCCTGTGATCCTGGTGATAGACGGCAAAGGAGCGGCATTGTCCGTTCTTGCGGTGCTTAAGGGCTTCCTTACCTTCCGGGAGGACAGCCATATCGCAGGCGTCATCCTGAACCGGGTCTCTAAGGCCGCTTATCCAAGGATGAAGGAGATGTTAGAGCAGGGACTTAAGGAGATGGGGTATCCGGTTCCGGTCCTGGGGTGTGTCCCGGAGAGTCCGCTGCTTCGGATGGAGAGCCGCCACCTGGGGCTTGTGACGCCGGAAGAGATGAGGGATCTTAAGATAAGGCTTGAGAAGATGGGAGCGGCGGTATCCGAGACGTTGGATCTGGATCGGATCATAGAGATCGCGGGAGCGGCAGAAGAGCTCCCGGAGAATCGGGCAGCGTGTCTGCCGGGATTCGAATATTCGGAAGAATGGCCGGATCACCCGAAGCTCCGTCTGGCGGTTGCCAGAGACCGTGCTTTCTGCTTCTATTATAAGGATAATCTAAGCTTGTTCGAGCGGTTGGGGTGCGAGTTAGTTCCGTTCAGTCCTCTTGCAGATGAGAGACTGCCGCAGGATATCAGCGGGCTTCTGCTTGGCGGGGGGTATCCGGAACTGTACGCGAAAGAGCTCTCCTGTAACGTCCGTCTTAAGAAAGAGATCAGAACCGCGCTTAAGCAGGGGCTTCCCTGCCATGCAGAGTGCGGCGGCTTCCTGTATCTTCATGAGCGGATGGAAGGCGCGGACGGCGGCTTCTATGAGATGGCAGGCTTCATCGAAGGCGAGGCGGTCCGAAGAGAACGGCTGGTACGGTTTGGGTATATGCAGATCGAGAGCATGGGGAACGGAGCCTTCCTGGATGAGGGCGAGAAGATCAGAGGGCATGAGTTCCATTACTGGGACAGCACGAATAACGGGGAGGGCTGCATGGCCCGGAAGCCGGGACGGGATATCCAGTGGAAATGTATCCACACGGCGGGGAATGTATTTGCCGGCTTCCCCCATCTATATTACTATTCAAATGTCCGGTTTGCCGGGAGAATTGTCGAGCAGATGAAGGAGTATGCAAGAAGGAAATGAAAATGACCAGAGAAGAGATATGTGGGAAGATCAAAGATGCAGACGCATCCAGCATGGAGCGGGCGAGGAAGCGCTGGCTGTCTGTGGGGAAGCCCTTATACAGCCTTGGGAAGCTTGAGGAAGCGGTCATACGGATCGCCGGGATCAAGGGAACTGCGGATTATCATTTGGACAAGAAAGGGCTTATCATCATGTGCGCGGATAACGGCGTGGTGGAAGAGGGCGTGACCCAGACCGGACAGGAGGTGACGGCGGTCGTTGCGGATAATTTCACCAAAGGGATGGCAAGCGTCTGTCTGATGAGCCAGGTGGCAGGGGTAGACATCTATCCGGTGGATATCGGGATGGCGGACGACGTCCCGTCTCTTACAAGGGAAGATAGGAAGGTGGCGCGGGGAACCAAAAACTTCGCGAAGGAACCGGCGATGTCAGAAGACGAGGTGTTCCGGGCAGTCGAGGTCGGCATCCGTATGGTCTCTGAATTAAAGGAGCAGGGCTATGAGGTGATCGCCACCGGCGAGATGGGAATCGGCAACACCACCACCAGCAGTGCGGTAGCAAGCGTGCTGCTTGGGGAGCGGCCGGAGGATATTACGGGAAAGGGCGCAGGGCTTGATTCCAGGGGACTTAAGCGCAAACTTACCGTGATCCGGGAAGCGATCCGGAAGCATAATCCCAACCCGCAGGATGTGATGGACGTCCTTGCCAAAGTGGGCGGTCTTGATATCGCCGGGCTTATGGGAGTGTTCTTAGGAGGCGCGATCTACCGGATCCCGGTTGTCATAGACGGCCTGATCTCCTCTGTGGCGGCATTGTGCGCGGTTCGCTTTGCCGGGAAGACGAGGGATTACATGCTGCCGTCCCATGTCTCCAATGAACCGGGCGGACAGATCGTGTTGAAGGCATTGGGGCTGTCCCCGCTCCTGACCTGCGGGATGTTCCTGGGAGAGGGAAGCGGCGCGGTGGCGCTGATGCCGCTCCTTGATATGGCGCTTAAGGTATACCGGGAGATGGGAACCTTCGAGGATATCCGCGTGGATCAATATGAGATACTGCACTAATGAGAATCAATGGAGGGTCGGAATATGGTATTACTGCAATCCCTGATCATAGCGCTGTCTATGTATTCGAAGCTTCCCATGCCGCGGATCGCATGGACGCCGGCGAATACGCGGCATGTGATGTGCTTCTTCCCGGTGGTGGGGATCCTTACAGGGGGCTGTGTGTGGGGAATCGGAACATTCCTGTTGGAGAAGGAATGCGGCGTGCTGCTGTTCGCTTCTGTGATGCCGCTGCTGCCGATCATCATCAACGGCGGAATCCATCTGGACGGTATGCTGGATACGATAGACGCGCTTGCTTCTTACGGAACCAAAGAGCAGAAGCTAGAGATCTTGAAGGATCCGAACTCGGGCGCATTTGCGGTGATCGGCGGAGGCTGTTACTTCATCGGCTGCCTGGGGCTATGGAGTGAGGTGACGGCGCAGATGCTTCCGGTGATCGCGTGCGGCTATGTGCTGTCACGGGGGCTGAGCGGCCTTGCGGTCGTCCGTTTTCCTTCCGCATCGAAGAAGGGGCTTGCGAGAACCTTCAAGGAGGGGACGAAAGGGCTGCATTCGATGATTCTCCTTGTGGTATTCATCCTTGCCCCTGTTGGGGTGATGCTTTGTCTGTCGCCGGGCTCCGGGGGGCTTGCCGCCGCCGGTGCGGCAGGGACATTTCTCTGTTACAGAAGGATGGCGATTGGGAAATTCGGCGGTGTCACCGGTGACCTGGCGGGATATTTTCTCCAAATGTGCGAGCTGGTGATGCTGGCATGCGTGGTGCTGGAGCGATATATTTAGCGGGAGGATTCTTATGGAGATAATACTGGTTCGGCATTTTATGACGAAGGGGAACCTGGAGCGCCGGTATATCGGTACGACGGATGAGCCGCTGCTTCCTGCCGAAGCTCTGGCCAGGCAGTTGAAAGGCGGCGTCCGGCAGGCGGCTGCCGGATACCCGGAGGTACAGGTGGCTGCGGTCAGTCCCTTAAGACGGTGTATAGAGACAGCCGATATGATCTACCCGGATGTAAGGAAAGTGGTCTGCAGGGAACTTCGGGAGTGTGATTTCGGTCTGTTTGAGAATAAGAATTATGAGGAACTAAAGGATCATCCGGAGTACCAGAGCTGGCTTCTGTCGGGAGGGAGGATTCCATTTCCGAAAGGGGAGGGGCGGGATGAATTCTGTGCAAGATGTGTGAAGGGCTTCTTATGTCTGGCGGAGCGATTCATGGAAGAAGCCTTGGAATCCGCGGCGTTCGTCGTACACGGCGGTACCATCATGGCGGTTCTTGACAGACTCGCTCCCCATGAGGAAGGATTCTATCACTGGCAGTGTAAGAACGGCGGGGGATACCGGGCGAAATTATATGAGGAAGAGTGGAGAAGAGGCGTGCGAAGATTAACGGAGATAGAGAGATTATGAGGATTACAGTGATAAGTATACTGGCCTTCCTGTTAGACCTGCTGTTGGGAGATCCGGTGTGGCTGTACCATCCGGTCCGCGTGATCGGACATCTGATCACAGGGCTTGAGAAGGCGCTTCGAGGGATGTGTGCCGGTCCGAAGATCCGCTCCCGCAATCTGCCGGACGGGGAATCCGGGCGGCGTCTTCGGATCGCGGGCAGTATCTTATGGTTACTGGTGTGCGGGATTACGTTATGTTCGGTGACGGGCGTGCTAATCATTGCGGGGAGGGTGCATCCCCTGGCGGCATTTGCGTTGGAGGTATTCTGGTGCGGCCAGCTATTGGCTTCCACCTCTCTTCGCAAAGAGAGTATGAAGGTGTATGTGAAGCTTAAGGAAGGCGACCTCCCCGGGGCGCGCCGCGCGGTGTCCATGATCGTAGGAAGGGATACGGAAGGCCTGACAGAAGAAGGCGTCGTCAAGGCGGCGGTGGAGACGGTAGCGGAGAACACGTCGGACGGTATCATAGCTCCCATGTTCTATATGCTGATCGGAGGAGCCCCGCTTATGTTCCTCTATAAGGCAGTCAATACCATGGATTCTATGATTGGCTATAAGAATGACAGATATCTTCATTTCGGCAGGACGGCTGCAAGGATGGATGATGTGTTCAACTTCATTCCGGCGAGGATCTCGGCGTGGCTTATGATCGGGGCGGCATATCTGTGCGGACAGAACGGAAAGTCGGCATGGAAGATCTACCGGCGGGACAGGCACAACCATGCAAGCCCCAACGCGGCGCAGACGGAGGCCGTGTGTGCCGGGGCGCTGATGGTACAGTTGGCGGGCAATGCGTATTATTTCGGCAAATTATACGAGAAGCCGGCGATCGGCGATCCCATCCGCCCGGTCTGTGCAGAGGATATTCCCAAGGCCTGCCGTCTGATGTATCTGACGGCGGGGCTGATGCTGATCCTTGGGAATGCCGTCCGAATAGCCGTATATGTTCTAGGCGTTTACAAGACAGGAGGACAGTAGATACTATGGAATACCAGCACGGCGGAGACGTCTATACCAACAAGGGTATGCTTGATTTCTCGGCAAATATCAATCCGTTAGGGCCGGGAAGCGCCGTCATAGAGGCGGCACATGGCGCAGTTGCCCGGATGACCCAGTATCCGGACGCCAGATGTATGGAACTTCGAAGAGCTCTTGCCGAAGCTCTCCGGATGAAGGAAGCGTATTTCCTATTTGGGAACGGCGGGGCAGAGCTGATCTTCGACGTGGTGAGGGCGAAGCGGCCGAAGAAGGCCGTACTTCTGGCGCCTTCCTTCACCGAATACCGGCAGGCGCTTCTGGCGCAAGGCTGCAGGATCGTCTGGTATCCCCTTGAGGAATCCGAGGATTTTGAGCTGAATGAGGGGTATCTGGAATATCTGAATGAGGATGTTGATATGATCTTCCTTTGTTCTCCCAATAATCCTGTGGGAAATGTGATCGAACCGGATCTGCTGCGCAGGGTCCTAAGGCGCTGTAAAGAGAAGGGGATCTGTATGGTGATGGATGAATGCTTCTGTGAATTCCTGGATTCCTGGGAGGAGCATACGTTGCTTACAATGATCACAGAATATCCGAATCTGTTCATCATAAGGGCATTCACCAAGATGTACGCCATGCCGGGGCTGAGGCTTGGATACGGGGTCTGCAGCGACGCCAGGCTGATCGGCAGGATGGAAGAGCTGCGCCAGCCCTGGAGTGTCTCGGTGATCGCGCAGGAAGCCGGGGTAGCGGCAGTGAAGGATACCGGTCATCCGGCGCGGACAAGAGCGTATATCCGGCAGGAACGGGAATGGATTGTGGAGCAGCTTCGGGCGATGGGGGTGCGATATTACACTCCCGCGGCGAATTATGTGTTCCTTAGAAGTGAACATGACCTGTATGGGGAATTGCGCAAACACGGGATATTGATCCGTGACTGCAGTAATTATGACGGGCTTTGCAAGGGGTACTACCGGTTTGCGGTCAGGAGAAGGCAGGAGAACCTGCGGCTTATGGAAGCGCTTCGGCAGATCTGTACGCAGCCTGAGATATTAGAAAGCAATAGGGAAAGAAAAGGGGAAATGAGATGACAGGATCGATCATGATTCAGGGGACGATGTCGAATGCCGGGAAGAGTATCCTGGCCGGCGGTCTGTGCCGGGTCTTAAAGCAGGACGGTTACCGTGTGGCACCGTTTAAGTCACAGAATATGGCATTGAACTCATTTATCACAAAGGAGGGCCTGGAGATGGGGCGGGCGCAGGTGATGCAGGCGGAGGCGGCCGGGACCGAACCGCTGGCAGAGATGAACCCGATCCTTCTAAAGCCCACCAACGACACAGGATCCCAGGTGATCGTAAACGGGGAAGCCGTCGGCGTGATGTCGGCGGCGGAATATTACAGGAGGAAGCAGGAATATATCCCGGCAATCCTTGCGGCTTACCGCAGTTTAGAAGAGAAATATGACGTGATCGTGATCGAGGGCGCGGGAAGTCCGGCGGAGATCAACCTGAAGGAAAATGATCTGGTCAATATGGGGCTTGCGAAGCTTGTGGACGCCCCCGTCCTTCTCGCCGGGGATATCGACAGGGGCGGCGTATTCGCCCAGATCGTCGGAACCATCGAGCTGCTTGAGGAAGAGGAGCGAAGGCGGATCAAGGGAATCATCATCAATAAATTCCGGGGGGACAAGGAGATCCTAAGGCCGGGGCTTGAGATGCTGGAAGAGAAGATCCGGATTCCGGTTCTGGGAGTGGTGCCTTATTTCCATCTGGATATCGACGACGAGGACAGCTTGACGGAGAGATTCGTAAGAAAGGGCGGGGCGGGCAGGCTGGATATCGCGGTGATCCGTCTGCCGCGGATCTCTAACTTCACGGACTTTGCCCCGCTTGAGGGGATGGAGGACGTATCCCTGCGGTATGTAAGCCGGGCGTCTGAGTTCGGCGACCCGGACGCGGTGTTCTTACCCGGAACGAAGAATACCATCGGGGACCTTCTGTGGATGCGGCAGAATGGGCTGGAGGCGAAAGTCCTGAAACACAGCGCCAAAGGACGCCTCCTGTTTGGGATCTGCGGCGGTTACCAGATGCTTGGGGAGAAGATTGAGGACCCGGAAGGGATGGAGCAGCAGGGTAGCGTGAAGGGGATGGGGCTTCTCCCGATGAAGACCACATTCCGCGCAGAGAAGACATGTACCCGTGTGCGGGGACATTTCCGGAATGTGAAGGGAATCCTTGAAGGACTTTCTCAGGTGGAGGCAGAAGGTTACGAGATCCACATGGGTATCTCCGAATCCGATGGGGAGAAGATGCTGAGCCTTAAGGATGCCGTGACAGGCAAAACGCCCAAGGAAGACGGGCTGTGTACAGACCACGTATATGGATGTTATGTACATGGGATCTTCGACCGGGCGGAGGTGACGGAGACGGTGGTTCGCGCGCTTCTGCGGCAGAAAGGGTATTCCGGCGGGCATGTGAAGGCGATCGGCCAGGCAGAGTACAAAGAGTCGCAATACGACAGCCTGGCCAAGATCATCCGTGACAATATTGACATGGAAGCAGTGTACCGGATGATCCGAGAGGGGGCGAAAGCGAGATGATCCATCTGATCACAGGCGGCAGCGGCAGCGGCAAATCCGAGTATGCGGAACATATGCTGTGCCGTTACCGAAACAGCCCCAAAGAGCGGCTTATCTATATAGCGACCATGTTTCCCTATGATGAGGAGGCCCGCGGGAAGGTAAGGCGGCACCGGCAGATGAGACGGGGCAAGGGCTTTGAGACGGTCGAGTGCTATACGGGACTTCGAAGCGTTGCTGGAATGCTAGAGAGAGAAGAGCCGGTGTCCGTACTGATCGAGTGTATCTCTAATCTGGTGGCGAACGAATTATTTCCGCCGGATAGAAGCGGCAGACTGTCAGACTGTTCAGAAGACGGGCAGGAAGAAGCAGCGGCTCCGGGAAGTGCGGCGGACCGGGTTATGGCAGGTGTGGAAGCGATCGGCGGGATCGCAGCCAATGTGGTGATCGTGACCAATGAGGTGAATTCGGAAGGGCTTTCTTACGGTCCGGAGATGATACGGTACAAGCAGGTGATGGGCGAGGTGAACTGCCGCCTTGCCAGGTTCGCCGACAGAGTGACAGAGGTTGTATATGGGAATGCGGTGGAGGTGAAGAACAGCGTATGAAGATGATCGTAGGAGGCTCCTTTCAGGGGAAGCTTGATTATGCCAGGAGAACTTATCCTGATATATCCTGGGCGGACGGTAGTGACTGCCCTTTCGAGGCGCTTAAGACATGCGGCGGCATCAGCCATCTGGAAATGTATATCCGCCGCGTCATGGAAGCGGGGAAGGAGGAGGAATATCTGGAACTGCTGTCAGAGATTGCCGGGATCAATCCGGATATCGTGGTGATCTGTGATGAGATCGGCTATGGGCTGGTGCCCGCAGATCCCTTCGAGCGCAGGTACCGGGAGACGGTGGGAAGGATCTGCGGAAGGCTTGCCGCCGATGCCAGCCGGGTTGACCGGGTGGTGTGCGGGATCGCCGTGACCATCAAGAAGGAAGGACAGGCGGCAGAGCAGCAGAATATTCCGCTTAGGCCGGAGAGGGCGGACACGCTGCCGGGTCAGATACCGCCGGAGGAGATAGAGAAGAAGAGCTTTGCGATCATCACGGAGGAGCTTGGGGATATCCCCCTTGTCCCGGGAACAGAAGCGATCGTTAAGCGGTGCATCCATACCAGTGCGGATTTCGAGTATGCCAGGAATCTGGTGTTCTCGGAAGATGTGGCAGGGCGGATCCAGGAGGCGATCCGGGGCGGAGCCTCCATCGTGACGGATACGCAGATGGCGAAGGCCGGGATCAATAAGAACAGGCTTCTTCGGTACGGCGGAGAGGTTCATTGCTTCATGAGCGACGAGGATGTGGCGCAGGAGGCGAAGCGGCGGGGAATCACCCGTGCGGCCGTAAGCATGGAGAAGGCGGCAAAGCGTAATGAGCGGCTGATCTTCGCGATCGGGAATGCGCCTACGGCGCTGATCCGGCTGTATGAACTGATCCGGGAAGGGAGGATCCGGCCGGAAGCGATCATCGCGGTCCCGGTAGGGTTCGTGAATGTCGTACAGTCCAAAGAGCTGATTCTTACACTTCCGGATATCCCTTATATCGTGGCGAGGGGGAGAAAAGGCGGGAGCAATATTGCGGCATGTATCTGCAATGCACTGCTGTATATGATGGAATCATAGGATTACAGGGAAGAAAGGATAAGATAAAGTGAAAGGAACCTTATACGGTGTGGGAGTCGGCCCGGGAGATCCCCGGCTGATGACATACCTTGCAGTAGAGACAATTGTGAAATGCCCGGTGATCGCTGTGCCTGCCAAGGGCCGGGAGCATGCGGTGAGCTACAGGATCGCGTCGGGGATTGTGAAGGACTTAGATCGGAAGGAATGTCTGAATCTGTCCACGCCTATGACCAAGGATAAGAGGGTGTTAGACGAGAATTATAAGGCGGCGGCAGACCAGATCACAGAGCAGCTTGACGCAGGCAGGGATGTGGCGTACCTGACGCTTGGAGACCCGACCATCTATTCCACGTATATCTATATACACCGGATTGTAAGAGAACGGGGGTATGAGACCCGGATCGTAAGCGGAGTCCCGTCGTTCTGCGCGGCAGCGGCGAAGATTTCGGACAGCCTTGCCGACCGTGCGGAACAGCTTCATATCATTCCATCTACTTATGATATCGAGGAAGCGCTTACCTATCCGGGCAGCAAGGTGCTCATGAAAGCGGCGTCGAAGCTTCCTTATGTGAAGCAGACCCTTCGGGAGAAGAATGTTACCGCTGCCATCATAGAGAACTGCGGCCTTCCTGGGGAACGTATCTATGGCTTATCGGACGATATGCCCAAGGAGGCAAGCTATTATACCACCGTAGTGGTGAAAGAGAACGAACATGATCGAGATTAAGAATCTTACGAAGAAATATCATGATTTTACAGCCGTGGACGGCCTGAACCTGACCATCGAGACGGGAGGCTTCTTCGGACTCCTTGGGCCAAACGGCGCCGGGAAGTCCACGACCATAGGGATGCTGTCTACGCTCCTTCTGCCCACAGAAGGGGAGATCCTCATCGACGGCGAGAGGCTTGACAGGAAGAACACGGCTCTGAAGCGCAAATTCAGTGTGGTGACCCAGGAGTATTCCATGCGTCAGGATATGACCATCGAAGAGATCATGGAATATCAGGGCAGGCTGTATTTTATGCCGAAGAAGGAACGAAGAGAGCGGACGCGCGAGCTGCTTGAGTTCTGTGATCTGACAGACTACAGGAAACGCACGGTGCGCAGGCTCTCAGGCGGCATGAAGCGCAAACTGATGGTATGCCGGGCGCTTCTGACCAATCCGGAGATCCTGCTTCTGGATGAGCCGACGGCAGGGATGGATGCGCTTGCGAGACGGCAGATGTGGAACCTGCTTAAGAAGCTGAACCGGAACAGGCTGACGATTCTTCTCACCACGCATTACATGGAAGAGGCGGAGAGCTTATGTGACCGCGTGGGGCTTATGGACCGCGGAAGGCTCGAAGAGGTCGATACCCCTGGGGCGATGATCGGAAGGCTTGGGCGCTATGCGGTGGACCAGGAAACGGACGGGGATATGTGCAGCCGTTTTTTTAAGACCCAGGATGAGGCGGTCCGGTATCTCACGGGATTAAAGAAGGATGCGTCCCTTAGAAATACGACTCTTGAAGATGTATTTCTGGAGAAGGCGGGAAAATATCTGGAGAAACGGTAGAAAGAGGCAAGGAGTATGGGAATTGTAACCGTATTGTGGGAAAAATGGGTGGAATTCAGAAGGGATTTCTATAAGATCACATTGGCGGCCATGATCGCGCCGCTGATGTACATCCTTGTATTCGGCATGGGGATCCAGACCATCTCCCATGGGCAGCCGTATCTTCATTTTCTGATTCCCGGCGTGGTCGCACTGACGACCATGAATGCGAGCTTCAATGCCATCGCGCAGAACTTGAATGTCCAACGTCTGTATGAGAAGGCATTCGACCAGGTGATGATCTCTCCCACGCCTCTGTGGCAGTTCGTTGCAGGACAGATCATCGGGGGAAGCTTAAGGGGGATCTATGCCGGATGTGTGATCATCCTGCTGGTAAGCCCGATCGGGATCCGTCTGTGTTTTAACGGATGGTCGTTTCTGATTATGTTCCTTAACGGCGCCGTGTTCTCGACTCTTGGGGTGGTGGTGTCGTTCTATGCCAGAAATCATACGGATGTGCCGCGGTTCTCCAATTATGTGATCATGCCGATGGCATATCTGTGCAATACTTTTTTCACGTCGGATTCCATACCTCATGGCCTGCGGGAAGTGATACAATACCTTCCGCTTTCTCAGGCGAGCAGCATGATCCGCGGGATTGCGAATGGAGAAGGGTTCTCTTACGCAGGGATCGGAGTTTTGGCGGTTTATCTTGCGGTGCTGGCAGGGGCGGCGTTCTGGTATCTGTACAGGAAGAAGAATTTATGAGAGGCGGCGAAAGAGGTGAGAGGTTTATGAAGCGTATCATGAATTTGGCGGGAATCCTGTTCCTGTTAGCTGTGATCAGTGCGGCGGCAAGTGCGGCAGGCTGCAGAGACTTGGCGGCGGCCGATTCGGCAAAGGGCGGATTAGCGGACGGGAGATATGCGGTGGATGTGGTCTTGTCGGGAGGGAGCGGGAAGGCGGGCGTGGAATCGCCGACGCTGCTGATCGTGGAGAATGGAATGTATTTGGCCGAGATCCGGTGGAGCAGCCCCAACTATGATTATATGGTGGTGGATGGTGTGACCTATGACAACTTAAGCACCGATGGGGGGAATTCTGCTTTTCGGATTCCGGTGCTGGCATTCGATGAGGAGATGCCGGTCATTGCGGATACGCTGGCGATGGGAGCGCCCCACGAGATTGCATATACGCTTCACTTCTATTCGGATTCTGTGGGAAGCGAGAGCACCCTTCCAAGGGAAGGAGCCAGGCGTGTGCTGATCATGGCGGCCGTTATCATCATAGCGGGCGGGATACTGAATTATTTTGCAAACAAGAAGAGAAGGAATGATTACCTGGGAGCGAAGAGATGAGTATAAAGAGCGAGAAACAGTTTTTAACAATCCGGGAGTTGACGGCGGGAGGCTTGTTCGCGGCGTTGATCGCAGTGGGGGCGTTTATCAAGATCACGCTGCCGACAGAGCCGGTCCCGATGCATTTTACCCTGCAGTGGTTCTTCGTGCTGCTTGCGGGACTGATGCTGAATAAGCGGCTTGCGGGAGTCAGTGTGGGGGTGTATCTGCTGATCGGCCTGGCGGGAGTGCCGGTATTCGCTTCGGGCGGCGGGCCGTCCTATCTGCTGCGGCCTGGTTTCGGCTATCTGCTGGGCTTCGCGGCTTCGGCATATCTGATGGCGTGGATGTGTGAATGCTTCCAAGCGCTGCGGTTTGGGAAGCTGCTCCTGATCTCTGCTGCCGGATTGCTGGTATATTATGGGATCGGGATGGCGTATTATTTTATCGTCTGCCGGTTTCTGATCTTCCAGGAGGTCACATGGAAGATCCTGCTGGTGAATGGATTCCTGCTGACTGTGGGGCCGGATTTCATCCTGTGCGCGGCGGCGGTAGGCGCGGCTTCGCGGCTTCGCGGCGCAGTCAGGGAGTCGCTGTACGGATAAGAATTGACGAAGAAGGATGTAATATGAGAAAGATCAGGATTGGAACAAGGAAGAGCAGGCTTGCGTGTATCCAGGCGGAGCTTGTGGCGGAATATATTCGGAAGAATTGTGAAGGGTATGAAACGGAACTGGTCGGGCTTGTGACGACCGGGGATCAGATTCTTAATAAGAAGTTAGATGAGATCGGGCAGAAGGGCTTATTTGTCAAGGAATTAGACCATGCGCTTCTTGCGGGGCAGACGGACCTGTCCGTACATTCTCTCAAGGATATGCCCATGGAGATCCCGGAGGAGCTTCCCATCATCGGATATTCTGCCAGAGAGGACGCAAGGGATGTCCTGGTACTGCCAAGAGGAGCCGGAGAATATGACTTGCGCGGTCTGATCGGGTGTTCCAGCAACCGAAGGATCCTGCAGCTAAGACTGCTGTATCCGCAAGCACAGATCAGAACCGTGCGGGGCAACGTCCTCACAAGGCTTGAGAAACTGGACCGTGGGGAGTACGGCGCACTCGTCCTTGCCGCGGCGGGGTTAAAAAGGCTTGGGCTTACAGAGCGCATCAGCAGATATTTCTCGGTGGAGGAAATGCTGCCTGCCGCCGGGCAGGGGATCCTTGGGATTCAGGGACGCGCGGGAGAAGCGTATGATTACCTCAAAGGGTATTTCGATCCGGAAGCCGGGCTCTGCGCGCGGTGCGAGCGGGCCTTTATGACGTATCTAAGCGGCGGCTGCTCCCTGCCGGCAGGCGTGTACGCAGAGATCATAGATGAGAGATGGATGAAGGTGCAGGGCTTATATTATGACGAGACGGCGAAGGCTGTCCGCAGGATGTGTATGACGGGAGAGCGAAGCAGGGCGGAGGAACTGGGCAGGAGGCTTGCGAAGGAACTTAAGGACGGCGGTCCGTCTGCGGTGTGTGTCAGGGAGGTGGTAATATGAGTCAGACAGGAAAGGTATGGATTACCGGGGCAGGGCCGGGTTCGTCGGAGCTTCTGACCGTGAAAGCCAGGAGACTCCTGGAGACGGGAGACTGTATCGTATATGACAGGCTGATCGGCAAAGAGATCCTGTCCATGCTGCCGGCGGATAAGGAGCTGATCGATGTGGGGAAGGCTGCCGGCCATCATGCGGTTCCCCAATCACAGATCAATCGGATCCTGGTAAGAGAGGCGAAGCTTGGGAAGCAGGTGGTCCGCTTAAAGGGCGGCGATCCGTTTCTGTTCGGAAGGGGCGGTGAAGAGATAGAAGCACTGTGTGCGGAAGGGATACCCTTCGAGGTCGTGCCGGGAGTATCATCCTGCGTTGCGGTTCCGGCTTATAACGGGATTCCGGTCACCCACAGGGATTATGTGTCCAGTGTGCACATCATTACAGGACACCGCCGGGCAGGGGAGGATGCGAAGATCGATTATGACGCGCTGGTCCGGACGAAGGGGACGCTGGTGTTCCTGATGGGTGTGGGGGCGCTTAAGGATCTCATGGACGGCCTTTTAAGCGCCGGAATGGATGAAGCCATGCCTGCGGCGATCCTGCAGCAAGGGACAACTGCAGGACAAAAGAGACTTACGGCGGCGGTGGGGACGCTGGCCAGGGAAGCAAGGAAGCAGCAGATCAGTCCCCCTGCTGTCGTCGTTGTGGGCGAGGTATGCAGTCTTGCGGATCCGTTCGCATGGCATGAGAAGCTTCCCTTATCCGGAGAGCGTATTCTTGTAACCCGTCCGCCTAAGCGCGGCACCAGATTACAGGAGCAATTAAGAGAGCTGGGAGCGGAGGTGCTCACGGTTCCGGTTATCCGGACAGTTCCTATCGCCGATGAAGTGCGTGTTCAGATGATCGAGAAGGAATTGACCAGGCTTCCTGCCTACCAGGTGTTGGTATTTACCTCGGCTTACGGAGTGGAGCGGTTCTTTGAGATCCTGTTTGAGATGGGGATGGATGTCCGGAGCATATCGCATATGAGATTCGCCGCGATCGGGCAGGGAACGGCCGATGCGCTTAAGATCCGAGGGATCCGGGCAGATTACATGCCCGGGCAGTATGACGGGGCATCTCTTGGCAGGCTCCTTTCGGAGAGCCTTTCGGACGGTACGAGGATCCTGCTTGCAAGGTCCTCGATCGGAGGGAAGGAGATCCTTGAGGAGATCGGGAAGAACCAGGCGCTTTCGTATACGGACCTGAGTATCTATGATACGATATTCGCAGAAGAGCAGGAAGAACGTCTGCGGTCATTTATGGAAGACGGAAGTGTGACAAAAGTGATATTCACCAGCAGTTCCACTGTGGAGGGATTCTGCCGGTTATTAGGAGAATTCGCCTATGATACGGTGACGGCGGTGTGTATCGGAGAGAAGACCGCGGAGGCGGCGAAGGCGGCGGGTATGAAGACGGTGACGGCCTGTAATGCTACCGTGGAGGAATTGGTACGGCAATGTATGGGAAGAGGGGTTGACAGATGAAGAGAAAAATAGCTGCAATTATACTGGCAGGCGTTATGATGAATGCCGCCGTATTGACGGGGTGTTCCGGTGGAGCGAATGAGCAGGCGGATACGCAGACAGAGGCAGACCAGGAGGCCTCAGATCAGGAGACAGACCAGGAGGCGGCCGACAAGGCAGCGGCGTTGATTGATGCAATCTATGTACAGGAGAGAACGGATATGACAGATGAACAATGTAAGGAAGCAAGGGAAGCGTGGGATGCGCTGACAGAGGCCCAGAAGGAGCTGGTAGAGGGAGAGAATGCGGACCCGGAGTATTTCGGCAGGGATACCGGGGATGCGTCGAAGGATGATCCGCTTAACCAGGATGAGATCGGGGAGAATGAGATCTTGGTGGTAAGTTTCGGCACTTCCTTCAATGACAGCCGGGCGGAGGACATCAAAGGGATCGAGGACGCCATACAGGCGGCGAACCCGGACTGGTCTGTGAGGAGGGCATTTACCTCCCAGATCATCATTAATCATGTGCAGGCGCGGGACGGAGAGGTCATTGACAATATGGAGCAGGCATTGGAGCGTGCGGAGGCGAACAAGGTCAGGAATCTGGTGGTACAGCCCACCCATCTGATGCACGGCGCGGAGTATGACGAGCTGGTGAAGGCAGTTGAAGCGCATCAGGACCAGTTCGGGACGGTGAAGGTTGCGGAGCCGCTGCTTGGCGAGGTGGGGGCGGATGCGTCTGTCATCAATGCCGACAAGGAAGCCGTGGCTGTCGCGCTGACGGATGAGGCGGTGAAGGATGCAGGCTATGACAGCCTGGAAGCGACGAAGGCGGACGGCGCCGCGTTCGTATTCCTGGGGCATGGTACTTATCACACCGCGAAGGTTACTTACAGCCAGATGCAGTCCCAGACGGAGAAGCTTGGGTATGACAATGTATATATCGGCACCGTTGAGGGGGATCCGGAGGAGACCGCCTGTGAGTCTGTTATGGAGGCTGTCGCAGAGGACGGCTATAAGAAAGTGATCCTTCGTCCGCTGATGGTGGTTGCCGGAGACCATGCCAATAATGATATGGCAGGGGAGGATGAGGACTCCTGGATGAGTGTCTTCAACGCATCCGGTAAGTTTGATAGTGTAGAAGCGCAGATTCACGGCCTTGGCTCTATCGAGGCGATCCAGAAGCTCTATGTGCAGCATACCAAGGAGGTTATGGGACTACAGAACCAGAGCACATCAGAGGAGACGCAGGCTTCTTTGGAGGAAGAGAAAGGCGCCGTGCCTGAGGACGGAACATATACGGCAGAGTTTCACACGGACAGCGGAATGTTCCATGTAAGCGAGGCCTGTGACGGTATGGGGACATTGACGGTAGAGGACGGAGTGATGACGATACATATATCCCTGGCTTCCAAGAATATTGTCAATCTCTATCCCGGTCTTGCTAAGGACGCCAAAGAGGATGGGGCAGGTATGCTCCATCCGACAGAAGATACGGTTACCTACGACGACGGCATGACGGATGAGGTCTATGGCTTCGATGTGCCTGTTCCGGCGCTGAACGAGGAATTTGACCTGGCTTTGATCGGAACGAAAGGGAAGTGGTATGACCATAAGGTGCGAGTATCTTTGGAAACAAAAAGTAAATAAAAATTGAAGTTTCTTTCATATCTTTTTTCACGCATATGTGATATAATAAAAGTTGGCAGGTGTTGTCTGCAATCCGAATATAAATTTGATTGAAAGAATACACAGACGGACGGATATTAACTGTGGAGAAGGAGGAGCTGTATGGAAAGTCAATTAATATGGAAGGATGAATACAATATCGGGGTAGACATTATCGATAAGGAGCATATGAGGCTCTTTAAGATCATTAACAAGCTTTTCGCTTTTGGGGAAGAGGAAAAGAAGAGTCAATGGGCGTGCCAGGAGGGAATCAAATTCTTTAAAGACCATGCATTGAAGCATTTTGGGGAAGAAGAGAAGTATATGGCCTCTATCAACTATGAAGGCCTTAAAACACACAGGGCGATTCATCAGGGATTCCGGAAGAAGACGCTTCCGGCGCTTGAAGCAGAGCTGGAGCAGAATAACTATTCTCCTGAGTCAGTGAGGCATTTCCTGGGTGTCTGTGCGGGGTGGCTGATCGGTCATACCTTGACGGAGGATCGGGCAATAACCGGTGAAGGAGTGAGCAAGTGGGTGGATCTTCTGCCGGATGAAGAGCTGGAAGAGATGAAGAAGGTGATCGTTCAGCTTATATATGACATGTTCCGGCTGGAATCGCACGTGGTCAGCGATACATACAGCGGTGAGAAGTTCGGTAAGGGCGTATATTACCGTCTGGTTTACGGTACGAAGGATGAAGAAGAGGAGGAAGAGTGTGAGATCTTCCTGGTATTCGAGGAGAAGCTTCTAATTAACACGGTGGGCAAGGCCATGGGGATCGAGACGAATAAGCTTGATACGATGCTGCTCAATGTGACCAGATACACGGCGCGCCAGTTCGTGGGGCGTGTCAGGGAGCATTTGCCGAATTCGGAGCGGTATGAGGTGAAGGAGGAGAACCTGCTTACATATGAGCAGTTCCGCAATGTGTATGAGAAAGAGCGCTTACAGATAAGTATGCTGTTGGATACGGGCGCCGGATACTTCGCATACTGTGCGATCGCACCCCATCTGCTTCAGAACGGTATTGGAACGACGATCGAGACAGAGAATGACCTGTTCGGGATCGAAGAGTATCTTACGAGAAGAGAAGAAGAGGCGGAGGAAGCAGTTGCCAAGAAGAAGATTCTGGTGGTGGACGATTCCGCGACCATACGGCATGGAATGAAGAACCTGTTGGAGAAGGACTATGAGATCGCGATGGCAAGTTCCGGGATGGAAGCGCTTCGGTGCGTGATTCTTGACCGGCCGGACCTGCTACTTCTCGATTATGAGATGCCTGTCTGCAACGGGAAGCAGGTATTGGAGATGATCAGGTCAGAGAATTCACTTGCAGGTATCTCGGTAATCTTCCTGACCGGGCGGACAGACCCGGAGACGGTGAGAAAGGTGATCGCCTTAAAACCAGACGGATATCTGGCCAAATACTTGAAGCCAGAAGAGATCAAGAAGAAGATAGACGATTATTTTGAGAAGAAGAAGGCCTGATGTAACAGGACAGCCTGTCTGAACGGTTACAGCCTGAGGAATAGACAGAGAGAGCATGCGGTAGATAGATGCTGCGGCTCTTTCTTTTTTATCTAATGTGACAGAATTGTTATGGAATAGTCACGGAAGGGTCATGCAGACTGCGTATACTAGATTTACATCAGGATGAAACATGCATCCTGAGAGTCTGGATATGGGAAGGTGAATCGTATGGAAATATTAAGAATTGAGAACCTTTGTAAGGTATACGGGGAAGGAGAGAACGCGGTGCATGCGCTTAACGGCGTGTCATTTAGCGCCAGCAGGGGAGAATTCATCTCGATCGTCGGTTCGTCCGGGTCGGGCAAATCGACGCTTCTGCACATGATCGGCGGAGTGGACCGGCCAACCTCCGGGAGGGTGGCCGTCCAGGGGATTGACGTCTATGCGCAGGATGAAGAGGAGCTTGCGATCTTCCGCAGGCGGCAGGTGGGACTGATCTATCAGTTCTATAATCTGATCCCCGTGCTGAATGTGCGGGAGAATATGATGCTTCCAGTGCTGATGGATGAAAGGAAGGTCAACGAGAACCGGATGGAGGAGCTGTTGGAGCTGTTAAAGCTTAAGAGCAGGGAAAGGCATCTTCCCAACCAGCTCTCCGGCGGCCAGCAGCAGAGGGTGTCTATCGGGAGGGCGCTTCTGAATGCGCCGGCGCTGCTTCTCGCAGACGAACCCACCGGGAATCTGGACAGCGAGAACAGCCGTGAGATTATGAAGCTTCTGCGGTACTCCAACGAGGTCTACCATCAGACGGTGATCGTGATCACTCACGACGAGAATATCGCCCTTCAGGCGGATCGGATCATTGCGTTGGAAGATGGTCGGATCGTGAAAGACGAGGTGATCCGGAGATGAATATTTTCTCAACGATTACGGCGAAGACTATGCGGGCAAACCGTGTCAGGACGATTGTGACCATCATCGGCGTGATCTTATCCACGTCTATGATCACGGCGGTGGCGACTTTTGGGACCAGCTTCCAGAGATTCATGGTGAATTACAGCATCGCCAGAGACGGGAACTGGCATGTGGCTGTTACAGATACGGACCAGTTTAGCGCAGGGGAACTGGCCAAGCAGGAAGAGGTTGCGAAGGCGGCAGAGATATCTGTCCTGGGGTATGCCAGATTTGAGCCGGTGCTTGAAAATTCTCCTAAGATGCCTTATCTCTATGTGCGCGCCTTATCTAAGGAGGCGTTAAAGATGCTGCCGGCAGAGATGGAGGAGGGGAGGCTTCCAGAAAATGAGCATGAGATCGCTGTGCCGTCTGTGCTTCTGGCTAATGAGACAAGGGGAGAGGAGACAAAGATTGGAGATACGCTGACACTGGAGCTTGGAGAGCGGTCCCTTGATGGGGAAAGGCTCGGCCAGAATGTCGGGTACATGGATGAAGAGTACGGAGAACCGGAGACCTTTATCCCCAGGACAACGAAAGAATTCACGGTGGTTGGAATCTACGATAGCTGGCCGAATACCTCTTACGCGGGTGCGGGCTATGACGTGCTGGCAGGACCGACAGAAGAGAAGAGTGCATACCAGGATATATTTATAGAGATGAAGCGGCCGCGGCAGGTGTTTGATTTCGCGGAGGAACATTTATCCAAAACGGGGATGCAGGTCATGTATAACGAAAGCCTCTTAAGGTGGCTTGGAATTGCGGATAATTCCAATCTGATTACGGTGCTGGGGGGATTATCCGTGATTCTGATCATTGTGATCATGGCGGGGTCGATCACCCTGATCTACAATGCGTTCTCCATCTCTCTTAGGGAGCGGACCGTACAGTTCGGGCTCTTATCGTCGATCGGTGCGACGAAGAAGCAGCTTCGCCGTGCGATGCGGTATGAGGCATTCTTCGTAAGCGCGGTGGGGATTCCGCTGGGTATCCTGGCGGGAGTCGGCGGTATCGGGGTGACGCTCCATTACATCGGTAAGGACCTGACCAAATGGATCCATGGGACGAAGACGGGTATTCCGCTGTATGTGCCGGTCTGGGCCATCGCTGTGGCGGCGGTAACTGCATTTGTCACCATCATGATCTCGGTGTGGATCCCGTCGAGGAGGATCAGGAAGATCACGCCTATGGAGGCGATCCGTTCCAGCACGGACATCCGGATCAGGCCAGGTGAGGTCAGAACCAGGGGGTGGGTGACTGCTCTGTTCGGCCTTGAAGGGATGATGGCGCAGAAGAATTACCGGCGGGACAGAAGAAAATACCGCGCCACGGTGGTATCATTGACTATGAGTATCGGGCTTTTTACAGCGGCGGGGCTTTTCAACCTGTATCTGATGAAGACCGGGGCGTTCGTGATGGATGTGCCTAAGACGGATCTGGCCTATACGCTCTATGGCAGGGTGAATGAATATGATGAGGATGTGAGGGAGATCCTTGGGAGTACGGAAGGGGTTCTGTCCGTAGACGTTCATTATAAGGAGTCATTCGTATTTTTGCTGCCGGAAGAATGGGCGCAGACGGAAATCCTGAGTTATTATGTACAGGATTTCGCATCGGAAGAGGCCTCGGACGTAGTTACGAACAGGAATACGGAAGGGAAGGTATATGTCAGCGGTACTATGGTGATCCTTGAGGATGATGATTTCATCCGGTTTGCGAAGCAGCAGAAGGCAGACGTATCTAAGTATCAGGACAGCGATCATATCCGGGTGATATATCTGGATTCGGCAAAGCAGTATAATCCGGAGACAGAACGCTACGAGAAGCAGAAGATCTACCCTGAGGAAGCAAGGGGGATGTTGGACGGCGGATTCCTGGAATACAGTGAAGAAGGAGACGCGGCAAAGCTTATTCAGACGTTTCAGATCGAGTTTGGAGATGCCGCCAAAGAGGTGCCGGAAGATCTGGGCGAGTATGGAGGCCGTCCGGTGATGTTCCTGCCGGAAAGCATGTACCGGGAATTCATGGAGGAGTTTCAGGAGGACTGGATGAGTGCGGTCTATGAGATCCGGTGTGAGGATGTAACGGGAACGCTGGAGAAATTGGAGGCGAAGCTGTCGGAGAGCAATTTGTTGGACAGCGGACATCTGGAGAACAGGAGAGAGGCGTATGAGACGGATCGGAATACCATCATCGCGATCAAGGTGCTGACTTATGGCTTCGTGATACTGATCTCTCTGATCGCGGCGGCCAATGTATTCCACACCGTCTCCACGAATCTGATGCTTAGGCGCAAGGAATTCGCCATGCTGCGCTCCATGGGGATGTCCCCGAAGAAATTCAGGAAGATGATGAATTACGAGTGCCTGATCTATGGGGGCAGGTCTCTGATCTACGGCTTCGTGTTAACGCTTATAATCAGCGCGGCGCTGCAGCGAAGTATCGCTGCGGGGGCGGATGTAAGCTTCCTGATCCCCTGGGGGTATCTTGCAGCGGCAGCGGCGGGGGTATTCACGGTGGTATTCCTGACGATGCTCTATACCATGCGGGTGATCGGGCGGAATAATATCGTGGAGGAGTTAAAGATGAATTAGAGTATGGTGACAGTTTGCGGCGGTTAGGTCGCAGGCTGTCATTTTCTAGTCGGAGATATTGTGAATATCAACATTTTCCCGGTTGACAATCTGTAATACTCAGATTAAGATGGAGTTAACGAGGCTCTATCTGGTGGATGTTGGGCTGCTGGCAGCAATGGTTGATCTGGATGCGAAGACGCTCCTTATGGGGAACAGTATTTTTACCGAATTCAAGGGGACATTGACGGAACAGTATATCTGTCAGCAGATTTTGTCAGAACAGGATAAGCTTCTGAATCTGCCGCTATATGCGATCGCGGCGCTCTGGGAGGTTCTGGGATAACGATAAGGGAGAGATGCATAGAATGGAGAAAAAAATACCAGTCGGGATTGAGAATTTTGCGGATATTCGTAAGAATCAATTTTACTATGTGGACAAGACCGGGATGATCCGTGAACTGCTGAGGAACTGGGGAAAAGTCAATCTCTTTACCCGTCCCAGAAGATTTGGAAAATCCTTAAATATGAGCATGTTAAAATGCTTTTTTGAGATTGGTCAGGATCCTTCTCTGTTTGAAGGGTTGGATATTTCAAGGGAGAAGGAGCTATGTGGTGAATATCAGGGAAGATTCCCGGTCATTAGTATTACTCTCAAGGGTATTCAGGGATCTGCCTTTGAAAAGGCAAGAGCCATGCTGATAGAGTTGGTCAGGATGGAAGCACGCAGGTTCATGTATCTGCTTAACAGCACTAAGTTGGATGAATATGATAAAGAAGATTTCCGTCTGTTATTACAAAGGGATATGCCTGATGACATCTTGAATAACAGTCTGTTGATCCTTAGCAGGCTTCTTCATAAATATCATGGACAACAGGTGCTCATCTTGATTGACGAATATGATGTTCCGCTTGATAAAGCCAATCAGTCCGGTTACTATGCCGAGATGGTCTGTCTGCTCAGAAATATGTTCCAACAGGCATTAAAGGGCAATGAGAGCCTACGGTTTGCCGTGATGACAGGATGTCTCCGTGTTTCTAAAGAAAGTATTTTTACAGGGCTTAATCATTTGAAAATACTGTCTGTTACGGACGTACGGTTTTCCCAATATTTTGGTTTTACAGATGTTGAAGTGAGAGAGATGCTTGATTACTATGGTCAGGTTGATAAGTTCACAGATGTGAAACAATGGTATGACGGATATCGGTTTGGCAAGACAGATATCTACTGCCCCTGGGATGTAATCAACTATTGTGATCTGCTCAGAGCAGATTCGGAGGCAGAACCGCAGGAGTATTGGACGAATACCAGTGATAACTATATCATTAGACGATTTGTTGATAAGGCGGATAAGAGTACGCAAAGGGAGATAGAGAATCTGATTGCCGGAGAAACAATCATAAAGGAGATCCGCCTGGAACTGACATATAGTGAGTTGGACAATACGATCGAGCATTTATGGAGTGTTCTCTTTATGACCGGGTATCTGACCCAGAGAGGGAAGGCAGACCAGAAAAAGTATTATCTTGCCATACCTAATTATGAGATCCGCCAGATCTTTGTAGCACAGATCAAAGAATGGTTTCATGAGGAAACGAGACAGGATACGATCCGTCTGGATGCTTTTTGCAGAGCATTTCAGGAACAAAATGTAGAAGAGATTGAAAAGCAGTTTAATCAATATCTTTCCAGAACAATCAGTATCCGAGATACAAGTGTTCGGATATCAAGAAAAGAGAATTTTTACCATGGTATCCTGTTAGGGTTGTTGAGTTACCGGGAGGATTGGTATCTGCAGTCTAATGCGGAAACAGGCGAAGGGTACAGTGATATTTTAATTGAATCGGAAGAAGAAAAGACCGGAATTGTGATAGAAGTCAAATATGCCGAGAATGATCATCTGGATGCCGCGTGTGAAAAGGCACTGGCTCAGATAGAGGAGAAGCAGTATGCAGAAGGGCTTCTGGAAAATGGCATGAAAAAGATCATAAAATATGGAATAGCCTGTTGTAAGAAGCATTGCAAAGTGGTGCAGGGCGGTCTTGGCAAGAATGACAGTATTGTTTGAATAGAATGAAAATCTCCCGGCGGGAATCTCAGCTTAGTCTTCCCGCCGGGAGATTTTCATGAATTTACTTCAGAGAATCATAATCAATCTCCCTGTCCTTATAATAGTATTTCCTGTCGCGCTCGTTAATCTCGCGTACGACCCTGCATGGATTCCCCACTGCCAATACATTGGCCGGCAGATCCTTTGTCACGATACTGCCTGCGCCGACCACCGTATTGTCGCCGATGGTAATGCCCGGCAATACGACGACTCCGGCTCCAAGCCAGCAGTTCTTGCCAATATGGACAGGCATGTTATATTGGTAGTAGGAGGCTCCCCGCAATTCGGGCAGGATGGGATGGCCAGCCGTGGCGATGGTCACGTTAGGCGCGAACATAGTATAATCCCCTACATAGATGTGCGTGTCGTCCACCAGCGTCAGGTTGAAGTTAGCATAGATTCCTTCCCCGAAATGGACGAAAGCGCCGCTCTGGTTGGCGTGAAGGGGCGGCTCAATGTAACAGTTCTCGCCGATCTCGGCAAACATTTCCTTCAACAAGGCCTGGCGTTTCGCGCCCTCGCTGGGTCGTGAGTTGTTGAAATCATACAGCAGTTCCAGCCTTTTCGTCTGCTCATCCATGATCTCGTCGTCTCCCGGCAGATAAAGTTCTCCGGTATGCATCCGTTCCTTCATTGTGCTCATAGTAAATACCTCCTATTAGTTCTGTAGTTGTATTATATAAGGTTTTTCAAGAATTCCCCGGTGTGGATCTAAAATAATCATAGCATATTCCAATGTGTATGTCTATTTATAACATTGGGGGATTACGGCATCCATTTTTCATACGATTGCATAGGATTCCGGCTTGTTATTGAGAGTTCTCTGTGATAGAATGCATGTTAGGCATTGTAGTGCAATATTTTAAGGCAGGGACAAAGAATATGAATGATAAGAGAAGTTATGATACCTTCTTCTTCGATCTGGACGGGACACTCACGGATTCGTCTCTGGGTATTACGAATTCTGTGATCTACGCCCTGAAGAAATATGGTATCGAAGAGACAGACCGCACGAAGCTCTATCCCTTTATCGGACCGCCGCTTACGGTATCCTTCGAGAAATATTATGGTTTTTCAAAGGAGCAGTGTGCGGAAGCGGTCGGATTCTACAGAGAATATTACCAGGAGAAGGGCCTCTTCGAGAACCGGGTTTACGACGGACTTGAGGAGGTGCTGGGGGAGTTGAAGCACAGGGGGAAGACCCTGGTCGTTGCGACTTCTAAGCCGGAACCATTTGCCAGGATCATCATCGAGCATTTTGGTTTGGACCAGTATTTTGATTACGTGGCAGGGATGGAGATGGACGGCGGCCGGGGAACGAAGGAAGCGGTGATCCGTTACGCCCTTGAAGTCTGTAAGATCACGGACAAGTCCAAGGTCCTGATGGTGGGAGACCGGGAGCATGATGTGATCGGGGCGAGAGGCGCCGGGATCGACTGCCTAGGGATTCTGTATGGATTTGGTTCCAGGGAGGAGCTTCAAGAAGCCGGAGCAGATTACATAGAAGAGAAGGTGGAAGGGATTTTGAAGTTTTCTTGATTTTCGCTTGACAAAGTGAGCAGATATTGTTATGATTAAAAAACAGAACGCACTCTGTTTTTTGAATAATGTTAGTTTATGCAATGTTAGTTTATGCTAAGAAAGAGGTGCATGATGCAGAGAGTATATTCATTGATCGTTGACAATACTACGGGTGTGTTAAGCCGGATATCCGGTCTTTTCAGCAGACGCGGATACAGTATCGACAGTATTACCGCCGGTGTGACGGCTGACCCCAGATTCACGCGGATCACGATCGTAGCGTCAGGGGACGAGCTGATCTTATCTCAGATCGAGAAGCAGGTCCGGAAGTTGGAGGATGTGATACAGATCAAGGTGCTGAAGCCGGAGGAATCGGTTTACCGTGAGCTGATCATGATCAAGGTACGTGCCAATGCGGCGGAGCGGGCAGAGATCATCTCTGTGGCAGATATTTTCCGTGCCAAGATCGTGGATGTGGAGAATGATTCGCTGATGATCGAGCTTACCGGGAATCAGTCGAAGCTTGAGGCTTTCCTGAATCTGTTAGACGGTTATGAGATCTTAGAGCTTGCAAGGACGGGGATCACCGGGCTGTCCAGAGGAAGCAAGGATGTTACATACATTGATTAATGGGATGTAAAACGGAGAACAGATCATGAGTGTCTGTTTTTCGTTTCACAATAATAATTACACATAATTATATTTATTTAAATGTAGGAGGAATGCTAAGATGGCAAAAATTTATTACCAGGAAGATTGTAATCTGTCATTACTGGAAGGAAAGACGATCGCAGTGATCGGATACGGAAGCCAGGGACATGCGCATGCCCTGAATGCCAAGGAGTCCGGATGCCATGTGATCATCGGATTGTATGAGGGCAGCAAGTCATGGGCGAAGGCCGAGGCTCAGGGCTTCGAGGTTTATACGGCGGCTGAGGCGGCTAAGAAGGCTGACATCATCATGATCCTCATCAATGATGAGCTGCAGGCAGCTATGTATCAGAAGGATATCGCACCAAACCTTGAGGAAGGCAATATGCTGATGTTCGCCCACGGCTTCGCGATCCACTTCGGACAGATCGTTCCGCCGGCAGGTGTAGACGTTACAATGATCGCTCCTAAGGGACCTGGACATACAGTAAGAAGCGAGTATCAGGCCGGCAAGGGTGTTCCGTGTCTGGTAGCTGTTGAGCAGGATGCTTCCGGTAAGGCACTTGACAAGGCACTTGCATACGCACTTGCGATCGGCGGGGCAAGAGCAGGCGTTCTTGAGACAGATTTCAGAACAGAGACGGAGACAGACCTCTTTGGCGAGCAGGCAGTTCTGTGCGGCGGCGTATGCGCGTTGATGCAGGCAGGCTTCGAGACATTGGTAGAGGCAGGATATGATCCGAGAAATGCTTACTTCGAGTGTATCCATGAGATGAAGCTGATCGTTGACCTGATCTATCAGTCCGGTTTCGCAGGAATGAGATATTCGATCTCTAATACAGCAGAATACGGCGATTACATCACAGGACCAAAGATCATCACAGAGGATACCAAGAAGGCTATGAAGAAGATTCTGTCCGATATCCAGGACGGAAGCTTCGCGAAGGAATGGCTGACAGAGAACAAGGTCGGAGCGCCGCATTTCCGCGCTATGAGAAGAAATGCCGCAGAGCATGAGTGCGAGAAGATCGGTGAGGAGCTTCGTAAGCTGTATAGCTGGAGTGACGAAGATAAGTTGGTGAATAATTAAATCATAATATGATAAGAAACGCACATCCCAAGTGTTAAGCGGGGTGTGCGTTTTTAAAGCAGGGAGAGAATTGTAAATCAGAGTCCTCTCATCATGCGCGTGGACATCAGGCAGGTCTCTCCGTTGGTACAGTAGATGACCCGGTTTTTGGTGTCTATTTCTTTTATGTTATTTTTATTTACCAGAAATGACCGGTGGCAGCGCACAAAGTTACCGTCCAAAGTGTCCGCCAGTTCTTTCATGGTGCCGGAGAATTCGATTTGGCGGTCTTTCGCATGGAGGATGATCTTATGGATATTGCCGGAAGTTTCAAAAAAGAAAATATCATCGTAATCTACACTGATTTTCCGTCCGCCGGTTTCAATCGTGTAGACTTTATTGGTCTTGTTCGTCTGGAGTGTATAGCGTTCCATTGCATTTAACAGACATTCTCTGATCTTCACCTTCGCTTCGGCGGGGGTGTCTTTTAATACGAAATCCATTGCCTCCACCCGGTACTGGAAGGTCATGTAACTTAGTTCAGAATGTGCGGTTATGAATATGATGAAACCGCGGGGATCAAACAACCGGATCTGCTGCGCCAGTTTCAATCCGTTCATGCTGCAGCCCAAGTCGATATCGAGGAAATAAATGCCGGTGTTCTGAATGGTCTTGACCTTGTCAAGCAGCACATAGGGGTCTCCTGCAGCTAGAACAAGCCGCATATCCAGTTCTTCAATCAGCACGGTATTCTGAATGATCTGTACGATTGTCTGCCGCTGTGCGGGATTGTCTTCGCACACGAAGATGTTCAACATAGGATGGCACTCCTTTTCTAAACGGTTGCAAGTTCCATGTGCTGTGTGAAACAGCCGCGCTGCATGGTTGTCTCAAGCAGCACATTGTCATAAGAATTGATGATTTTCTGGGCGTTTAAAAGACCGATTCCCTGATGTCCGGGCTTTGTACTAAAGCCTTTCTGCTTCAGCTTATGCAGCATTGCTCCATGGTCCTGGAAGCAATTGCTTATGATGACCGACACGCCGGTATCATTCTGAATGATATTCAAGCCCAATTGGGGCAGCTGCGTCTCCAGCGCGGCTTCAATCGCATTGTCTAAGAAGATTCCCAGTATTCTGGCAAGATCTACGGTGTCCATCAGAAAACTGTCTACTCTGTCGGGAATATCGATCGTGACGTCAATCCCTGACTCATGGGCATAGATCATTTTCGCGCAGAGCAGGCTTTTGATCTCCAGCACACCGATATTGCCGAGCTGATTCAGCTTGTAATCACCCTGGTCGATCAGATTCTTCGTTGGGAAGATCTTGTTCTCGAAAAATTCCTTTAACCCGTCTATATCGTTATTTTCAATATAACCGGACATAGAGAGCAGAATGTTAATATAATCATGCTTAAAGGATCGAAGCCCGTTATACATGGCTTCCAGATTATGTGTGTAGTCCTGCAGATCCAGCAGGGCCCTCTGCCGGGCTTCTGTCTGTATTTGTTCCAGATAAGAGAGGCGCATGGCCAGAAGCAAAAAGAGCATAACAAGCAGATATCCTGCAATATGTAAGACATTATTATATATCATTCTGCCGACAGAGCCGTCTTGCCCCGGAATCAGATCATCGAACAGATAGATGGTTATAAGAAGCAGCAATGCGGCGTCGATCAAATACCACGCCTGGGGAAGGCGCAGGATCCCTTTGCCTGACAGCAGTAATTTCCGAAGAAGCCTGCCGCTAAACAGAGTAATAAGATAAAACAGCAAAATGTGGATCATCCTGACACCGAAAGAAACAAACTGCCGATTGATGAAAGACAAAGGAATCAGCGTGTGCAGAAAAAGTGTCAGAAAATTATCTGCCACGAAGGTAAGCACAAATCCGATCATGCCCATACAGACATTCTGGGGTGCGGTATCCCGGCAGATAACCAATCCATAGATACAAACGGCAGCCAGAATACCGAACAGGCCGTAAGGGATACAGGATAAAAGCGTTACAGGCATTCCGGCAAGCAACAGCAGTATATAGAGCATGATAAACGCTTGAAGGTTCATACGTTTGGGCCATACATTGCGGATGGCAAGGGAAAGCTGAAAAAATGACAACAGCATTTCAATAGATTCCTCCTCGTAGAATTACATCCATGATTATACTGTATTTGCTCCTCTGTATCAAGCGCTTCCCTGCGAAAATGATGAATAACCGCACATTTTGCGGGGGAAAACCGCACTTACACACGAAATAGAGCATTTTATGACTGTTTTGAGAGAATGGTTATCTTCTCTGGTATACTATTCTGCGATAAATATATTGGTTCTGGAAGGAGATCGGATGTTATGAAGAAATTTTTAAAGGGAACAGCAGTGGTAGCGGGATTGACGGTTATTAACATAGTAGTTAATGTGATCTGCAATATCAACGGCATAGACTTAGATTCGACAGCGAACACGGTAGGGATAGCACTCTGTGCGGTGTTCATTTACGAGAAATGGACGAAGAATGAAAAATAAAGGAATAGAAAAATGCGTATGAGTATGGTAGAATGATACAGAAGAATCAAAGGGAAGGCTCAGGAAATGAAGATAAAAACAAAATTCGGAATGGCGATGCAGATTTTAAGTGTTTTATGTCTGACGGGATCTACTTTGTTATTAGTGGTCAGATGGAATCAGATCCCGGCGGTAATCCCGGGGCATTATAACTTTGCGGGAGAGGCGGATTCCATGACGGGAAAGGGCTCTTTGATTCTTATGCCTGTATTGAATTGGCTGATGTATCTGGGAATATCCATCCTGGAGCATTTTCCGCAGGTGTGGAATACCGGTGTAAAGATTACTGCACAGAATCGAGAAAGAGTGTATCGGATTCTGTATCATATGATCGCCTGCCTGAAGTTGTCTGTGGTGCTGATCTTTTCTTTTATGACCATATGGCATGAAAACTATATGCCGTCCTGGTTTTTGGCAGCGGCGATGCTGCTGACATTCGGGCCGATGGTATTTTTCATGATTCAGCTGTGGAGAGCCAGATAGTAGATTTTCCGAAGAAGGAATGATTATATTCTAAAAAGTTGGAGGTGGGACTATGGGAAATTATTTGAATACGACAGCTGTCTGTGATGCTTATAACAGAGAGTTCCATAGTCCGTATTTTGTGGATAAATCTTTGATGCTGGAACAGTTGATGCCAAGGGTTGAAACGAGTACCAATTATATATGTATTACCAGGCCGCGTCGTTTTGGAAAGTCTGTGATGGCGAATATGATCGCCTCCTTTTTCTCACGTGTGTGTAATGCAGAGTATCTTTTTGACCAGTTAAAGATTGCGAAGTCAGATTTTTATAAGGATCATATAGGCAGATATGATGTAATATTCATATCTTTTAATGAATTGCCGAGAAGATGCAGAAGCTACGAGCAGTATATCGAACGAATCGAGAACAGGCTGATCAAGGATTTGAAGGAAGCGTATCCGAATGCCGATATTCACGAAGACGATGCCGTATGGGATGCATTTTCTGCCGTATATCATTCTTATGATTCGAAGCGGTTTATATTTATTTTAGATGAGTGGGATTTTATTTTCCACAGAGATTTTGTGACACAAAAGGACAGGGAAGAGTATATCGATTTTTTGAGTAATCTCTTAAAGGGGAAGGCTTATGTCTCGTTAGCGTATATGACGGGTATCCTGCCGATCGCCAAGTATTCCAGCGGTTCTGAATTGAATATGTTTCTTGAATATACGATGGTATCGGAAGAACTGTACGGGGAATATTTTGGGTTTACGGAAGCCGAAGTCGATGAACTGTATGAAAGATTTCTTCTGAATCAGAAGAATCCGCGAGTCACCAGAGAGGGGTTAAGGCTCTGGTATGACGGGTATCATATCAGGCAAGGAGAGCGGGTATATAATCCACGCTCCGTAGTTGCGGCACTTACCAACAATAATCTGGGAAATTACTGGACCAGTTCAGGACCTTATGATGAGATATTCTATTATATCGAGCAAAATACCGCGCAGGTACGTGAGGACTTGGTTAAAATGATATCAGATATTCCGGTCGAGGCAAATGTGTGTGAATATGCGGCATCCTCTATGGATCTGACGACAAGGGATGAGATTCTCTCAGCTATGGTAGTTTATGGATTCCTGACCTTTGAGAAGGGGTGTGTGCGGATTCCGAATAAGGAATTGATGGATCGTTTCAGGGATATGCTGATGAAATACTGGAATTTGCACATAATACAGAAGTTCCGCTGTTAAATTACAGTAACGAGACCGATCTTACGGCTGTAGTGAATCTTATCTATCTTGCGGCAAGAGATACTTATCGGGTGGAGCGGGAAGATAAGGGCGGGATCGGATACGTAGATTTTATATTCTATCCGGAGGTCGATCATACGGCTGATGGGATCATTCTGGAATTGAAGGTGAATGATACGCCAAAGAAGGCGCTGCAGCAGATTAAGGACAGGAAATATGTGCTTAGATTTGAAGGTAAGCTGGGAGAACGTCCCAAGTATACGGGGCGTGTGCTTGGTGTAGGAATTAGTTATGATAAAGGAACAAAGATACATGCCTGTAAAATAGAAGTTTTACGGGATAGAATTTCATAAAAAATATAGGGGGTAATATTATGCTTGAAAACAAACCGTCTCAGTCAATTATGACAGAATTGCTGGGACAATCCTTGTATGGAGTCTGGCAAGCGTTGTGTTCTGCCATTGATGAAAAATACGATATGGAACGGTTATGGAATACTGGCGGTAAGAATTGGACTTACGAGTACAAGTATCGCAGAGGCGGGAAAACCCTTTGCAGTCTATATGCGAAAAGCAGCTGTGTTGGTTTCATGATTATTTTTGGGAAGAATGAGAGAGCAAAATTTGAAGCCATAAGGGATACACTTTCTGATGCCGTCTGCAGGCAATATGATGAAGCCCAAACCTATCATGATGGGAAATGGGTCATGTTTGAGCCGACTGACACAACGGAATTTGATGACTATATGAAATTACTGGCGATTAAAAGAAAACCGAATCGGAAGTAAAAGACAGAACCCCCGGTTGAAGAATGTTATCATTCCTTCAGCTGGGGGTTTTTGTTACATTTTACACCAGAAATGTGCTTTTTATGTCAGAGTCATTGTCTTTTATTTGCTGTGACTTATAATAATGACAATCATTCGCTGCTGCGAGCAGTAATATAGAAAGAGGGAAAAATATGAGATTAGAAAAGAGAATACTAAGCATTTTCAGTTCATTGTGCATGGCGCTTATCATGATGACAGGAACGGCCTTAGCGGCAGGTACAGTGCCGCAGACAGAAGTAACAGAAAATGGCATCACAGGACCGGAAGCGTCAGTGGTGAATGACGCCGCCGAACCGGAACCGGTAATGGGGAATGATACCACAGAATTTCAGATAAATGTGGTTCATACGAATGATATCCATGCAAGAATTCTGGAAGATGACTGGAATCAGGTGATCGGACTTCCGAAAGTGAAGACCTATGTTGATCAGGCATCGCAGGGAAAAGATTTATCACTGGTACTGGACGGGGGAGATACCTTCCACGGGCAGTCCATTGCCACTCTCGTGCGGGGTGAGTCCGTAGCGAAGGTACTGGGCGCCTGCGGATATGATGCGATGGCGGCGGGAAACCATGACTGGAATTATGGGAAAGACCGTCTGAAAGAGCTGGAAGAGATCGTCAGACAAAATGGAAGTCCACAATTTCTCATTCTCGCCGGAAATGTAGTCAAGGAAGACGGAAGTAATTTTTTTGATCAGCATTATCTTACGAAGGAAGTTGTAAAAGACGGAAAAACATTAAAAATAGGGGTATTCGGAGTGATCGATCCGGCGATTTATCATGCAACTGCCCCGGGAAATGTAGAAGGACTAAAGTTTACAGATATGACAGTCTATGCCCGGAAAGCAGCTTTGGAACTGAAAGCACAGGGATGTCAGATCGTAGTTGGTATGGCGCACGGTATTGACCCGAAAGGCCTGGCTTCTTCTGTGGAGAGTGTGAATCTGTGGATCGCAGGACACGAACATACAACGGTGAATGAGACGGTTACAAGACCGGACGGCGGGACGGCTCTGGTGGTTGAGACGGGATATAATCTGTGGAATTTTGGAAATGTAGATATGACCTGTACATTAGATCAAGATGGAAATCTTGTAGAAGACATCCAAATGACAGAAAATCTGGTGGACTATGACACAGGCAAGGCAGTGAATGCGGATCCGAATGTGCAGGCTCTCTTAGACGGCATTACGGAAGAGCAGAAAGCGATACTTTCTCAGCCGGTAGGTTATACCCCGGAAGATCTGGATGGAATATGGGAGCATATCCGGATTGGCGAGACAACCATGGGCCGGGCTGTTACAGATGCATATCTTCTGGCGACCGGAGCAGACATCGCATTTGAAAATGCGGGCGGTATCCGTGCTTCCATAGAAAAGGGGACGGTTACATATCAGAATGTGCTAGATGTATCAC
Source organism: uncultured Dorea sp. (assembly GCA_947652615.1). Lineage (GTDB taxonomy): Bacteria > Bacillota > Clostridia > Lachnospirales > Lachnospiraceae > Sporofaciens. The sequence goes on along the minus strand of CANTDX010000004.1, from coordinate 81,612 downwards.
CTTATGGGAATTATATTGTGACAAAAGAATTGAGCGGCAAAGAGATCTTAGAGATACTCGAAACATCGCTAGATATCATGAAAGCGAATATAGAAGCGAATGAAAGAGGAGACTATGACGGCTGGCCGGATAACAGTGGAAATATGCTGCAGGCAGGCGGGATAGAGGTCAGGTATAACTTGTCTCTTAAGAAGGGAAGCAGAATCTTACATGCGCTCGTTCAGGGAAAAGCAATACAGGAAGCTAAAATGTATACGGTTGCGATGAACAATTACCTTCCCAATGACATCAGTGACTATCCCCAGTTCGAAGGGAAGGTCAATCTGCATGAATATCAGGCGTGTGAGGATGCACTGGCAGCATACTTAGGACAGCCTGAGAATGTGGTGCTTGAGGGAATCAGCCGTGCGCGTCTGATAGCAACTGACGCGAAACCGGGCAATGGAGCGAAACCAGATGATGGCAGTCAGCCGGACGATGACGGGAAACCGGATCATAACGGCCAGCCGGATAACAACGAGAAACCGGGACAAGGCGAAAATGATAAGCAGGAGGACAGTAAGCCGAAACCGGCGGAGTCTGCATCAACGGATGCTAAAAATCCGGGTGCAAAAACCAGTGTAAAGACCGGTGATAACGTAAATATAGAATGGTACCTGTTGCTTGCGCTTGCCGGGGCCGGTGGGGTATTTGTCATATTGAGGAAAAAATGTAGTCAGCAATTGTGATAGAGAAGCAAGTATGGTAGAATGATACAGGAGAAACAAAGGAGTCTATGCAGTCTGCCCGGATACATTTTGAAGCGGAGGATGGCCGGGTAGCCGTTGCCCGCCTTGTGTTATTGGTAGACTGGAGCATACTTGTATGATTGAAGAGTACAGCATCAGCCAGTGAGGAAGCGTATTTTGTCAATATCGAGATGCCGGTGAAATAAAATGGTTTGCAGAATTAAGACTTTACACTCCGGTCACTTATTGTTATAATAAAGGCATCACAGAAACAGAATTCTTGTGAAAGTGGGTGAATATATGTCAGATCAGGAGATGTTAAAGGTATCTGTCGAAGAATTTTCCAGATTGCAGGATTACATGGTAGAGTGCGAGAAGGATTCTATTGTCTACAAGAAGATGAAAAGGCGGTATATAGAATTGAAAGTCATTCTGGCGGCATCGGGGATCAATCTGACAGAGCTTGACATGATCAACGAATGATCGGTTTGTTATTCTGATAAAAGGAAGGAGTGGAAAGTATGGATATTGCTGCATTATCAACTGCTATGTCGATGCAACAATTGCATTTGAATGTAAGCTATGCCATGATGTCGAAGGTTATGGATACGATGGAGATGTCGACAGAGGCGATGGCTGAGATGATGGACGCGGCGGCGCAGATCTCAGGGGGAGCTGCGATACCGGGACTTGGAGAGAATATTGATATATTAGTATAAGCATATATGTACGTTAGGCAAAAGGAGTATATCTGAGCAGGGAATATTGTTCAGTTATGCTCCTTTTTTGATGTGTATGCTGTGAGCACTGTAGGTATGAGCAGTAATCAGGGCGCGAAAAATGTAAAAACTTGCGAACTCTTTTACTATATTCCGACTGTGAAATCTTGTACAATAGGTATGTAGGAAGAAAAGGGGAGGTATGGATGATGCGGGAAAAAGAATTATCTATCTGTATAGGGATTCATCATATAGCAACATTTTTGGGGATATGGGAAGGAATCTATTATCTGGCGAAGGGCAGGCAGAATCTTTTCAGAAGTTGCGTCATATTCTTGCTTACAACATTCCAGTCATGGGCAGGGCTTAAGATATTGGCAGATCTGCAAACCGGAAGATCAAGACTGGAGGAAAGTTACAGAAGCCTGGATAAGTTGAAGGGAAGCAGTAAAAAGAAAAGGGGCTTCCTGTGGGGGCTGGCCTTGTCTTCAGCGATATTCAAAGTGGTGCCGGTGCGCCTGTTAGGGCGGTAATGAAAAATCAAGCATAACCAGCCGGCGTGCCGCATAGATTACTATAAAATCCATGAATGGCGTTTCTATGAGAGCGAAAAGACAGAATCAGAGACAGGATGAAGAAAGTCATTCTTTCCGAAATAAAATTGCAGAGTTATCAGAGCTTCCCAAGGACGTGGCGCTTGGCATGCCTGTACTTACCGTCACCGGCCAGATGGAGCTGTGCCTGGAGAACTACAGAGGGATCTTAGAGTACACAGATTCTCTGGTGCGGATCCAGACGAAGACGGGGCAGATCCGCATCATCGGCCAACGGCTGCAGGTCGTATATTATACCAATGACGAGATGAAGGTGAACGGACATATAAAATCTATCGAATACCAGAATTGAAGGGGGTACCATATTGCTGTTAAAGATTATCCGATATGTCAAAGGATATATCCGGATCCGGATCACAGGATATTCTACGGAGAGATTCTTAAATGCATGCAGTCATAGGGGGATCATATTGTGGGGACTTGAGCCAAAAGGACGGGCCTATGAGATGAATATCTCAATCCCGGGCTTCCGTAAATTAAAACCGATCATCAGGAAGACAGGAACAAAAGTGAGCATTGTAGAGCGGTTCGGTCTTCCTTTTTTTTTACACAAATACCGCAAACGGAAGATGTTCTTCGCAGGAGCGCTGTTATTTGCCGCATTGATCTTCCTGATGTCCAGATACATATGGAATATTGATATCAGGGGCAATTTGACTTATACGGATGAAACCCTGCTTAAGTTCCTTAAGACCCGCGAGGTGGAAAATGGGATGCGGGTCTCGGAGGTGGATTGTGCAAGGATCGTTAAGGATATCCGCAAGGAATATGACGATATTATCTGGGTCTCAGCGTCCATCCAGGGAACCCACCTGATCATCCAGGTGAAGGAGAATGAGGACACCATACCGGCCATGGACGAGGCTGCATCGCCGGGCAATCCCGGGCAGAATCCGGGTGACGGCAATCCGAAAGCGGCAGAGAATCCGGGTGACGGCAATCCGGAAGCAGCAGAGAATCCGGAGCAGGAGCAGCCGACAGACATTGTAGCCGACAGGGATTGCGTGATCACCAGGATTGTTCCGCGCAACGGGATTCCCATGGTCAGCGAGGGCGCCGAGGTCAAGACGGGAGACGTGCTGGTATCCGGCCAGGTTCCGGTGATGGATGACGCAGGTACCGTGGTTGCCTACCAGTATCATGAGTCGGATGCCGATATCCAGGGACGGACCGTGATCGAATACCAGGATGAGATGGAGCTTGGTTATGAAGAAAAAGAATATTACTATGATAAGAAGACACATCTGCCGTTGGAGAAGAATGCATACTTTGTGAAGATCGGGCGTTATACACTGGAGTTCGGCAATATCCGGAATCAATACCGGGCATGGGAGATGTACGGATGTGAGAAGCAGTTATGCATCGCCGAGAACTTCTATCTGCCCATATCTTATGGGAAAAAGACGGCCAGACCCTATGAATCCGATGAGATAAAATACACGAAAGAGGAGCTTCAGCAGCGGTTGAGCAGAAAATTTCAGCAATATTGTAAAGATTTGGAGAAAAAAGGGGTAGAAATTATTGAGAATGATGTTAAAATATACACAGGGTCTCAAAAGGCCGAGGCAAAGGGACGGCTTACGGTACTGATGCCGATCGGCAGGCAGGCCGAGTCCCGGTTGCTGGAGATTCCGGCAGCCGAAGAACAAGACGAGACAGGAGAATAGCGGATGGGATTAATGGAAGCAGTCATGAATATACCGGCAGAGCATGAGAGCAATGTGTTCGGCCAGTTTGATGCTTATGCTAAGAAGATAGAGCGCACGCTTCATGTGACACTGATCGCGAGAGGCGAGAATATGAAGATCATGGGAGAGGCCGCGAATGTAGAGAAGGCGAAGAAGGTCTTAGAGCAGCTCGTGGGACTTTCCAGGAGAGGCAATACGATCCAGGAACAGAATGTCGACTACACGCTTGCCCTTGTGATGGAGGACAGCGAGGGTAGTGTACTGGAGATCGATTCGGATATTATCTGCCATACGCTGCAGGGGAAGCCGATCAAGCCTAAGACCCTGGGACAGAAGAAGTATGTGGATGCGATGCGTAAGAAGATGATTGTATTCGGCCTTGGCCCTGCCGGGACCGGGAAGACCTATCTTGCGATGGCTATGGCGATCACGGCATTCCGCAATAATGAGGTGGGGCGTATCATACTGACGCGTCCTGCCATCGAGGCGGGCGAGAAACTGGGGTTCCTGCCGGGGGACCTGCAGAGCAAGATCGACCCGTATCTGAGGCCGCTTTATGATGCCCTGTACCAGATCATGGGTGCGGAGAGCTTTCTTAAGAATTCGGAGAAGGGGCTGATCGAGGTGGCGCCGCTGGCATATATGAGAGGGCGGACGCTTGATAATGCATTTATCATACTGGATGAAGCGCAGAATACGACGCCGGCGCAGATGAAGATGTTCTTGACAAGGATCGGTTTTGGTTCTAAAGTAGCTGTTACGGGTGATATTACCCAGAAGGATCTTGCACCGGGGCAGGTATCCGGTCTGGATATTGCCATTTCTGTCCTTAAGAATATTGACGATATCGGTATCTGCCATCTGACCAGCAAGGACGTGGTGCGTCATCCGCTGGTTCAAAAGATCGTGAAGGCATATGAAGATTACGAGAACCGCGAGAAAGCGAAGAGCCGCGACAGGAATGACAGATATAAGAAACGGCGGAATCGGTAATGATAGAGGGAGAAGGATATGACACTTTACTATGAGGAGGAAGGGACGCTTTCGCTTCCGCTTGAATGTCAGAAGACGGCAAAAGAGGCCATCGAGAGGGCGCTTGATGTGTTAGGCTGTCCCTATGAGGCAGAGGTAAGCCTCTTGCTTACCATGGATGAACAGATACAGGAGATGAATGCGGAATTCAGGGGGATCGAACGCTCCACAGATGTGCTGTCATTTCCGATGATCGATTATCCCGGACCCGGAGAGTTCGGGTTCCTTGAGGAGAGGGAGGACTGCTTTGATCCGGAGTCGGGGGAGCTCTTGCTGGGAGATATTGTGATATCCAAAGAGAAGGTAATCGCGCAGGCGCAGGACTACGGACATTCTGTGCTGAGAGAGTATGTGTTTCTGATCGTGCATTCCGTGCTGCACCTGACTGGATATGACCATATGGAAGAGGAAGAGCGGCAGGAGATGGAGGCGATGCAGAGGAAGATCATGGAGAGCCTTCATATCTTGCGCTGATATTTCCGGATAATATATTTTACGATAAGATGGAGTAATATATGGCGAAACGACGAAAAAAGAGAGACAAGAATTTCCTGCTACAGGGTTCTATTCTTGCGATCGCAGGAGTGATTACGAAGATTATCGGGGTTGTCTACAGGATCCCGCTCACGAATATTGTAGGTAACGAAGGGATGGGCTATTACAGTGTGGCATTTTCGATCTATACGATCGCGTTGATGCTCACTTCTTACAGCCTTCCTCTTGCTGTGTCCAAATTAGTCTCCGCAAGGGTTGCGGTAGGGCAGTACAAGAATGCTTATAAGGTGTTTCGCTGCGCGATGATGTTTGCTTTCATGGCAGGCGGGCTGGTTGCTTTGGCGATCTTCCTGGGTGCGGACTTCATAGCGACGTCTGTAATGAAGATGGATATGAGCGTGTATGCCCTGCGGGTACTGGCGCCCTGTATCTTGGTCGTTGCGATCCTGGGTGTTCTGAGAGGGTTCTTTCAAGGAAATGGTTCCATGATGCCAACGGCATTGTCCCAGGTCTTAGAACAGGTGGTCAATGCGGCGGCATCTATTATCGGGGCTTATCTGCTCTTGAAGACAGGAAGAGACCTTGCCGAGACAAGGGGAGACGCGTCCTACGGTCCGGCGTATGCCGCGGCGGGAGGAACGGTGGGAACGGTTGCCGGGGCAGCATTCGCACTGATAACGGTAGTGTTCGTTTTTATCGTCTATCAGCGGGTGTTTAAGCGGAAGATGTGGAAGGACAGGAGCCGCAAGAAGGAGAGCTACAGCAGGATCTATCAGATTCTGTTCCTGACCATCGCGCCGGTCATATTGAGTGCGACGGTATATAATATCAGTGATTTTCTGGATACGGCGATATTTAACAATATTATGGCGGCCCAGGGCTATCAGAAGACCGAGTATGCCAGCTTCATGGGGATCTTTAACAGCCAGTATAATACGCTGGTTAACGTGCCGTTATCCGTATCAAGCGCGCTGGCGGCGTCTTTGATCCCAAGCCTTGTGACGACTGTGCAGACCGGAAGCAGGAAGCAGGTACATAACAAGATCAGCATGGTGACAAGATTCAATATGATGATTGCGATTCCTTGTGCCATGGGCTTTCTGATCCTTGCCAAACCAATTATGGATCTTCTGTTCTATGAAGGAGACAATCGGATGGCGGCGCTGATGCTGCAGTTAGGAGCGGTATCCGTGATATTCTTCTGTCTCTCTACCGTGACGAATTCTGTTCTCCAGGGGTTGGATGATATGATGACGCCGGTCAAGAATGCCGGGATCTCGCTTCTGATCCATACGCTGTCATTGTTCTTGATGCTGGTGGTCTTCAAATGGAACATCTATGCGGTGGTAATCAGCAAGATCGTTTTCTCCGGTGCGATCTGTATTCTGAACGCCCATGCACTCCGCGAGAGGATCGGATATGTGCAGGAGCGCAGGCAGACATTTATCATTCCCCTCCTTGCGTCGGGAATCATGGGAGCCGTGACGGTGGTCGTTCATCTGATCTTTGAATTATTTGCAGGGGAGAAGATTGCGACGGTGGTTGCGTTATTTGCCGCGGTATTCGTATATGGAGCGGCGCTGGTGCTCTTAGGCGGAGTTACGGAAGATGAGGTACGCAGTATGCCAAAGGGAAGGATGATTTTGTCTGTATGCCATCGGCTGCACTTGTTCAGGAATTGAATTTTGAATGCATAAAATATAAAATATTTACCGATACTGTACTAAAAAAGGAGTTGCTCTTATGAGAACGAAGTATGGTATCGGTTTTTTTGCAGTAATGATCGTGGCGATGACGCTGATGGCGGGAGCTTATCAATTAAGCTTCAAGAAAGCACAGGAGCGTGCGGCTAAAGTAGAGATCGCCAGGGACACGGAGCCTAAGGAGCTGACGGTGACGGAACAGGAACCTGTGACGATCGCGGCGGACGGCCAGGCATTGAAGGAGGATTGCTATTATCTGATGGAGGTCAACGGATATGTGGTTGTATATCTGAGTGATAAGAAGACCCCTTATGAGTACACGGATATCAAGTGTGACGGGTTGCCTTCCGAGATGCAAAATGAGATCAGGAATGGGAAGTATATGGAGGATGCGAAGGCACTGTATGGATTCCTTGAGAATTATTCCAGTTAATGCATTGAAACAAAAGTCAAGATGAGACCTCTCTGCTTGTGGTACCGGGTGCCGGACAGCTTGCAGAGGGGTATTTGTTTTTTGGCGGTGGACTTCTCGGCAAAGATAGTGTAAGATAAGATTTATGCGGACAGGCATAAGCATTTCAGGAAGGAAGAGGGCAATGAACGAACAGAAGATTGCAAGGATCAATGAATTGTATCATAAATCAAAGGCAGAAGGGCTGACAGAGGCAGAGCAAAAGGAGCAGCAGATCTTAAGGAGGGAGTATATTGACTCTTTCCGGCAGAATCTACGGAGCCAGTTGGATCAGATCTCCATTCAGGAGGCGGACGGAAGCATTACGAATCTGGGTGAGAAATTTGGAAACAAAAAGGGAAATTAGACAATGGATTCGCCAAAAGCGGCGGGAGCTTGAAGAGGATGTGTGGCGCAATGCCAGCGGGGATATTGCGGCCGCGGTTGTCTCGCACCCCTGGTTTACTGGGGCAGAGGAGATCTATACATATGTGGATTACAACCGGGAGGCAGGGACGCGTAAGATCATTGAGACGGCTTTCGCACAGGGCAAGAATGTATGGGTACCCAAGGTGACGGGGAGTACCATGCATTTTTACCGTATTGAGAGTCTTCGCAAGCTTAGGCCGGGGACGTGTGGAATACCGGAACCGGCGGGCGACGGGCCGATGGACGGCGGCGGCGCGGGTTTGATGCTGATGCCGGGGGTAGCATTTGATGAAAAGTGTCATAGAGTCGGTTACGGGGGCGGATATTATGACCGGTATCTGGTGTCGCATCCGGGGCTGCGTAAGATGGCGCTGGCGTTTGAATTCCAGATCTTACGGTCGGTACCGTACGAGGAATACGATATACGGCCGGAGATCGTGATTACTGAGAAGAGAATGATAAGGAATTGTTGTGAAAGAGAGGGGGAATCGGATATGCCGACAGGACTGCCAAAGGATCCGATGCTTTTGCTGAGTGTTGTCAATACGAAGCTTCGGGATTATTATCCGGCATTGGATGCATTGTGTGAGGATATGGGCGCGGACCGGGATGAGATCATAGATACGCTTCGGGAAATTGGATATGAGTATGACGAGGGGAGAAAGCAATTTGTATAATGAATTTGGGTTAGATAATATAGATATTAATTTGGAGCCGCCCACAGAGGAACCGGCCAGGCAATACTATTTCATAGCAAAATGCCGGGAGTGGATAAAAGACTTTGAACAAAAAAAAGGGCGCGTTCCCACAGCCTGTGTCACCACATTTGGCTGTCAGATGAACGCCAGGGATTCCGAGAAGCTTCGAGGCATCTTAAAGGAAATGGGATATGAGGAAGCTTCGGAGGAGAAGGCGGACTTCGTGATCTATAATACCTGTACGGTCCGGGAGAATGCGAACACGAGGGTGTATGGACGGCTTGGGCAGCTAAAGCCCCGGAAGAAGAAGCATCCCCATATGATGATCGGCCTTTGCGGCTGTATGATGCAGGAGCCTGAGGTTGTGGAGAAGCTAAAGAAGAGCTACCGGTTTGTGGATATTATCTTTGGGACCCATAATATCTACAAATTCGCCGAGTTGGTCGCAACGCGCCTTATGTCAGAGCGGATGGTGATCGACATCTGGAAGGACACGGACAGAATCGTGGAGGATCTTCCGAATCAGCGGAAATACGCCTTCAAATCCGGGATCAATATTATGTTTGGATGCAATAATTTCTGCAGCTATTGTATCGTACCTTATGTGAGGGGCCGGGAGAGAAGCCGGGATCCAAAGGCGATCATCCGGGAGATTGAGCGGTTGGCTGCAGACGGTGTCAGTGAGGTGATGCTGCTTGGGCAAAATGTGAATTCTTATGGGAAGACCTTAGATACGCCGATGACGTTCGCCGGGCTGCTTAAGGAGATCGAACAGATCGAAGGGCTTAGGCGGATCCGGTTTATGACTTCCCATCCGAAGGATCTGTCCGACGAGCTGATCGAGGTGATGAAGAATTCGAAGAAGATCTGCAGGCATCTGCATCTTCCGGTGCAGTCGGGAAGCACGGATATCCTCGCGAAGATGAACCGCCGTTACACGAAGGAACAGTATCTTGAATTGGCGGAAAAGATCCGTAAAGCAGTGCCGGATATCTCCCTTACGACGGATATTATCGTGGGATTCCCGGGGGAGACGGAAGAGGATTTTGAAGAGACCCTTGACGTAGTAAGGAAGGTGCGCTATGACAGTGCATTTACCTTCATCTACTCGAAGCGGACAGGGACGCCGGCAGCCGTGATGGAGGACCAGGTGCCGGAAGATGTGATCAAGGACCGTTTCGGCCGTCTGCTCAAGGAAGTGCAGTCGATCGCGGCAGAGACTTGCGCAGTGCATGAGGGAACCGTGCAGGAGGTGCTTGTGGAGGATATCTGCGACCATGACCCTTTGATGGTAACAGGGAGACTGAGCAATAATCTGCTGGTACATTTCCATGGAGGAAGGGAACTGATCGGGAAGTATGTGAATGTGGCGCTTAAGGAGTGCCGGGGATTCTACTATATCGGACAGGCAATCGGCAAATAAAAAATTCATTTGATACGGATGACAATGATAAGGGAGAAAGATATATGACAGTGAGATTCTATGAAGAGGTTGAGGACAGCCTGCTGAAATTTGCGGTGATCATAGCGAGAACGGAAGGAAAATATGTTTTCTGTAAGCATAAGTCAAGGGAAACTCTGGAGGTGCCTGGAGGGCATAGAGAAGAAGGGGAGACGATCCTTGCGGCGGCAAAAAGAGAACTGTATGAAGAGACCGGGGCGTTAGATTATCGCATAGAACCGGTCTGTGTATATTCGGCTGCATCGGATCCTGACGGAGAAGAGACCTTTGGGATGTTGTATTATGCCGAGGTTGAAGCGTTCGAGAAGGAATTACATAGTGAGATCGAGAAGATCGTGATCATGGAGGAATGTCCAGAGCGCTGGACATATCCCGAGATACAGCCGAAGCTTCTTGCCGAGGCGAAAAGGAGAGGGTTATATGCTGGATCTTAGAATCAAGGAATATCTTTCCAGAGTTGGTATCCGCAAGATATCTGAACTGGATACGGCGCTGATTGAAACCTATGGACAAGAAGAAGGAGAGAATCATATTGATCAATTGACCAAATTATTTGATCTTTCAGAAGAGCGGCTGATGTATGGGAGCAAAGATATGCCTTATCTCCACCGTCAAGAGGAGCTTGTGGATTACCTGAATCAAAGCATACAGATGAGCATTCTGGCTGCTTCTTTTTATGATTATGTGTTCTTTCGAAGGGTCATGGATTATCTGTTGAAGTATGAGCGTTATTGGACAGGGGATATTCTTGACATTGGCTGCGGCAATGGGATTCTGTCTTGTTTTCTGGCCATGCTGCATCCAGAGTCTTCTGTCACAGGCCTGGACTTGTCCCGGAATGCCGTATCCGTGGCAGAAGAACTTGCCGGAAGCCTTTCGGCAGAGAATGTGCATTTTGCCTGTGCAAAAGAGTCGGGGGGAAGGACGTATGACACCCTGTTTTCCTGTCGCACGGTACATGAGAATGTTGTATGGAGGCCTCTGATCGAGGAATCGAAGGCGGCGCCGCTGTCCACAGAGGAGCAGACAAAACGGCATGAGGAATATGCGAAGACGCTTTCAGCGTTCGTAAAACCGCAGGGATATCTGATCAGCGTAGAGCGTTACGAAGATGACAGCGCATATGCCGGTTTCCTCTGTGCTTTGACAGGGGCAGGCCTTTGTACAGTGAAGGGAACGCGGATGCAGTTTTCCTGTAAAAACGGGGATGAGATGGCTGTGTTTCAGACGGCGGTTTTTCAGCAGGCAGAGATGTGAGTAAGAAAAAACAGGAGTGTGAGAAGATGAAGGAAGTATTAGTAACAATACCGGTTCAGGAAGAACACCGCGGGTATCTGGAAGCGATTGGCGCGGACATGCATTTTACTTATGTAAACCGGAAGGAGGCGGCAACCAGGGAGATGGTTCGGAATGCGGATTACATTCTGGGGAATGTGAAGACAGAATACCTGCCGCAGGCACAGAATCTAAAGTTTCTGCAGCTTGACAGTGCGGGAGCGAACGAGTATGTCAGGCCGGGCGTTCTTCCGGAAGGAGTGAAGCTTTGTAACGCTACGGGAGCATATGGTGTTACGATTGCGGAATATCTGATCAGTGTTGTATTTGCATTAAAGAAAAAATTACCTATGTATGAAGAAAACCGTAAGAAACATAGCTGGCATGACGAGGGGATCGTGACGAATATCACGGGCAGTAAGACGCTGGTATTAGGACTTGGGGATATCGGCGGTACATTTGCCCGGAAAATGAGTGCCTTGGGCAGCAAAGTGATTGGGGTACGGAGGAATCCCGCCGAAAAACCGGAATATCTGGAGGGATTATATCAGATGGATGTCTTGGAGGAACTGATCTCGGATGCCGACATTGTTGTATGTACCCTGCCGGAAACAGCTGAAACGTATCATCTGTTAGACGAGCGGAAGCTCCGCCTTATGAAACCATCCGCAGTGCTTGTCAATATCGGACGCGGGAGCCTGATCCCTACAAAAGATCTGGTCAGGGTGTTAAAGGAGGGTGTGATCGCAGGCGCGGCGATCGATGTGGCGGAACAGGAACCGCTGCCGGAGGATTCCCCGCTTTGGGAGACGCCGAATCTGATCATTACTCCGCATGTGTCGGGGAATTACCATACGCAGGATATTCTTGATAAAGCAGTGAAGATCGCGGGGGAGAATTTCCGGGCGTTTCTTGAGGGGAAACCGCTTCGGAATGAAGTGGATTTTGCCACAGGATATAGAAAAAGGGTTTGCTAATGAAGAGAATATTGATTATATCCTCCGATTATGAGCCTTTTTACGGCGGAATCGGAATACATGTGAAAAATCTGACGGATGAATTAGTGAAGCAGGGCTGCCGGGTTACGCTGCTGATCGGACGTATGAAGACCAGCCGGGAGTATGCGTATACCTCAGAGGCATTGTACTCTGTAACTCTGGATACAGAAGAACGGAAGATAGTGGAAATCAATACGGATTTTGAACAGATGTTTTCAAAAGAAGAGAGAAAAATCCTGTCTGTATTGGAGGAAAAGGATGTCTTTGATTATGAGACAGCAATCCTGAATCAGTTATTCCTAAAGGGAGCTATTGCATATCTCGGTGATTCAGGCGATAGTTACGCTCTTATCCATCTCCATGATGCATTTATCTCCTTTGGCGCAGTAATGCTTGGCAGGTATCTCCGTATTCCTGTAATCGTGACCATGCATTCCATGAATTCTGGAGAGGGATGGATGATCGATAATGTGAGGCGGTATCTGGTGAATAATGTGGATCGGATCTTATGTGTCAGTGACTTTATCCGCAATGAAATCATGCATAGATTTTGCTTCAAGGATGAAACGAAATTGCTGACGGTTCACAATAGTGTCAAGCTTGCAGTCAGGAACAGAGAAACGCCGATTCTTCCCAATGGAGAAATTGTTTTCTGCGGAAGAATAGAGGAGGTGAAGGGGGCAGACCTGTTGATACACGCGGTAAGCCTGCTGCCCCAAGCGTACAGGGAGAAAGTCAATTTGACAATCATTGGAACCGGCAGTATCGAAGAACAGTTAAAAAGCTTATGTGAGGAATTACATGTGCAGGAGCAGGTAACGTTCACGGGGCTTATCAGTCAGGAGCAGGTGTTTCGATATTATGAAAGGGCAATGTGCGTAGTCTTTCCAAGCAGAAAGGAAGCATTTTCAACAGCGGCGCTTGAAGCTATGAGTATAGGGTGCTGTGTCGTTGCGTCAGATGTGGGAGGCTTTACCGAATTCATTCATGACGGAGAGAATGGATTTTTATTCGAGGCAGATAATGTCCAGGAGTTAACGAGAAGGCTTGCGTATATCTTTGAGCATATAGAAACCGCAAATAAAATGGGAAAAAGTGCACAGTCCAAGGTTATGGAGGAATATTTGTGGGAGAATACGGCTAAGAAGATCTGCGAGATCTATGAAGAAATAAATACCACCTATAATCTCCGCCCAAAATGCTCACACTAAGTATGACAAACATAAGTGAGGGTATATTACATGAAGAAACTCAGCGAGTATTTATTTCTGTGGACACTTGGCGGAAGTCTCTATTATTTCTTTGAGATATTTTTCCGCGGTTTTTCCCACTGGTCCATGTTCATCCTTGGAGGAATCTGTATGGTATTTTTTACCGTACAGGGACAGGCGGTCCATTGGGAGGATGCACTGTGGAGGCAGATCTTAAGGTGCATCATATTTGTAACGGCAATGGAATTCATTACGGGAATCATTGTAAATAAATGGCTTCATATGGCGGTGTGGGATTACAGCAATCAGCCCTTTCAGTTATTCGGGCAGATCTGTCTGCCTTTTATGATCATCTTCTCCGGCTTATGTGCCCTGGGGATTTTCCTTGGAGGGTATCTGTCTTACTGGCTGTACGGGGAAGAGAAGCCGCATTATCATGTACTATAGGTGTAGAATCTTTGTGGAATTATCAGAGATTTTACACCTTTTTGCTTTGCTGTAGTTGCCATTTCGCGGTTCTGTAAGTATACTTGAATGTAGATATGAAGTAAGTTACGGAGGATATAAGATGTCATTTACGATCTATGTAAGAATGAAGAGGCAGGGCAGGCGCATGAACATTGTTAATAAAAAGTGGTGCAGCTGAATCGTAGCCAAATGAGAAATTCTATCTTCCTTATTTTAGAAAGAAATGCTATAATTGAGAAGCACAATCAGAAGAAAAGTAGAAGAGAGGTACGAAAGTGGCGGAATTAACACCGATGATGCAGCAGTATGTGGAGACGAAGAAGGAGTATAAGGACTGCATTTTATTCTATAGATTGGGAGACTTTTATGAGATGTTCTTCGAGGATGCGCTGACTGCATCACGGGAACTGGAGATTACGCTTACCGGCAAGAATTGCGGACTTGAGGAACGTGCACCTATGTGCGGCGTTCCTTATCACGCTGTGGACAGTTATCTGAACCGGCTGGTATCCAAGGGCTACAAGGTAGCGATCTGTGAGCAGATGGAGGAGGCGGCGAGCGCCAGGGGGCTGGTCAAGCGCGATGTGGTCCGTATCGTGACGCCGGGTACGAACCTGGATGTGCAGGCCCTTGACGAGACGAAGAATAACTATATCATGTGCGTGGTCTATATTGCGGATCGGTACGGGCTGTCGGTTGCAGATGTGACCACCGGGGAATATATGGTCACGGAGCTTACCGGATCGGAGAAGCTGTTTGACGAGATCTACAAGTACATGCCGTCGGAACTGATCTGCAATGAGTCCTTCTACATGAGCGGCATGGATCTGGAGCTCCTTAAGGATAAATTAGGGATCACGCTTTATTCGTTGGATTCATGGTATTTTGATGATAAGATCTGTCAGCGGACGCTTACGGATCATTTTCATGTGAATGCACTGGACGGGCTTGGTCTTAAGGATTATGACTGCGGGGTGATCGCGGCGGGAGCGCTGCTAAAGTATCTCCTGGAGACGCAGAAGCGGGATCTGTCTCATATCACCAGATTGTCTGTCTATGCGGCGGGGAAATATATGCTGCTTGACAGCTCTACAAGGCGTAACCTTGAGCTCTGTGAAACGATTCGGGAGAAGCAGAAGCGAGGTTCGCTTCTGTGGGTGCTGGATAAGACGAAGACGGCCATGGGAGCGAGAGCTCTGCGCAAGCAGATCGAACAGCCGCTGATCGACAAGAGGGAGATCGAGCGCCGATTGGATGCAGTGGAGGAGCTTAAGGATAATGCCATTTCCAGAGAAGAGATCCGGGAATATCTGTCCTCTGTCTACGATCTGGAGCGTTTAGTGTGCAGGATCACCTATCAGTCTGCGAATCCAAGAGATCTGATCGCATTCGAGCATTCCCTTGCTATGCTGCCTCATATCAAATACATTCTGCGGGAAATGAAAACGCCGCTGCTTAAGGAATTATACAACAGCCTGGATACGCTTGAGGATCTCTGTGAGCTGGTAAAGAGCGCCATCAAGGAGGAACCGCCCATTGCCATGAAGGAGGGCGGCATCATCAAGGAAGGCTATAACGAGGAGGTGGATCGGCTTCGGTCTGCCAAGTCGGACGGGAAGGAGTGGCTTGCGAAGCTCGAAGCCAACGAGAGGGAGAAGACGGGGATCAAGAACCTGAAAGTGCGTTTTAACAAGGTGTTCGGCTATTATCTGGAGGTGACCAATTCCTTCAAGAATATGGTGCCGGAATACTATATCCGCAAGCAGACCCTTGCCAATGCGGAGCGCTATATTATACCGGAGCTTAAGGAACTGGAAGATACGATCCTTGGCGCGGAGGATAAGCTGTATGCATTGGAATACCAGTTATACTGTGAGGTTCGGGATCAGATCGGCAGGGAGATCCTTCGGATCCAGTCAAGCGCGGGAGCTGTAGCACAGTTGGATGCATTCTCTTCCCTGGCGCTGGCCGCAGAGCGGAATCATTATGTCCGTCCGGGCATCAACGAGAAAGGGATCATAGATATCAAGGACGGGCGTCATCCTGTGGTGGAGCGGATGATACCGGGTGATATGTTTATCGCCAACGATACCTATCTGAACGATAAGAAGAACCGGATCTCAGTCATCACAGGTCCGAATATGGCGGGCAAATCCACCTACATGCGGCAGACGGCGCTCATTGTCCTGATGGCGCAGATCGGATCCTTTGTTCCGGCATCCAGCGCGGATATCGGGCTGGTAGACCGGATCTTCACCCGGGTGGGGGCGTCTGACGACCTGGCGAGCGGCCAGAGTACCTTCATGGTGGAGATGACGGAGGTTGCCAATATCCTGCGCAATGCTACCGGCAGGAGTCTGCTGATCTTAGATGAGATCGGCCGCGGGACAAGTACCTTCGACGGCTTAAGTATCGCCTGGGCGGTGATCGAGCATATCAGCAACAGCAAGCTCCTTGGGGCCAAGACATTATTTGCCACCCATTACCATGAACTGACGGAGCTTGAGGGGAAGATCAATAACGTGAATAATTACTGCATTGCCGTGAAGGAGAAGGGCGACGATATCATCTTCCTTAGGAAGATCGTCAAAGGCGGTGCGGATAAGAGCTACGGTATCCAGGTGGCAAGGCTTGCGGGGGTCCCGGAGACGGTGATCGAGCGTGCGAAGGAGATCGTGGAGGAACTGGTGCAGGCGGATATCACGGATAAGATCAAGGATATCGCATCACACGGGCAGGAACAGCCGGCGGCAAAGCCCCGGCATTACGATGAGGTGGACCTAGCCCAGATGTCTTTATTCGATACGGTGAAGGACGATGATGTGATCGATGAGATCAAGAACCTGGATCTGGGGAATCTGACACCCATCGACGCGCTGAATACATTATATCAGCTTCAGAACAAGCTGAAGAACCGATGGTAATACATATGGCAAGATAAGAGGCAGGATAAGGAATGAATAAGATACAGGTCTTAGATACGGTTACAATAGATAAGATCGCGGCGGGCGAGGTGATCGAGCGCCCCGCATCCGTGGTCAAGGAGCTGGCGGAGAATGCCATTGACGCCGGGGCGACGGCTGTCGTTGTGGAGATAACGGACGGCGGGACTTCGCTTATACGGATTGCAGATAACGGATGCGGAATCGAGCGGGACGAGGTGCCAAGCGCGTTCCTGCGCCATTCTACCAGTAAGATCCGAACGGTGGACGATCTGGTGCATATCGGGTCTCTGGGCTTCCGCGGGGAGGCTTTGTCGAGTATCGCGGCAGTCTCTCAGGTAGAACTGATCACGAAGACGAGAGAGCAGGAATTCGGGACCAGATACCGGATCAACGGCGGGAAGGAAGTGGATCTGGAAGATACGGGCGCACGCGAAGGAACTACGTTTTTGATCCAACAGTTGTTCTACAATGTTCCCGCCAGAAGGAAGTTCTTGAAGACGCCCATGACGGAGGCGAGTCATGTGGGAGATCTGATGACCAGGCTTGCCCTGTCTCATCCGGAGATCTCCTTCCAATTTATCAATAACGGACAATCAAGGCTTCACACTTCCGGGAACGGGAATCTGAAGGATGTGATCTATCACGTGTATGGGCGGGAGATCGCGTCGAATCTGCTTCGGGCAGAATGGGAAGCGCCGGGAATGAAGATCACCGGATTCTTAGGGAAGCCAGTGATATCCAGGGGGAACCGGAATTTTGAGAATTATTTTATCAACGGCAGATATGTGAAGAACAATATTGTGTCAAAGGCTATCGAGGATGCATACAAAGACTTCTCCATGCAGCATAAATATCCGTTTGTGGTGCTGCATATGGAGATCGACGGCGAGAAGGTGGATGTGAATGTACATCCGGCGAAGATGGAGCTTCGGTTTCATAATCAGCAGGAGGTCTACAATCAGGTGTATGCGGCGGTGAATCAGGGGCTTCATGCGGAAGAATTGATTCCGCATGTGGAGCTTGAGGTTCCAGATGTTTCCCGTGTGGGTAACTGCGGGAATGAGGAGAATAGACGAGACAATAGAGGTAAAAGAGATAGCAGGTCTTCCATAGATAACTGTAAAAGTGACGGGAATGGTGTGAAAAAGGATGGGTCGGTGCTTCCCTTTGAAGGACTTGCCAGAAATAATGGGATTTTTGAATCTCAGAAGGCAACGCCTGACCAAAGCTCTAGAGCAGTTGAGGTGGATAATCAGGAAACTTTATCTGACAATCCGGTTCAGGAAAAAGCAGCGAAATCTCCCCTTCCCCCGCCGTCAGAGCGTAACCTTGATTACTTCATGGAGAAGATGAAGGAACGTGTCAAAGCGTATCACAGCCAGCGCTCGTGTGCCGAGGTGATGGACAAGGGCGGGATATTTAAGCCGGAGATCCAGGCGGACAGGATCCGTGAAGCAGCGGTATATGGCAAGAATCTGCAGATCTCAGAAAAGACGGAAGCTTCTTTGAGCCAGGCAGAGGAAGGCTTGAAGAAAGAGAATATCGGGCAGACAGAAGAACCCAGGCAGTTGAATCTGTTTGAAGAGAAGCTGCTGACGAGAGAGGCGAAGGATGAGTACCATCTGATCGGACAGGTCTTCGAGACTTATTGGCTGGTGGAATACCGTGATAATCTCTACATCATTGACCAGCACGCGGCTCATGAGAGGGTCTTATACGAACGGACCTTAAAGAGCATGAAGTCAAGGGAGTTCACCTCTCAAATGATCAGTCCGCCTATCATCCTGGACTTGAGCATGCAGGAGGCGGAGCTTCTGAGGCAGTATATGGATCAATTTACCCGGATCGGGTTCGAATTCGAGGAATTCGGGCAGGAATCTTTCGCGGTCAGGGCGGTTCCTGATAATCTGTTCAGTATCGCCAAGAAGGATCTGCTGCTGCAGATGCTTGACAGCCTGTCAGATGAGATCAGCCGGAATCTGTCGCCGGAGTTGGTCGACGAGAAGGTGGCTTCTATGTCCTGCAAGGCGGCGGTGAAGGGGAATATGAGGCTTTCCGCCGCAGAGGTCGATACACTGATCGGTGAACTTCTGACTCTTGAGAATCCCTACCACTGTCCGCACGGGAGACCGACGATCATCGCCATGAGCCGCCGGGAATTAGAGAAGAAATTTAAAAGGATTGTGTGAGCATGGAGCATAACAGTAAGAAACCAGTGGTAGTTCTGACAGGCCCTACGGCCGTTGGGAAGACGAAAGCGTCCATCGGGCTTGCCAGGGCGATCGGCGGGGAGATCATTTCCGCGGATTCCATGCAGGTTTATAAGCATATGGATATCGGTTCTGCCAAGATCCGTCCGGAGGAGATGAACGGGATTCCCCACTACCTGGTGGATGTGTTAGAACCGTGGGAGGAATTCCACGTGGTACGCTTTCAGCAGATGGCGAAATCAGCGATGGAGAAGATCTATGCCAACCAGCATATTCCAATCATCGTCGGCGGTACGGGATTTTACATCCAGGCGCTTCTGTATGATATTGATTTCACGGAAAACGACGGGGATGACGGTTATCGGCAGGCGCTTGAAGAAGAAGCAAGGGAACATGGGGCGCAGGCGCTTCACGACCGCTTACGCAGGGTCGATCCGGCGGCGGCTGATCAGATCCATGCCAATAATGTGAAACGTGTGATCCGTGCCCTAGAATTCTATCATCAGACGGGGGAGCAGATTTCCAGGCATAATGAGAAGGAGCGGCAGAAAGAATCCCCCTATGAATTCGTCTATTTTGTGCTGAATGACGACCGGAAGCGCCTCTATGACCGGATTGACAGGCGGGTGGATCAGATGCTTGCCGAGGGACTTGTAGACGAGGTGAAGGCCTTGCAGGATATGGGATGCACCAGAGATATGGTATCCATGCAGGGGCTTGGATATAAGGAGATCCTGGCTTATCTTTGCGGGGAGTTGAGTCTTGAAGAGGCAGTTTATCTGCTGAAACGGGATACCAGACATTTTGCTAAGAGACAGATTACCTGGTTTAAGAGGGAGAGAGAAGTCATCTGGATCAGCAAGGGAGATTATGAATACGATGAGGACAGGATTCTTGAAGATATGCTGAGTTATATCCGAGAGAAGCATTTGTAGGGAAGATAAGGGGAGTACTACGATGAGAAGATTATTTAAGAGCAAATTTATCAAGAAAATGAATACGCTGCTGAAGGTCTATTCGCATTCCCATAATACGGAAGCGACCTACAAAGAGCTGCTGAATCTAAAGCCGCTGATCCGGAATCAGGGGGAGGAATCGCTCTTTGAGCTGAACCGTGCGTCCCTTCTCTATGATATGAAGCAGTATAAGGAGGCGGCGGAGATCATTATGCATATTCAGCCGCTGAACCCGGAATTCGACGCCAAATGTGCGGTCGTCAGGACGAAGATCCTGGATTCGTGGAGGTAATTTTATTAAGGAAGAAGAGGAATTGACATGATGAATGATCATAATATAGATATGGCTTCTCTGTATGAAGAGATGGGCGTGCGAAGGGAAGTCCTGGAATTCGGACGTAAGATGGAGGATGGGCTTAAGGATCGTTTTGCTGCCATTGACGAGACGGCGGAGTATAACCAGCTCAAGGTGATCCATGCCATGCAGAAGAATCAGGTCAGCGAGGGATGCTTCCACTATGCCAGCGGTTACGGCTATAACGATGCAGGGCGCGACACGCTGGAGGAAGTGTATGCCTCTGTATTTCATACAGAAAGCGCATTGGTGCGCCCGCAGATCACCTGTGGAACCCATGCGCTGGCGCTGGCGCTGAGTGCGAATTTACGGCCTGGAGACGAGCTGCTGTCACCGGTCGGCAAGCCTTATGATACCTTGGAGGAAGTGATCGGGATCCGTCCGTCTAAGGGTTCTCTTGCGGAATATGGGGTATCTTATTCCCAGGTAGAGCTTCTTGCGGACGGAACCTTTGATTATGAAAATATCCGCAGAGCAATCCATGAGAAGACGAAGATGGTGACGATCCAACGATCCAAGGGATATCAGACCAGGCCGAGCTTCTCTGTGAAGCAGATCGGTGAGCTGATTCATTTTGTCAAGGAGATCAGGCCGGACATCATCTGCATGGTGGATAATTGTTACGGGGAATTTGTGGAGACAAGAGAGCCAAGTGATGTGGGCGCGGATCTGGTGGTCGGATCGCTGATCAAGAATCCGGGCGGCGGATTAGCTCCGATCGGGGGATATATCGCGGGCAGGAAGGACCTGATCGAAGCGTGCGGGTACCGCCTGACTTCCCCGGGGCTTGGGAAAGAGGTGGGCGCGTCCCTTGGAGTGATGCAGTCCTTCTATCAAGGGCTGTTTCTTGCGCCTACGGTGACGGCAAGCGCGCTGAAGGGAGCCATTTTCGCGGCAAATATCTATGAAAGTCTTGGGTATCCGGTGGTGCCGGACAGCGCTGAGAGCAGGCATGATATTATCCAGGCGGTGACATTTGGGAAGCCGGAGGGAGTGATTGCCTTCTGTAAGGGGATCCAGGCGGCAGCGCCGGTGGATTCCTTCGTGACACCGATTCCATGGGCGATGCCGGGATACGACAGCGACGTGATCATGGCGGCGGGGGCGTTCGTGCAGGGATCGTCCATCGAGCTGAGTGCGGACGGACCGATCAAGCCTCCTTACGCGGTGTATTTCCAAGGCGGGCTTACATGGCCCCATGCGAGGCTTGGGATATTGATGTCGCTAGAGTATCTAGTAAGGGAAGGCGTGGTCGTGTTATGAGGCAAATCTCAAGTATGTGGGATTTTCCGGTTATGGATGGGGTTGATTTTCAGGATGCCAACCGTGTGCACCCGCTTATGCAGAAAAGAGTAGAGAGACTGATCCGTGAATTTGCAAAGGACCCCAATATCCGCAAGGTGATATTATTCGGCAGTTCGTTGGAATTTCGATGCAATAGTGCCAGTGATATCGATTTGTACATTGAAAAATATGATTCGGATAAGAAATTGATAGATTTACCCGAGATAGATTGTGAAATAGATCTTATCTCCAATTTGTCTCCTGCAAGCAGATTATGCGGCATATCATCTGCAGCAGACAGTTGAAAAAACGTTGAAAGGCGTCTTAGAGTGCGTGGGAGTGACGGTTCCTAATATACACAAGGTATCTAAGCTGGTGAAGATGGTTTCTGATAATGGAGCCAATCTGGTTCTTACGGACTGGATTGACGATCATTCGGAAATGCTCAGCGAATGGGAGGCACAGACACGATACGATATGGATTTTCTTGTAGAAAAAAGGAAACTGGATACGGCAATGAAAGAAATTGGAGCTTTCCTTAAAGTGAATGGAATTGAAAATGAACTGCGAAAAGAACTTCAGGATTCTGTAATAAAAGAAAAGCTGCTTAAATGTCTGCCGGAAAATAAAAGAGGTTGCAGTGATTTTGAGTTAAATTGTTATTATATTATGTTTGGGAAGAAAATCAGGATGGATGATTAGACAAAGATTATGAGAAGGATTGGAATTATCGGAGGGGGAGCGGCAGGTATCGCGGCGGCGATCACTGCGGCGAGAAATGACCGGCAGGCGAAGGTATTTATTCTGGAGCAGAAGGATAGAATCGGCAGGAAGATCCTCGCGACGGGGAACGGACGCTGTAATCTGACCAACTGTCAGATCGGCAGCGCTTGTGTGGAGTCGTGTTATCGTGGTGAGAATCTCGCCGCCGTGGACGAAGTGCTTCGGCAGTTTGGATATAAGGAAACATGGCGATTCTTCGAATCCCTGGGACTTGTGATGAAGACGAGGGGAGACTATGTCTATCCCCGCTCCGATCAGGCGGCGTCGGTGTTGGAGCTTCTGAATCTGGAATTAAAACATCTTGGCGTTGAGATTCACTGCGGTGTACATGTTCAATCAGTTATCCGGGAGGGGAAAGCCTTCGGAATCCGCGCGGAACGAAGCTTCCATGCGGACAGGGTCATTCTGGCCTGCGGAGGAAAAGCGGCACCCGCATTGGGTTCTGACGGGAGCGGTTATCCGTTGGCGAAGACCTTCGGGCACAGTATCGCACCGGTTGTGCCTGCGCTGGTACAGCTCAGAGTGAAAGCACATCCATTTGCCAAGGCATCCGGCGTCCGCACTGATGCCAGGGTTACGGCGCTGATCGATGGCGTACCGGCTGAAGAGGATACCGGAGAATTACAGATCACGGCGTATGGGATATCCGGAATTCCGGTGTTCCAGATCAGCCGCCACATTGCATTGGGGTTATATCAGAAGAAGCGTGCAGAGGTGGAGATTGACCTTATGCCGGAGTATACGAAAGAAGAACTGTCAGGATTGCTTGTGAAGATAACAGAAAACCGGGCGGATCTGACGATCGGGGAGTGCCTGGCAGGAATATTTAACCAGAAGTTGATTCCGCGAATCCTGGAACAGGCAGGAGTGCGGATGCAGACGAGCGTGTCGGAACTGGGCAGGCATAAGCTTAACAGGATCGCAGATCGGTGTAAGAAGATTCGTCTTACGATCCAGGATACGAATGGTTTTGAGAATGCACAGGTGTGCGCCGGCGGAGTGCGGATGGATGAGGTAGACCCGCGGACGATGGAGTCGAAGAAGCGGAAGGGCATCTATCTTGCGGGAGAGCTGTTGGATGCAGATGGAATCTGCGGGGGATATAATCTGCATTGGGCGTGGGCAACCGGGTGTATTGCGGGGAAGGCGGCTGTTAGCAGCAGGCGTATGTGATATGTTTTAATTAATTGCTAAGGAAGTAAAATGTTGTAAGAGCATTTTGCATATGGATTCTTGTTTGATGGATTCAGAGAGGACAAAGATTGAATAAATAGAAGATTGTCAATCTACGAGATTCTTTGTATACTATAGTAAAAATATGTCAGGAGGAACACCCGGATGGATATCGTATTAGAAACAGACCGATTGTATTTACGCGAGATGAATCAAGGTGATACGGAAGCTTTATGCAGGATCCTCAAGGATCCGGAGGTGATGTATGCTTATGAAGGAGCGTTTACCGATGAAGAGGTGCAGGAGTGGATCGACAGACAGATTGCCCGGTATCAGAAATGGGGTTTTGGATTATGGGCAGTCATTTTGAAGGAGACAGACGAGCTGATCGGACAGTGCGGTCTGACCATGCAGCCCTGGCAGGACAGGGAAGTGCTTGAGATCGGATATCTCTTCTGCCGGCAATACTGGCATAGGGGTTACGCCACAGAGGCAGCCAGGGGGTGTAAGAAGTATGCGTTTGAAGAGCTTGGAGCCGATGAAGTCTGTTCGATCATAAGGGATACGAATACGGCTTCCCAGAATGTAGCAGTAAGGAATGGTATGGTTAAGAAGGATTGTTGGACAAAGCATTACCGCGGTGTAGATATGCCGCATGACCGCTATGTGGTTACACGGACAGATTGAAAGGGAATCGGGTATATGTAGATGATCACAAAAGAAGCTGTCAACCAGGCGATTGATTATATATTACAGCATATCGGAGAAGAATTGACGCTTGAGGATGTGGCAGGATACTGCCATTTCTCCAAGTATTATTTCAGCCGTCTTTTTAAGGAGCAGACAGGAGAGAGCGTCTATGGTTTTATCAAGAGAGTGAAGCTTGAGCAGAGCGCGTTCCGCCTCAAGACGGAACAGGATCGCCGGATTACAGAGATTGGAGCGGATTACGGTTATAGTTCGTCGAATTACAGTTCGGCATTCCGGCAGCATTATCGGATGGCCCCTATTGATTTTCGAAAGAAGAGTTACCGGCGTTCAATGGAGCATCCCTTTTTCCATCACGAAAGCTGGCAAACAGAATCTTTTGAAATGTGTGACAGTAAGATCACGATTGAAGAGATACCGGATCATTATGTGATCTATGAGAGACGTTTCGGCAATTATGAGAATCTGAGAAGAAACTGGGATACATTTATCCGTAAATACCGGGAGTATATCACAGAGGAAACGCTTCTTTTAGAGCGGACCTATGACGATCCTGCGGTGACGTCTGCCGGACACTGCCTGTATGACATCTGTATGAGTGTAGGGGAAGATTGTCTGCTTGAACATACGGCGAAGATCCGGGGCGGGAGATGTATCGTGTATCATTTCAAGGGATATGCGAAACAAATCTATGCGGCATACCAGACCATATTTCTGGTGTGGCTGCCGAGAACATCCTATGAATTGGACGCGGAGAAAAGTTTGTTTGACATCTATCATGAGGTGGACAGCGAGACAATGTATATGGAGCTTGATATCTGTGTTCCTATAAAATAGTAGGCAAGAATTCAGAAGTATATAATCAGATTCCTTCTTATAATGAATGAGATCAGTAAATGGATTCATGATAAGGAGGAATTTTTTTATGGACTTAGTGCAGATGAAGCAGAACACGGCAAAGATGATCTTAAGATTCGCGATACCGGCGATCATATCTATGATTCTAACATCACTGATCACGATCGCGGATGGATTCTTCATCGGGAATTATGTGGGGAAGGAGGGAATCGCGGCGGTCAATCTGGGACTTCCGATCATATACTTGTATCTGGGAGTGGGTCTGATGGTTTCCATCGGAGGCGTAGCGATCGCCGGAATGGCGCTTGGGTCCGGTGATATGCATACGGGTAACCAGGTATTCAGACAGACGATCATAACAACTCTTGTACTCTCAACGCTTATAAGTTTCACTATGATATTCTGTTTTCAGCCGATGATGAATATTCTGCATGCAGATGGACAGGTGAGTAGTTATTTTAAGGACTACTATCAGATCATGCTTCTGGAGCTGCCGGTGATGGTGGTTAATTCTTCTTTGGGAATGTTCATCCGGGGAGAAGGGAATCCGGAGTATTTCATGAAGGTCAGCGTGCTGAATGTAGTGTTGAATATCATATTGGATTATGTATTCGCGGATCGGATGCATATGGGAGTTGCCGGGATTGCCGTTGCGTCTCTTCTCGCGGCATTGGCTTCTCTTTGCTGCATTCTGTATTTTTTCGTCAAAAGGGCGAAGTTCTACCGTCTGGGGCGGTTTCGTTTTTCTGTAAGAATCTGTATACAGACGATTCTTAATGGAAGTTCGGAGTTTATTGGGGAGATGTCCACGGGGATAGCTATGTTTGCTTATAATTTTGTGATCATGAGAAGGATTGGGGCAGACGGCGTGACCGCATTTACGATCGTTGGGTATGTGGCGTATGCTTTCAGCATGGTCATCGTTGGATTTGGACAGGGCGCAAGCCCGCTGATCAGTTTCGCCTATGGTGCAAAGGAGAAACTGCTTGCCGCTGATATCCGGAAACGCACGAACCGGTATGTTTTTGGCTTGGGCGCTGCCGTATTCCTTCTGATGGCGGCAGGAATGGAGTGGTACAGCGGTATATTTGTGCAGAATGAGAATGTCGAAGAGATGGTGCGGTCCGGAATGCTGATTTTCATGCTCTCGTTCTTCTTTTCCGGCGTGAATTCTATCACTTCGTTTTATTTTACCGCGACGGGGAGGGCATTCGAGTCGGCTGTGATCTCGGCGCTAAGGGGACTGATTGTGTTGTTGATCTGTATCTTCACACTTCCGTATCTCTTTGGCATGACGGGGGTGTGGATGGCGGCTCCGGTGACGGAGGCTGTGACACTTGGAGTAACGGTATTCTTCCTGCACTTCCGAGACGGTTCAGACAGATACGCGCGCTCGCAGCGCTGATTCGTGTAAATCCTATCATAAGCCCCGTCTGTAACGGGGCCTGATTAATGCCGTATTACATGTTCTGCTATATCACAGAAACGGTAAAAGATATCAATATAGACATCTATGATCTTAACACAATATTGCTTTATGATATCACCGTCATAGTCATGTGTCAGGCGATTCCTTACGCTTAGCATTTCCATCCATATATCGTCTGTGATCAGTTCCGCCTGAAATGCTTTCCGCAGTACCTCGCGCGGTGAACCTGCCACGAAGTCTGTGATTGCATAGTGCTGTACCAGAATGTCCTTCATGACTTTCCAGCTCAGGTCAAAAGTGATACTGAATTTCGCACTTGTTCCGCTCAATACGAAGGAATCGCTCAGATCCCTCTCTTTTGCTTCATTCAAAGCGTCAAGTGAATTTTTTAAGGATTCAAATCTCTTCGTAAATTTTACGTCCATACTCTCTGATATCCTCCATTAATAATATGTTCGTACAAGTATCGAGATCTACCAGATCTACGGTATACAGGGTTGGTATGTTCTCGATATCTTCTGATAGCCGGTCAAAATCTTGGATTCCGGATACGGCGATATCAATGTCGCTGCGTTCTCTGGCAGTTCCTTTCGCTCTTGAACCGTATAAGATTACCTTTTTTACAGAATGTCTCCGGCAAATTTCCGTTACTGTATGAATTACTTCTTCTGCGCTCATAGATACCTCTCCATTTATCGTACCTTAATGGACAGAGTCCATCCTTCTTTCTCAATTATAGGCTAACCGGATATATTTTACAAGAAGAAGCTTTGTTTCCTGAAAAAGTATGGTATAATTGGATAACATGGAGGTGAAGGAAATGGGGTTAAGATTAATCCCTGCTTATGGGCATGTGCCGGAAGTGGAGCAGCTTTTTACAGAATATACGCAGATGTTAATCGCCGGTGATCCGGCCTTTCAGGAGTATCTTGATATTCAGAATTACGACGGGGAGTTAGAGCATCTGGAAGATAAATACGGACAGCCTGACGGCCGGCTGTACCTGGCATATTATGATGAGAAATTGGCCGGATGTATCGGGTTAAGGAAGATTGACGGAGAGAATTGTGAGATGAAGCGGTTGTATGTAAGACCGGAGTTTCGCGGTAAACGTATCGGGAATCAGTTGATCCGGAGGATCATAGAAGATGCGCGGAAGATCGGATATTCTTATATGCTGTTGGATACACTGCCGTTCCTTGAGAGTGCGGTCCGCCTTTACAGGAAATATGGGTTTTATGAGATAGACAGCTATAATGACAGTCCGATGGATGCGTCCATCTATATGAAGATGGAATTGTAAAGATTCAGATTTTAAGGTTGTGATGAGAATGAATAAGACGTTTAATTCAGATGGATATTGTGATCCGGAGTTACATTATATGGTTGATATATCCAGCCGCTTAGAAGAAATAAAAGATATGATAGATACCGAAAAGTATTTTACGGTTAATCGTGCCAGACAATATGGCAAGACTACGATATTATTTGCCCTGACAGATTATTTGAAGGATGAATATGAGGTCGTGTACTTGGATTTTCAGACTATGAGTTCTCTGGCGTTTGAAAGTGAGCAGTCGTTTGTTGCAGCTTTTTCAGAAGAATTGTTGGATCTGGTCGATGAATTTTCGGAGGGTATTGAAGAGAAACTCTCAGCTTTTGCAGATCGATCAGCGCAGATTAATTCGCTTCAAGCACTTTTCAAAGTTATGAAGAGCTGGTGCAAAGAGTCTGAAAAGAGAATTGTCCTGATTATTGATGAGGTAGATACTGCTGCAAATAATCAAGTGTTTGTCGATTTTCTGGCACAGCTTAGGGCATGCTATTTGAAGAGAAGAAGAATACGCACATTCCAGTCCGTAATTCTTGCAGGAGTCTATGATGTGCGCAGTATCAGAGGAAAGATTCGTCCAGATGAAATCTATAAGGAAAATAGTCCATGGAATGTTGCGGCAGATTTCCTTGTGGATATGAGTTTTTCAAGTAAAGATATCGTTGGAATGCTTGAGCAATATGAGATGGACCATCATACCGGCATGGATCTGGCTGAGATTGCGAACCTACTCTATGACTATACATCTGGTTATCCTTATCTGGTGTCACGGCTCTGTAAATTAATGGATGAACGGATTGCAAGGGCGATGGGATCGGAAGATAGAAGCAATATATGGACAAAGGCGGGATGTTTGTCTGCGGTAAAGATGCTATTGGAAGAAAATAACCCTTTGTTTGATTCATTGATAAACAAACTGTATCAATTTCCGGAATTGAAAGCCGTCATCTCGCGTCATCTTTTTCAAGGTCAGTCCATTGCATATGATGCAGACGATCCTATTGTCAGAAATGCAAGGATGTTTGGTTTTCTAGAAGTTCATAATTCTATGGTACAGATTGCAAACAGGATATTTGAGATCCGTTTGTATAATAGATTCTTGTCAAATTATGAAGAGCAGAACAGTGATATAAACAAAGGAAGTGAGGGAAAGAAATCCGTTATAAGGAGTTACAGCATGAGTATAAGAAAAGCAAGAACAGAAGATTTATCAAGGATAGCTGAGATATTTGTTTTTAATAACAGGATGAATTTCTTCCCGATATTTAAAGATGAGGGATTTTCGTTCGGTGAATTACAGGTTGTTCCATTGATCGATAATTATTTTAGGAATGGGGAGATAATCAATAATATCTATGTATTTGATGACGGGATAATAAGAGGATTTATTCAGATGAATGAAACTGAGATCTGCAAATTATACGTTGATACCTTTTTCCAAAGCAAAGGAGTGGGAGGCAGGCTTATGGAGTATGCGATCAAGGAACTCCATGGGGATCATCTGTGGGCGTTGGAGAAAAATACCAGAGCGATTATGTTCTATCAAAGGCATGGTTTTTCTCTTACCGGTGAGAGAAAATATGAGGAAGGAACAACGGAGTATCTTGTTGAGTTGGCTCATCATCGTAAAAATGATTAGAAACTGCACGGAAGGCGAACGATCTGACACAGGAGCAGTTAGCCGAAAAACTGAATGTTTCGAGGCAGTCTATTTCAAAATAGGAGAGCGGCCAGGTAATTCCGTCGGTAATTTTCGCAGAATTGCTGATTGCGACTGCTATTGTGATCTTTATATGTGTCAGCAAATTAAGTAAAAAGCAGTAAGAATATAAGAGAACTCCATCTACTTTCTGGTTTGATGGAGTTTTTCGATTTATATTATTATTTTTGTAACATTTTTCAGTTTCAGTAGTTAATAGAGTGAAGGAGGTGAAGAGGGTGGAGTTTGGAGACATTTATCAGACTTATTTCAGAGATGTCTTTTTGTATTTATGCAGTCTGTGTGCCAGTGAGAATGTTGCGGAAGACGTAACGCAGGAGACATTCGTGAAAGCGCTTAAGGCGATCGACACCTTCGACGGTTCCAGGGATATACGGGCATGGCTCTTTACAATTGCGAGGAATACATATTATACCTACTGCAAACGTCAGAAGATCTATGCAGACAGGGAATTAACGGAGAGTACGGCGGATGTGCAGGTCGATTTTGCAGAACAATTAGCAGATGAAGAAAGTGCCTTCTGTATCCACCAATTCCTTCATTCTATGGATGAGCCATACAAGGAAGTATTCAGTCTGCGGGTGTTCGGTGAGCTGTCCTTTGACAGAATAGGCATGCTTTTTGGAAAGAGCTCCGGATGGGCCAGGGTTACATATTATCGAGCGAAAAAGAGGATATATGAGTATATGGAGGCGATGGAAAATGAAAAAGATCAGTTGTAACATAATCAGGGATATTCTTCCGTTATATCTGGATGAAGTTGTCAGTGATGATACAAAAGAGCTGGTAGAAGAGCATCTGGAGACTTGTGATGCCTGCAGGACGGAAGCCGATATTTTAGGGCGTAATATTACTTTGCCAACGAACAGGGTTATCAAGCTTTCTGATGCAGAAGTAGTGAAAAAGCTGAAAGGCCGATTCTTAAGAAAGAAGGTCCTCGTCTCGATCCTGTCAGTCGCGGCGGCTATTGCAGTTATGATAGGGATATATGCTCTTATGACTATGAAGAGTTCCTTTATTCCGTATGACAGCACGAAGATCCGGATCAGGGAAGAAGACGGACAGATCTACGCCAGCTATCACGGAGATAATCTTGCCGGTTCGGTCATTGTGCATACAATGGCGGTAATAGACGGGGAAGAACAGGATGTGATGATCTTTGGCTATTATGAAACGCTCTGGTCCAAATATATCGAATCGATATTTAAGAAGTTTCAGGATGACAGCGGAATCGTTGGTTTGGGAGATTGGCCAGAGCTTGACAGGATCTATTATGCGGAATTTGATCTAGGTTCTTATCTGGATTCTTGCAATGATTCTACGCCGCCAAAAGAATGGGATTCCGAATATATGATAGAGAGGTCGGAAGTGATTTGGAGCAGGTAGGGGAAAGATCTGAGATTCGATAATTCATATTGTCTATTAAGGATGTTTTATGATAAGATAGAAGAAATTCATTGAAAATATATTAAAAAAACGCATGCAGATATTATCGGAAAGATACATGCAGAAGCATGGATGCAGGCATATGAAGATTTGTTTCCGGCAGAATATTTGAATCAGGAATCAGCGCAAAAGAGAAAAGAAGAATTCCTTAATAATCAACACGAAAGCATGCAATACTATTTGCTGTCAGAAGAGAATACTTATATCGGAATGTTTAAAATCATACTTTCAAATGATATCTGTGAGATTTCCAGTATCTATATATTAGAAGAATACTGCCATAAGGGCTATGGCAGTAAGTGTATGGATTACATTAAGCGCAACTATTCTCAGTGTAAGATTATACTGTGGACATTGGAAATGAATTGGGAGGCAAGGAATTTCTACGAGAAGCATCACTTCCGTGATACAGGAAAAAGAAGAATCATTTATCGGGGATGTCCATATGTTCAAGTACAATATGCATTATGAGATTCCTGCATCTATAAAATGCAGATTAATCAAGGAAATAATTTCATTCTGCATATTTTCAACTACTTCGATCCGGATTCTTCCAATCGTATGACGCATCCCGCCGAAATCAATGTCTGGAAA
This sequence comes from uncultured Dorea sp., assembly GCA_947652615.1. Lineage (GTDB taxonomy): Bacteria > Bacillota > Clostridia > Lachnospirales > Lachnospiraceae > Sporofaciens. Next base: position 49,847 of record CANTDX010000004.1, on the reverse strand, counting down.
TAATTTTTCTATCAGATGATTCAGCTTGGGCGACGCACCCATGAGCGCGATTGTAAGCGAGCGGATATCGATTTGTTCCAGGATTTCTCTTAATTCATTTTCCGGAATGGATGATATCTGCTCAAAATCTGTAATTTTTTGCGGCTGTATCTTCGGTTCCAATAGATCATTGATTGTAACGCCGTATATTTTGGAAAGCTCTAATAAGATCTCTATATCAGGAATTGCCGTTCCCGTTTCCCATTTTGATATTGCCTGTCTGGATATGTCCAATCTTGCTGCCAGATCATCCTGAGTATAGTGATTGGTTTTGCGCAATAATTGTAAATATCTTGATATTATCTTTGTATTCATGAAGATTTTCCTCCCGTACTCCCGCAGACGCAGCGGGAGCTTTGACTGTTATTATAAAGCATACCGGAACAAGAAGAAAGAGTTTGATAAGTGCAAAATAGCAATTATTAGTTGCTATATTCCATTTCAGAAATAAATGAAGTATAATAAGAACAGTTAAATGTGCATGCAAGCAAGCCCGCTTGGTTCGTTGCTTGCGGGAATAACTTATCGGTGATGGATGGGAGGTCAGAGAAGATGCAGCTTACGTACGAGGATGCGGGACGTCAGGGACTCGATATGAGTATGATCGCCGTTTGCCGGAAGCTCCGGCGTCTGGCGAAGCTTGATCGTTTAAAACTGGATGAGAATGAACATAGAAGCTGTCTGAACAGGCACCTTTTTGATTATATTGAATATTGCGGCAGGGATGTTCTTGATTTTATAAAACAGTATTTATCCAACCTTCAGCCATATATGATCCTGCGTAGAAAGGAGCAAGAACCAGAGCATTCTTTTATCTGTGTTATTGACAATGTCTATCGAGTATCTGTGTATATCAAAGTGGATAACCGGCAATTTGAAGAAGTAGTCATATCCTTTCACGAGGATAATAAGCGTGGAATTGTAAGAACAAACAGCCTGATGCAGGCGGATCAGCAACGTTATGTTCCGATTTTCGCGGATTCTGTTATGAGCCGTGTTGAAGAAGAGAACCGCTATGTGGTAAAAGCTTTTTTTCAAAGAGGACTGTCTGTGCTTGGACTTGAGTTGGCGGCGGCAAAGTGTGAAGATGTATTTATTGTGGAAAAGAATGCGATTCATATGCAGTTCCTTTCTTATTGTAATGATTATATCCGGGATCTATATATCAGTGATCTTAACCTTGATTTTGACAGGATTGAAGTGTTTTCTGTATTACAGCAGATCTCATTTACTTCCTATGGCAGAGATACATTTTCCAGCGTATCAATACTGATTGACAGTCTATGCGTACAGAAGGATATGTTCAGTAAATCACTGGCAGATTTTGCCTTGGTAACATTTGTACAGAATTTGAAATTGACGGATGAACAGAGACAGGAGTTAATGGATCTTTTAGAGGAAAAATTTCGTGTGACCAGTATCCGGGGAATTGACCTGATACTTATGAGGATTCGTGAGAATTTGTATCTGGAGTAATGGAGGTGAGACGTATGGGCAGTTATCTGAATCCTGGGAACAAAGGATTTCAGGAGAGTTTGAATTCTGCAATTTATATAGATAAAACGGGCTTTATTGAGAAGATGAACACCGTCCTGAATACCCGGCAGAAGTTTATCTGCGTCAGCCGTCCGAGACGGTTTGGCAAATCTATGACGGCAGATATGCTGTCTGCTTATTATGGACGGAGTGAAGATTCTGCAGACTTGTTTGATGATTTGATGATAAGCCGAACAGAAACTTATAGAAAATACTTGAATCAATATGATGTCGTCAAGATTAATATGCAGGATTTTCTCAGTGCGGCGAATGAAATGGACGAGATGCTGCGATTGTTGCAGAAGAGAGTCCTTGCAGATTTAAAATACGCATATCCGGAGTATGTGGATGGCGATAATCTGTCGTTTGCAATGCAGGATATCTTCGCTTATACATGCCGTCCATTCGTCATTCTGATCGATGAGTGGGACTGTCTTTTCCGTGAATACCAGGAGGATAAGGACTCTCAGAAAAAATATCTTGACTTCCTTCGCGCATGGCTGAAGGATAAGGACTATGTGGCTCTGGCTTATATGACGGGGATCCTGCCGATCAAGAAATATGGTTCTCATTCTGCGCTGAATATGTTCGCCGAGTATTCGATGACAGATTCGGGAGATCTGGCAGAATATTTTGGATTCACGGAGAATGAAGTCCGGGAACTCTGTGCAAGATACGAGATGAGTTTCGAGGAAACGAAGGCCTGGTATGACGGTTATCGTCTGGTAACGCATACAAAGGACGGGGATCTATGCCGTTATATGTATAACCCCAAGTCGGTAGTAGAAGCCATGCTCCGGCACAGGTTTGGGACTTACTGGAACCGGACGGAGACCTATGAAGCGCTCAAGGTCTATATCCAGATGGATATGGACGGATTAAAAGACGCAGTAGTCCGGATGCTGGCAAGAGAAGAGATCCAGATCAACACAGGAACCTTCGAGAATGATATGACAACCTTCGCATCGAAGGATGATGTCCTAACGCTATTAGTACATCTGGGATATCTGACTTACGACAGCAGGAAGGAGGCCGTGGCGATTCCCAATAAAGAGGTGTCACAGGAGTATGTGAACGCGATCAGTACCATGGACTGGCATGAAGTAATCCGTTCCGTGGAAGCTTCCCGGAAGCTTTTAGAATCGCTGTGGGAGATGGACAGCGAAGCTGTGGCAAAGGGCATCGACCGGGCACACAAGGAGATCTCGATCCTTGAATATAATGATGAGAATTCTCTGAGCTGTACTATTAATCTTGCGTTCTATTTTGCCCGGGAATATTATACGATCATCCGGGAACTGCCAAGCGGGAAGGGATTCGCGGATATCTGCCTGATCCCCCGCAAAGTGTATATGGATAAGCCGGCTGTAGTCATCGAGCTTAAGTGGGATAAGGCCGCTGCCGGGGCGATCGCACAGATCAAGGATAAGAATTATGTGGATGCGCTGAGGGATTACGAGGGCAGCCTGCTGCTTACGGGGATCAGCTATGACAGGAAGACGAAGACTCATAGCTGTGTGATTGAAGCGGTAGAGAAAAATAAAACAAGGGGATAAGGCTGCAAAAGCCAGCCTTATCCTCGATCAAGAGCTTAAAAAGCTTATTATTCAATTGTTATCTCCAGAGAATCCAACAGACTGACCGCTTCGGGGAAGGAGAACTTGGCCTGTCTTAACTTATTGGAAGGGATGTCGATCACATAACCTTTCGCCTCCCTGAAATCTGCCTTGCGGACATCGCATCTGAAAAACTGCGTAGCTTCTAACCTGCAGTTTCTAAAATTACTTTCCTGCAAATCGCACTCCTCAAACATACTTTCCTGAATCACATTGCCGGAAAAATCGAATTTTCTGAAATTCATCTCTATGAATGAGTTATATTTTAAGCAACAGTCTTCGATTCTTTCGATTGCGTAGGTATATTTTCCAACGGGAAGAAGACCGTTCCAACCATGTATCCCGATCAGATTGCATTTCTCGAAGACCGCATTTTTAATCTCGGAATATTGAGAAGTCAGGCTGATGATATTACAGTTGTAAAAGCTGCAGTTAACAAAATGACAATGATTGATGGTACAATCTTCAAACGAACAATTCTCGAAGCTGCAGTCAATGAATTTGCAATATTCTTCTGTAATACTCTGGTATTTCTGGTCTTTTATGAGCCGTTCCTCATGGCAGGTTACCTGCATATATCTGTACCTCCTCCTAGCACAGCGTTGTATTATAAAACAAGCCGTGGTATCATAAGGGTCAACATACTATTTAACCTCAACATTATTATGACACAAAAAGGCGGTGCGGGCAATGATTACAATCTATTATATTGAAGACGACGAGAATATTTCTCAGACGGTGAAGGAATTCCTGGAACAGCACGGCTATGCCGTCACGGTTCTTTCAACGATTGATGCTGCCAGAGAGGCGCTTGGCAGTTCGTGTCCGGCGCTGGTGCTGGTGGACTGGAATATGCCGGACGGAAGCGGCAATCTGCTGTGTCAGTGGATCCGTAAGCGTTGGATGGAGCTTCCCATTATCTTTCTTACGGTCCGCGGTGATTCCCGGGATATCGTCTCAGGTTTCCAGAACGGCGCGGACGATTATGTGTCGAAACCCTTTGAGCTGCATGTGCTGCTGTCGCGTATTCAGGCGGTTCTGCGGCGGACAGGCGATATATCCGGACAATATCTGTCCTGCGGCGCCATATCCCTGGATCATAAGAAGCATCTGGTCCGATACGGCGGTGAAGAGGTTCCTCTAAGCCCGTCCGAATACCAACTGCTCTACTGTCTTCTGCAGCACAAAGGCCGGACGGTCACCAGAGAGAAGCTTCTGGAAAATATATGGGACAGCGCCGGGAACTATGTCAATGATAATACCCTCACCGTTACCATGAAGCGGCTGCGCAAGAAGCTTCATCAGCCGGCGTGCCTTAAGACGGTCAGGAGTATCGGCTATCTGCTGGAGGATGCAAGATGAGAAGGAGAAGAGATCTTGTAATATGGATTATTTTCACATTGTCTGTCAGTCTGATCTTTGTATCTGCAGCCGCCGTGCTTATGGGGAAATATTATGGCCATATCTATTTTCAGGCGTTGGGCGGTATCTGTCAGGAAATCATCGGGCAGAATCCTGAAGCGAAGCAGACGGTCCTTGCGGTATTAAAGAACGGTTCCGGCGGATCTGCAGAACCGGCAATGGAACATATTCTGAGCGCTTACGGCTATGAGCCGTCAGATTTCCTTCCATATGCCGGGAAATACGGGATCATTCTTGCATTGACAGGTTTTCTGACGGGCGGGGGAATGTTTCTTACCGTGTTTTTCCTCTGGAGGAGAAGGGTAACCTCGCGTATCCATACATTGACGGATGATCTGGAGCGTATCAATATGGGAGACGCTAAATTACTGCTTCCGGGCAGCGAGGATGCATTCTCAGGGCTTCAGGATGAGATCTATAAGACGGTGACCGAGCTTCACCAGACGAGGGATGCGGCGGTTAAGGCAAAGAAGCATTTCGCGGACAATCTCTATAATATCGCACATCAGATCAAGACGCCGATCACAGCGATCTCCCTGTCCCTGCAGATGATGCAGAATCATTCTGTTTCCAAATATTCCGAGCAGATACGAAGACAGTTATCACGTCTGAACTCGTTGGAGGAATCCCTGCTGTTATTATCCCGTATTGATTCCGGAACCTTGCCGCTTAAGTGCAGGGCCGTGGATGTGTACACTCTTCTTATGCTGGCATGTGACAACCTTGAGGAGGTTAGCCGGGAAGCAGACGTGGAGGTTGAGATTGCAGAGGCGGGCGGGATGACGATCCTGGCGGATCTGGAATGGACGATGGAGGCGGTGATCAATCTCTTTAAAAACTGTATCGAACATACGCCGCCGGGAGGAACGGTTTCTTGTTCCTATGAACGGAATCCGCTGTATACGCAGATCTTGATCACGGATACCGGGGAAGGCTTCGCTAGAGAGGATCTTCCGCATCTCTTTGAACGTTTTTATCGTGGAAGGAACGCGAAGAAGGATGGGGTCGGGATCGGTCTGTCCCTGTCCAGGGCAATTATCGAGAGACAGAATGGAACGATCCGTGCCCGGAATCTTGCGGGAGGAGGGGCATGCTTTGACGTTCGGTTCTATGCTGCATAGGGGAACTGCACATTAGTACAGTCACGCATCTGTCACTTTACTTTGCTATAATGAATATGGAATACATATTTAGACAAAAAGGAGATGACAGCATGGAAATCTTAAGATGCGAAGGAGTTCGTAAGATTTATGGCACAGGGAATAGTCAGGTGACAGCCTTAGACGGCATCGACCTGTCTGTGGAGAAGGGGGAATTCGTCGCAGTCGTAGGGGATTCCGGTTCCGGGAAGTCTACGCTTCTGCACATCCTCGGCAGTGTGGACCGGCCTTCTTCGGGCAGGGTCCTTATTGAAGGAACGGATATCTCTGCAATGAACGCGAAGGATGCGGCAATCTTCCGGCGAAGGAAGGTGGGGATTATCTATCAGTTCTATAATCTGATCCCCACGCTCACGATACAGAAGAACATCCTTATGCCGCTTCTGCTGGATAAGCGGGGAGTGAATCAGGAGTATTTTGACCAGATCGTAAGATCTCTTGGGATTGCCGACAAGCTTAACGCCCTTCCGGGTCAGTTGTCTGGAGGACAGCAGCAGCGCGCAGCGATCGCAAGGTCACTGATCTACCGCCCTGCATTACTTCTTGCAGATGAGCCGACAGGCAATCTGGATCAGAAGAATTCCAGGGAGATCATGGATATGCTGAAATTATCCAACCGGAATCTGAACCAGACCATCCTTCTGATCACCCATGACGAGAAGGCGGCTCTGGAAGCAGACCGGATCATTACCATAGAGGATGGGCAGATCATCAATGACGAAAGGCGGGTGTGAATATGTGGAAGAATTACTCGGCGGATTATCTTAAGAATAACCGGGCAAGAGGCGGTTCCATCATGGCGGCGTCCTTTATCGCCGCATTATTTCTCTCCCTCCTGTGCAGCCTGTTCTATCATTTCTGGCTGGATAATATCGAAGGGGTGAAGCTTACAGACGGCGGCTGGCACGGGCGGGTCACCGGCAAGATCAGTGAAGCAGATCTTGAGGAAATCAGACATTTTGCAAATGTAGAAGAGGCAGCCGTCAATGAAGAATTATCTCATGCAGGCCAGACCGTCATAGATATCTGGTTTCGGGATAAGGGAGACACCTATCAGGATATGACGCGGATATCCAAGATCCTCGGACTTACCCAGGATGAAGTGAGCTACAATTACCAGCTATTGTCGCTGTATCTTATCCGGATCCCGGGAGATCCTATGCCAAGGCTGATTCTGCCCATGTATCTGGCGATCGTGGCAGTGGTCTGTTTCTCTCTGATACTTATCATCCACAATTCTTTTGCCGTATCGCAGAATCACAGGCTCCGCCAGTTCGGCATCTTCTCCAGTATCGGAGCTACGCCGGGACAGATCCGGGTCTGCCTGATCCAGGAAGCTCTTGCGCTGAGCCTGATTCCGATCCTTCTGGGGATGATCCTTGGGATTGCCTTAAGCTTCGGGACGGTTACGGTGATGAATGCCTTCACGGAAGATCTGGCCGGAGGGCGGCAGATGCCCTTTTCCTTCCATCCGGTCCTTGCAGCGGGTATTTTCCTGCTGTCGCTTCTTACCGTGTTGGTCTCTGCATGGATCCCGGCAAGAAAGCTTAGCAGAATATCGCCGCTTTCTGCGATCCGCGGGACAGGAGAACCGGCGCTTAAGAGACAGAAGAATTCCCGTATATTGGCATGGCTGTTCGGGGTGGAAGGGGAGCTTGCAGGCAGTGCCCTTCGGGCACAGAAACGGGCGCTTCGCACCACATCCCTGTCGTTGACGCTTGCTTTTCTGGGATTCATGCTGATGCAGTGTTTCTTCACATTATCCGGGATCAGCACAGAGCATACCTATTTTGAACGCTACCAGGACGCCTGGGACATTGTGGTGACCTTGAAGGGGACAGAGATCGGAGAATTTGGCAGGATGGAAGAACTGCGGGGGCTTAAGGGGGTCACGGATTGCGTGCTGTATCAGAAGACGGAAGCCGTATGCAGACTGCCTAAGGAAGTACAGAGTACGGAACTTAAGGCGCTTGGAGGAGCGGAGGCCTTCGGGGAAGATTTGATATCTGTGGGGGATGACATATTGTCAGTTGAGTCGCCCGTGGTGATTCTGGATGATATTAGTTTTGCTAAGTATTGCCGGCAGATCGGCGCAGAACCGCGGTTAGACGGGAGCATTCTCTGGAATCGTTTCTGGGACAGCAAGCATAGTAACTTCCGCTATCCGCAATATGTTCCGTTCATAGAGGAAGAGAAGATGGAGTTCGTCGTCTTACAGAATCCAGAGACGGGGAAAAGAGCGGATTCCAAAGATGCAGATTGGGAGCATGGAATAGAGATCCCAGTAACAGCCTTTGCCCAGGAAGGTCCCCTTTTACGCGAGGAATATGGGGAGTCTGATTATCCGCTGGTGCAATTCGTTCCGCTGTCTCTATGGCAGAAAATCAAAGGGGAGCTAGGCATAGGCGGCGGGGATTCCTATATCCGTATTCTCTCGCAGGAGAAGGATTCGCCAGAGCTGTTAGATGAACTGGAGACGGAAGCCGCGCAGATCATTGGGACGGAGTATGATCTGGAAACGGAGAACCGTGTTCAGGAGAAGCTTGACAATGATCGGATGATCCGGGGCTATGAGTTGATCTTAGGTTCCTTCTGTGTTCTGCTTGCTGTAATCGGAATTGCACATGTATTCTCGAATACCCTTGGATTCCTGCAGCAGAGAAAACGGGAATTTGCACGGCTTATGTCTGTGGGGCTGACACCGGAGGCAATGAAGAAGATGTTCTGTATCGAGGCGCTGGCGCTGGTCGGGCGTCCGGTGCTCGTTACATTATTGTTGACAATCATTGCAACAGCGACGATGATCCGGGCAAGTGCTCTTGAGCCGATGGAATTCATCAAAGCTGCTCCAGTGATGCCGATTCTGGCATTTATTCTGGCCGTCCTGGCATTTGTTGCTCTTGCCTATGGGATCGGCGGAAGGAAAATTCTGAGGTTAAGCTTGGCAGAGGCGCTGCGGGATGATACAATGGTATAATGAACTTGCAATCGAATACCATCTGAGAGGGAATATCTATGATACGAATCAACCAGTTAAAACTTGATATCCATCATACAGAAGCAGACTTGAGGACAAAGGTCTGCAAGGCACTGCGCATCCGGGAGGATGCGCTTCTTTCCTGTAGGGTCAGGAAGCAATCCCTGGACGCGCGCAGGAAGCCGCAGTTATCTTATGTCTATACCGTTGATGTGACGGTGAAGAAGGAACCGGAGATCAAGAAGCGCATGAAGAGACAGAAGGCCTCCAACATTCAGTTTGATCCCAGTGAAAAGGTATATTTCGCAGAGGCTATGGGAACCCGGGCGCTGAATCACCGGCCTGTTGTGATTGGAACCGGCCCGGCAGGGTTATTCTGCGGATACGAGCTGGCACGTCTTGGGTACCGTCCGATCCTTCTGGAGCGGGGCGCGTCCGTTGAGGAGCGGATGAAGGATGTAGAAGCGTTCTGGGCTTCGGGAGTGTTAAATCCTTGTTCCAACGTTCAGTTCGGAGAGGGCGGCGCGGGTACCTTCTCGGACGGGAAGCTCAACACCATGATCCATGACACGGAAGGCCGCGGCGCGAGGGTTCTGGAGATATTCGTGGAGAACGGCGCGCCAAAGGAGATCTTATATCAGAGCAAGCCCCATATCGGAACGGATATATTAGCAGATGTGGTCAGGAATATGCGGGAATACATTATAGAACATGGCGGAGAAGTGAGATTCCATACCCAGGTGACGGACATTCTTACGAAGAAAGGGGATTATGGGGAAAGAGTGTGCGGGCTTACAATGGCTGGTACCGGAGGCGCAGAAGGCGAGTATGCCCCCGGAGAGGGCAGAACGGACAGCCAGACTGTTGTGGCAGATGGGGATCGAATTGAGACAGAGATTGCCGTCCTTGCTATCGGCCACAGCGCCAGAGATACATTTTCTATGCTTTCGGACAGGGATATCCCTATGGAAGCCAAGTCCTTCGCCGTGGGCGTCCGCATGGAGCATCCGCAGAGGATGATCGATCTTGCGCAGTACGGGACGGCGGACGATCCGGCGCTTCCATCTGCCGCTTACAAATTAACGGCGAATCTTCCAAGCGGCAGGGGCGTATACACCTTCTGTATGTGCCCGGGCGGCTATGTGGTAAATGCATCTTCCGAGGAAGGGCGGCTTGCGGTGAACGGGATGAGTTATCATGCAAGAGACGGCGTGAATGCCAACAGCGCCGTGGTGGTGACGGTCACACCTAAGGATTACATGCATTCTACTGCAAAGCAGGCCGACCGCGGGAATGCGCCTGCATCAGAGGCGCATGGCGGCGCGGGCGACAGAGCCCTTGCGCTTGCAGGGGTAGAATTCCAGCGCAGGCTTGAGGAAGCCGCTTATCGGGCAGGTAACGGCAGGATTCCGGTTCAGTTATTTGGGGATTTCTGCAGCAATCATCCATCCACAGGCCCCGGAGAGATCCTTCCGCAGATGAAAGGCGGTTATACATGGGGGAATGTGAGAGACATTTTCCCTAAGGAGCTGGCGGATGCCTTAGAAGAGGGGATCCTCTCTTTTGAGCACCGCCTTCACGGCTACGCGCGCCCGGATGCGCTTGTCTCGGGTGTTGAGAGCCGTACTTCGTCCCCTGTGCGGATCCTCCGGGATGAGACGCTTCAAAGCAGGCTTGGCGGGCTCTATCCTTGCGGGGAGGGCGCCGGATACGCCGGAGGGATCACGTCTGCGGCGATGGACGGGCTTAAGGTCGCGCAGGCGATCGCAGGAGAGTATGCTCCCCTGTTACAATTTTCGACAATTGTCACACAGCTTAAGAAATTTTTAATGTGATAACTCTATACACCGTTTCTGAAATGTGATAAAATGTATTGAGTTTTTTAGATAGAGAAAACGAGGAGGGGTACATAATGAAAGGAACAGGAAGCAAGAACGCCTGGGCTTTGTTTCTGTTTATGCTAACAGGAATCGTACTTGGAGGCTTCATCGGTATGCTGGCAGAGGGAGTTCCGGCGCTTAGCTGGCTTGGTTATGGACAGGCCTTTGGGCTTGAGAATCCCATCGTATTGAACCTGGGGATTCTGGTGCTCACGTTCGGCCTGTCGGTCAAGATCACGATCGCAAGTATCATCGGCGTGGTCCTTGCCATCATTATTTACCGTTTCTTATAGATCTGATACGAGTGTCGCACGAATCCAAAGATAAGATGAATCAGACGAATACCATCAAAGAGATACCAGAATTGGAGCGCCCTTATGAGAAATGCGAACGGAGAGGAGCGGCGTCCTTAAGTGACGAAGAGCTTCTGGCCGTTCTGCTCCGTACCGGCACCCGCGGGGAGAATGCCCTTGCACTGGCGCGCAGGATCCTGTACCATGCGGGGGAGACCGGGATCTTAGGTATCCATCAGTTCAGCATGGAACGGCTGACGGCGATCAAGGGCATCGGCAAGGTGAAGGCAATCCAGATCTCCTGTATCTCGGAACTGGCGAAGCGTCTTTCCAAGGCCTCCTACCAGGAAACCTTATGCTTCTCCGAGCCCGGAACCATTGCCAGATATTATATGGAAGATCTGCGTCACGGGAAGCAGGAGCAGATGAAGCTTCTGATGCTGAATACCAAGTCAAGATTGATCGGCGAGACGGATATTTCCAAAGGAACGGTGAACGCGTCCTTGATCACGCCGAGAGAACTTTTTATAGAGGCGCTGCAGAAGAGTGCGGTGTACATTATTATTATACACAACCATCCCAGCGGAGACCCGACTCCCAGCCGGGACGACCTGCTGATCACCAAGAGGATTTTTGACGCAGGCAGCCTGATCGGAATTGAATTGTTAGACCATATCATTATTGGCAATAATTGTTATATGAGTTTTCGGGAAGAGGGCATGCTATTAGAAAGGATCTAGTCAGATGGCGAGGAATGTATACGGCCTTGATCTCGGTTCCTATGAGATCAAGGTTTATGATAAAAAGAGAGATACCATATGGAAAGAGAAAGATGTTATTGCGCTTAAGAACGGACGCGATATTTTTGCGGTAGGTGACGATGCGTTTCTGATGTACGAGAAGTCGCCGTCCAATATCGAGGTTGTGTTCCCGATGAAGGAAGGCGTTATCTCCAGATTCCACGATATGCAGTTTTTGCTGCAGAATCTGCTGAAGAAGGACCGGCAGTTTGCCAGAGGTTCTGAGTATGTAGTCGCCGTCCCTACGGATGTGACAGAAGTGGAGAAGAAAGCGTTCTTCGATCTGGTCATCCATTCGACGGCCAAGGCCAAGGAAGTGAATATTGTTGAGCGTTCTATCGCTGACGCCATAGGGTTGAATCTGGATGTGCAGAATACCAAGGGCGTGTTTATCGTGAATTTCGGCGGCGAGACTACGGAGCTGTCGGTGATCGCCGGAGGCGGTATGGTCATGAACCGTCTGCTCAAGATCGGAGGCGTCACCTTCGACCAGGCCATCATCAATCTGGTGCGCCACAGCCATGATTTCCTGATCGGAAGGCATACGGCGGAGGTTCTGCGCAAGAGCTTTGGGATCTTCACCAGTGAGATCGAGTCCATGCTTACTGCCGCAGGACGCGACCTGATCACGGGTGTTCCTATGCGCAAGGGGATCTCCATCAATCTGGTTAGGCTTGCCATGAAGGATCCGCTTCTCCAATGCGTGGGTGCGATCCAGTCTCTGCTTGACCGGACGCCGCCTGAGGTACGCAAGGCTATCAACGAGAACGGGATCTTCCTTACGGGGGGTGTTGCGCACACAGCCGGGCTTGAGATGTATGTGGAAGAGATGGTCGGGATCACGACCCGCGCTTCCGTGGAACCGGATATCTGCGCAGTATCCGGGCTTAAGAAGATCATTCAGTCCAAGGAACTGAGGAAATTCGCATTTTCCATGATCGATGAGAATTATAGGTGGATGAGATAAGTATGAAGAATAAGAGTCAATCGTCTTTTTCAAGTAAATACTGGCTGATCATCATCTCTGTTGTCTGTGTGATACTGCTTGGGATCGAGCGGTTCACAGACGGCGGCGGGCCGTTGCGTTTTATCGCCGGTTACACGGTGATCCCCATGCAGGAGGGGATCAGCTACGTGGGTCGTTTCATGAGCGACTTATCGGATAATTTCGAGACGCTGGATGAGATGAAGAAAGCGAATGAGAAGCTGCAGTCCAAGGTGGATGAGCTTACCACAGACAATACACGGCTTCGGCAGGAGCAGTAAGAGCTTGAGAGGTTACGGGAATTATATAAGCTGGACGAGAATTACTCGGATTATGAGAAGATCGGCGCCCATGTGATCGCCAATAACGGCAGCAATTGGTTTGCGACTTTCACAATCGACAAGGGAACCCTGGACGGAGTCAAGGTAGATTCCAATGTCCTTGCCGGCAGCGGCCTGGTTGGGATCGTCACGGAAGTAGGACCCAATTATGCCCAGGTAAGATCTATTATCGACGATGCCAGCAATGTAAGCGCTATGATGCTGTCAACCTCCGATACCTGTATGGTCAGAGGAGATCTGGAACTGATGTCGGACGGGAGGCTGCATTTCGAGAAGCTTCCGAATAATGACAACGTTGTAGAGCCGGGGGAACAGGTTGTGACCTCTCATGTCAGCTCCCGTTTCCTTCAAGGGCTGTTCATCGGATATGTCAGTGATATTGACGTAGACGCCAATAACCTCACACGTTCCGGCTATATTACGCCGGCGGTTGATTTCAGCAAGCTTCAGGAGGTTCTCGTCATCACGACGACGAAGCGGGAGATGACAGGCGGCGAAGATGCGGGTGAAGGAGAATAGCCCATGAAGAGAAAGCTTATCACATTATTGATCATTCTGGTCTGTTTTTTGCTGGAAAGCTCGGTTTTCCACAGATTGTCTTTTGCGTCGGTCAAACCAAACCTGCTGATCGTCGTGACCTCTTCTTTTGGTTTTATGCGCGGGAAGAAGGAAGGAATGTTTGTGGGCTTTTCTGCCGGACTGTTGGCAGATCTGTTCTGGGGAAATGCATTAGGCTTCAATATGCTTTTATATGCTGTGATCGGTTACATGAACGGTTCGTTCAAGAGAATGTTTTATGATGATGACGTCAAGCTTCCCATCGTGCTGATCGGGGCCAGCGAGCTGGTATACGGCCTGTCTACCTATGCATGTGTCTATATGCTGCAGGGAGATTTTGCATTTTTCTCATATCTGTTTGGTATCATCCTGCCGGAGCTGGTGTATACAATCCTGGTGACGCTGATACTGTATCAGATCATATTACACATTAACAAGAAACTGGAAGCAGAAGAACAAAGGAGTGCAAGCAAATTTGTATAGTTTATGGGAACGGATCAAAAATACTGTGTCCAATATCCTGCAATCGCGGATATTCGTCCTGATCATTGTATTCTGTGCCTTATCCGCAGTCCTCGTTCAGAGGATCTTCTATCTGCAGATCGTAAGAGGGCAGGAATATCTGGATGATTATAAGCTGCAGATACAGAAGACCAAGGAAGTCCAGGGAACCCGCGGCCATATCTATGACCGCAACGGGAATCTTCTGGCTTACAATGAGCTGGCTTACGCGGTTACCATAGAAGATACCGGTGAATATGACAGTATCAGCCATAAGAATAAGGAATTGAACAGAGTGGTCTCAAGCGTGATCCAGATGGTAGAATCGAACGGAGACACGGTGATCAATAATTTTGGGATCATCCTTGATAACAATAACAATTATATCTATGTGGCGGAGAATAATACCCAGAGGCTTCGATTTATTGCGGATGTTTACGGGAAACGGACGATAGAAGAGTTAACCGAGAAGCAGCAGAACATATCCGCGGAAGGGCTGATCAAGCATCTGTGCACCGATGAGATCAACGGCTACGGCATCGACCAGAAGAAGATGGAGAAAGCAGACGTACTGAAGCTTGTGAATATCCGCTATGCTATCGCACTGAACGGTTATCAGAAATATATTGCGACTACTATTGCCGAGGATGTGAGCGAGGAGACGGTTGCCGATGTTATGGAGAATCTGGATGATCTTCAGGGAGTCAATATCGAAGAGGAATCCATGCGCCGCTATGCGGACAGTTATTGCTTTGCCAACATCATCGGCTATATCGGGCAGATTTCCCAGGAAGAGTATGACGCTCTCAGTAAGGAAGAACAAAAGGAACGGGCCAAGACGGATATCATCGGCAAATCCGGTCTTGAGAAGACGATGGATTCTTATCTTCAAGGGAAGAAGGGTGAGATCAAGCTGTATGTCAACAGCGTGGGGAAGGTGATCGAGACCGTCAACGAGAAGGAACCCAAGGCCGGCAATGACGTCTATCTTACCATAGATGCGAACCTTCAGAAAGCGGCTTATCATATTATCGAACAAGAACTGGCAGGTATCCTGCTGTCCAAGATTCAGAGTGTGCTGGATTATGACCGGACGCAGGTGGAGGACGGAAGCGATGTGATCATCCCCATCGGCGATGTCTATCATACCTTTATCAACAACGACGTGCTGGATATGAATCATTTTGGCGATGAGGATGCCGGGGCTGCGGAGAAGGAAGTCAACGGGGCTTTCACAGCGAGGAAATCAGCAATCTTAGGCGAATTATCGGAACTCCTGGCCGATCCGAACGCCGGGGCTTACCGGGAGCTTGCGCGGGAGAATCAGGCCTATCTGACATATATCGTCTCGGATCTTCTGACGAATAATACGAAGATCATCATGCCGGACGCTGTTGATAGGAACGACGCCACCTATAAGGCATGGAGGGATGATGAAAGCATCAACGTGTATACGTACCTGAACTATGCGATCTCCCAGAACTGGATAGATACTTCCCTGTTAAATTCATATGTATCATCCGACGGAGATTATTCCGATTCCAGCGAACTTTATCAGGGAATGATCGCTTATATTGTGGATCACCTTGATTCTGACAACAGCTTTGATAAGCTGGTATACAAATATATGATCAAGGCAGGGTCCGTGACCGGCCGGCAGATCTGTATGATGCTCTATGAACAGGGTATCCTTGAATATGACGAGGATCAGTATAACCGGCTGAACAGCGGTGAGTTCGGCGCGTATGACTTCATCAGGGGCAAGATCGAGACGCTTGATATCACGCCGGGACAATTGGCATTAGAGCCTTGTACGGGCTCCTTTGTGATGACAGATACCCGTACAGGTGAAGTCCTTGCCTGCGTATCCTATCCCGGTTACGATAATAACCGCCTGGCCAATGCCATGGATTCGAACTATTATAACAAACTGGTGACCGATCAGGCCCGTCCGTTTTATAATAATGCGACCCAGGAGAAGACGGCTCCGGGTTCCACTTACAAACCGCTGTCGGCGGTTGCCGGTCTGACGGAGGGCGTGATCGAGACGGGGACTTACCTGCCCTGCGGCGGGCTCTATGAGAAAGTAGATCCGCCCCCGAGATGCTGGATCTATCCCAATGCACACGGGGGACTGAATGCCTCAGGCGCGATCCAGCATTCCTGTAACTGCTTCTTCTATGAAGTGGGATACCGTCTAAGCCTTGAGGAAACGGTGGTGACGCAGGATGCCGCCGGGAATTCGCAGGGGCAGAATACGACCAGGCATTATTCCAGTACCCTGGGTCTTGAGAAATTAAAGAAATATGCAGAGGAATTCGGACTGGGAGAGACTTCCGGACTGGAGATACCGGAATCGGATCCGCAGATCTCTGATGATTCTTCTGTTCCGTCTGCCATCGGGCAGGGAACGAACAACTATACGACAAGCCAGCTTGCAAGATATATTACCGCGATCGCCAACAAGGGGACCGTATTCAAGTTAAGCCTGCTTGATAAGGTTGCTTCCGTTAACGGCAAGACCATCAAGGAGTATGAACCGGAGGTCCGCAATACGGTTACAGACGTTGCGGATTCGACCTGGACAGCGGTTCATGAAGGAATGAGAGGCGTAGTTGTTTCCGAACATGGAGATTTATTTCCGAATCTCAATGCGAGTGATATAAAACTGTCTGGAAAGACAGGAACCGCACAGCAGAGTAAGACGCACCCGGACCACGGGCTTTTCGTCGGGTTTGCCCCAAGCGACAATCCCGAAGTGGCATTTGCGACCCGTATCGCCAATGGATACAGTTCTACATTCGCAGCCGAGGTGGGGAACGCTGTACTGGAATACTATTATGAGATACGTCCGGCAGAGGAGATCATCACCGGAAAAGCAGCTAAGATCAAGATATCACAGTCAGGAGGAGATTAAGGGAAAGGATGAGTGTATGTGAAAGATCCGGTACTCATTAAGAGTAACAGATACGGTATTACGATCTATTTCGACCCGGATATGCCCTACGAGGAACTGCTGGCAGAGGTCCGGCAGAAGTTCCGGTTATCCGCGCATTTTTTCGATCATGCGGATATGGCGGTAGAATTCGAAGGCCGTACTTTCACAGATGAGGAGACGCACCTGATGGCGGAAGCCATACAGGACGCAGCCAAGATACAGATCTTATGTATTATGGAAAAAGATACACTTACAGAAGAGCTCCACAAGAGAATGCTGGATGAAAGCCTGGAAACGTTCCATGAGAGAGACGGCCAGTTCTATAGGGGTACACTAAGAGGAAAACAGATTCTAGAATCTGAGACAAGCATTGTGATCGTCGGTGATATCGAGGAAGATGCCATCGTAGCGTCTAAGCAGAATGTCGTGGTGACCGGTACTATTTACGGTACCGTGATCGCAGGCGCCGCCGGCAATTACGATGCGATCATCGCAGCACTCCGGATGAGGCCAAGGAGGCTTCGCATCGGAGATATTGAAGTGAAACCAGTTATAGGAGGGAGTTATTCATGGGCGAAGTTATTGTAATTACATCAGGAAAAGGCGGTGTCGGCAAGACGACGACAACTGCGAATCTTGGAGCCGGTTTATCGAAGCTTGACAAGAAGGTAGCTGTTATAGATACGGATCTGGGGCTTCGTAATCTGGATGTGGTCATGGGACTTGAGAATCTGATCGTCTACAATCTGGTAGACGTGATCGAGGGCACCTGCCGTCTGAAGCAGGCGTTGATACGGGACAAGAGATATGAGAATCTCTACCTTCTGCCTTCGGCGCAGACCAAAGATAAGACGGCGATCTCTCCCGGACAGATGAAGAAGCTTACATCGGAACTGAGGGAAGAGTTCGACTACATACTTCTGGATTGCCCTGCTGGGATCGAGCAGGGATTCATGAATGCCATCGCCGGCGCTGACCGTGCGATCATCGTGACGACGCCGGAGGTATCTGCCATCCGTGACGCCGACCGGATTATCGGCCTTCTGGAGAGCAACCAACTGAAGAAGAAGGAGCTGATCATCAACCGGATCCGCATGGACATGGTGAAACGCGGCGATATGATGACGGTGGATGATGTGACAGAGATCCTGTCAATTCCGCTGATCGGAGCGCTGCCTGATGATGAACAGGTCGTGATCGGCACGAATCAGGGGGAACCGGTGATCGGCCTTGACTCCAAAGCCGGTACAGCATATATGAATATCTGTAAACGAATTACAGGATTGGATGTTCCGTTTATGGAGCTTCAGAGCAATTCAGGGTTCTTATCAAAACTTTCCGGTCTTTTCAAGAAGGATTAGGAGGGCTGTTATGTTAAGGAAATCATCGGTTTCAATCGCCAAGGACCGGATCAAGGCGCTGATCATATCCGACCGGGTACACTGTACACCGGATGCTTATGAGAATATATGCCGGGAATTATACAGCTCTCTTTCCAAATATATGGAACTTACAGAAGATGATTTTCGAGTAGATATTAATCGGACACAGGTTATTATTACATTTGCAGGAGAAGAAGCGTGAAATTACCATTACCAATATTTTCAAAGCCATATTATCTGAGAGATTACCGGTTCAACCTGGTTTTAACCGTATTCGCGTTGTCTGTGATCGGTGTGCTGGCTGTCGGGAGCGCTAAGGCGGTCAATCAGCCAAAGCAGATGATGGGCGTTGCGATAGGACTCATTATTATGGCGATTACATCCCTGATCGATTATGTATGGATCACGGATTTTTACTGGCTGATCTATCTTTTTTCGGTGGTCATCCTCGGCGCCGTGCTGGTGATCGGGGATAATGTAAACGGGGCGACCAGGTGGATCGATCTTGGATTTACCACGTTCCAGCCGTCGGAGCTTGCGAAGATTCTGTTGATATTATTTTTTGCCAAATTTATCGCGGAGCATGAGGATGATATCAATGATGCCGCAACCCTCGTCAAATATGCCATACTGTCGGGAATTCCGCTGGTACTGATCGTTATCGAGCCGAATCTTTCCACCACGATATGTACAACGCTGGTCTTATGCCTTCTGATCTATGTAGGAGGCTTAAGCTATCGGTTTATCGGAACGGTATTGGTGATCTTGATTCCCGTGGTAGTTATATTCCTTGCTATTGTCGTGCAGCCGAATCAATTCATTCTTAAGGATTATCAGCAGAAACGTATCCTTGCGTTCCTGAATCCGGAGGAATACGCGAGTGACGAGGGATATCAGCAGAAGAATTCTGTTATGGCGATCGGTTCCGGCCAGCTCACGGGAAAGGGACTGAACAATAATACAACGACTTCTGTAAAGAACGGGAATTTTATCCTGGAGCCTCAGACAGATTTTATCTTTGCCATCATCGGCGAGGAACTTGGATTCACAGGAAGCTGTATAGTTATTGCGTTATTGTTATTAACTGTGATACAATGTATAGTAATAGGGACACGATCGCAGAACCTGACGGGGAAGATCATAGGCTGCGGAGTGGGAGGGCTGATCGGCTTCCAGAGCTTTATCAATATCGGAGTAGCTACTCAGCTCCTGCCAAACACAGGAGTTCCGTTACCATTTGTCAGTTATGGGCTGACTTCGCTTGTGAGTCTGTATATCGGGATCGGACTGGTCTTAAACGTCGGGTTACAACCGAAAAAATATCAATAGAGGAGGGACAGACATGAATATAGGGTTGATTGCTCATGATTCTAAGAAGACTCTGATGCAGAATTTTTGTATTGCTTACAGAGGAATCCTGAGCAAACACAATTTATATGCGACCGGGACTACCGGCCGTCTGATCGAAGAGGTTACCAATCTAAGCGTACACAAGTATCTTGCCGGTCCGTTGGGGGGGAAGCAGCAGCTTGGAGCGCAGATTGCACAGAATGACATTGATGCGCTTATTTTCTTAAGGGAACCAACGAACCCCAAGCCGCATGAACCGGATGTGAATGACGTGATCCGATTGTGTGATATGTATAATATTCCGATGGCTACGAACCTTGCCACCGCGGAATTGATCGTTTTAGCAATTGACAGAGGAGATCTTGACTGGCGTGAGATGTATAGATAGATTTAATCGGTTGTTGGCCGTTATCCTGGTTGCTTTTCTTAGCGTCCTGCCTTTATCGGGGTGCGGACAGGAAGAAGAGGTGACGGCCGCTTATGAGACAGAGAATTATAACAGAGATATTTACAGAGGAGGATTATTCGCGGAACAATTATGCGTTTCCTCCGGAGACGTTGCACTTGCGGGGGCGCCGGATACTTCGGTCATGCGTGCGTCGGCTCTTTTTGACGTGGAGCATCAGAAGGTGGATTTCGCCCATCATATGTTTGATCAGGTATATCCTGCCAGTACTACGAAGACCATGACGGCGCTACTTGCCATCAAGAACGGGGACCTGTCTTCCATAGTAACGGTGTCTGCCAATGCGGATTCCAGGAATTTCGCCGCAGACGAGACAACGTGCGGGATTCAGGCAGGAGACCAGTTGTCTCTCCAGGATCTTCTGCGCGGTCTTATGATGGTATCGGGGAATGATGCGGCGGTGGCGATTGCCGAGCATATCGCCGGAAGTACAGAGGCCTTTGCACAGATGATGAATGACGAGGCCGCAAGACTCATGGCAACACATACACACTTCGTCAATCCCCATGGGCTGCATGATATAAACCACTATACGACAGCGTATGATCTGTATCTGATCTTCAATGAATGTATCAAATACGATGCGTTTATCGATGTGATCAGCACCAATACGTTTACTGCTTCAATTACCGGGGCAGACGGCCTTGTCCGTCAGGAGCTTTGGGAGCAGACGAATTTCTATGCGGCGGGGCTTGCAGAACAGCCAAGAGACGCCGTGATCATAGGCGGGAAGACAGGCACGACTACGCCTGCCGGTAATTGTCTGATCCTGCTTGAAACAAGCGCGCAGGGAAGCCCGTATATCTCCGTCATTATGGGTGCAGATACCAAATCATTGCTTTATCAGAATATGACTGCCCTGATCAACGGGATACCGGTAAATGAATAGTATGAAAGAGGGGCATCTTATAGGCAAGATACCCCTTTTGTTGTTAGGAAGAACGGATTCTTCCGTACATGCTGATGAGATATAAGCCGCACAGACCAACAAGTGTGTAGATTATGCGGGAAAGCCATGATAGATTGCCAAAAAGAAAGGCGACCAGATCAAATCGGAATATTCCTACCAGAAGCCAGTTGATCGCACCTATGATCACAATTGTCAGAGTTGTATTGTCAGACCATTTCATGTGAGTTCCTCCTTTCTTAATGTGCTGCATTTAGTATGGCTGTTACATGAATGGATTATGCATACGGAAAGAGAGATTCCTGCAGGATGAGTATAGAATTACCTTATTATCCATATTCTGAATATTTGAAATGCAAATACGGCGAAAAAGTATACAAGCTGCCGGTGAATCTGCCGGTGAGCTGTCCCAACCGGAGAATGGGAGCGGGCTGTGCCTATTGTTCGGAGCTTGGAACCGGATTTGAGGCGATGGATCAGCTCGTCCCTGTCGCAGAGCAGTTAGAACAGACCCGGATTCATATTGAGCGCAGGTACCATGCACACAGGTTCATTGCTTATTTCCAGAATTATACGAATACGTATCTGGAATTGGACAGATTTGCTTCTTATATGGAAGAAGCGGCGAAGCTCTCTTATATTGCTGAACTTGCGGTGTCCACGCGCCCCGATTGTATTTCCGGCGAATATCTGGAGATTCTTGCGAGGCTTGGCCGGCAGTACGGGAAGAATATCACGATCGAGCTTGGACTTCAGACCGTCAACTGTCATACGCTTGAACGGATGAACCGCGGACATACACTGGCAGAATTCATCGACGCGGTTCTTGCCGTACATAGGTTTGGATTCGAACTGTGCGCACATGTGATATTGAATCTTCCGGGTGATCAGCTCTTAGATGCCGTTGAGACGGCGAAGGTGCTGTCGGCGCTTAAGCTTCATACGGTGAAGGCGCATTCCCTTTATATTGCGAAGAATTCGCCTCTGTGCGACGCATATGAGCGGGGCAGTATCAGCCTGTGTTCCAAGGAGGAATATCTCAAGAGACTGACAGCATTCCTGGAATATCTGGATCCTGGTATTGCTGTGGAGCGGCTTTTTAGCCGTGTTCCTGAAAAGGACTCCGTTTTCTGTAACTGGGGATGCAGTTGGTGGAAACTTCGTGACGAGCTGTTGGAGCTTATGGCAGATACACACAGCTATCAAGGAAAACACTTCCATTATCTGGATGGTTCGGCTCTTAAGAGAGCCGGATTTGTGAAAAACTGACGAGGGGGGTATTCATTTGGCAGACAATAATCCAACAAGTATACAGGCTTATCAGAAGAAATGGCATATGAATATCGGTGTGGTGATCTTTGGCATCATCTTTGTCTATCTGGCGGTCACGGTGTTGATGTATCTGACAGAGAACCATATCTCTGCCTATGAGGTGCGGGAAGGAGCGATACTGAGGGATAACGCCTACACCGGATTCATCCTGCGGAACGAGGTGGTAGTGCCGGCCGAGGCCGACGGATACGTCAATTACTATGCGCTTGGGGGGAGCAAGGCAGGAGCGAAGACCAAGGTATATACCTTGTCCAACAGGGAGCTGGAATTCGCAGATACATCCTCCGAGGAAGCTTCGAAGCTGTCGGCGGAGGAACAGGCGGCGCTGCTAGTTAAGATCCAGGCGTTCAGCGAGAATTTTAAGGAAGGGCAGTTCCAGGATGTCTATACGCTGAAGGAATATGTTGCAAGCGTCATGGACAGCCGGTCAAGCCAGAACCGTCAGGCACAGCTGGATGCGATGGCAGGGCAGGAGGGAAGCGGTCTTCAGATCTATTCTGCCGCCTCCGACGGGATCATCGTGTATTCCACGGATGGGTACGAGGATATTACGGTAGATGAGCTTACGGAGGACGTATTTGCAAGGAACGATTATACGAAGAAGGAGCTTAAGAATAATGCCAAGGTCCGGATGGGCGACCCGGTCTACAAGCTGATCCGGGACGACAGGTGGTCCATCGTCATACCGCTGGATGAGGATGTCTCAAAGGAGATGGCAGAGTTAAAGAGTGTGAGGATTCGGTTTGCCAAGGATCACGAGACTGCCACTGCAGGTTTCTCCATCCATACGTCAGGGGATCTGCGGCTTGGAGTTCTGACGCTGGACAGTTCCATGATCCGTTATGCGGAGGAACGGTATCTGGATCTTGAATTGATCCTGGAGGATGAGTCAGGGCTTAAGATCCCCAAATCTTCGGTCACGGATAAGAAGTTCTACATCATACAGGAGGATTATCTCACCCAGGGCGGCAATACGAAGGAGACCGGTGTCCTGGTGGAGACAGGGAAGGAGAATCCGGAATTCAAGAAGGTCAATGTCTACGACCGGGACCAGGATTCCGGCATGGTGTATCTGAATACGGATGCATTTGACGAGGATACGCTTCTGGTAAAGCCAGATTCGGCGGAGACCTGCGTGCTGAATAAGACAAAGAGTATCAAAGGCGTGTATAATATCAACAAGGGTTATGCCGTTTTCAAGCAGGTGAATATCCTGTGTGAGAGCGATGATTATTATATCGTCGAATCAGGAAGCGACTATGGGTTGTCGAACTATGACCATATCGCCCTGAACGGGGAAAATGTGAAAGAAAATGATGTTGTATTCTAAAAGGAGTGAGAGACAATGCTAAAAGAGAATCTTGAATATGTTGAGAGCCAGATCCGGGAAGCGTGTGAACGCTCCGGCCGGGCGAGAGAAGAGGTGACGCTGATCGCGGTCAGCAAGACGAAGCCTGTAAGCGTCCTGAAGGAGGCTTATGATCTTGGAGTGCGGGTATTTGGAGAGAACAAGGTTCAGGAGCTTGCGGATAAGTATGAGGCGCTGCCTAAGGATATCCGCTGGCACATGATCGGGCATCTTCAGCGCAACAAGGTGAAATATATCATCGATAAGGTGGAGCTGATACACTCCGTCGATTCCTTAAGGCTTGCCGGGACGATTGAGAAAGAGGCCGCCAGGCACAATATCACCGCGAATATCCTGATCGAGGTGAATGTGGCAAAAGAAGACAGCAAATTCGGGCTGATGCCGGAGGAGCTTAACGAATTTGTCTTTGAAGTGGCAAAATTCCCGCATATTCAGGTACAAGGGCTGATGACAATTGCTCCTTTTGTGGACGATCCGGAAGAAAATCGTGGTATTTTTCAGCGCTTACGAAAATTATCTGTTGACATTGCGGCTAAAAACGTTGATAATATTACTATGCGTATTCTATCTATGGGCATGACGAATGATTATACCGTCGCCGTGGAAGAGGGCGCGGCCATGGTCCGGGTTGGGACCGGAATTTTTGGTGCACGGGATTATACGAATAATTAGTACACTAGTAGAAACGGTATATTTGTATTGTCACTAAATATAACGGAAGATAGGAGTATTTATTAATATGGGTGTGTTGGATAAATTTTTAGATATCATGAGACTGAGTGATGACGACGATTACGAGGATGATGATTTCTTTGACGATGATTATGAGGACGATTATGAGGAGAAGCCCAAGAAGGGCTTATTCCGTCGTGGGAAGAAGGATTCATACGATGATGATTATGATGACGATGACTATGATTATGAGCCGCCGGCCAAGTCAAGATCTTCCCGTTCGAACAATAAGGTGACTCCTATGCGTCAGCCGTCCAGGCGCAGCAGCGGCGTGAGCATGGAGGTATGCGTGATCAGGCCGAATTCTGTGGAGGATGCCCGTGAGATCACGGAGACTCTGCTCAACGGGCGCACAGTTATCCTGAACCTGGAGGGGATGGATCTTGAGATTGCGCAGCGTATCATAGACTTTACATCTGGCGCGGCATATGCGATCAGTGGTAACCTTCAGAAGATATCGAATTACATATTCCTTGTTACACCTACGAATGTGGATATATCCGGAGACCTTCAGGATTTGCTGAATACTTCGTTTGACGCGTCCTCTATGCGCTCCAGGTTTTAGATTATGAACATGAACAAAGAAGAGACATTATTGCAGAAAAGACTGATCGAGCTGTCCCGGACTGCGTATATGCGGGGGATCGTTACTTTCAGTGATTTCCTTAATTTGAATGAGTTGAATATCTTACATACTACTCCGAAGAATCTCTTTCTGTCGCAGTATGAGACTTTCGGCGGGTATGGCCTAGCAGAGCGTCAGATGGTTGCTTTTCTACCTGATGCTCTTTCTTACGTTTCTTATCCGTTTCAGATTCTTAAGATACAGCCGCAAAACCGGCGGTTTTCGGAAGATCTGGGGCATCGTGATTATCTGGGCGCCGTTATGAATCTTGGAATTGAACGGTGCAAGCTTGGGGATATTATGATAGAAGAGGACAACGCGCTGTTATTTGTAAAGGAGGAGCTGGCGGAGTATGTTATGGAACATCTGACACGGATCCGGAACACTTCCGTTAAGCTTGCCGTTGTGCAGGAGTTCCCGGCTTCTTATGAGCCAAGATATGAGGAGATACGGGGAACGGTCGCGTCTGTCCGGTTAGATACCGTACTGTCTCTGGCTTACCCCCAGTCCAGAAGCAAGCTTACGGCGCTCATAGAGAGCGGGAGAGTGTTCGTCAACGGGAAGCTTATTACAAGCAACGGCTATCGTCTGAAGGACGGAGATATCATCTCTGTCAGGAAGCTTGGACGTATCGTGTACGACGGCGTATTGTCCGAGACGAAGAAGGGCCGGTATCTGACAGCCGTCCGGAGATATCTCTAACGAATGTATTTCTCATGTATTTCTTATAGAAAGGACAAGACCAAGAATATGGACACTAAGAATATCACAAATCAAAGCAGCCGTTGCATCCATTATCTGGCGGCGGTGGTTGGATCCGCCATACTTTTATTGCTGGATCAATATACCAAGCACCTTGTTCTTGGCAGGCTTAAGGACCATCCGCCCGTGATCCTGTGGAAGGGCGTCTTCCAGTTAGAATATCTGGAGAACCGGGGGGCGGCATTTGGACTGTTCCAGAACCAGAGGGTGTTCTTCTTCGCCAGTGTGCTTGTGATCACGGCTGTGATCCTGTGGTTTTATCTGAGAGTGCCTATGGAACGGAGGTTCCTGCCCTTAAGGCTCTGTGCCGTCTTCGTGATGGCCGGGGCGTGGGGGAACTGTATCGACAGGATCACGCTTAATTATGTGGTTGATTTTCTGTATTTTAAACTGATTGATTTTCCGATATTCAATGTAGCGGATATCTATGTTACGGTAGCTGCATTTGCAGTGGCGGTCCTCATCTGCTTCTATTACAAGGAGGAGGATTTTGAACGGATCATGCGCCGCTGAGAGGGAGGATGTTTTGAAAGAATTCTACATCACTGAGAATCAGGAGGAGGAACGCATCGACCGGTATCTGGCAGAGATGCTTCCGGACTGCTCCAGGTCTTATATCCAGAAGCTCATCAAGGAGAAGTTGGTCTGCGTCAACAAGCTTCCCGTCAAGGCGAGCTACCGCCTTCTGCCGGGGGACCTGGTGACGGTTACGGTTCCTGAGAGCAAAGAGCCGGATATTGAACCGGAAAATATTCCGCTTGACATCCTGTATGAGGATTCGGATATCATCATTGTCAATAAGCCCAAGCAGATGGTCGTGCACCCGGCTCCCGGGCATTACAGCGGCACCCTGGTCAACGCGTTAATGTATCATTGCCGCGATGAGCTGTCCGGGATCAACGGCATGATGCGTCCTGGAATCGTGCATCGGATCGATATGGACACAACGGGTTCGCTGGTGGTCTGTAAGAATGATATTGCCCATCAGAGCATTGCAGAGCAGTTGAAGGTACATTCGATCCGGCGGGTCTATGTGGCGATCGTACACGGCAGTGTCAGGGACGACAAGGGCACTGTTGATGCACCGATCGGCAGACATCCTGTTGACCGCAAGAAGATGAGCGTCCACGCAAAGAACGGAAAACGGGCGGTTACTCATTACAGGGTCTTACAGCGCTTCCAAGATGGCAGTCCGTCCGCCCCGTCAGGGGCATGCATCACGGGATGCCCGAATGGGGGATATACCTATCTGGAATGTGAATTGGAGACAGGCCGTACACACCAGATCCGCGTCCATATGGCAAGTATCGGCCATCCGCTGTTGGGGGATCTGGTCTATGGTCCGCACAGATGTCCCATTCCCGGTCTTCAGGGACAGACGCTCCATGCGAAGACGCTGGGGCTGATCCACCCAAGAACAGGGGAATATCTGGAGGTAGAAGCGCCTTTGCCGGAGTATTTTACAGATCTGTTGGCTGGCTTATAATATCATAAGGATAATTTTGTGTTAAAATTATTCGATAATTCTATACAATTCCGGTAAATTATTATATAATATAGATATCATCAATGAATAGGAGTGTGATTTGCATGGCAAAAACAAATACTATTATCACGATAGGCAGGCAGTATGGAAGCGCCGGCAGAGAGATTGGCTATAAAGTTGCAGCGGATCTGGATATTAAATTATACGATAAAGAGATGCTTGACCGGGCGGCGAAGGAGAGCGGCATCTGTCAGGAGTTATTTGAGACACATGATGAGAAGCCAACCAACAGCTTCTTATATTCTCTGGTAATGGATACCTATTCTCTTGGCTATACCTCCGGAAGCTATACCGACATGCCGATCAACCATAAGGTATTTCTTGCGCAGTTCGATGCCATCAAGAAGATCGCGGACGAGGGGCCGTGTATCCTGGTAGGGCGTTGCGCCGATTACGCGCTGGAAGAGTATGATAACGTGATCCGCCTGTTTATCCATGCAGATATGGATGCGCGGATCAGAAGAATTGCCCGGATCTACGACCTCACAGATTCGAAAGCCAAGGAATTGATCGTTAAGACGGATAAGAAGCGGGCAAGCTATTACAATTACTACAGCAATAAGAAATGGGGAGCCGCTGACAGCTATGATTTCTGCCTGAACAGCTCCATGCTTGGTATTGAAGGTACTGCCAATGCCATTAAGGAATTGGTAGCGTTAAAAGAGAATGATAAGGATAAAAGGCTGTAATAGGACTTTTTGACTCATCATCTGATATGTGGGATACGTTCGGGCCAGCCCTGAATATTCCCATTCAATATGGCCGTGAACATCCGCTGCTTTGCTCCGGGATGCTCGCGGTTCAATTGTGCTGTGAGTTCCTTGGCATACTGTCTCTTGGTATAGCCGTCGATGGGACACCGGCTTGTGACCACCGGAAGCCGGTACTTGTTCCGGAATCCGATCACATCCGCTTCATCCACAAACATCATGGGACGGATCACGGTCAGTTCCATGCGGTCTAAGTAACTCCTGGGTGAGAAAGAGTAGAAACGCCCTTCAAAGAGCAGCGAGAGCAGCATAGTCTCTATGATATCATCCTTGTGGTGTGCGTACGCCACCTTATTGCATCCCATCTCCTTGACCGCCTGATTGAGCGCTCCTTTGCGCATCTTGGCGCAGAGGGAGCAGGGATTGCTCTCCTTGCGTTCTTCGAACAGGATACGTGCGATATCGGTCCTGACGATCTGATAAGGGACGCCAAGTTCCTGACAAAGCTCTGTGACAGGTGTAAAATCACATTCCGAATACCCCAGATCCACCGTGACTGCGCTTAGCTGGAAACTCTTAGGATAGAAGCGCCTCAGGCCATGCATGGCATACAGAAGGGTCAGGCTGTCCTTGCCGCCGGAGATCCCAACGGCAATATGGTCGCCTTCCTCGATCATGGTATATTCATCAACGGCTTTCCGAGTATAGCTTAGAAGTTGTTGTAATTTCATATTAATTCGTATCGATCCTTTCCTAAGATTCCCGTAGTCTGACGGCTGATGCGGCCTTGCGGCGCCTGTCTTCATCAATCGCTGCGTAGTGCTTCTTGGTGGTATTCACGTCCTTATGGCCAAGGACGTCCGCAACGAGATAGATATCTCCGGTCTCCTTATACAGAGAGGTACCGTAGGTACTGCGAAGCTTGTGGGGCGTGATCTTCTTATTGGGCGTCACCTGCCGGGCATACTTCTTCACCATGTTCTCCACTGCCTGAACGCCCATCCGGCGTCTCTGAGAGGACAGGAACAGGGCATTCTCATGGCCGGAGAGGGGAGTAACCGCCTTACGGCTGCCTTCGATGTATTGCTCAAGGGCATCCGCAACCTCATCTCCGAAATAGACAACCATCTGGTTACCGCCCTTGCGGGTAACGGTGATCCCGTTATTCTTGAAGTCCACATCATTCAGATCAAGACCGACGCACTCTGATACACGGATTCCGGTTCCCAGAAGCAATGTCAGGATCGCCAGGTCGCGTTCCCGTGTCTTATTATAATAGGTAAGGGCCTGACCGGTTAACTGGCTTCCGCAGTTCTCTACGAAGTCAAGAAGCAACGCGACCTCATCCGTATCAAGCCGGATGATCGCCTTGTCGTGAAGCTTGGGCATATCCACCAATAAGGTTGGATTCTTAGAGATGATCTGATGCTTGTAATAATAATTATAGAAGCTCCTAAGTGCAGACATCTTCCTTGCAAGTCCCTTCTCGCCGTTGGTGATCAGTTCGGCCTTGCGCTCATAGACCTTCAAATATTCCATATATTCCTCAATATCCACCGGCTCAAGCTTCTCAAGATCCCTGGCCTTGAACCGGTCTATGGTATAGTCCTTGTATACCGGATTATTCTCCATCAGGAAATGGAAAAAGATACGGACGTCATAAGCATAATTGATCCTGGTCCTCGCCGAAGACTTCGGTTCGATCGCACGGAAATAATCCTTCGCAAACGGCGGCAGCGTCTTCAATACCTCACGAAGACGAATCGTCTGATCAATCCGTGTCTGTTCATGATAAGTTTTTGTATCAGCCATAGATGTACCTCCTAATTAATTAATCAAATCCCAGGCTGATTATAACATATCCGGCGTTTTCTGTCTATATCTTTTGGAAAAATCGGTATTTGTCGTATAGATCGTTCACACACCAACTGCTATCTAGATAAGTTTGTGCTCGCACAAGGACTTATCTGGATAACGGTTGGTGTAGGGAGCGCCAAGTTCATGAGCAAAAGGGAGTCGCGCAGCGGCGGAAAGCATCGTCAGATGCGGTTTTGCGAATGGCGCGGGTGAACGATCTTATTCATATCCATAATAAGACACCATCAAATATTCCCCAGCCCGAATCTGATCAGACTTAAGCCCATTGATCTCCTTAATCTCATCAATATAATCATAAACCGACTGATTCCCCGCGTCCATATATTCCTCGGCAATACTCCATAAAGAATCCCCGGCAGAAACCTCAATACTCGTATAATACTTACACCGATCCAACACACCAGATCCGCGTTCCCTCCCCGTATTCTCCATATGTGCATCCACCGGATCATTCGACAGGATCACACTGACCCCCAGTGCAAAGATACTGACTATTACAATGAACAGCAACCGCTTAATGATTATTCTATCTTGTCTCTTCATTCCTAATTACCCCCTAATTTTCCCGATTCCTTTGTTACAGGACTAATTATCTCACTCTAGGTGTCCTAAAATCTGGACAGCCAGTACATATTTTCGCGCGAACAACTGTTCTTTTTACATTATAGAATCCGAACAACTGTTTGTCAATACTTTCCATGGAAATTATCGAACGTATTTTCTAAACATTTGTTTGCTATTTGGCGGATATTGTGGTAAGATAATATTACGATACTACACCGATTGGAAAAAGGAGGTTTCTATGGGACAAGGTAAGATAAGTCCAAAGCAGAAGGAAATATTAGAATATATCAAATCACAGATATTGGAACGGGGTTTCCCGCCCGCAGTGCGGGATATCTGCGAAGCGGTCCACTTAAAGTCCACTTCTTCGGTCCACTCTCATTTGGAGACGCTTGAGAAGAACGGCTACATCCGCCGCGATCCAACCAAGCCAAGGGCAATTGAGATCCTGGATGATTCATTTAATTTTATGCGGCGCGAGATGGTGAATGTTCCGATCATCGGACGGGTTGCTGCCGGCGAACCGATCCTTGCGGAACAGAATATCGAGAACTACTTCCCGATCCCGATGGAGTATATGCCGAATAGCCAGACCTTTATATTGAAAGTGAAGGGGGAAAGCATGATCAATGCGGGGATCTTAGACGGTGATTTTGTGCTTGTCGAACAGCGCTCTACCGCGCGCAACGGGGAGATGGTGGTTGCGCTCATCGAGGACGGCGCTACGGTGAAGACATTCTATAAAGAGGACGGCTATATCCGCCTGCAGCCAGAGAACGATACGATGGATCCGATCATCGTGACGGATCTGCAGATTCTCGGCAAGGTGATCGGTGTCTTCCGTTTCTTTGATTAGATATTGAAAAGCAGTTATGGATAGAAGTGTACGCTCCCATTCATAACTGCTGTCTGATTAACTTATCATTCAACTTATAATTCGTCTATATTCTCGATCTTGCGTCCGTCGCTCCAGATACGTTCCAGGTGGTAGAACTCCCGGTTCTCCCGGTCGAATACGTGTACAACCACATCGCCGTAGTCTAAGAGTACCCAGTTGCCGGAACGCAGCCCTTCACGCTGTATCTGTGAATGTCCGGCTTCATGCATCTTCTCTTCTACATGATCAACCAACGCTTTTACCTGGCTGTCATTGGAACCATTTGTAATAATGAAATAGTCTGCAAGAGGCGAGATTCCGGAGATATCAATGATACAGATATTCTCTCCCTTCTTGTCTTCAAGGGCAAGGTACACGATCCGCGCCATTTCCTTAACATTGTCCTTATCCATTCTGTTCCTCCTTTTCTTCTCGTTTACTTTTATAATATAAATATGTCTTTTCCGTCATAGGGTCAATGGGTACGTTCCTGCCAGCCAGGTATTCCAGGGAATCCTCAAGGATCCGGTACAGACAGATATCGATATCTGTGAATGCCAGCTTGCGGACTTCCGCCATATTAGGCAGTTCTTTTCTTCCCGGCTCGATATAATAGGCAATATAGATGATCTTATCAAGCAGGGACATATGGGGACATCCTGTAGTATGGCTTGCGATCGCATTGATGATATCCTTATCCTTGATATGATATTTCTTCGCGGCAAGGAAGGCCCCTAACTTGGCATGAAGGAGGCTTGGATTCTCCTTCTCTACCTCCGATACATTCAGATGATATTTCTTACAGAGCTTGATCTTCGTATCGCCGGAGAGGCACTTGGCACAGTCATGGAGAAGACCTGCGATCAATGCCTTCTCAATATCCTCGTCATAGCGCATGGCAAGAGACGCCGCTGTGTACATTACGCCCAGCGTGTGTTCATATCTGTCCTTGTCAAGCTCCGTCATCATTTTGCGTCTGATCTTAGTAATCTTATGATTCATAGCTGCCGACCTCTTCTCTGTACAGATGATTTTCCAGGATATAGTCATTGACCGGGGCCGGAACCCAGTCCGCAATGCTCTTCCCCTCTCTCACAGCCCCTCGCAGTTCATGGGAAGATATCTTGATAAGCGGCGTGACCAGAAGTCTGATCCGCGCGCGGTAAGTCTCGTTAAGCTCATGGATCTTCTCTTCCATCGCTTCTCTCGTATTGATCTCATCCCGATAAGCGGCCAGTATGGTGCAGGTGGGGAAGATCCGCTCCGGATGAACCCACTGATCGATCATAAACAGGGAATCCGCCCCGATGATAAAATAGAATTCATCCTCCGGATAGATCCCTTTGAAATATTCCATTGTACTGTAAGAGTAAGAGACGTCCCGGCGGTTCGCCTCATACATCTCAAGCCGGAAATTCCTGTGCGGTGCGATGGCAAGACGCACCATCTCTGCACGGTCTTTGATTGCCGTTCCGTTTATAGAAGTCTCCTTATGCGGAGGGTTCCCGTTGGGCATGTACCAGACCCGGTCAAGTCCAAATGCCTCATAGGCCGCCTGCCCAAGCATCAGATGTCCGTTGTGTATCGGATCAAATGTCCCCCCCATAATTCCAATCTTCATAGCTCCCAACTCCATTTCATGATTAATGCCATTATATTAAGGAATCCTCTATGGCAGCTCTATCTTCTTATTCTTGTCTTTTCCTTCTCTGTACAGGACGATCTTCTTGCCGATCACCTGCACTACCTGGGAATGGGTTCGCTCTGCCAAAGTCTGGGCTAACGCGCGCGGGTCATCCATGCAGTTTTTAAGCACGCTGACCTTGATAAGCTCTCTGGCCTCTAACGCCTCGTCAATGGCCTTGGTAAGTTCGGGCGTCATGCTGTTCTTCCCAATCTGGAAGATCGGGTCCATGGTCATCGCAAGGCTTTTCAAATATGCTCTCTGTTTTGTCGTCATCTTCTCTCTCCTACCTGTAATAATCAAATTGCAGTCCGTACATCCGTACCGTATCACCCTCCTGTATCCCCGCCGCTTCTAATTCTTCGAGGATACCCGTATCCTTAAGGAACTTCTGGAAGAAGGCAAATCCCTTCTCGGAATCCAGGTTGGTGTACCCAAGCATCTTCTCGATCTTAGGTCCCTCGACCACATATACACCGTCTTCCTCCTCAACCGTATACGGCAGGTTCTCATAGATCAGCTCTTCTTCCGGGAAATATTCCTGCGCGAAGACAACCGGAGCCTGATCCATCTCCTTAAGCTTCTTGGCTACGGCATACAGAAGCTCATTGATTCCCGCTCCCGTCACTCCGGAGATCGGATATACCGGGATACCTTTCGGTTCAAATTCTGCTTTCAGGCGCGCGATTGGATCCTCACCGTCCTGGAAGATCACATCGGTCTTATTCGCCGCAATAATCTGCGGCCTGCCCGCAATATCCGGATTATAGGCCTTAAGCTCCGCGTTGATCTTGTAGATATCCTCTACCGGATCACGGCCTTCCGTGCCCGCCGCATCCACAACGTGGATCATCAGCTTCGTTCGTTCAATGTGACGCAGGAACTCATGGCCAAGGCCGACTCCCTCCGATGCTCCCTCGATCAGCCCGGGAATATCCGCGATCACGAACCCCTGTCCGTCAGGCAGATCCACCACCCCCAAGTTCGGGTTCAGCGTGGTAAAATGATAGTTGGCAATCTTAGGCCTTGCATTCGTCACGCGGGAAAGGAAGGTGGACTTGCCCACGTTGGGGAATCCCACAAGACCTACATCCGCGATCACTTTCAGTTCCAACGTGACCCACAGTTCCCGGGACGGCTGTCCCGGCTGCGCATACTTAGGAACCTGCATGGTGGCAGTTGCATAGTGCTGGTTCCCAAGTCCGCCCTTACCGCCCTTCAATATGATCTGCCGGCGGTTATCCCCCGACATATCCGCGATCACCTTGCCGGACTCCGCTTCTTTGACCACCGTTCCTTCCGGTACTTTTAAAATGATATCTTCGGCATCCGCTCCGTGACACCGCCTTTTGCCGCCGGATTCCCCGTCTCTGGCCGCATATTTTCTCTTATGGCGGTAATCCTGCAATGTGTTCAGCCCCTCGTCAACTTCGAAGATCACGTCGCCGCCCCGCCCGCCATCGCCGCCGTCGGGACCGCCGTTGGGTACATACAGTTCTCTGCGGAAGCTGACATGTCCGTCGCCGCCTTTTCCTGATCTTATCAATATCTTTGCTCTGTCTGCAAACATGAATGTCCTCCCAATCTATGAATATTCTCCCGGTTCGGGCCGGTCAGTCATATGTCAAAAAAGAGTGCCGCTCTCAAACTGATATCAGTTATCCTGCAACACTCCCTTAGACTTACACATCTTCGCTATCTTAAGCTACCGGATAGATAGAAACCTGCTTCTTGTCTCTTCCTTTTCTCTCGAATCTTACGACACCATCCACAAGAGCGAACAATGTATCGTCACCGCCGCGTCCAACATTAACGCCTGGATGAATCTTTGTTCCGCGCTGTCTGTAAAGGATATTGCCGGCTTTTACAAACTGTCCGTCCGCTCTCTTAGCACCAAGCCTCTTAGACTCGGAATCTCTTCCGTTCTTAGTAGAACCGACACCTTTCTTATGAGCGAAAAACTGAAGGTTTAATTTCATCATGGTTGTTACACCTCCTCGAATGTTAAATCAATATATTCTGCATAGTTCTCATCAGCAACCATCTCTTCCAATCCAAGGATCATGGTCTTAAGCAGCAATTCCGCGTCCTTCGACGGATGACCGCTTGTCAGATGATAGGAAATCATTCCGGTCTCCTCGTTCGTAACGAGAGAACAGGTATCCTGCGCATATAACTCAATCGCATTCATCGTATTGATGATCAGCACGGACGCCGCGGCGCACACGATGTCATGGCCTTCTTCACTGTATCCGGCATGTCCGTCTGTCAGAAATCCTACACACTCTTCCTTATCATTCCGGTAAATGGTTACATGAATCATGGAATCTCTCCCGAATTAAGCGTTGATCTTGTCAATCTTTACTGCAGTATACTGCTGTCTGTGACCATTCTTCTTATGGTATCCAGTTTTTCTCTTATACTTGTAAACAATGATTTTCCTGGCTTTTCCGTTCTCTACTACAGAAGCTTCTACAGTTGCTCCTGCAACAGTCGGATTCCCTACCTTTAATTCGTTGTCACTTACTGCAAGCACCTGGTCGAATGTATAAGTCTCGCCAGCTTCTACACCAAGCTTCTCTACTTTAATGATATCGCCTTCGGCTACTTTGTACTGTTTACCACCTGTTGCTATAATCGCGTACATATGGCACCTCCTATTATCATTACTCGCCAATTGCGGTGATCCTGAAGATTCACAGGATACTTGGAAACCTCATTGTGCGGCATACTGGTATATCATAACACATGATTCGGCAAAATTCAAGCCTGAAATACACTATTTTTCCAAACCAAGCAGCCTGCATGCATTCTTAGAGAAGATCATCTCCTTCTCTTCCTGCGTAAGCGGCATGTCAGAAAGAATCTGAACGAATTCCTTCTGCCCCGCCCAGGGAGAATCGGTCGCAAAGAGAATCTTATCCGCGCCGTGGGCACGTACGATGCGGATGAACTGTTCCTTGGGCATCTGGTCTAACACAACCGCCGTGTCGAAATAGACATCCAGACCGGCAAGATACGCTTCCACCTCATCCCAGAGCTGATTGGCCCCTAAGTGAGCCAGCACTAATTTCCCGGGCTGCACCTCTCTGACCAGTTCCAGTATCATCTGCGTCGTACAGTGGACGTCGTTGGGAGATTTGGGATCGACACCTGCATGGACGGTGATGATCAGGTCAAGCTCTGATGCGTATGCAACCAGTCTCTTATAACGGATGTCGTTGAAATACATCTCCTGATAATCCGGGTGCAGCTTGATTCCCTTCATACCCAGATCCTTCACCTGACGCAGGATCTCCTTATAGTTACCGCATTCCGGATGGATCCCGCCGAAAGAAATGATCGGGCCCTCCTGATACTGTGCGGCAAACCGGTTGATGGAATCCACCTGGGAGACCTTCGTGACGGCCGGAAGCGCTACCGACAGGTCGATTCCGGCTTCGGCCGTTGATCTTGCAAGTCCGGCATAGGTGCCGTCCGTAAAAGGCCGGGTATTACATATCCCTTCCAGAAAATCCAGCGTTCCCTTCGCGATCTTGTCCGGGAACATATGTGTATGAAAATCAATGATCATCTCACTTACCGCCTTTCATTCTATTATAACAGTATTCGATGATATCGCGCCGGGTGATCATTCCGATAAAATGCCCCTCATCGTCCACCACCGGCACGAAGTTCTGCTCCATGGCACGTCCGATCAGGTCCTCCATCTTGGACTTGGCCGTCACGCACTGGTAATCAAGCCGGCGTTCTACCTTCATGACGCTGATATCCTCCGCATCCTTAAGGTTCAGAAGGTTCCAGCGCTTCAGAGACCACAGAAGGTCGCCTTCCGTGATGGAACCGACATATTTCCCATCCTTGTTCAGGATGGGCACCGAAGAATACTTGTGGTATTCCATGATCTCCAAAGCCTGACGGAGCGTATGGTAATCATTGATGTAGGCCAGCTCGCTTTTGGGCTTCAGGAAAAATAAAATATTCATTACGGCTCCTTCCTAGATCATAGTCTTAACAAATATATCATAGATCGCATTGATCGCGTCATCGAAGTCATGATTCCGGACACCGATGATGATGTTTAATTCGCTGGAACCCTGATCGATCATCTTCACATTGACATTGGCGTGAGCCAGGGCAGAGAAGATCCGTCCTGACGTACCGCGGGTAGCCCGCATCCCGCGTCCAACGACGGCGATCAGGGCAAGGTCTGATTCCAGCTCCAGGAAATCCGGCTCCACCATCCGGTGGATCCCCGCGATCACCTTCTGTTCCTTCTCTTCGAATTCATCCTGATGTACGAAGATGGTCATGGTGTCAATTCCGGAGGGCATATGTTCAATGGAGATCTCGTTCTTCTCGAATACCTCCAGCACCTTCTTGCAGAATCCGACTTCGGAATTCATCATCGCCTTCTCCACCGTGATGGAGGCAAAATCCTTCTTGCCGGCAATCCCGGTGATCACGAATCTCGGCTTCCTGCAGGTCCCTTCTACGATCAGAGTCCCCTTGTCTTCCGGTGAGTTGGTATTGCGGATATTGATGGGAATTCCTTCCCTTCTTACCGGGAAGATGGCATCCTCATGGAGGACCGTCGCACCCATGTAGGACAATTCCCGAAGCTCGCGGTAAGTGATCACGTCGATGGCCTTGGGATTCTTAACTACACGCGGATCTGCGATCAGAAATCCCGACACATCGGTCCAGTTCTCATACATATCCGCCTTGATGGCCCTGGCAACGATAGATCCGGTGATATCGGATCCGCCTCTTGAGAATGTCTTGACCTTCTGATCCGGCGTGGAACCGTAGAATCCGGGAATCACCGCCCGCTCTGTCTCCTCAAGCTTCGCGGACAATACGGTGTTCGTCTTCTCCCCGTCAAAATTCCCCGTCTCGTCAAAGAAGATCACGTCTGCCGCGTCAATGAATTCATACCCAAGATAAGCCGCCATCAGGATTCCGTTCAGGTACTCTCCTCTTGAAGCGGCATAGTCTCTTCCCACCTTCCTGGTGAAATTCGTGCGGATAGTCTTGAATTCTTCGGTCAGGTCAACCTTAAGCCCAAGTCCCTCTATGATCTCGTCATAACGCGCCCGGATCGCGGACAACTGCGCTTCAAACTCTTCCTCATACTCGTCTTCCATGATGGCAAGATTATAACAGCTATATAACATGTCTGTTACCTTTGTATCATCTGGTGTACGTTTCCCCGGTGCGGACGGAATGATATACCTTCTGGACTCATCCTTCTGGATGATCCTAGCAACCTTCTTAAACTGTTCTGCATTCGCAAGTGAGCTTCCACCAAATTTTACAACCTTATTCATCTCTTCTGTAATCCTCCAAACTGTATTTCATACTGACGCTCAGTATACACTATTTTCGCATCATCTGCAATGGAATATCTTCATGAAATACGACGCCGTTCATCCCAAGTCTTCTGGCAGCTTCCACATTCTCCGGACGGTCGTCATAGAACACGGCATCTTCCGGACGGATATGATACCGGTCAAGAAGCAGACGGTAGATCTCTTCCTCCGGCTTGATGCATTTCACCTGGAAGGAGAAGATCCCCCCGTCGAAATCTTCGAGGAACCAAAGCTTGTCCCTGGTGCGGTGATACAATTCACAGGAATAGTTGGACAGATAATAGAGCTTATAGTTCTGTCTGCGGAAATATGCGAGCCACTCTAACGTATGTTCCATCGGAACGATCGTCCCTTCAAAGCCCGCGAACACTTCCCGGATCTCTGTCTCTAAGTCCGGTGCATTGGCAATGAAGAGCTGAAGCCACTCTTCTGTAGAGATCCTGCCCAGGTCGCCCTCCTCCCAGTCCGCATTGCGAAACACTGCGTCTGCCACCCGCTCATAGACCTCAGCCGGATAGTGAAAGGTCTTAAGATAACTCGCCCAGTCATAACCGGCCAATACATTACCTACATCAAATATCACTGTATTCATATCTGCTCCTTTTCGTATTTACTAAGAGATTTCATCGGATCACATCTGCAAACTCTGCATGGGCGGCTTTCTTGAGATCTGCCGGGCGAAGCTTTAACTGCATTCCCAATTTGCCGCCGCTGACATACATGTGTTCCAACGCTTCGGCAGCCTCATGGATGACCGTCGGATACTGCTTCTTCATTCCAATGGCGGTACATCCGCCGCGGATGTAGCCGGTCACGGAGGTCAGGTCTTTTAAGTGCAGCATCTCCAGAGACTTCTCTCCCACTACCTTCGCCGCCTTCTTGAAATCAATCTCTTCTTCGATGGGAATCACGAACACATAGTGCTGCCCCGTCTTCCCTGTCGTGACCAATGTCTTATAAACCAGAGAATGGTCGTAGCCCAATTGGTCTGCGACCTGTATACCGTCCGTGAATTCTCCGCACTCATATTCCTCATACTCATAGGGAATCTTCTGACGGTCCAACATACGCATGGCATTGGTCTTCACTTCCTTTTTGCTCATATTCGGATACTCCTTTTCTTCTTTCGGTAGGTTCAGCAGGAAACAGAATCTAACGGGATGAACTTATGGGAATTCTTCGGCTCTGACATATTCCTGGCATACACGTCAATACGGTGGTAGTGAAAGGGAACACTGTCTGGATCTTCTCCGATAAATTCCAGAAAAGCCCGGATTACAAGGTCCGGTTTCAGGTTTTGCTCGCTCCCGGCAGCCAGGAACAGATAGATTCCGTCTTCCTCCAACTTCATCTGGTAGATCATCGGTTTGATGTCTGCCTGGGTTTCGCTTCGCTTAGTTTTTTTTAGGACTACTATGCTTTCCTGCCGCAGGAATTCGTCCAATTTCCCTCTCCATGATACGGGGAATGCCCGGGGAACGTCTGCGGATCTGGCGGATTCCAGAAGAATGGCTTTGTAGCTTGCCGCTGCAACAATGGTCATGCCGCTATATTTCTTATCGTCCGGTATCCGGCAGAAGTTCACGACTTCGATCCCTTCTACCATCACTTCATTCAGGCGGCGTACCGCTTCCGGCGGATCGATCTCTTCCTTCAATTCGATATCCAGGTATTCTCCGTCGCTGGTCACTCCCACGCCTAAGGGCTGAGCGAATGACATGATCATGTGCGGGCTGTAGCCGCCGGTAAACGCAATGGGGATCCCGGCACGCCGCATGGATTTCTGGAAAAAGCGCATCACATCCAGATGTCCGATGAACCGCATCACACCGTATTTGCGGAACTTAATTCTTGCTTTCAACGCAGACACCTCCTTTATACTTCATGACGCCGCAGCCGGAACATCTCACCCGGCAGTTGGGCGTTACTTCGCCCTTCAGCGCCCTCTCCCACTCCTGATACAGGAAATCCTTCGTCACACCGATATCAATGAAATCCCACGGGAATCTCTCGTCCCGTTCTCTCTTACGCAGATTATAGAACCCTATATCCACACCGGTATTCTCGAATGCATGCATCCATCTCTCATTGTCGAAATTCTCCGTCCAGGAATCATACAGGCAGCCTAAGCGGTACGCCTCACGGATGACTCTGGAGAGCCTTCGGTCGCCTCTGGCGAACACGCCCTCCAACACCGTCACGTCTGCTTCATGCCAGTGATACTTAAGGCTCTTGCGGTTAAGCTGCTCCTGGAATTCATGCTTGACCATCGCCGCCCTTGCGACATATTCTTCCTTATCATACATCTTCGCCCACTGGAACGGTGTGAACGGCTTGGGAATGAAGAAAGAGGTGCTTGTAGTGATCTGGCATTTGCCGTTGCGCCTGTCCTTGGGAATCTCGTAATACCGTCTTGCGATCTTGTCTGCAAGCCTTGGAATCGCTTCCATATCTTCCTTGGTCTCGGTCGGAAGTCCCAGCATGAAGTACAATTTCACCTTATTCCATCCGCCCTCGAAGGCCTGTCCGGCGCCGTCCAGGATGATCTCTTCGGTCAGGCCCTTATTGATCACATCCCGCATCCGCTGGGAGCCTGCCTCCGGCGCGAAGGTTAAGCTGCTCTTTCGGATATCCTGAACCTTCCCCATCACATCCAGTGAGAACGCGTCGATCCGCAGGGATGGAAGGGAGATATTGATCCCCTCGTCCTTGAATTCTTTGATCAGAAATGTAACCAGCTCTTTTAGCTGGCTGTAATCACTGGAGCTTAAGGAGCTTAAGGAGATCTCCTCATGGCCTGTATTCTTAAGCATCGTATAGGCATATCGCTTCAGCGTCTCTACTTCCCTCTCCCTGGTGGGCCGGTAGAGCATACCTGCCTGGCAGAAACGGCAGCCGCGGATACACCCTCTCTGGATCTCTAATACGACACGGTCCTGGGTGACCTTGATAAACGGAACCACAGGAGCCATGGGGTAATAGGTGTCGGTAAGATCCGATACCATCTGCTTCTGGATCGTGAGTCTCGCATGGGGATCCGTGGGCTTAAAGGAAGCGATGGTCCCGTCTTCCTTATATTCTGTCTCGTAGAACTGCGGGACATAGATCCCTTCGATCCCGGCCGCCTTCTGTAAGTAGTCCTTTCTGGAACCACCGTTCTTCTTGTTCTCCTTATAAGCGTCTAAGAGCTGGTCATAGACCGTCTCACCGTCTCCGATATAGAACAGGTCGAAGAATTCTGCCAGAGGCTCCGGATTATAGGTACACGGCCCGCCGCCGATCACGATCGGGTCAGAATCACCCCTGTCGCAGGCGTTCAAGGGGATGCCGCTTAAGTCTATGACCTGCAGGATGTTGGTATAGCACATCTCGTACTGGATCGTAATCCCA
Source organism: uncultured Dorea sp. (assembly GCA_947652615.1). GTDB lineage: Bacteria > Bacillota > Clostridia > Lachnospirales > Lachnospiraceae > Sporofaciens. The sequence continues at coordinate 7,855 of CANTDX010000004.1, read as the reverse complement.
AGGAAATCGAATTCCCTGATGGGATCCTGGGATTCCAGTGCGAATAAGGGAATCTGCTCTTCCCGCATGATCTGATCTAAGTCTGTCCATGGGGAATAGACCCGTTCGCACCAGACGTCCTCTCTGCGGTTGAACATATCGTAGAGGATCTGGATTCCAAGGTGGGACATGCCGATCTCGTAGACGTCCGGAAAGCACATGGCGAAACGGATATCTATCTTAGATTTGTCCTTCATGACAGAGTTCACTTCATTGCCGATGTAGCGGGCTGGTTTCTCGATTTTGAGTAATATTTCATCATTTAAGGCTAATTTTCTCATGGTTTTCCTTTCGTAAATATTGATTTGAACTTAATTGTCAATATTATATACATTTTAAGGAAGAACTTCAAGCAAATATCCCTCGATTCGATATGACTTTTTAAATGCTGCTATGTGATCTCACTTATAATAGTTTCCTTCATAAGCTTCCGTGCCGGGAACATGACGGCCGCAGCCGCAATCACTACATTCAGCGCCATGATTCCAAGCAAAATCCGGTTGGGTACTTCTGTCTGAACATGCAGAAACTGCAGCACATGCGCCATATAATAATCCATGATCCTTCGAAGTATATGGTTATAGACCAGACAGATCAGCACATCCGCCAGCACTCCATATAAGATCCCCGTCTGTAAGACCATCTTATAAAAACCGATGTCCGTAATGCCCATTGCCCGGATGATCCCATATTCTCTTCTTCTTGTAAGAATGGTGTGATTCATGCTGTTCGCAATATGGAGCAGGCTGATGACCAACAGGATCACCGCAATGCTGGAGAAGAAGATCTGTTGCTGTCTTAAATAGTTCTTCTGTGTCTCGATTGCAGCCGTATAATCCTGTAATACTGCTTTGGGAATGTCACGGATCACCTGCAGGATCCGATTGCTTACTTCATTCGCATCCATAGCTTCTGCCGGTGAAGCATTTATAAAACTATAATCAATGATCCCAAAGTTCTCTTCCATCTGTTCATTCGTCATGATCAGACCGGTCATGAGAGCATCCCGGTAAGACCCCTCTTGCAGAAATCCCTGTTCCCGCGCCAGAGGACGGCTCACGATCGCCGCGATCTCGAATTCTTTCTCGATATAATTTTCACTGCCGCTTTGAAACTTCAACAGCTCATCTGTATAGTTGTCCTTTTGAGGAACACGCACGCGGATCGTATCCCCCGGCTTCTTTCCATAGAAGTAATAATTCCCCTGTCCGTCCATTAAGGCGACTGCAATGATCTTATTCTCAGCTCTGAGTGTCTCCGGATCGGCCGTGCCTTCCAGAACGAATTCATCCAACTGTCCGAGCAGTTCATCGTCATAACCATATACATCATATTTGATCTTGTAGGTGCCGTCCGCCTGCGGCAGGCAGATTCCCCCGTACCGCTCTGCAAAATAATCCTCCGTGTTCTGGTCGTCAAAATAAGAATCCCACTCCAACTCTTCGATCTGAGTCACTTCCCCAAGCGTATATTTGGCAGCATATACCCGCTCCGTTTCCGGCATATTCTTGATCTTATCTGCCGCTGCTTTGGGAATGGTATCGTTCAGGGAATTAGATTTCAGGGAAATGCGGTATTCAGAGCCAAGCCCGTCGTCTGATTTCAGAGACAGCTCTGCATGAATCTTCAGATTCTCCACCATGTAGGTCGTACATAAGAAGATACAGCCGCCAATCGACAGGGACAGTAAGATCCCGATCACCTTTCTTTTATTTGCAAACATGAATTTTCGCACCACCACTCCCGCCATATTGACCGGGCGCAGCGCATAGATTTTCCTTCTTTTGGTAAATGAGGTATCCCCGCTCATCACTTTTTTCAGAGATTGTGCCTTAAGCGAGCGGATCACCAGGAACACTGCGGCCGCAAGCGCGGTCAACAGGAACAGGAAACCGAATATCATGGCGTCCCAGGACAGATCGAACCGGATTGTACCTGTTCCTTCTGCTAAGGTCTGATCTGCGGCAGGCAAGCCGTTCCCCGCGGCGCCCACGGTACTTCTCCCGCCGAATACGCCGCTGAATTTCCGGTACACCAGGCTTAAGATCCCATTTCCAAGGAAACATCCCAACGGATATCCTGTGATAAACAGTATCCAGAGTTCCAGGAGCAGCGTCCCGCAGAGCTGTCCCTCACTGACGCCTAAGGTCTGCAGGATCCCGTACTCGGAAGTTCTCTTCGCCACAGAGATATTGAACACACTGTATACGACAAAAATGCTGAACAGACACAACAGAAGGATCATTCCATGATAAGCCAGGTTATAGTCGCTTTGTAATTTCAGTACGATATAGGTGAAGTTCCCTTCTTCTTCCGTCAGGCCGAACCGCACGGTCTCATAGATGCCGGCCGGCTCCTCTCCGCCAAGATACTGAGTCACTTCTTCATTGTTCACGACGTCAGCAGAAGAAAGCCCATGTTCCTGTAAGAAAGAATCTAGCTGCCTGTATAATTTCACATCTTCATCGAATCCAAGATATAAGAATGTCTGGCTGCCCCTTCCTGCGAAGGAATCGCTTACGAATACTTCCATCTCGCTTGTGCTTGCGGCCCATTCGCTTCGCAGGATTCCTGTCACCGTATAATCCTTATCACCAATCCGGAGAGGATCGCCGAGATTGCCGGAGAAGCCAAGATTACTTAACACGAATCCGTCCGCTGCGATCTCATTGTCCTTCACAGGCAGATCACCCTCCAACAGATCTCTGTGCGCCATCTGGCGGTATGTCTCATCCGTATGGATGAAACAGATCAAGAACTCTTCCATAGCCACATCCCGGATCTCCATCTTGCCGCATCGCTCCAGAAGGTATCCGCCGCCTTTTTCACCGCTCTGTACGGACTCATACAGTTCCCTGTCTGTCTCCACATAATAATGCCAGTCACCGTAAATGTTCTTATGATTAGCCAGATCATTTCTCTGGCTGCTGTAGATCAGAGAAGAGATTCCCGAGAGCAGGGACGCTGTCAGGAAGATACTCACCAGGATCGCCAGAGTTTGGCTCCTGTAATACCGCATATATTTCCATGCTAGTTTTAACATGCGCCGTCACCGCCTTTCACAGGATAGATTCTCTTTCCCGTGACGATACGCCCGTCTTCGATATGGATCACCCGGTCGCAGGTCTGCGCGATAGCTTCGTTGTGCGTCACCATGAGGATCGTCTGGCCGTATTTCCTGCAGCTTGCCTTCAGTAAGCCCATCACCTCAATGGTCGTTGCCGAATCCAGATTGCCTGTTGGTTCGTCGCAGAGCAGTACATGCGGTTTGTTCACCAGCGCCCTTGCAATGGCGACTCTCTGCTGCTGGCCGCCGGACAGTTCGCTTGGGTATTTCCTGCGCTTATCCCAGATACCTAATTCCTGCAGCAGCTCTTCGATATACTTCCGGTTGATATGCCGCCCCCTGTCGAATGTGACCGGAAGAGCCACGTTGTCATACACGTTCAGCACCGGCATCAGGCTGTAATTCTGGAATACAAAGCCGATATTCCTCCTGCGGAAGATGGTAAGCTCCTTTCTTGACAGCGAACCGATCTCCCTGTTCTTCACGAAGATCTTCCCCTTCGTTGGGCTGTCCAGACCGCCGATCAGATTAAGCAGCGTGGACTTGCCGGAACCGGACGTGCCGACAATGGCGGCAAATTCCCCTTCCTCTACCAGAAGGTTGATATCACGCAGCGCATTTACCCGGTTCGCCTTCTCTCCGTATATCTTTTCGACATTCTGTAATTCTAAGATACTCATCTGTCATCACTCCTTTGTATTGATACACTTAGTATAACGAATGTATCTTGCAATTTCTTAACAAAGGGGTGATCCGTTCTTACAGTTTTGTAAGAACACGGAGAAACAACTGCCCTCTCCGTACTCAGAGGTTGCGGTGATATATCCTTTCTCCTTCTCCAGGATCAGATTGGACAGATACAGACCGATCCCGGAACCTTCCATGTTCTCCACCTCCGGGCTTCGGTAGAACCGCTTGAATATATCCGTCAGCTCTTCCTGCCGGATCCCGCGACCGCTGTCTGCGACCTGGATCTCCGTATATAATTCATAGGTTCTTACCCGAATGGAAACGGAACCGCCTCTTTCCGTATATTTGACAGCGTTCTCCAATAGATTGACAAATACCTCCGCCGTCCAACGCCGATTGTGATATAAGAGCCTGTCCTCGAAAGGCTCGATACTAAGGTTGATCTTCTTTTTCTCTAATTTGTCATAGACTGTGTCGATTGCATCCAGAATCGTCTGCCGGATCTTCGTATCCGTCACTTCAAACCCGTCAATATTCTGTTCCAACTTCACCATCTTAGAAAGAGATTCTATGATCCAGTTAAGCCGCTCCGTCTGCCGGCACATCTTTTCGGCAAATGCAGTCCTTTTTACAGGCGTAAGCTCATCCTTCTCTAAGATCTCCGCATAGAGCGACAGGTTGGCAAGCGGTGTCTTTAACTGATGGGACATATCAGACACCAGGCTTTTCACCTGTTCCTTTTCCTTCCGGGCGCTCTCTGTATGGTTTGTGAGCACCTCCTGTATCTGCATGATCTTACTGATCAGGGCAGAGTATTCCCCTTCCTCCAGATCTGAATACGCTGTGTGAACGATCCTCTCCTGGCTTAATATGCTGTCCAGAAGGCTGTCGATCATCCGGTAGGTTCTTCTCTTCTGGCAGACACTAAAGATAACCGATAAACATAATGATACCGCTAAGATAATCGTGATCCACATGGTATGATTCCTATCTATTCCTTCCAGATATACCCGATCCCGTGTACCGTTTTGATCCATACGGGATTCGACGCATCGTCTTCTATCTTGGTGCGGAGCCTGCTGATATTGACAGACACCGTATTGTTATCTACGTATTTTCCGTCACTGTCCCATATCCGCTCTAGGATCTGTTCTTTGGATAGAATGTGGTTCTTATTCTCGATCAGATACAGGAGCAGACGGTATTCCAGCTTGCTAAGGGGAATCTCTTCACCGCGCTTATAGACCTTACAGGCACCCTGATCTATGGTCAGGGCGCCTGTGACGATCTTCGCTGTCTCTGACCGCTCCTGAAGGATCCGCTTGATCCGCGCCTTTAATACGCCAAGGGAGAATGGTTTCGATACATAGTCATTGACTCCTAATTCCAACGCCTTGATCTCGTCCATCTCCGTGTCGCGGGCGGTCAGCATGACGATCGGGATATTGTTGTGGCCGCGTACCTCCCTGCATAGTTCAAAACCTGTTCCGTCCGGCAGATTACAGTCGAGAAGAACAATATCATAGAAGCCTTTGGCAATCTCCCTTATGCCGTCTCTCTTCGTTCCCGTCTCTGTCACATCATATCCGTCACCGGAAAAAGAGAAGGATAAACCTTCTCTCAGATCCGTATCATCTTCTATTATCAATAATCTGTGTTCCATACCTATGCCCGTCCCGACAGAACCATCCGGCGGTTCACCAGATACCCGCCCGGCGCTTTCGTCATCTGTGCAATCTGCTCCATAAAAAGATTCACCTGCAATTCCCGGTTCGCCTTAAGCTTCTCCTTGATCGATTCAAGAAACTTCTCCTTACTGCCGGTATCCGAACCGGAAAAAGTACGGTCCAGCTCTACCTGATAAAGCTTCTCATACTGCTCATCCTGATACTTCTGATATCCAGGCCTGCCGGCTGCAACCAGGTCAAAATTCTTGATAGCCCAATGCACGGAAAACAACGCCGACTCTACCGTATCTTCTCCGGAAGCGTTCAAAAGCTTCTGATACTCGGCATAGGACTCCGGATCATATTGTTCCATTGCGTACCGATACGCTCCCCGGTTGTCCTCGTGTACATATCCGTTCCCGTCCAGACCGATCACGTCCTTTATCTGATACTTCATCTTACAGGAACCGACCCTCTCGCCTTCCATGCCGATCCGGGCGATGGAACGCATCGCATCCATGAAGGACCCTTTCGTTCCCGCATCCATGAACTGGTCCGCAAGATACGCCGCCTTCTCAACCCCCAGGCTGATCCGGGCCAGCCGGTCCGCCTCTTCCACCCCGTGAACATTGTTAGGAAGGAAATCGCTCCGGATAATATCATAGACACTGTCCTTCAACTCCTGGCTCTTGCCCCTTAAGGCATCTGTGATCGCATTATCAATCCTTGCATATCCTGTATGGAACGGTCTTACCGGTCCATACTCAACCACCACGGGGGACGGCTTCGAAGGAGCTGCGGACGAACTGCTCTTGGGGAGCGCAAGCGGTTCTGTATTCAGTGGTTTTACAGCCGCGAAATTCTTCTTGATCTGCTCTAACTGGGCAGCATTGATCTTATCCTTCCATGGTGTGATCGGCTGATTTCCCACGGAATGAAAACAGGTACATTGACTCATAGATACGACCTCCAATCTATCAAACAAGCGCCTGTAAGGACACGGTATATGATTACCGTACATACCTACGGCGCTCACAGCAACGATATATTCCCTATATATAGTATATCGGCGGGGCGTCCTACATTCTTTAGATATTTATAACCGCATTTTTCATGTTCCTTACATATTCGCCGATCTGCGCAGGCGCTTCGCTGCCGTATGTCTCAAGCAATCGGATGATCGCAGATCCGACGATCGCGCCGTCGGAGATACCGGCCATCTTCCTCGCCTGCTCCGGTGTCGAGATACCAAAACCAACGGCGCAGGGGATATCCGTGTTCTCCCGCACTATCTGAATGATCGATGCAAGGTCGGTCTTGATCTCACTCCTTGTTCCGGTCACGCCAAGGCTGGATACGATATAGAGAAATCCTTCCGCTTCTCTTGCAATCATTGCAATACGGCCTTGAGATGTGGGCGCAATCAGCGAGATCAGATCAACGCCATACTTATGACAGAGCGGTAAGAATTCTTCCTTCTCTTCAAAAGGCAGATCCGGCAGGATCACCCCGTCAATCCGGATATCCTTACAGGTTGACAGGAAGTCTTCCGCTCCGTAAGAGAAGACCACATTTGCATAGGTCATAAATACCATCGGGATCGCCACATCCCGGCGGATCTCACGGACAAGTTCGAAGATCTGATCCGTCGTCACTCCCCCCGTAAGCGCCCGGAGATTCGCACCCTGAATAACCGGACCTTCCGCCGTAGGATCCGAGAAGGGAATCCCAAGCTCGATAAGATCGGCGCCGTTTCTTACAGCCGCGCGAACGGCGGCGGCGGTAGTCCCAAGATCCGGGTCGCCGCAGGTGATAAATGGAATAAATGCTTTCCCGTTCTCAAATGCTTTTCTGATATTACTCATGGATATCCTCCCCTCTGTAGCGTGCGATCGCGGCACAGTCCTTGTCTCCTCTGCCGGATATTGTGATCACGATGATCTTGTCTTTGCCCATTGCCGGTGCGAGCTTCATGGCGTGGGCAACAGCATGGGCCGATTCGATCGCGGGAATGATCCCTTCTGTTCTCGCCAGGTATTCAAAAGCGCAGACCGATTCCTCGTCCGTCACAGGAACATACTCGGCTCTGCCGATGTCATGCAGGTGCGCATGCTCCGGGCCGATCCCCGGATAATCAAGCCCCGCAGAGATAGAGTAGACAGGGGCGATCTGTCCGAACCGGTCCTGGCAGAAATAAGACTTCATACCATGGAAGATCCCAAGCCTTCCGGTGGCAATGGTCGCCGCCGTCTCGAACGTATCGGTGCCTCTGCCCGCCGCCTCACAGCCGATCAGCCGGACCTCTTTCTCTTCAATAAAATGATAGAAGCTTCCAATGGCATTGGAGCCACCTCCCACGCAGGCGATCACGGCATCGGGCAGCCTTCCTTCC
>CANTDX010000003.1 GCA_947652615.1 uncultured Dorea sp. | reverse complement strand
TCATTTCTTTGATTATGAAAGTGATGAGCCTATTCATGTACAGGGATTCCAAGACACTATGGATAATATGAAGAAAGCAGAGCAATTAGGCAAGCAGATTAAGTATAAATCAGGATATAGCAATTTCACTTTCGACTTATGGATTTTACTGCGCATAGCAGATAGTAATGCTTCATACGCTCATAGAAAGCAGTATATTACACCGATCAATAGAGCCTTTGGTGAGAGATTTGAAAATATGGATGAGTACAAACATGAGGATAATTTCAAACGCTGTTTGAGCAAAATGAATCTTGCTAATGTAATTGGCGCTATCAAACGTGCGAGAAATATAATGCTTAGGAATCAGGAGAATGGATATGCATTACTACAGTATAAAGGGTACAGATATTATAAAGAAAACCCCTCTCTTTCTGCGTGGGAAGCGATAGAGAAAATTTTGAGTGATTGTGAATTATTATAGGCTTATGGACGAACAGTATAATGAATTTTGAATATAATTAGAGAAAGGATAAGGAATATAGGGTATTTGACAGATTATGGCGACAGATTTCTCACGCAATACCGTATCAAAAAATATCATCTCACAGGCAGTTCCTCTGATCCTTGCGCAGATTGTACAGATACTCTATAATGTGGTAGACAGAGTATATATCGGTCACCTGCCGGGATCAGACGGTCTGGCGCTGACGGGGATAGGCCTGGCATTCCCGGTTACGACACTGGTCATGGCGTTCACGCAGCTATTGGGAGCGGGCGGTACGCCTTTATTTTCTATGGCAAGAGGGGCGGGTGAGGATGAACAGGCGGAGAAGATCATGGGGAATGCATTCTCGATGCTGTTAAGATGTTCCTTGCTTCTGCTTGTATTCTGTTATATCTTCCGCAGGCCCATCCTGTTTCTATTCGGGGCAAGTGAGGCGTCCTATGTCTATGCAGATGCGTATCTGAAAATATATTTGCTTGGGACATCGTTCTCTATGGTATCAGCCGGAATGAACGGTTACATCAACGCACAGGGTTTCCCGGGAACGGGTATGTTCACGACGATCATAGGAGTAGTCCTGAATCTGATCCTGGATCCTCTCTTTATCTTCGTATTTCACATGGGAGTGTCGGGCGCGGCGCTGGCTACGGTGATCAGCCAGATGATATCTGCCTTGTGGGTGGTAAGGTTCCTTACCGGATCGAAGGCAATCCTGCGTATCAGGAGAGAATTCTTGAAGATTGACTGGAAGCTTGTGGGGCAGATCGCTTCGCTGGGGTTGTCAGGCTTCATCATGCAGTCTACGAACTGTCTCGTGAGCATACTGTGCAATACGACACTGCGGGATTTCGGAGGAGACCTGTATGTAGGAATTATGACGGTGATCAATTCGATCCGGGAGGTTATGACGCTTCCGGTTCACGGATTCACCAGCGGATCGCAGCCGGTTCTCGGCTACGATTACGGTGCGGGTAAGCCAGGAAGAGTCAGAGAAGGGATCCGATTCGTGACGGTTACGGCGATCGTCTACACGATCTTGGCATGGATAGCGGTTATTGTCTCGCCGCGGTTCTTGTTATCGGTATTTACGAATAATAAAGAAATGCTGAACGCGGGGGAACATGCCCTCAATCTGTATTTCATGGGTTTTTGCTTCATGGCATTCCAGTTCTGCGGACAATGTACCTTCGTGGGGCTTGGGGTGGACGGCGTCTTCCTGGCAGAGCCAATATCCAATGTGATCGGAGGAAGCTCTTGTTTTATTGCAATGTATCTGCAGGTGTATCGGAAGCTGTGAGGAATATATGGAAAGTGAGGAGAAATGTGTATGATTCTTAGAAAGAAATTATTGCAGGCAGTATCTATATTAGGGATGTGCAGTGTGATCATTGCCGGAGGCTGTGCATCCGGGGAAGATGTATCTTCCGAAAAAAAGGACGCTGCAGCACAGGAAGAGCAGGCCGGCCAGGAAGTCCTGGAATCTGGCGGATCAGAGGCTTCCGAAGGCGGAAGCCTGGGAGAGTTCTCTATGGAGGACGTGAACGGCGGGACCTATACCCAGGAGATGTTCGCCGATCATGACCTGACCATGATCAATGTATTTACCACATGGTGTTCGCCGTGTATCCGGGAGATCCCGGATCTTGAGAAGTTAAGCAAAGAGATGGAAGGGCAGGGTGTACAGGTGATCGGTATCGTGTTGGATGTCGCAGGAAATGCAGATGAAGAGACGATAGAGAAGGCGAAGCTTCTGGCAGAGAAGACGGGGGCCTCCTATCCATTCCTGATACCGGACGCAAGCTACCTGAACGGCAGGCTTGCCGGGATCAGCGCAGTGCCGGAGACATTTTTCGTGGACAAGGAAGGGAATATTGTCGGTGAGACCTACTCTGGAAGCCGATCATTCGAGGACTGGAAGGGGATCGTGGAGAAGGAACTGGAAGGAGCGGCACAATGAGCCGCATCCTTAGCGCCCCGCGGGCCGGTATCGTGATCGCAGTCCTGGGGCTTCTGGTCATGGGATTCGGCATTTGCCGGGGTGAGATGGCGGTAGTATTAGAAAAAGCAATCAACATCTGTATGGAGTGTGTGGGAATTGGATAATAAGAATGAATGGAAACGTCACAGAATCCAAGCGCTGTGGGCGCTCCTGACGAATAGCTATCTGGTCGGTTTTGTCCAGGGGAAGATCTACAGAGGGAAGCTTAAGAACCTGTGTGTTCCCGGGCTTAACTGTTATTCCTGCCCGGGAGCCGTTGGCTCCTGTCCCATAGGGGCGATGCAGGCGGTGATCGGGAGCTGGAATTTCAGGTTCGCATTCTATGCGGCGGGATTTTTGATGTTCGTGGGCGCTTTGGCAGGCAGATTCGTCTGTGGATGGCTGTGCCCGTTCGGATTGGTTCAGGATCTACTGCATAAGATACCGTTTGTGAAGAAGATCGATACCTTTAAGGGGGACAGGCTGCTGCGAAGACTGAAATACGTGATATTGATTGTGTTCGTGATATTATTGCCGATGTTCCTGGTGGATGTGCTTGGACAAGGACTGCCGTATTTCTGTAAATACATTTGCCCGGCAGGGACGCTGGAAGGCGGAATATTGCTTGTATTGTTCAATAAGTCCATGCGCAGCGCTCTTGGTTGGCTGTATGCGTGGAAGAGTGTCCTGCTGATCGTTACAGTGATCCTGTCGGTCATAATCTACCGGCCTTTCTGCAAATATATCTGCCCGTTGGGGGCGGTGTACTCGGTCTTCAATCCGATCTCTGTGTTCCGCTACCGGGTAGACAAAGAAAAATGCACAGGCTGCGGCGCCTGTGCAAAAGTCTGTAAAATGCAGGTCGATCCGGTGAAGAACGCGAATCACCCGGAATGTATTCGCTGTGATGCCTGTAAGAAAGCCTGCCCGGCGAAGGCAATCACGAATACGTTTCAACGTCCTTAAGCAGACAGTATCAGCGAAGTTTTTTGGACAGCATATCAGGGTTGGTTGCGTAGGACAATGCGGTATCCCTCGTGATCGTTCCCTGCTGACAGAGCCGCGCAAGGCTTGTGTCCATAGAGATCATATCCTGATTGGAAGAGGAATATATAATGCCGTCGATCTGAGGAATCTTATTGTCACGGATCATATTGCGGATGGCAGGGGTGACGGTCATAAGCTCAAAGGCCGGCACCATGGTGCCGTCTATGGACGGAACCAACTGCTGCGATACTACAGCCTGCAGTACCATAGAGAGCTGGACTGCGATCTGGCGCTGCTGGCTTGACGGAAATACATCGATGATCCTGTCGATCGTGTTGGCGCTGCCGATGGTGTGAAGTGTGGAGAATATCAGATGGCCGGTCTCGGCAGCAGTCATTGCAACCTGTATCGTCTCATAATCCCGCATCTCCCCAAGGAGTATCACGTCCGGGCTCTGACGAAGAGATGCCCTCAGCGCAGTCACATAGCTCTCAGTATCTACATTGATCTCACGCTGGCTTACGATACTCTTCTTATGCTGATGAAGGAATTCCAACGGGTCCTCCAACGTGATGATATGTTTCTCAAAATTGCGGTTGATATCGTCAATCATGCAGGAAAGGGTGGTGGATTTGCCGCTTCCGGCAGGACCAGTCACCAACACCAGACCCTTCGAGAAGCGGGCCAGCGCCATGATATTGGCAGGGATGCCCAGAGAAGCCGGATCCGGCAGTTCAAAGGTGATGACCCGGATGACTGCCGACAGGGACCCTCTCTGCTTGTATGCATTGACACGGAAACGGGACATGCCGGGGATGGCAAAGGAGAAGTCATCGTCACCCGTCTCCATCAATTGGTCCATGGAACGGCTGCCGGCAAGTTCGTATATATTCTTCACGATCTCGAACGTATCCTTGGGAAGGAGGCGGTCTCCGGTGTTCAGGTTCATCGTGTTGTTCATTCGCATAGACGCCGGAAGACCGGCTACGATAAATATGTCAGAAGCATGGCTGTCGATTGCTTTCTGAAGTAACTCTCTTGTGTCCATATAATGAAATCTCTCCTCTTCTAATCTATCTCTTGCGGTGTGAAAAGCTCAAGGCTGTCATCGCCTTTCCATTCTGCTGTGGCAGTTTCTTTCCAGGAAGTGATCCTGTAATATCCATCTTTGACCCGGTCCGGTTCATTCAGAGACAGGGTCACATTGAGGATCTGGGAATCACTGACAGGCACTTCATAAGCTATAGTAGGAATATCCTTTGAGAAATCTGCCGTGATATGTTCCAGTTGTTCTAGCTGCTTTCTGGCATTAGAGTAATATCGGTTTTGATCTTTGGTATATGCGCTGTGCAGTATCCCGTCAATCTCCATAAGTACCGCAGTTGCTTCATTGGAAGCATTGTAATAATCTGTGCTGTGTTCCGCCAACTTCTGGCTGTAATGGAATTCACTGACTGAGCCGGACAGTGACAGTGTGGAGAATGTCACCAGGCACAGGACGATGAAGGTCATCAGTAGGGACACGGAACCTATATTTGTTACGGGAAATGAAGTTTGTTTCATAAAGACATCCTCTCTTCTGGAGCTTAGTGTGATGTTGAGTCTGGAGCTAACGGCGTATAGGTATTGATATCCAGACTGTAGATCTCTTCAGGATCATCATTGGCATAGACTGCAATGTGGTAACCGGTCAGCCCGTCATCTAAGGGGGAGGCGCTGATGTCAAGATGGTAGACACCTATCTCCTCAGAGCAGGTCTGGAAATCCTTGCCGAAATATATGGAACCGCCGTTCTCATCTATGTCAGAGTCGGAATATATCTCTTGCAGATGTTCGTAGGGCTGTTCGGACTGGCTTAAGATCTCTGCAACAGAACCGGCATGTCTCACAGCCATATCCAATTCCTCCGTATCCCGCCCCAGATTATGCGACTTTACGAATAGTTGGAGGCATACGGCGCTTACAACCGAGAAGAACAGGATCGCAATGATGATCTCCATCAGGAGAAGCCCGGAGCGGCTGGATGTATGTTTCTTCATTGGACGCTCCTTTCTGAGGCAACCAGAGAGCTTTCGCGGCCCTGGCTGTCAACGGTGATAAAATGATAGAGATGATCGTCGATCCGGGATATGGACAGTGAAGAGATCGCCATAATGTCTTTGCCGTCCTCCAAGGAAACGGATACATCATCTCTGACAAATAATTCCTTGAGCATCCCGTCATATTCGTAAATATAGGTTGTATGCAAAACGTCGTTATAGTCGGCGGAAAGGGCCAGACATTCTGTTCCTTCTATACTGACGATCTCAAGAGCGCCGCCGGTATCGTTCTGCCGTATCTTCTCAGAGATATAAGACAGAGCCGTCCGGTTCTCATCATTTGCCTGAAGCTGATTCGTGGTAGAACCATAGATATCCGCGGCAAGGATCAGTACGACGAGTGATGAAGCGGCAAATACGAAGAATAATGCAATTGGAAATATGAAATCTATCACATGCCTGCTTCGGGTCTGGAATCTCATCTATCTGCCCCTCCTGTCTATGATCGTGACATCCGGCATGATATTGCTGCCAAGTGTCTGATAATCTACAAAAAATCTCTCATCATCATAAGTAAGTCCATAGTGATCCTTCAGGTATTGCAGACTCTCAGGATAAGAGCCTTCCATGGAATAGCAATGAACAATACCGCGGTTTATGGCCTGTTCAAGAGTCTGTATCTCCTGCGCGTCTGTCTTATCCGATACCAGGGTGGTTCCGGCTGTGAACAGAAACACGATCAGGGCAAAGCAACCGATGGATATTATGAAGTTCCTGGATGTAGAACTGGGTTTCTGTGTTTCAAAACGATGTGTCATAACTATTACCTCTTATAAGCTGGACATAATTCCCATAAGCGGAAGCATTACCGACAGAAGGATCATGCCTACGATCAGCGACAGGATAATAACCAGTGTCGGCTCAAGTGTCGCGATGATATTCGTGAATTTCTGGTCGATCTCTTCCTGGTACTTGTCGGCGATCTCCTGCATCACTTCGTCCAGGACACCGGTTTTCGAGCCGATGGAAGTCATACGGGCGTAGATACCGGAGAATATGCCTGCATTTAACAGAGATCTGTAGAGGTCTTCGCCTTTATCCAGATCTTCCTTGCAGGTATCCAGCTTACTTGTGAAGCTGTCGTTGTGTATTAATTTGGCGACAAGATTCAGGCTCTCTTCCGGGCTCATTCCGCTGCTTAAGGTCAGCGCCATTCCGCTTGCGAAGCGGCAGGCGGCAAGCTTCTCAGAGAAGACGCGCGTCCACGCGAACCTTGAACTAAAGGAGGCGAATGATTCCCGTCCATTCTTCGTCTTGGTAAAATACAGGATCAGGACCACGAACAGGACGATCACTGCGATCAGGACCACGGAATAATTGTTGATGGCGGTCCCGAAATCAAGGATTGCCTTGGAGAATCCTGTCATCTCGCTTCCGAGCTGCTGAAATACCTGATTGAAGATGGGCATTACCTTCGTCATCAATACCAGGATCACCAGAAGCATCATGAAGACCATGATCAGGGGATAGGTAACGGCATTCTTGATGGACTGTGAGATGGAGGCTTCGCGCTCGTAGTGGGAAGCCAGCGCGTCCATGACCTCATCAAGCTTGCCGGTATATTCTCCGATCTGTACCATGTGGAGCATATAATCTGGAAATGCTTCCGTGGCGGTGAGCGCTTCATAGAAGCTTCCGGTTGATTGTAAAGTCTCGTCCATAAGCTTGAGAAGCTTCGTCTCTTCGCCGTCGGATGTCTCTTCCAGCATCAGGGAGATCCCTTCCATAGCGGATATGCCGGAATGAAGTATCATTGCCATCTGTGAGCAGAAGGATGAGATCTCCATATTAGATAAGGGGGTTAGTGTTGGGGTTGCCATATGTACTCCTTTCTTGCCATATATCTTAATAAGAATATTTTAGAACATAATTGGAACCATCACCAATATATTCTTTCAGGCCTTTGCTGTTGGTGCTTGCGGCAAAGGTTGGGTCCATCAGACTCCATGATTTGCCGTCGAATTCTATGATATCATCGATCCATCCGGTGCCTTCGATGTAGGTGCTGATCCAGGCATGATAGGCTTCCCCGGCATATCCGACCTCCAGCTTGGTAGGGATACCCTGGGAGCGGAGCATGGAGGACATCAGGGCTGCGTAATCGAAACAAATGCCCTTGCCGGTCTTGAGGGTGTCATCCACATCCGGAAGATATCCGTATGATACATTCTCTGCCTTGGCGGTATCGTAAGTTATATTCTTGATCACATAGTGATAGATCTCACGCACCACATCCAGATCAGAATGAGCCGCAGCTGCAAGATCCTTGGCTTTGGAGACGGCCTTGGAATCGGCCGTGAAGGTCACATATTGATTCGGATACAGGAATGGAAGGAATTCGTCGGCGATCACAGCTTCAACGTTCGCGGAGTAGGCCACCGAGTACATATCCCCTTCTACATTCTCATAGACGGTAAAGGAATAGGTTCCATTCCCCGCCGCAAGGGGAAATGCCTCGAATTCCCCGCTCTGTGACAACAGATATGTATAGGTAATGTCGCCGGGTGATGCAATCTGTAGTTTGACCTTGGGGTTGGATCCGCGATATTGGACCATGGCATAGCCCTGGTCTGTGTGGGAAGCATCAATGGTCACAAGGTCGGCGCCATAGGTGGTGGTCCCGTCTGCCGCCGGAACCAGTACCTTGGGGGTATTGTCCCTTAGCGGACCTGAGTCTTCACCGGCCGTGTTCTTACCATTCTTGCCGCTGCCGCCGGATTCAGCCGCATTGCTTTCCTGCCCGCCGCCGCAGCCGCAAGAAAGGATGCTGCATAGGATGAACAACAATATGGAATATAATATTGTCTTTCTGTTCATGTGTAACATCCTCCTAATATGTTGATAATAGATTTGATATGTTTAGTATACTACTCAAAAGAACGAGAATCAATCAAAGTTTTGCTTTTCTTTTGTGAAGATTCGTGGTATAATCATCACATGGGGCATTAGCGCAGTTGGGAGCGCGCAACATTCGCATTGTTGAGGCCGTGGGTTCGAATCCCATATGCTCCATGCCCTCAAGGCATAGTCCGATTTGGTAATCGTGATTATGCCTTTTTCAATTTTATCTGGCAGAAAAATCAGATGAAGGTGGCAGGTAAGTACGGGGAAATAGTGCTTTTTAAGAGGTCCACTGTGTACTTGTACGGCTTCTTTCTGACATTCTCTTCTATTTCATTAATGGTTAAACGGGTCAGCATATCTAAGTTCGTGGATGTGCTGACCTATTCTTTTGCACTATATTATATAGAAGCTTTTCCTCAGAGAATTCAGGGCTGAGGGCGACAGAGGGCGACGACGTCGACACGGGCTTGGAAGAAAATATAGCAGCGTCTGTAAAATTTCTTACTTAATCTATAATCATATTTTCTATTTTAAATTTTGGATTGCACGTCCCACTGGCTGAGTGATTATAGGAATTTTAGCTAATTTAGCTAATGACGATTAAGGCAGATAAGTCTTAGGAATGAATGAGAACGACAACAACAACGTTCAGAAGTGAAAAAAGTTAATTGCAGAGTTTTCTATGAACCCTCCATCCCTTTTAGGGGAGGGGGCTGAAAGGGATGGAAGGGATCATACAAAACCAAAAGACTGCGACTATTCAGGGAAAGGAAATACTATGAGTAAAAATTTTGAGCAGAGATTATTTGAAGGCGGTCACTGGGAAAAGGGTAATGAATGTCTGAATCTGCAGGATATTAACAAACCACCGGATTTCTATGAGGGTACGGAGAAAGAGTGGATAGATGAACTGACCACCTATATATTCCTGTATCCAAAGGACTGGAAGATACTCTATGAACAATACCTTGCATCAGGTGGAAATGAACATCCTCTGCAGTTCTGCCGCAATGAAGAGGGATATTTAAGAAAAATCGGAGTAAATGAAACCTACTTAAAAATCTTTGGACGTATTATGCCGCTTCCTTATGATGAATTGAACCATATAGGAAAGTTGCTTTCGGAACGAAGTGAAGAATTATACTGGTCATTCTTGGATTATTGCAGTATGGATGAATCCGGCAAAGAGCTATGGAGAAAACGAATGCAAACAGACATCAGGAAATATTTGGATGGAATTGAGGTGTCTGTTTCGATGGAAGATACCTTGGATGATTCACGGTTCTCAGTGAACGAGATATATTTTGATCTGTTAAACAACTACTACATCATTCTATAAATGAAAAATCGAAAGGAGAAAGACCTATGAAAAATTTAGTAAAGACCGAAATCGCAGTAAAAACAGAGATATTTTCATCTAAGGACGGGAATAAGACGTTCAGCATTACGAAGGAAGTGGAAGGAATAGAAGGAGGTCAGGCATACTTCATCTTATTGTATCCGACCAGAACGGGAGAGAACTGCTATGTAGAGGATTCTACAAACAGCCATATCTTAGAGCATCTAACAGACCTGGGATTTAATTCCTATACGGTCATCAATCTTTTCTCTCAGGTGACACAGAGCAGACTTTCATTGGCAGGTTTATCGGTGGATGAAGAGAATATGAAGTTTATCCAGGAAGAAATTTTCTCAAAGCTTTCTGATGATGCAAAGGTAGTCATAGCGTGGGGAAATACTCAGCAGACTTCTCCGGTCATCCGTGAATCCAAGCAGAGAATCCTTGAGATATGGGAGAGCGTGCAGCCCTCAAGACCGCTCTATCAGTTGGCGGTGGATGGGATGAAGAATGATAATATAGGAGTTCATCCGCTGTTTTTAGGGATTCGACATAAGTACTCTCAGTGGAAAGTAGTGGAATATCCTCATAAGAATGTAATGAAGGAGTTGGAAGCTCTGAGGAAGGAGAAAGAATCTGAGAAAGAAACCAAGGCCAAGGGGAAAGCCAAGAATTCTGCTAAGGAGAAGAAGAAAGAGGTGAGTGAATAAAAAAATTAGGCAAAATTTAGTATGGTGACAAAATGTGTCCACCTGATTTCTTATAATTAAGAGTAGATGAGAAATATAAGAAGGTGGGACGCATACGAGAGATTAATATAGGGATGATGGGGGGCAAAAGAAAGGAATTTCATCATCCCTGTAAATTCATTGCATATCTTCTACAGGCGGTATGTATTCTAATAAATCATTCAAATCACAGTTTAGGGCATAGCACAGCCTTGATAATACAGCTAAGTCTACTCTCTGAATAGAACCGTCATAGTAGTGTTTTAGCTGGGTTCTCTGCATTTCAGCACGAAAAGACAGCTTAGTCAAGGATAGACCGCGCTCATGCATGATTTCTTTAAGGTGAAGTTTTACAGTGCCAAATTCTAAGTCGTTCATTGGTGAATCCTCCTGCTTATATGATATTTTGTTTTTATTGCTATTGTAAGCAGTATATATATACTGTATAATATTGTGTGTAGATATATATTTAAGGAGGAAAAATATTGGATTCACCATACAAGAAAGGATAGTTAATGTATACAGAAGATTGATTTCTAAAAGGGGGGATTAAATGGCAAGTAGGAAATATGAAAAGTTGAAAAAGCAAAAAGACATTGCTATATCAGATATTAAGAATGAAACCGCCAAACTAGAGGTAGTATCAGGAGAAGCGAAAAGGGTGGCGGAAGTCTCCAGGGATGTGTCTATAATCTTGGGTGATTTGGACAAGCAATTTGAACAGGCAACAAAGCTTACGAGAACGGATATATATTTTCTGATGGTGGCATCAGCTCTTCAGGTCACAAAGAGTCTAGTATTTCCGTACATTGCTGAGAAGTTTCATTATGGAGAAAGTTTTGATAAATCAGAAAGACTAGCACATGATGATAAATCTATTGAACAAGCGCATAAAGATGCAAACGATGAATTTAAGGAGAAACATAAAAAGCATAAAAAAGGTCGTTGGATTGAAATCTTATATCAAACACCTGCCTATGATATCACAAAAGGGTCTAAAGATTTAGGTATCAATATGGGGGGAGCGTATCATAGAATGTATACTCTAGGGCACGATCCTATTTTAGGTTGGGTATTTGGCACAATGAATATTTTGACAGATGTGATTACGTTTAATAATTTTCAATCATATCGTGTGACAAGAAAGCCCATGAGAATTACACAGGAATATGTACCCATTTATAGAATGTTTCAAGAAAGCTATGATTTAGTAAAAGCAGATTACTTGAATTTGCCCGCAGCTATTTTTGCTCAGGCACAGCATCTAAAATCTGACGAATATACTAAAATTGGGTTACCAATCCCAATTCTTTCAAGTATTAACGAAGAATTTGCGAGTGAACTTTACAGAAGTAATTATGATGCATTGTGTTTGGCTAGAGATTTAAAAGTTATTGGAGTATCTTTTGCCGTATCAAAAATATTTGATATCATCATTTCTCTGGTTCATGGATTATTTAGAGAGGTAGATGAGGATAAAAATCTTTATGAAGTAAGAACGAGAAAAATTTTATTGTATTCAAATTCGATTGCTTCTGCAAGTACGATCGTTAATGCATGTATAACATCTAATCCTAAGAATCTTGATATAGGAAGTTTATTGAACACAGTTACACATCTATTTACGGATATAAGATTTATTCAACAGATAAAGCAAGAATTCCTTGAGAAAGAATTCTACAATATAGTAATGGGAGAGGAGATTTTATAATGGGAAGAAAACAAGATACTTTTATGAAAGGAATGGAAGCGGGAGCAAGACCGTTTGAAGAGAAATTCACAAAGCTGAGTGAAACGACTCATCAAATGGGGAAAGAAATTAATAGCAAGTTAGACGGCATATCAGGAGTAATAGATATCTTAGCAGATGATATGTCTGATATGCAGAAGAAAGAATTGTATAATCTAAATACACCGTACGATTTGAAAGATGATTTAGATGATGATGAAAAAGAGATTGTTGTATGTTCGCTTTTATATCTTTCTAAATTTACTAAAAATAATGAATACCAGATGAAGTTTCTTCGTTCTGTGATTAATTATACAGATATGAGGACACCAAGCGGAGATTTTGATATAGCTTGCATCGAGAATATTGAGAGTATTAAAGTACAGAAAATTATTATGCAGACGCTTATGGAGTATCTTTATTTGGGGACAGAGGACTTTTCTTTCTTAGATCATTTAGAGAATGTATTTGGATATTTTAGCGTGAATCGAAAAGGTATCCAGGAAATTGAAGCAAATATTGAGACTATATACCGTGCAACAGGGAAGGAGGGACTTGCAGAAAAATATGGATTTGTACCTGTGGAAGAAACGCCTGCGGGAAATGCAGAAACAGTGTCAGCCAAAGAGAGCTATGAATTTCCTTGCTATGATGGCAGTGATATCAGTGAAGCCTGTGCAGATAAAATAAATATCCATTATCCATATATTAACTTGAAAAATTATTTAGTATACCGTGATGGTTATCATAATGAGTTAGATGGTATGAGGGAAAATGATATTTGGGCTGAGGAAATAGAAGAATTAAGCGAAATATGTTGTATACATAAACAAACAGGAGAAAAAAAGATACTTGATATAGGTATAAAAAATAAAGATAGTATTTGTGGATATGATAAATACATTTATTGGCACCACGATGGTTATCTTTATATAATAGATATAGAGAAGGATTCAAATGGGAAAAGGATTATAAGTTTAAGTAAGCCGTGTGGGCGTTTAGAATGCAATGACAAATATCTTCTTTGCTATACTTATGAAAAACGTGGAAAGGAAGGAAAAATTTATTGGGATTTATTTTGTGTAAATTTAAGCTCAATGAATGAGCAAAAAGTAAAGACTGAGAATTTTTCAGTAAAATCCATGCTAGTTAATCATATCATATATTTTGTAGGAAATGAGTATAATGAAGATGGTAATTATATGCTATACAAATATGATTTTGAAACAGGAATACAGAAAGAAATTGCTAAATTGGATACTATTTCTGGTGAAGATGATTTCCTGGGTAGTACTATTAGTATGGAAAAAGGGCATCCTTTTACATATCAATATGGAAAATATATCATTTTTGTTAAAGGGTCTTATTATGAAGAAGATATATATTATTACTGTTTGGATATGGAAAATGATCGCTTCGATGTAATATACATGCCAAATACAAAAATATATGGTGTTGACTTTATATATTGTGCAGCTATATATAATTATATTTACTACTATTCCGGTTCGGCAGATATTAGAAGATATGATATTATCACCAGGGAAAAAGAAAGAATACTACATTCTGATAATTTGGTCAGTTACGTGAGGAAAGGTTTCAAAAAAATAGCAGTTGTTGATGATCAGAATGGTTTTTCAATAGTTGGAGATTGGATATATTATAAAGGATATTCTGGACTTAAAAGCTATAAAATAGATATTAAGAAAAAAACAGAACAAAAATTTGAAATGCCAAAATAAATTAATAACTGAGCCGAAGTGCAAGATTCATTGTACTTCGGCTTTTTACTGTCTTTATTTAAGAAAGGAAGATTATACATATGCATATTAAAATATTTAATCAGAGTCAACTTTCAGTTCTCAGAAATATAAATCCTCTATTGAAAGACCACAAAATTCCACGGATGGTTCTTCATGAGATTGGCTACATCCTGGAATTCAAGAAAACAAATCCTAATGACTATGTAGTTCTCTTCTTCAATCCCCTCAAGAATGATTTGATTGAAATTTTGGACAGGCTACAGCTATACCTTGAAGAAATAGAGGATATAGACGATAAGTTCCACACAATCAAGGTAAAAGGCAAGAAACATCCGATGAAGAAGAACCGCATATGGAGTTGGTATGATATCTTCGTCCCATCCGAAGACCGTACGATCTTCGTGGTCTACTCGATGAAAAGGAAGGATTTAAACAGGAAAGGGGGGTTCTAGGAATATGGAAGTACGGAGATGGCGGAAACGGACAAGAAGAACCATGAGTCTGATTATAGATGATGTACTGGAAGTTATTATGATGGAACTTGAGACGGAGTGCCTGAGTCCAGATGTCTATAGATACTCTACGGAATGGGGGATGAATGTTGTGTACTACATATTTGATTTTGAACTCATGGAGAACTTAATCCTTGAGCCAATATATTTGAATAAAGCAGATATTCATTTCTTAGGCTTGACGGAAAATGAATTATTCCAAAAGGTATTAAAAAATACCTTTATCATGTCCAGTCCCAGAATCATGCCGTTTCCAGAGTATCTAAGGGACTTGGAAGGGGTTAGTGAAAATGCATTGATTTCTATTATCAGAGAGTTAACCGGTATGATGGAAAAAATTAAGGAAGAGAAGAAGCAACTTTGGTGTGTGACTAATATTATTGGGATGCGTGGAGCTGTAGGAGGGTTCTATAAACGTTTATTAAGGGAATTCTGTATGACGTATGGTTGCAGATACTTACTATTAGGATTCTGCAATAATGATTACACATTTCTGAGTATAAAGAATGAGAGTACAGTTCTGGCCATGAAGCAGTTAACCAACGGGATTGGAAGTATCAGATCAGATACCGAAAAGATTATGCAGAGAAGAATCCTTATATATGACTTTGGGAAAGATACTTTGGAAGAGTTTGGAGAATGCGACTTGGTATAAAGATAATCAAGCTTTTTAGATTGGAGGAAAGTAGATATGAAGATAAAAATATGGACAACTAATCAAATGCCTATGGTTCGGGAGATGGTAATAGATGGTAGAATACCGGAATTCGTTGCAGATGAAGTCTCGAGAGTGGTATCTATACTGGACGAGTATTATGACGCAGAGAGAAACGTTGAGACTGACGACGGAGGGTACCTGCTAGTATACACTGACTACATAGAGGACGAGAGGGAGATTCAAAGATTCCTGGATAAGTATCATATAGGCCTGGATGATGCGGAACTGAATGATACACTCTATACTGGTGACGGAATTACGTGGAAGTCTGTATTGTATTTGGTTACGAATGACTATGGGATTACTTTTATATACCCATACAGGAGGTGAAGCAAGATGAAGGATTCTGTGTAGATTATAGAGCCTAAAAAAAGGTGACTTGGATAAAAAATAGTGAAAAATGTCAAAAAAATATAGATGCTATTTTGCATTAAAAAAAATTAGTGGCGCAAGGGTCAGTAGGGACGGTATTTCACACTTTCTTGATTTAGATAATGATTTTAATTCAAACATCATCTTTTCATTTTTGTGTCCCTAACGTCCCTTGCGCCACTCTATGTTGTTTAATATATTTTTAGAAAGATTTATTCATATAAACACGACAATACTCTTTTAGAAAATTTTTTGTATTATCTACTCATTTGTGATAATATAAAAGAAGTAAATTGAGCGAATGGGAGTGTAAGTATGCAAAAAAAAAGAAAAATGGAAAAAAGCATAATTGATATTGCGAGAAGCATTGCGAAAAATGATAATTACATTTCTGATATAGATGAATTCAGTAAAAAACTTAAGCATCTGATAGAAGGTATATGCAAGATTGATAATTTAGGAGAATGGCTATTATGTGACACAGTAAATAAAACGTCTATATCATTAAAGCTAGCGAAATGGAATGATGATACATATAAGTTTTTT
This sequence comes from uncultured Dorea sp., assembly GCA_947652615.1. Lineage (GTDB taxonomy): Bacteria > Bacillota > Clostridia > Lachnospirales > Lachnospiraceae > Sporofaciens. The sequence continues at coordinate 125,698 of CANTDX010000003.1, read as the reverse complement.
AAAAAACAAATAAAAGAACTTATTAAAAAATATACATTTGAAGATTTTGAAAGTTTTTTGCCTTCAAGAAAAACTGAAATTACATCAGAAAAATTATATCCTGTTGAAACAAAGAAAATGCTATTAATTCGAGAACTAAGATTGTTATTATTTGAGGTGGCGGCTCAAATAAATCCTGAAATTAGAGATAAAGCATATTATACTACGTTATACAAAATTTGTTCTGAATATGTATATGAATATTCAAGTAATGAGCGTATAAAAAAAGAAGAAGATATGAATAAAAGAAAAAAAATAAGTGATAACAAGGAAGCGAGGGAAGCTGTTAAGGAGTTTTATAGTATTGTAGAATTATATTATAATGAATTTTTGAAACTCAGTTTAATATCAAATGAGTATTGCTTTCCGTACGACCTTGACCCAAATGACTATGAAGTATATTGTGAATGTTGTGGAGAATATAAGAATAAGAATTTAAATCAAGATATAGATTTGGATAATTTGATAAAAGTTTGTAGACAGAGAGTAATGAATAGAATGGCAGATCCAGAAGATATAGATCGGGAATTAAGAGTAAATCCAACTTGTATAGAGTTTGATATGACTAATACAAAGACTAGAAGAAAATTTGGGAAAAGAAGGAAGAGGAGGTAACAATCATGAAGAAGTAGAGATAGAGGTAGAAACTCTATCTTTTTTTTGTCAAGGGGAAATTTTTAAAAGGATAGAAATTTTACTGATGAAAAATACCCCGGCACAATACCTTAGATCATGATACTATAAAAGCCTCCAAGGAGGAGACAGACATCGCTAGCGAATTTATTCTTTGCCAGTATGGTGGAGATGGGGGAGATAATGTGAACTTTGACAACTAAATATAGAAAAAAACAGGAGGTTTATAAATATGAAAGATATTTATATTGAAAGTTTTTTTAACAGCATTGTAATTGAGGGAGCGTTCTTTGAAGTGCGTATACTTCACACAAAGAAAGGAACTTTATCAGGATATTTTGATGATCCCAAGAAATTACTACGGGCAATTAATCCGTATGATGGGCAGTACAATATATTTTTTACTTTAAACACTGTAATGCCCGATGTTGTCAGTAGAAGTGTAAACCACTTCAAAGAGTGGGCAAAGAATACAACTACTGACAGGGAAATTGTACGAAGGGACTGGATTCTAATTGATTTAGACCCCGACCGCCCTGCAGGTGTTTCTTCAACAAATGAAGAATTATCACATGCTAAGATGCTGGCCGAGAAGTTAATAGAATTTTTGACAGAACAGGGGTTCTCTCAGCCTGTGGAATGTATGTCTGGTAATGGATACCATTTGCTGTACCCAATTTCGTTAGAGAACACGCAGGAGAATACCATACTTATTAAGGAGTTTCTTGCGGGTATTGACAAAAAATTTTCTGACGAAGCTGTGAAAGTGGACACTACGACATACAATGCAGCTAGAATTACAAAACTCTATGGTACAATTGCCTGTAAAGGAGATGATACAGAAACACGACCACATAGACGGTCAAGTATCCTTTCTGCACCAGAAATTTTGGAGTGTATTGATGTTGAGAGGATAAGGAATGTTATCTCACTTTGTGATCTTAATAGCAAGGATAGCGGAGATAAGGAGTCTTCTATTAAGAGTGAACGTTCTAAGGAGGCTCGATACAGGCAACCGAAGATAGATATTAAGGTGTTTTGCGAATCTCATGGGATAGAAATATCCCATGAAAAGCCCTATTGTGATGGGAAATGCTTTGTCCTCACAACGTGTCCTTGGAACCCCGACCATACGGATAGATCAGCTTATATTATAGAGTTTCCAAATGGTAAGATTACAGCAGGATGCCATCATGATTCGTGTAGTGAAGAAAATTGGAGATCTCTTTTAAAAAAGTTTCCGGATATGAAAGAGTATGTTCAGAAACCCGAAAGAGAGATATCAAAAAAAGATGATAGTATGAGTGCTTCAGAAGTACTTATGGAAGATATAAAAGAAGCAGGGCACCAATTCTATCATGATAAGGGTGAAAATGCTTATGTAGCGGTTCCATTGGAAAATGGACATATTGAATACATGGCAGTACGAGATAGAAGATACCGACAATTACTCCAGAATATGTATTATCAAACCTATAAAAAAGCGCTTAGACGTGATTCTCGTCAACAGGTTGTTGATACGGTGGAGGCTGAGGCGATTTTCCAAGGAACAGAAATAAATCCTGGGATTCGATGCAAGTACTACGATGGTAAGATATATTATTATATTGCTGATGAGGAACAAACAGTAGTTTGTATTGATAAGATGGGGATTCATGTATTAGAATCAAGCCCTATTCCATTCATCCGAAGCTATAATATGCTAGAACAAGTAATGCCGATGGATAGAGTGAAAAAAGATGGAAAGAAACCTTCGTTCAGAACATTGGCGAGAAAGTATTGGAGATTCAAGACCGAAGATGATCTTTTGCTACACAATGTTGTGCTTCTCACAAGGTTTGTTAGTGATATACCTTGTCCGATTTTATATTACAGAGGTGACAGAGGATCAGCGAAAACAACAAGTATGAGATTGGATCAATTGTTCTTAGACCCATCTAATACAGATATCAGGGCGTTGCCATCGACTGAGAAGGATATTGTTGCCATCCTTTATGGGAGCTATAGTGTTGCATTCGACAATATCGAAGGTAATCTGCCTACTAACTATGCAAATTTATTTTGTATTTGCAGTACATCAGGATATTACAGCAAACGCAAATTGTTTTATGATAATGATACTGTAGATGTTCCATTACATACACACTTAAGCTTCAGTGGCATTACAAATATTTCCCACAGAGCAGACCTCTTGGACAGATGTATTTGTTTAGCATCAGAGCGAATTCCAGACTCAGAACGACGAACAGAAAAAGAGATTCTTACTGAGTTCAAGGATGATTTGCCTTATCTTTTGTTTAGAGGGATGCGAATTCTGTCAAAAGCTCTGAAAATTATAGAAAATCTGGAATTATCAGAACTTCCCCGAATGGGAGATTTTGCAAAAATAGGGTATGCTGTAGCTGAGGTAATGAAGTACGGCGGAGATCATTTCTTGGAAGTGTATAAAAAAAATCAGGAAAACCTTCTAGAAGTATGTGTAGAGGAGGACGCCTTACTTACACTGATCATTACGTTCACAAGAGAAATCTCCTATTTTCGTGGGACAATGACAGAATTACAAGGTGCGTTGGCAAAGCATGCACAAAAAATGGATATTGATGCCAGATATTTGATGAAGACAGGTCATGCACTGAGTCGTAAGTTGTTTGAATCTCAATCTGTATTAGATATGTTTGGAATACATCTTGAGAGAGGAAAGAGCAATGGAGAAAGGTATGTTGAACTGTGGGGAGGCAATTCAAAAAATGAGTAATTATATTATCTAATTAAAGTTTCAGTGGCGGTAGAGACGGTAGAAAAAATTTTACAGTAAATGTACTTTTTTTAAAAGGAAGCTTGTTTTAATATTTTTTTGAAAAAACAGTCACTATTGCCACTATCGCCACTGTTAAAATGTATAGGAAAATTAATCTGTAGTTTTTGAAAGAGTTTTTAAATATATATTATAACTATGGAGGTACCACTATGAGTAGTAATAAGGAAATTTTAAAAAGAAAGTGCATAACAGCACGTGAAGTCCACGAGGAATTCATAGATATGGACATCAAGAAGTTACGGACTTTTCTCAATCGGTACTGCAACTATAAGAAGATTGGGAATACCTATTATTATTCCCGTGAAGAGGTTGAGAGACTTCTTCTTGGAAATGAAAATGCTGAATTCCAAGTAGGCACCTATTAATGAGGAGGTGAATAGAATGACGTTCAATGTAGAAAAAGTTCCGAGGAAGGATGGCTATCGCTATCGGATCGTCAAGAACATGGTTGTAAACGGTGTACGCAAACGTACCTATAAAGTCTTGCCCAAGGGGACTAAGAAGTCTGTTGCAGAGAAAATTTGCAATGAAATGGCTTTGAATGCACAGTTTGGACAATTCATGGAGAAAGAACCGCTTACATTTCAAGAGTATGTGGATGAGGTATATTTTTCAAAATATACGAACTATATTTCTGTGACAACCAGAGCCAGCTACACAAGGCTATATAATTGTCCAGGAGGACTAAAAGAACAGCTTGGAAATTATCTTTTGTCTGAAATCACTACAGAGGTTCTTCAAGACCTGATAAATGATTATGTAAAAGAAGGGAAATCACCTAAATCAATACGAAACTATATTTCTCTTACATCATCAATCATGGCTCAGGCAATGAAAGATAATTATATGAAGAGACAGGAACTGCCGACGAATTATCTCCGTCTGCCGGAGTTGGTCCAGGAAGAGGGGAAGGCATATACTTTAGAGCAAGTCAGGGTGATGCTTGACCGGGCACAGAAAACAGGCAACCGGACGGTTGAACTCTTGATCGGAATCTGTTGTCTTGCAGGAGGTCTCAGACGTTCTGAGTTGATTGGATTAAGATGGGAAGACATTGTATTGGACAAGTCAGAAGCATATATCCATGTTCAGCGGGCTATTGTAGAAGACGTAGACGGGAATCTGGTTGAAAAGCAGACGAAAACAAAAGCCGGAAACAGAATCATTCCGATCATAGTTGATGGAACAGTATATCAGATTCTGCAGAAGGCACGGAAAGAACATATGAAACTGCAATCTTCCAAGCCAGATTTCCAGGGAGGGAACAGTGTGTTCATCATTGCCAAGAAACCTTATAATCTGATGGCACCGACCACACTGTATAAAATATTCAGGCGGTTCATGAAAAGAGAATGCCCTGACCTTCCTTGCTACAGATTGCACGATTTGCGGCATACCTATTTTTCACTGTGTTCTAGTATTGAAGGGTTCAGTGAGATGTCAATAACAAGTACAGGCGGTCACAGTACGATCCAGAGCACTAAGCGGTATCAGCATCCGATAATGCAGAAAACGATTGCGGATATGGCTAAACTAGAAGAAATGTTTGAGAAAACAGAGATAGTTAGCTGATAATCAATCAATCAATCTATATAGATTCTATACCTTAATTAAGAGCAGAGGCATGGCAGAGTATATGATAGGTCATGCCTCTTTTTATATACTATCGGGTTTTATTAAACGTGGAAGAATTTAGATTGAGTAAAAGCAAAAGACATGGTAATATAATATAAAGGAGATGAATACCGATGAAAATGCAGGAAGCAATCAAAGCGTGGGAAGAACTGGAAATAAAAGATGATTTCTTGTTTGCCAAGGTAATGCGGGATAAAAGGCTGTGCAAGAAACTTCTGGAGAGATTGTTGCAAACCAAGATTAAGGATATCGTATACTTGGAAGAGCAGAAGTCAATTGATATTGAAAAGGATGCAAAAAGCATACGTTTAGATGTATATATCGAAGAAGGAACCCGGGTTTTTAATTTAGAGATGCAGACGACAAATAAGCGGAATCTGCCGAAGAGAAGCCGTTACTATCAAGGACTGATAGACTTGAATACTATAGAGAAAGGCGAGAACTATAAGAAGCTGAAAGAAAGCTATGTGATATTCATCTGTACATTTGACCCATTCCATCAAGGGAAAGCACAATATACATTTGAGAATTTCTGCCAGGAAGACAAGGAATTAAAGCTGAATGACGGAACGAAGAAGATTTTTTTCAATGCAAAGGATTATATTAATGCAGAAGATGAGGAAGTAAGAGAATTCCTTAAGTATGTAAACGGTGAAAAGAGTGACAGCCCGTTTGTAAAAGAGATTAAAGACAGGGTGGCGAAGGTAAAAGCAAGTAAAGAATGGAGGTTGGAATACGTGACTTTGTTAATGAGAGAACAGGAAATCTGGGAAGAGGCAGAAGAGAAAGGGATAGAAAAAGGGATAGAGAAAGGAAGAGAAGAAGAAAGAGAAGAAGGTATTAGAGGGTTGGTCACTGTATTAAAGGAATTAAATGTTCCGTTGCAGACTATTCTGGTCAAAATTCAACAGCAGTACAATCTGAGTCCAGAAGCTTCTCAAAAGTATCTTTAGAGCAAAAATATTGGCGTATCAAAGTGGAAGATTATAGGGGAATCACGGCGACGGAATGGCGACATAATCTGAAAAGGGGATGATTGGAAGGCATTTTGCCGTCAGATTCCTGAGTGTGCATATGGAGAATATACAACTTTAATAGAAGGAGCCAGGTGTTCGAATCCCATATGCTCCATTGGAAAAATCCATCCGCTAGTGGTTTTAAAATCAATAGCGGATGGATTTTTTACTTCCAGGATAGTTGTAGCTGCTTTTTCTGTTTTGCACAGTCAGAAAGATACAGATTGATAAGCGTTTGGTATGGAATACCGGAATCATCACTCTGTGCTTTGAAAAAGCTGATCGTGTCACAGTCAATGTTGATCGTGACCTGCTTCTTCAATCTTTTGGAATAGGGATTTTTTCTTGGGTTTAGATTTTCAATATCATATTCATCTTTCATACGTCTCACCTCCGGCATAACGGTTATATGTTTTTACTTCATTTTTCGTTGCTTTTCTTGCAGATATGATTCGGATAATATTATCATCCGAGCGGTAGCAGTGACTTACAATGCATAGATTTTCATATTTTGAAATACCGAGTATCAGAAACCGCTCTTCCTCCATAGAGTGTTCTGGGTCATCAAACAGAATGGCATTGTCATCATAAAAAATTGTTTTTGCTTCTTCGAAATCAATCCCATGCTTTCTTTGGTTGGTTTTTATTTTCATCCCATTCAAAATTTATATTATTCATAATTATAATATAATTATTTTTTACTTATATGTCAACGCCAAATTTAATTTGGAGATGCAGACGACAGATAAGCGTAACTTGCCGAAGAAAAACCGTTACTATCAAGGAATGATAGATTTGAATACGATAGAGAAAGGCGAACGAAGAAGATTTTTTTCAATGCAAAAGGTTATATCAACAGCTTGCTTTTGATGCGCTATAATACATTTTGAAAAGGAAAGGAGGCACTGAATTGAACGATAACCCCACCAGCGGGCAACTCATAAAACAGCTCCATGACGCAATCGAAAGACGGGCGAATAATTCCCTGCGTCAGAACGACTTGACTATGGTTCAAGTATGGGTGCTGCTGTCAAGACGCTACACAAAATAGCAGAAAACTGGAACAAACCATGTTTCACGGACTATCCGAAGAAGAACAGACTATATTTCACAGTCTGCTCCAACGGATATACGAGAACATGAAATAGATGCCCGCCCAGGTCTGCGGGCATTTATCTCAAGTAAATTGATAGCTTGCTTTTAAAAAAGCTGATGGAGAAACCCGTCATAAGGCGGGGATTTATAAAGGTGAATTCAATAGCGTGCTTTTAAAAAGCGTATTAGGAGGATAACTTATGGAACAGAAATCACTGGAAGTATTCGAATCAATGCCCGTACCCAGAGCAGTATTCAAGAATGCCTTGCCCGCTATGGCGGCTATGCTCATGGTATTAGTCTATAATCTGGCTGATACATTCTTCATCGGTCAGACTCATGACGCATTACAGGTTGCCGCAGTTTCCCTTGCAACGCCTGTATTTCTGATATTTATGGCAGTAGGAACCGTGTTCGGAATGGGCGGCACTTCGGTTATCTCCCGTGCGTTGGGAGAGGGAAGAAAGGACTATGCAAAGAAAGTATGTTCTTTCTGTATGTGGGGCTGTGTGATTGTGGGTGTAGTTATGGCGGCTTTGTTCTTGATTTTTATGGAGCAGATACTTTCCCTGATCGGAGCAAGTTCCGATACATGGGATTTAGCGAAAACCTATCTAATGATTGTTGTATGCAGCGGGCCTTTTGTGATGATCTCCAATTGTTACGCCAATGTAATCCGTACAGAGGGAGAAAGCTGGATTTATTACAATTAGATGGACCTATATTGAAAAAATTATAATAACAGGCCATGAATCAGATGATTCTTTATATTTCCATAGTTCATGGATAGAATTGGGGTATGATGAAGATGAATAGGAGGATAATCAGAAATTGAAGGTTATGAAAGAGTTGTCGCAAAATAGCTTTAATCGCATTTTGCGGCAACTCTTTGTTTTTAATTAGAGTATTTCCAATCCTTGACGTCAAGATCCTTCAGAACCTTAACTACATGTTCTACGATAATGTCGTTCATCATCTTGCCTTTCTCGGCGGTAGCCTTTGTTGCGTCTCCGGTCTGTGCCGTATTCGTTAATTCTGAGAAATCCCACTTGATCTCTACTTCGTCCGGAAGATCCGGAACAACACATGTGGCAAGATCCGGCTCGCACCAGTCCGGGAACAGATGATACGCGATAGACGTCTCACCTTCTCCGGCGTGTCCAAGTCCGCCCCATACCTCGAAAGTATCCTTCGGAAGCAGATTCCCTGCGGCTACCCACCATTGTGTAAGGGATGCAATCTGGACGTCAGGGTATAGTTCTTTGATCTTCCTGGAGGCGATCTCAATAGGCGCGATATTACCGTCGTGTCCGTTCATCAGGAAAATGTGTGTGATCCCGTTGCGGATCACGGACTCGATCATATCATAGATAACAGCGGTTGTCGTATCATAACTCAGAGTCAGGGAAAACGGGAAGGAATCATAATGTGCGCTGTAGCCTACCGTGACAGGCGGCAATACCAACATTCCTTCGATCTGGTCGGCAATCTGTTTCGACAGCTTATAAGAAACTAAAGTGTCGCAGCCTTCGGCAATGTGTTCGCCGTGCGCTTCACAGGAACCTATCGAGAGAATCGCTTTTGTAAAGTTACCTTCTTTTACCTGATGTGCAGTCATTTTCCAAAGTTCATTCATCATATACATTTCATCCTTTCTTAAGCCATTACGTCAATGCAAATAGAGACGTTTTTCTACTACCTGGATCTGGTCAACGGTTATTCGTCTGGCCTGTTCCAGATCACGTTTCTTCAGTGCTTCTGCTATCTGAACGTGCATATCCAGAGACCTGCCCAGATTCGTCCGTCCGTCCATAGCAAGATCCCTCCGCAATTGATTCAGCACGCCTTGAAGTGCAGAGATCAGGTATGTATTCTTAGAGAGCTGTGCGATGGATAGATGGAAATTTACATTGAGGTCATTGTATTTGTTATAAAAATCTTCGTCATCGATATCAATCTGCTTGTGAGCCAATTCGACAATCTGGCTTAATTCTGAATCAGAAGCGTAGCGTACAGCCCATTCTACGGCGCCGCATTCCAGAATACCGCGGAAATAGCAGAGATTCGACAATTCCAAAAAGGATAGCTGTTTGATAATATAGCCCTTGCGTGGAATCTTTACCAGCAGCCCTTCCTGGCACAGGCAATTCAAAGCCTCTCTTGCCGGAGTCTTGCTGACATTAAACTTGTGCGAAATCTCAGATTCCGTAATAAACTGACCTGATTCATAGACGCAATTTGTGATATCTTCCCGAAGCTTTTCCAGGACGGCAACTGCCCTGGAAGTTTCAGCAGTGATAGCACGATTCATAGTTTTTCTCCCTGAATTATGTATGGTATATGATGTTTGAACTATTTTTATTATATCTGTCATAATTCAAAGATACAATATTGCAATATTCACAAAATATATTGTCTTAAAAATGAGAAAATTCTGCTAAATTGTCGAAAATATATATTTGCATTGACAATTTTTTTGTCAAATATTATAATTGGAATATCAGTGATATATCACAAGTATTTCAATGGTATTTCATGTGAATGGTATGGTAAAGATGTTTGAACAGTTGATGAATGAATATGTGAAAAAGGAGGTATCTGGAATGAGCCAGGTTAAAGAGAAAAATGCTGCGGTTGAAACGGCTGAACAAGATGGTGAATTTATGTTAGAATCGGTACCTATGTCGAAACGGCGTTCTACACGCAGTCAGATCATGGTATGGATTGGATTCGGATACGCTGTAACTGGTCTTATTGTCGGCGGTACATTGGGAGGATATGGGAACAGCGGCGGACTTCCGCCTATGCAGGCTTTTTGGGCAGTATTTCTTGGTATGGGGTCATTGTTTCTGATTACGTCATTTTTGGGGATTGCGGCTCAGAGGACAGGATTGAATCTTTCCCTGCTGTCCCGTTATTCATATGGGAGTAAAGGGTTTGTCATTCCGATGATCGTTATGGCGTTGCTGACGCTGGGGTGGTTTGCAAGTATTTTAGGGATGATCGGCGATATTTGGGGTGCGTTTATAGGAAATCCTACGGGAATCATTGTATTTGACCCGATAAGTTTAGGATTTGAAGGAATTGCGCCGATTACGTTGGAGGTATTTCTTCTTTGCATTATCTGGGGAGCTGTGTTCACGTTTACAGCAATCAAGGGAATGGGAGCGATTGAGAAAATTGCGGATATCTGTGCTCCGCTGATTATGATCGTGGCAATTGTAGTAGGTCTGATCTTTATTTTCCAGAGCGGAGGTGTCACCACGTTTTTGGATAAGGCGTCAAACCTTGGCGGTCTTGGCCTTGGAAACGGGATAACAGCAGTTGTTGGAAGCTGGATTGCGGGCGCGGTTATGGGAGTGGATTTGTTCCGGTTTAACAAGAATGTAAAAGCTGTTTTCTGGTGCGCCGCATCTTGTTTTATTTTCACGAATCCGATTCTCAATGTGGTTGGATATATCGGAGCAGTACATATTGGGGAATATAATTATGTAATCTGGATGCTGGGCGTGAATATACTTGTTGCAATGTTAGGTGTGTTTGTATGGACGACGGCTCTGTGGACGACAGACAACAGTGAACTGTACTGCAACGCGCTTTACACAGGTCCGTCATTGGATGCGTTTGGAATCCATGTAAGCAGAAAGAAATTGGTCGCTGCCTGTGGTATTCTGGGAACTCTTTTAGGGGCGCTTGCATTTTATCAGTTATTTTTCGCAGATTTTATCAATGTGCTTGGCTCCATGGCGCCGCCGCTGTGCGCACCGATCCTGGCAGATTATTTTGTTATAGGGAAACGAAAAAATAAAAAATACAGCACCGAGCTTTTAGATAAGCATCCGGCTGTCCGGTGGGCGGGCGTCATCTCTTTTGTAATCGGCGCCGTTCTGGGATATGTGTTCCAGTATGTCGTTCCGCTGCCCTACGGGCTTCCGGCGGGGTTATTCGCAATGGCTGTATCTTTCATAATTTATATTTTGATTTATAATTTGACACCGGATGCGGGGATAGATGATGCAATGTTAAAAAAGCTTTGAAGCATTGGAGGCTGCAATGAAAAGGGTATTGTTATTAACAACAGGGGGGACCATTGCTTCAAGACAGACCCGGCAGGGGTTAAGTCCTGATATCAACTGCCGGGACATTATTCAAATGCTTCCTGTATCACAGGATAACTTTACAATTGACAGCAGGGATATCTTTAATCTGGACAGTTCGAATGTACAGCCGGAAGAGTGGCAGTCTATTGCGGAAGTTATTGCGGAGGCATTGCCTGATTATGATGGGATCATTATCACACATGGGACGGACACGATGGCATACACGGCTTCGGCTCTCAGCTATATGCTGCAGAACTTGAATAAACCGGTTGTTCTGACCGGAGCGCAGATTCCGATTGAGCATATGTTCACAGATGCGAAAATGAATCTGCAGGTTGCATTTGCTGCCGTAAATATGGGGATTTCCGGCGTTATGATTGCATTTGACGGGAAAATAATTAATGGCTGCCGTTCAGTAAAGGTGAGAACGTTAGGCTTTGATGCCTTTGAAAGTATCTCTGCTCCATATTGGGGTGAAGTTTACGCGGATGGAATTCATATAGCAAATAATATTACCCGCGTTCTGGAAAGAAAATCGTTCGAACTGAAAAAATCCCTGTGCCCGGACGTATTCTTGCTGAAGCTGATCCCGGGGACAAATCCGGATATTTTTGATTGGCTTGAGCAGAAGAACTACCGCGGTGTTGTGATCGAAGCCTTTGGTATGGGCGGCACGCATTTTGAACGCAGGAATCTAACTGCAAAACTGAAAAACCTGATAGCGAATAATGTAAGTGTCGTTGTGTGCAGTCAGTGCCTTTATGAAAAAAGCGATCTTTCCCTATATGAGGTAGGACGAAGACTTCTGGAATGCGGGGTGATTCCAGGAAGAGATATGACTACGGAAGCAATTGTCACAAAATTAATGTGGGCGTTGGGGCAGACACAGGATCCGGCGGCAGTGCGGCGGATTTTTGACACAAATTATGTTGGGGAAGTTACGCTGTAGGTTACAGTTCACGGACCAATGTCATTTAGTTAGTAGCCTTGAATCACCCCGGCATTTGACATGTGAAGTTATCATTTCTATGATTTATGGGAGATTTCTGACATTATCGGACAAAATGATACAATTAGAATATTTTAGGGTATGACTCTAAGACAGATGTAATCTGTCTGAAAATAGTGTATTATGTTATTGTGACGGTTATCTTAAGCTGCCCGGTATATAAAATATCGGGGTCTTCGGAAATGTGCGGTTTTCAATCTTGGATATTGCCGCCCGTTCCGTATGGGTATCAACTCTTTTTGCAGCAGGGCTGTCACATTGATTGGTCTTTCTTCCGTTGCCGGACGGAGGAAAGATCTACAGATATGAACTGCGGAGCTGAAATTTATTTTATAGCTGTACTTGGTTTCCCGCTTTTCAATCACTGTATGGTTCACCAGAGTTTCCGTGAGGTTGTATGTAATCATTCTTGCTCAGATCGCCTGTTTCACATATTCCGACTTATAGGCATGGAAATTACTGAGACCGACCGTATATTTCAACTTACGAAAAAAGCATCTGCCTTTACCGACAGATGCCATTACACAACTATACCCTTTGTTTATTTTAACTTTCTAAGAAATTCATAAGGATTCATTGCCTTAATTTCCGAATTGACAAAATCTTTCTCATTTACAGTAATTATATATTCTGCGCCCACCTCCTTGGCGCATTTATCCTGCAGACAATCTTCAAAATCTACAAAAGAATCTTTTTCTATTGCATCTATGATCTCTGTCTGCGATGCAGATGCAACCGAAAAAATCGTGCATATGTCTCTCAAATTTTTTCTTCGCTCCTTGTCGCTTTTTTTCCGCAGAACATACCATAAGGTAGAAAGCGTGTGAAATGCTATATATCCATTGAGCTTTCCTAAAGCGCATAATTCAACGATTCTAATACAATCATTAAGGTATTTGTCTTCTCTGTTTGTAATATAGTTAAGCAAGACGTTGGTATCAATCAACACTTCCATATTTTTCATTCATAGCCTCCTCCCTTTCCACATCATATTCTATAGATTCAGAAAATAATTTTCTGGATGTTTCCAACCTTGCAAATGCTGCTAATTTATCACGTTCACTTGTATTTTTCGCTTTCGCCGGTGCGGAAATAATAAATGGTATACTTCTTTCCCTTAGCGCAGTTCTGGTAAAAGACTCATAAAATGTCTGTTTTGTCTGTCCCATCGCGTTAAGCATTTCACTCAGTTCTTCGTATATTGTATCTTCCAATCTAATGCTTATCGTCTTCATACCAATCAGCTCCTTTGCTTTTTATTTTATTATATTTGAAAATGAATCATTTAGCAAGCAATAGTATTCAAACTATACACTTTTTATTTCAATATACATAGCTTATGTTTTAACCCTGTAGTATTCCTTGTAATCTGCAATGCAGTCTTGGAGCGTGTCTACATAGTTCAATTGAATTACATCAGGATAATGTATTGAATGATATTGCCACGAGAGAAAATAACGAATTGGAGAAAAAACATGAAGCGCACTAGTTGCGTATAAATGAAAGCCATTTGTGGAAAAATAAGAGTATCTTTCTATGGAGGGCAGAAGATATGCGCAATTATTTTTATGGCTGGTATTTTAAATGCCAGTCGGAAACCCAGACCTTGTCAATCATCCCTGCGGTTCACAGGTCAGGACAAAAGAAATCTTGTTCCATTCAGGTCATTACGGAGAATCATGCTTGGAATGTTGATTATCCTGCCGCGGCATTCCACCGGACAGGAAAGGATATTTGGATCGGAAAGAGTCGGTTTGGAGAGAGGGGGATTCTTCTGGCAGTACATACGCCGGAGCTGGATATAAGCGGAGAATTGAGGTTTGGTCCCCTTTTTCCTCTGAAATATGACATCATGGGACCGTTTTCCATATTTCCTTTCCTGGAATGCCGGCATAGTGTGCGGAGTATGCGGCATTTGGTCTATGGAAGGATGAAGGTGAACGGGCAGAAGTATTTGTTTCAGAATGCAGTGGGATACTGGGAAGGAGACGAAGGATATTCTTTCCCCAGGGAATATGCATGGACGCAATGCAGTTTTCCGGGAGGCTCACTGATGCTGGCTGTGGCAGATGTTCCGGTTGCCGGCTTTCATTTTCGGGGCGTCATTGGTGCTGTGCTGTGGAAGGGCAGAGAATACCGGCTGGCAACTTATCTGGGGGCAAAAGCGGTGCAGGTTCGGGACGAGAGGCTTCGGATTGTGCAGGGGAATCTGGAATTAGAAGCCGGGCTGTTAGAAAAGGTCAGAAGCCCTCTGAATGCTCCGGTTAATGGGGATATGGTAACGACGATTCATGAAAATGCGGCCTGCCGGGCATTTTACAGATTCCGAAAAGGAGAATACCCTATCTTTTCTTTTACGACGGACAGGGCTTCTTTTGAATATGAATTATAGCCGTTACAATATGACCCTGCCTGCCAACTTTGCTTATACCTCATCTTCCCAAATTCTTTTCACCCTATGCCCTTTCTCATCACAGCTCCCATATACAATATTGCATGATATCAGTCCTGTTCTGCTCAAAGTTCCCGCAAATCTATGCGGCTATTCTTTCGATATATCAGACATGCCGTCCCCAGAAGCAGCACACACAGAACAGCCCGATATCCCCCGGAATATCCTTCCGGAACCAGACAGGCGCCCGCGCCGCCAAGGATTGCAAGGACAGCCCCGCCCATGCCGCCAAGTACGGCTGAAGCGCTCTGTTTGACCACGCTTACCTCATTCTCCCAATCCAGAACCGGGAAATGCAGATTAACGGTAATCCCGTATACACAGGCAAACAGCAGGATCACCGCCGGAATCACCATCATCCAGAAGCTATCCTGTAATCCCGGCTTTAATGCAAGGAGCAGGAAAACCTCCGACACAAGGTAAAAAGGCAGAATCAGGATCAGATTCATCAAAAGCTTTGCGTCCAGGACTGTCCGTGCCGGCAGCGGCAGGCTTTTGGCAAGCCACCACTCCTTCCCTTCCATGGAAACAGATGTGGCTGCAGTTGTCATCATACAAAAAGTGCCTGCCAGCAGAAACGGTGCGATTACTGCCAGATCAACCGGAACCGGCAGGAGCTCTTTCACCCTCGCCGGGCCTGTAAAAAGAAGCGCCCCCGATATGACACAGCCCATAAGCGGTCCGATGATCGTATTGGATACATAAATACTCGATGAGAAATACCGTCGGAATTCCTTCCTGCACAGGGAAACCAACGCCGAGTCTGCTTTCAAATCTCCCATCTGATAATCATGCCTTGCCGCCGTTGTATACAGATTCCGGCAGATGGACTGAAAACAGGCGGATACGGCCGCCGCCGCCGCGGCAAATACAGACAGAAATAAACCTGTATACATCAGGCACCGGCTGATTTCCCCATTTACAATCGCCGTCCCAAGCAGCACAGCCGGAGGATAGAATCTCTCAAGCATAGCCGAAATCATTCCGGACAGTTCCTCCATAATCTCCAGACTTTCCATCCCTTCCACTGACGTAAGACGCGAAGAACCATACATAATGGCAAAAGCAAATACTATCGTAAGCGTTGACGCCACCAGGCTTTTATGCCGCATCCTGGAAGAAATTCCCGTAACCAGTGCCCCAATAAGGACTGCCCCTGTCATTGGCAGTAACGGCACTGACCATATACCAAGAAACGCACACAGATAAAATGACACATCCGGCCGCATCTTCCATGCATACACCGCAATCCCCGGAAGCAGTACCAGAGCAGCCATCAGCAGATTTTCCGCATACATGCGCAAAAACCGTCCAAGCACTACCGCGCCTTTCCTTACAGGCAGGGAAACTACCATATCATATCCCTGCTTCCGGAAAATGGTGCTTCCCGCCTTTAAGATTCCAAAGACAAAAATGAGCATACTGGATATGGCGATGACATAAGCCGGAACATCTTCTCCTGCTCCAATCTCCACCAGTCCCCAGGAAAGGCCGCCCACATAAAATAGCAGCATAATAATCAGGAGTATCCAGAGGACAGAAAGCATTACGGCCCTCTTCTTTTTACGCTTATCTTTCGTGAACCGTAAAATATTTATACCAAGGAGATTACATAGCTCCAGCCTGGCCATAATCCTAATCTGCGCCAGCATTATTTACCACCTCCATAAAAATGGACTCCAGCGTATTGCCCTGCTTTACAACCTCCTCCATGGTGCCTTCGGCAATCAGGCGTCCCTCCTTGATCATCGCTACCTTGTTACAAAGCTTCTCAGCCACCTCCAGCACGTGGGTGGAAAAGAATATGGCGCCCCCGCCGGCGCAAAGTTTCCTCATCCTCTCTTTCAGAATAACGGAAGCTTTCGGGTCAAGCCCCACAAAAGGCTCGTCCAAAACCAACAGCCTTGGTTCATGCAGCAGCGCAGATATAATAGCAAGCTTCTGTTTCATACCATGGGAATAAGAAGAAATCAGATCCCCAAAGGATTCCGTTATTTCAAATTCATCCCCGTACCTTTGGATCCGTTCCTTCCTCTCTCCTGCCGGAACCTTGAAAATATCGGCAATAAAGTTCAGATACTGGATGCCTGTCAGATACTCATACAGATCCGGATTATCCGGAATATATGCCGTCATCTGTTTGCACACAAGCGGGTCATCATGAAGGCTGATTCCTCCGATCCGAATCTCTCCCGCATCATATCCATGGATCCCGGCAATGCATTTCAGCGTTGTTGTCTTCCCGGCTCCATTATGCCCGATGAATGCGCAGATATCACCCGGCATCACATGAAGGCTCAGATCCGTGACGCCCTTGCTGCCGCCCTTATAGTGTTTCGTCAAATGATTGATAATAAGCATTGTTTTCCTCCTGTTTTACGAGAGCAGTCTCTATAACTGCTTCGCATTTGCCAATCTTCTATGTGTCAGTTTTTGCAAAATGATGCAGTATCTTCTGGAAATAAAAGATCCGGCGTGCTTTGGGCATTTTCCCACTTGGAGACGGCTGCCCTTATCCTTTATTGTATTACCTATTTTCTTCATTATAATAAAAAGGGGATTCTCTATCAATCGAACTGTATTCCACTTTTCTGTCAAAAAGTCAACCAGGGAGAAACGTTTTCTCTGTAATAGCGTAAACTGAGGAACCGCCGTGTACCGAACGGTAAAAACGGCAGCCGAGGAGTACAGAGAATACAAGACGGTATATGATGCTTACCATTCGGCGACTTTTTGCCACAAATTACGCTGAAGTAACCTTCTGGTAACAAGAGCTTTACACATTCCGCTAATTTTAGTATAATATGGATGTCATAACTCACTCGTCAGCTCTTATCCGGGCAGGTCTGTGCATGCACAAGGACTTATCCGGATGGCGGCTGATGGAGTGAACGGTAATATATGGTTATTGTATATGATAAAAAATGTGGAATGGGGAGATACTATGGCAAAGAAATCAAGAAAAGAGCGTAAGAAAGCTATAGCAAAACAGAATGTGACGAAACAAAATGTGACAGAACAGAGTGTAAATCCGGAAGAGAAGCTTAGTGATGCCGGAGTGGAAGCCCAGGAAACGGAGGCGGTAGTGATGGTACAGGATATGGAAGAGATTACTAAAGCGGATGAGGCAGAAGAAGCCGCAAAGAAGGCTGCTGAAGTAGCCGAGGGAGCTGCAGAAGAGGCAGCGAAGAAAGCCGCGGAAGAAGCTGAGAAGCAGGCGCTTTGCCGTGCAACATATGAGAAGCGGTTCGTGAAGCATCTTGATGAATTGAAATGGCTCTACATGGAATTATACGGCAACAGTTCTATGTTTGCGGAGCTGTGCGACAATCTGTACCGTTTTTACGAGGAAAGGAATGAGGATCTCAAGGCGATCGACCTTGACAGGGAGGCGCGTCCGGACTGGTACAAGCAGAATGATATGCTCGGCATGATGTTCTATATCGATAATTTTGCCGGGAATATGAAGGGCGTGGAATCCAAGCTTGAGTACCTTGAGAAGAGTAATGTGAATTATGTGCACCTGATGCCGTTCCTGGATACGGTGGAAGGGCGTTCTGACGGCGGATACGCAGTGGCGGATTTCCGTAAGGTGCAGGAGAAGCTTGGAACTATGGAGGACTTAGAGAGCCTGACGGCGGCATGCCATAAGAAGAACATCAATGTCTGCATGGATTTTGTCATGAACCATACGTCGGAGGACCACGAGTGGGCGAAGAAGGCGCGCCAGGGAATCGGGGAATATATGAGCAGATATTTCTTCTTCGACAATTATTCGATCCCGGCAGAGTATGAGAAGACTGTGCCGCAGGTATTCCCAACGACGGCGCCGGGGAATTTCACATGGCTTGGGGATGCGGAGCATTTTGTCATGACGACCTTCTATCCATACCAGTGGGATCTGAATTATAAGAATCCCAGAGTATTCAATGAGATGATGTATAATTTCCTCTATCTGGCGAATAAGGGTATTGATATCATCCGGATTGATGCGGTTCCGTATATATGGAAGGAACTGAATACTTCCTGCCGGAATCTTAAGCAGGTACATACGATCGTCCGCATGATGCGTATGATCAGTGAGATCGTATGTCCGAGTGTACTGCTTCTCGGAGAGGTGGTCATGGAGCCGGAGAAGGTGGTTCCGTATTTTGGCACGGTGGAGAAGCCGGAGTGCCATATGTTATATAATGTAACGACAATGGCGACCACATGGCATACCGTGGCGACAAGAGATGTGGGGCTTCTGCGTCAGCAGCTTGATATCGTAAACGGTCTGCCGAAGGAATATGTATTCCTGAATTATCTGCGCTGCCATGACGATATCGGTTGGGGACTGGATTATGCTTCGCTGGAGAAGGATGGTTTAAGGGAGCGTCCGCATAAGCAGTATTTGAATGATTATTTCCAGGGGTATGTAGGAGACAGTACGAGCCGCGGAGAGCTGTACAATGCGGATCCGGTCACTGGCGACGCTAGATTCTGCGGAACAACGGCGTCTATGTGCGGGATCGAGAAGGCCGGCTTTGAGCAGGATGAAGCAGCGATGGAGAAAGCGATCGACAAGGATATCATGCTTCATGCCTATATGTTCATGCAGTCCGGTATCCCGGTACTCTACAGCGGTGACGAGATCGGTCAGGTCAATGATTACACATATAAGGAGAATCCGAACAAGGCTGAGGATTCCCGTTATATCCACCGGGGCGCAATGCGGTGGGATCTGGTTCAGAATATTAAGGACCCTGAGAGTGTAGAGAGCAGGGTATTCCGGAGACTGGGGCAGTTAGAGGAGATCCGTAAGTCGGAGAAGGTATTTGTCTCATATGCGGATACATGGACGATCGAGACTTGGGAAGCAGGAGTCTTAAGTATCGGAAGATATTATGAAGGCGAGAAGCTGATCGGATTATTTAATTTCAGCGAATATGATAAGACGGCATGGATCAATGAGGAAGACGGTATGTATGTCGATCTGATCTCCGGGAAAGAGATGGAGGCCAGAGGCGTGAATATTCCTGCATTTGGATTCTATTATCTGAAGAAGAAGGATATATAGAGAATACATGTAACAGAGCAGCTTGCCTGAACTGTTGCAAATACACAGGCGGTGCCTGGAGGATGTGTAAAATGAGACGATGGAAGCGGCTGCTGGCAGCAGTTATGATTACTGTTTTATCTATGAGCATGGGGGCGGCAGTTTTCGCCACAGAGGCGCCGCCCGGTGAGACAGGACAGCCGGGGGCGGCAGAGCAGCCCGGACAGAACCAGGAAGCCAATCCGGAAGAGCTGACAGAAGAGGAGAAGCTTAAGCAGGAGTTGGAGGCGGTCTATGCGATGCCGGTCCAGTCCAATGAGGATGAAGGATGGCCCAAGGGACCGGGAACATACGGTGAGGCCGCGATTGTCATGGATGTAGAGACCGGGGCGGTGTTGTATGAGAAGAATATAGACGAACATTTTTACCCGGCAAGTATCACCAAGGTATTGACTACACTGGTGGCGCTGGAATACGGACAGTTTGCGGACCCGGTGGTATTTACACATGACTGTGTGTCCTTCCTGCAGCCGGGAGATTCATCCATCGGCATGAAAGAAGGGAACCAGATTACGTTGGAGCAGGCCTTGTATGCGACGCTTCTCGCCTCGGCGAATGAAGCGGCGTATGCGGTCGCGGACAATGTGGGAAGGAATGCAGGCTTTGACTATAACTGGTTCGTGGAGCAGATGAATATAAGGTGTCAGGAATTGGGAGGCGGGAATTCTAATTTTACGAATACAAGCGGGCTTCCCGACCCAAACCATTATACCTGTGCAAGGGATATGGCGCTGATCGGGCGAGAGATGTTCAAGCATCCCGAATTCTTCCAGATCGCCCAGACATACCAGTATACGATTCCGGCGTCGGAGACGACGGAGGAGCATATATTCCAGCAGCATCATAAGATGTTGGTGGAGGGTGATCCGAATTATTATGAATTCGCCATCGGAGGTAAGACCGGGTATACGAATGATGCCCTGTCGACGCTGATCACTATGGCGGACAACGGCAGTATGCAGTTGGTGTGCGTGGTTCTTAAGACACACGGGGTGAATGTCTATCCGGATACCAGGAATCTCCTGGAGTATGCGTTCACGAATTTCGGCAAGGCTTCTGTCGCGGAGAATGAGATGTCGGAGTATGTGGCGCAGGTGTTGAATGAACCGGACTCAGACGCCCGTGTTATGCTGCCTAATGGCGTGCAATTCGAGGATCTGGAGAGAGAGATCATTCCCGACAGTGAGACTGCGGGCGAGGGAACCATAGAGTACCGTTATGCCGGGAATCTTCTTGGCAGCGCCCGGGTAGCGCTCAGCCAGTCGTATATGGATCAGCTCAGTGCGGATCCGGAAGAAGAAGAGATCCCGCCGCAGACGGAGGACAGCGAAGCCGAAGAAGAGACGGATTCCAGGGACGAGAAGGGGTTATCAGGAGTTTTGGATTTCCTTAAGGGGAAGACATTCACGGAGAGATGTATTCTTGGCGGCGCAGGGGCGCTGCTCGCGGTATTGGTAATCGTTCTGGCTGTAATTATCTCGGTCAGAAGGAAAAGAAAACGTAAAAAGAGAAAAACCTCTTGACGATTCAAGGGGTTTTTTACTATAATAGGAAACACACAAAAAGCAATGACGAAGACAGTAGTTCATATCAGAAAGATACAGCGAGCCGGGGACGGTGGAAGCCCGGTGCAAGTAAGCTATGTTCGAAGATCACTTCTGAGCTGCAGTTGTCGAAAGATTCTTATTTATGATATTTGCAGAAGTATGATAGAAAAGTCAAGTAGATACTGACGGGAGTCCTCCGTTACAGGGAAGACATATGATAGTATGTTTAGGTGGTTTATAAACGTAAGCACGGCTTCCGTCCTATTCAGGATGGGAGTTTTTTATTGTTTTTTGCCATTTGGGTACAGGACATTTTTTAATTTGGGACGTAGTAAAATGGAAGTTTGCTACGTCCCCAACAAGGAGGTTTTTATGTATAAGAAGGTTTCAACGGATTTGAATTTTGTCGACCGCGAGAAGGCTGTCGAGAAGTTCTGGGAGGAGAATCATATCTTCGAGAAGAGTATGAAGGAGAGGGAAGGCAGCGATCTCTACATGTTCTACGACGGCCCGCCGACCGCTAACGGCAAGCCCCACATCGGCCATGTGCTGACCCGTGTCATCAAGGATATGATTCCAAGATACCGGACGATGAAGGGGTACGAGGTGCCAAGGAAGGCAGGATGGGATACCCACGGGCTTCCGGTGGAGTTAGAGGTTGAGAAGGCGCTGGGACTTGACGGCAAGGAGCAGATCGAGGAGTATGGCCTGGAGCCCTTTATCGACAAGTGTAAGGAGAGTGTGTGGAAATATAAGGGCATGTGGGAGGATTTCTCCGGTACGGTCGGATTCTGGGCGGATATGGAGAATCCATATGTCACTTATCACAATGAATTTATCGAGTCCGAGTGGTGGGCGTTAAAGCAGATCTGGGATAAGGGCCTGCTGTACAAGGGCTTCAAGATCGTACCTTACTGTCCGCGGTGCGGAACGCCGCTTTCGGCGCAGGAGGTGGCGCAAGGGTATAAAGATATAAAGGAACGTTCTGCGATCGTGCGCTTCAAGGTGAAGGACGAGGATGCATATATCCTGGCATGGACGACGACGCCGTGGACGCTGCCGTCGAACTTGGGTCTCTGTGTCAATCCGGTGGAGACTTACGCGAAGGTCAGATGTATCGACGGATATACTTATTACATGGCGGAAGCCCTTCTTGATACGGTGCTTGGACCTCTGGCGAAGGAGGGGGAGAGCGCGTACGAAGTGCTTGAGACTTACCAGGGTAAGGATCTGGAATACAAGGAATATGAGCCGCTGTACCAGTGTGCTGCGGAAGGGATTGCGAATCAGCATAAGAAGGCGTTCTATGTGATCTGTGACGAGTACGTTACGCTGACGGACGGTACCGGAGTAGTCCATACCGCGCCTGCATTTGGTGAGGATGATGCGAAGGTCTGCAAGAAATACAACATGCCGTTCGTACAGCTTGTCGATGAGAAGGGGAATATGGCAGAGTCCACTCCGTTTGCCGGATTATTTGTCAAGAAGGCGGACCCGGAGGTATTGAAAGACCTGGAAGCAAGGGGACAGCTCTTCTCGGCTCCGAATTTCGAGCACAGCTATCCGCACTGCTGGAGATGTGATACTCCGCTGATCTACTATGCGCGTGAGTCCTGGTTTATCAAGATGACCGATGTGAAGCAGGACTTGATCGCGAATAACAACACCATCAACTGGATTCCGGAGAGTATCGGCAAGGGCCGTTTCGGAGACTGGCTTGAGAATGTGCAGGACTGGGGAATCAGCAGGAACCGTTACTGGGGTACTCCGCTGAATATCTGGGAATGTGAATGCGGGCATCAGCATTCCGTTGGAAGTATTGCGGAGCTTAAGGAGATGTCTGATAACTGCCCGGATAATATTGAACTGCACCGCCCGTATATTGATGAAGTGACGATCAAGTGTCCGGTCTGCGGCAAGGAGATGCACCGTGTTCCGGAAGTGATCGACTGCTGGTTCGATTCCGGGGCGATGCCGTTCGCACAGCTTCATTATCCGTTCGAGAATCAGGAATTATTCGAGAAGCAGTTCCCGGCAGATTTTATCTCCGAGGCGGTGGACCAGACCCGCGGATGGTTCTACTCGCTGCTTGCGATCTCCACGCTGATCTTCAACAAAGCGCCTTATAAGAATGTGATCGTGCTGGGCCACGTGCAAGATGAGAAGGGACAGAAGATGAGCAAGTCCAAGGGGAATGCGGTGGATCCGTTTGACGCGCTGGAGAAATACGGCGCAGATGCGATCCGGTGGTATTTCTACGTGAACAGCGCGCCGTGGCTGCCGAACCGTTTCCATGGGAAGGCTGTTGTGGAAGGACAGCGCAAGTTCATGGGAACCTTGTGGAATACTTACGCGTTTTTCGTATTGTATGCGAATATTGACAATTTTGACGCGACAAGATATACGTTGGAGTACGACAAATTATCGGTTATGGATAAATGGCTTCTGTCCAGGCTCAATACGCTGATCAAGGATGTGGACAGTCATCTTGAGAATTACAGGATTCCGGAGACGGCAAGGGCTCTGCAGGATTTCGTGGATGATATGAGCAACTGGTATGTAAGAAGGAGCCGTGAGCGTTTCTGGGCGAAGGGAATGGAGCAGGATAAGATCAATGCTTATATGACCCTCTATACGGCGCTTGTTGAGGTCAGCAAGGCGGCGGCGCCGATGATTCCGTTCATGACGGAGGATATTTACCAGAATTTGGTGAGAAGTATTGATACAGCGGCGCCGGAGAGTATTCATCTGTGTGATTTCCCTGAAGTCAGGGAGTCCTGGATCGACAAAGAGTTAGAGGCCAATATGGATCAGGTGCTTAAGCTGGTCGTTATGGGCCGTGCGTGCAGGAATACGGCGAACATCAAGAACCGTCAGCCCATTGGACAGATGTATGTGAAGGCTGATTTTGACCTCCCGGAATTCTATCAGGAGATCGTAAGAGATGAGCTGAACGTAAAAACTATAACATTTACACAAGAAGTACGCGATTTTACAACCTATTCTTTTAAACCTCAACTAAAGACAGTTGGGCCGAAATATGGTAAAATGTTAAACGGCATCAGGGCAGCGCTGGGGACGATCGACGGCAATAAGGCCATGGATGAATTGAATGCTGCGGATGTTTTGAAATTAGATATTGACGGACAGGAGGTTGAGCTTCTGAGGGAAGACCTGCTGATCGAGAGCGCCCAGATGGAGGGATATGTATCTGAGAACGATAACGGCATCACTGTCGTACTGGATACGAATCTGTCCGGGGAGCTTCTGGAAGAAGGATTTGTGAGAGAGATCATCAGCAAGGTGCAGACGATGCGTAAGGAAGCAGGCTTCGAGGTGATGGATAAGATCGAGATCACTTACGAGGGAACCGAAAAGGCCGAGACAATATTTGCTGCAAATACAGATACTATTGGGGATGAAACGCTTGCGCTTAAGGTTACAAAGGCGGCACCGGCCGGATATGTGAAGGAATGGAAGATCAACGGCGAGGATGTAACGCTTGGAGTAGAGAGGAAATAAAATAAGGAAGAGGTAGGTAACATGTATAATCCGAGATTTGAGAAAGAGGCATTTAAGAAGGAAGTAAAGCAGAATGTGAAGCATCTGTTCCGCAAGGAGATCGACGAGGTCTCACAGCAGGAGTTGTATCAGGCAGTTTCCTATGCCGTGAAGGAAGCGATCATTGACGATTGGATCGCGACACAGAAGCAGTATGAGAAGGATGATCCGAAGATCGTCTATTATATGTCCATGGAATTCCTGATGGGAAGGGCGCTTGGCAACAACCTGATCAATATGACCGCTTATACAGAGGTGAAGGAAGCTCTGGAGGAGATGGGCATGAACCTGAATCTGCTGGAGGATGAGGAGCCGGATCCGGCGCTTGGAAACGGCGGACTTGGACGTCTGGCGGCCTGCTTCCTGGATTCGTTGGCATCCCTTGGATATGCGGCATACGGATGCGGTATCCGTTACCGCTACGGTATGTTCAAGCAGAAGATCAAGGACGGTTATCAGGTAGAGACGCCGGATAACTGGCTTGTGAACGGCAATCCTTTTGAACTCAGAAGACCGGAATATGCCAAGGAAGTGCGCTTCGGCGGAAATATCCGTGTAGAATATGATGATGAGGGCAAGATACGTTTTGTACAGGAGAATTATGAGTCTGTTAAGGCAGTTCCGTATGACTACCCGATCGTCGGTTATAATAATCATGTTGTCAATACCTTGCGTATCTGGGATGCGGAGCCGATCGTTGATTTCCAGCTGGAGTCCTTTGACCGCGGTGATTACCATAAGGCTGTTGAACAGCAGAATCTGGCGAAGAACATTGTAGAAGTCCTGTATCCGAATGATAATCACTATGCGGGAAAAGAACTGAGGCTGAAGCAGCAGTATTTCTTCGTGTCTGCGAGCCTTCAGGCGGCGATTGCCAAGTATAAGAGGGGTCATGACGATATTAAGAAGCTGTATGAGAAGATGACGATCCAGATGAACGATACTCATCCGACCGTAGCGGTAGCAGAGCTGATGCGTATTCTGCTTGACGAGGAAGGACTTGGATGGGAGGATGCATGGGATATCACCAAGAAGACCTGTGCTTACACGAATCATACCATCATGGCAGAGGCGTTGGAGAAGTGGCCGGTCGATCTGTTCTCAAGGCTGCTTCCGAGAGTATATCAGATCATCCAGGAGATCGACCGAAGATTTATCGAGCATATTCGGAAGACTTATCCGGGAGATGAGAATAAGGTAAGGAAGATGGCGATCTTAAGAGACGGTCAGGTTAAGATGGCGCATCTTGCAATTGTGGCGGGATATTCGGTCAATGGTGTGGCAAGGCTCCATACTGAGATCCTTAAGAACCAGGAGTTAAAAGAGTTCTATCAGCTTATGCCGGAGAAGTTCAACAATAAGACCAACGGTATTACTCAGAGGCGTTTCCTGATGCACGGCAATCCGCTGCTTGCCGACTGGGTGACAGAGAAGCTTGGGACCAAGGACTGGATCACGGATCTGTCGCTGATGTCAGGGCTTAAGAAGTATGCAGATGACGAGGCGTCTCTTAAGGAGTTCATGGATATCAAGTATAAGAACAAAGAACGTCTGGCAGAATACATTAAGAAGCATAACGGAATCGAAGTGGATCCGAGATCTATCTTTGACGTGCAGGTGAAGAGGCTTCACGAATATAAACGCCAGCTTTTGAATATACTTCATGTAATGTATCTGTATAATCAGATCAAGGCGCATCCGGAGAAGAATTTCTTCCCAAGGACATTTATCTTCGGTGCGAAGGCGTCTGCCGGATATATCCGGGCAAAGGAGATCATCAAGCTGATCAACTCTGTTGCTGATGTGGTGAATAATGACCGCAGCATCAACGGGAAGATCAAGGTGGTATTCATCGAGGATTACCGCGTCTCCAACGCAGAATGGATCTTCGCGGCGGCTGATGTCAGCGAGCAGATCTCCACTGCTTCTAAGGAGGCGTCAGGCACGGGTAATATGAAGTTCATGCTGAACGGCGCGCCGACGCTTGGAACCATGGACGGAGCCAATGTTGAGATCGTAGAAGAGGTTGGCATCGAGAATGCATTTATCTTCGGTTTGAGCTCTGACGAGGTCATTAATTATGAGCAGAACGGAGGATATAATCCATGGGATGTATATAACAGTGATCAGGATGTGCACAGCGTCGTAGATCAGTTGGTAGACGGTACCTATGCAAATGGTAATTCGGAGATGTACCGCGACCTTTATAACTCACTTCTTGTAAAGAAGGGCAGCGACCGTGCGGATATGTACTTTATCCTGAAGGATTTCCGGGCTTATGCAGAAGCGCAGGAGAAGGTGGAGGAAGCTTACCGCGATAAGGAGCGGTGGGCGAAGATGGCGCTTCTGAATACGGCATGCTGCGGCAAGTTCTCTTCTGACAGGACGATCCGGGAATATGTGGAAGAGATCTGGAAGCTGGACCCGGTGACGATCGAGGCAAGGACAGAGGAATAAGATGATCATGTGTGTATAAGCACAAAACGATCCGTGTATCATAAAATATATGCATAAAACATCCTACCCTTCCATACAGTGTATGGGAGGGTATTTTTATGCGGCTGAAACTGAAAAAATTAGGATGCTATCTTATTATCATCATATTGCTGCCATATGTGATCACTGTGTTCTTAAATGGTCCAAGCATCACGGCATATTCTCATGTGGACAGTACCAGTGTGAAGGTAAAAAGCGGCGAGAAGGAAGCAGACATGCCGATCGAGGAATATTGTATCGGCGTACTTGCGAAGGAGATTCCGGCATCCTATGAGAAGGAGGCGCTTAAGGCACAGGCTGTTCTGGTGCGCACAGAGGTCTACCGTAAGATCAGGGAGTCGGGTAAGGATACCGTACTGGAAGAGGGATTCTGGACGCAGAAGCAGATGGAGGATGCCTGGGGCGCCAGATTCGCAAGGTATTACAGTAAGCTTGAGGACGCCTGGAAGAGTACGGAGGGAATGGTGCTGCTCTATGGAGAAGAGCTTGCGCTGACACCTTTCTTCCGGCTGAGCAACGGATGTACCCGGGACGGAAAGGAGGTGCTTGGGAGCGATGCTTATCCGTATCTGAAGATCGTGGATTGTCCTTATGATATAGAAGAGAAGAGACAGATCCAGACGGTGATGGCGGAAGATATGGATGCGGAGGTGACACAGACTGATACGGCGGGATATGTGTTAAGTGTCCGTGTCGGCGAGGAGAACATAAGCGGCGAGGAATTCCGCAGCGAGCATAATCTTGCTTCCGGTTGTTTCACCCTGCAGCGATACAACGGGCAGATACGGATCACGACGAGAGGAGAAGGGCACGGACTGGGGATGAGCCAGTATTCCGCCGACCAGATGGCGAAAGAGGGAGAAACTTACGATGCGATTCTGCAATATTTTTATGAAGGGACCGAGTTAAAAGAAGTCGCAGAAATATTACTTGACGTAGAATAAGTCTATCACTATCTGGCAAAAATATAGTCAGAGGTGGTGATTAAGATGAACAAAAGGCAAAAACCTTCACAGAAAATGAAAGGTGCTACCGTTGCAGCGGTATTATGTTTTGTAGCGGCGATCGCGATCGTTGGAACATATACATTCAATGACTACAAACGAACACAGCAGAAGGCGGAGCTTGCACGGGTGGATGAAGAAGATCGAACAAAAGAGGAAGAGACTAAGGAACCGGCGGAGGAAGCCAATAATCTGGTAGTGAAGAACCAGGAAGAACCAGAGGAACCAGAAGAGCCGGCAAAGGCAGAGCCGGAAGATACGGACGCCGGAACCGGAATGCAAAATGATGGCGGAACAGGTACGAATGACGCGGGAAATGCCCAGAGTACCGCGGGGAGCGGGATGTCGGTCAATTTCAGTGAAGACAGTAAACTGCTCTGGCCGGTGAACGGCACAGTCCTTATGAGCTACAGTATGGACAAGACGGTATATTTCTCAACGCTGGATCAGTATAAGTATAATCCGGCAGTTGTGATCTCTGGGGCAGAGGGCGATCAGGTACTCTGCGGTACCACGGGAATCGTCAAATCGATCGACGTGACGGCAGAGACGGGAACGACCGTCAATGTGGACATTGGGAATGGATATGAGTTGTTCTACGGGCAGCTTAAGGAAGTACCGGTGAAGGTCGGTGATTATGTGGAAGCCAAGAGTGTGCTTGGCTATGTGAGCCAGCCGACGAAATACTATAGCGTGGAAGGGTGCAATGTATACTTCGAGATGAGGAAAGACGGACAGCCGATCAATCCGGTGGAGTACCTGGAGGAGTAAAGGATCTGCAAGATCACAGGAAAAGAGCATACTATGATGAAAATGGAAAGACGCCGGGATAAGTTTCCGGCGTTATTTCTGTCGATTAAAGGACTCATGTACCAAAAAGATGTGATATAATACAAGGTATTAGATAAGACAGATCTGGAGAAGTTGTGATGAATTATACATATATGGTGCGCTGTAAGGATGGAACCTTGTATACAGGATGGACGAATAATATAGAGAGACGGATGGAAGCACATAATTCCGGGACAGGAGCGAAGTATACCAAGTCCAGGCGGCCGGTGAAGCTTGTCTATTGCGAAGAATTTCCGACAAAGGAAGAAGCTATGAAGCGGGAGTATGCCATCAAGCATATGAAGAAAAAAGAAAAGGAGAAGATGGTGTCTGGGATGGAACGAAGGGAAGATGAGCGGCTGGTCCGTGTACGTCCGGACAAGCGGCAGGTAGAGTTTCAGAAAGTAGAATTTTATGCGTTTATTCATTTTACTATAAATACATATACAGGAAAAGAATGGGGAGACGGAACGGAAAGCCCGGAAATATTTATGCCGGATCATTTGGATGCGGCTCAGTGGGTAACGGCAATTAAAGATGCGGGCATGAGAGGTCTGATTTTGACTTGTAAGCATCATGACGGCTTCTGTCTGTGGCCGAGCAGATATACAAGACATTCCGTTGCAGCCAGTCCATATAAAGGGGGAAAAGGAGACATCGTCCGGGAAGTTGCGGATGCCTGTCAGGCTGCTGGGATTAAGTTCGGAGTATATCTTTCTCCGTGGGACCGCAACAGCGAATTGTATGGACGGGGAAAGGAATATGACGACTATTTTGTAAATCAATTGACGGAGCTTCTAACGAATTACGGTCCTGTTTTTGACGTCTGGTTCGACGGCGCCTGCGGAGAAGGAGCAGGGGGCATGAGACAGTGCTATAATTGGGAAAGGTATTATGAAGTAATTCGGAAACTGCAGCCAGATGCATGTATCAATGTATGCGGGCCTGACATTAGATGGTGCGGAAACGAGGCCGGTGATACGCGGGATGCGGAGTGGAGCGTAGTCCCGGCGCGTTTGAGGGATACGGAAATGATTGCAGATAAAAGCCAGCAGACCGATGATACGGATTTTTCTTTCCGTAGAAGAACGATTTCCTCTAGTGACGCGGATCTGGGCAGCAGAGAGTTTTTGAAGGATGAGCCGGACTTGATCTGGTATCCGGTAGAAGTCAATACGTCTATCCGTCCAGGATGGTTCTATCATCAGGAAGAGGATGATAAGGTTCGTTCTCTGGAAGAGCTGTCCCAGATTTATTTCCATTCGGTAGGGGGGAACGGAACCTTTCTTTTAAACATTCCTCCGAATAAGGAAGGATTGCTGGCGAAAGAGGATGTGGAAAGGCTGAAGGAGCTTGGGGAATTTCTTCGGAAAGCATTCAAAAGGAATCTTGTAGAGGAAGCGGTACTGGCTGTTGACAGTTATAAGGAAGGGTTTGAGATCGAAAATGTCCGCGAGCCCGGATATGGCAAATATTTTTCTACGAGGGAGGGGATTACTTCCTGTACCATAGACATCGAATTTGAAGAAGAAACAGTAATTCATTATCTGATTCTGCAGGAAAATATAGAGATGAGTCAGAGAATCGAAGGTTTTTCCGTTTGGACTGAAACAGATGGGAATTTGCGTGAAGTATACCGCGGAAAAGTAGTTGGATACAAGCATATAGCGCAGCTGAAAGGAATCCGTACAAAATTCCTGCAGATAAAAATCCATGATGCAAGAGTTTGTCCTACAGTTGCTTTTCTTGGGGTATTCTAATGTCAGAAAAGGTATATAAATGGCTATGTGGAAACGCATAGCCATTTTATAAAAATTACGCTATTACAGGACAAAAGCATACATCACTACAAAGTGGCATGCGCTTCCGCCCATTACGAACAGATGGAAGATCTCGTGGCTGCCGAAATACCGGTGTCTGCTGTTGAATAACGGCAGCTTCAGCGCATAGATCACTCCGCCAGCCGTATAGATGATTCCGCCAGCCAATAGCCACAGGAAAGCGGCCGTTGACATAGAGTTCAATATCTGGGTAAATGCAAGCACGCAGGTCCAGCCCATTCCGATATATAATACGGAAGATACCCACTTAGGGCAGTATACCCAGAAAGCCTTGATAAGGATTCCGACAAGGGCGATTCCCCATACGATGCTAAGAAGAATAAACCCGGTTCTGCCTCCGAGTACCAGCAGACAGATGGGAGTGTAGCTTCCGGCGATCAATACGCTGATCATCATGTGGTCGATCTTCTTCAGGATCGTGTTGATCTGCTCAGATCTGTTGAATGTATGATAAGTAGTGCTTGCAGCATATAATAGAATCAGGCTTGCCGCATAGACTGCAATAGAGATAACATATATCCGCCCCGGCTCATGAGCGGCCTTGATAAGAAGCGGTACGGCTGCAAATATGGCCATCAGCATTCCGATAAAATGCGTAATAGCGCTTCCCGGGTCCTTGATGCGGTCTTCGAGTGTCTGTGACATATTATCACCTCCTGGTTTAATAAAACATAACATGTAGTTTTAAAAACTACGTTGTATATATATGTATATTATACCCATTGAGATAAAAATGCAAGCATAATTTATAAATTTTTTTATACATACAGAAAATAAGAGCTGAGAATGGAGGAAGATCCTCGTTTTCTCAGCTCTTTGCCGTTATCTGTTTTTCAGGTGGAATTTGGATACTAATTCTTTCAGCATATTAGCCTGGCCGGATAATTCTTCACTGGCGGCGGCGCTCTTCTCAGCGGTAGACAGGTTGGACTGTACCACATCGGAGATCCGGTCGATTCCGCGTAAGACTTCTTCCGTAGCGGAAGCCTGCTTCGCCGAATACTCAGCGATTCCTTCGATCAGCTTGTTGACTTCATCGGCCTGAGCGACAACTGCAAGCATGGATTCAGCGGTATCCTTTGCCATCGTGCTTCCTTCTTCCACGGCCTCCACGGTCTGATCGATCAAGACCGCGGTATTCTTCGCGGCTTCGGAGGATTTGCTTGCCAGGTCGCGGACCTCGTCTGCTACCACGGCGAATCCTTTGCCGGCGACACCGGCGCGGGCGGCTTCTACGGATGCGTTCAGAGCCAGAATGTTGGTCTGGAACGCAATATCCTCGATAGTCTTGATGATATTATTGATCTCGGTCGACTTGCTGCTGATCTTCTGGATCGCCAGGTTCATGTGCTGCATCTTCTCATTGCTCTCTAAGATGCTGCTTCCTACCTCCTGAGAGATCTGGCTGGCCCTTTTGGCTCCCATGGCGGTTTTCTGGATTCCGTCGGATACTTCATTGATATGGCTTGCCAGCATCTCTACCGCATCTGTCTGCTGGAGGGACCCTTGTGAAAGCGTCTGGGCGCCCTCAGCCACATGACCGGAGCCTTCGGCTACCTGTCCGGCAGATACGTTGATCTGCCCCAGAGTTTCATTGAGAGACAGGGAAATTCCTTCCAGAGAATCCTTGATCTTCGCAAATTCACCGACATAGTCGTGAGAAAGTGTGAATGCAAGATTGCCTCGGGCGATCTCCTGTAATTTCTCAGCAACTTCGTCAATATAGTCAACATAATCACGCAGGCGGACAACCGTCTTGCTGAAATTATCAGCCAGTTCGCCAAGCTCGTCATTGGAGCTGTGGCGTATCGTCTGATCCAACTTGCCTTCTGCGATCTTAGTGGCGACATTATTCAGTTCGGCAACCGGTTTGCCGATGATATTCCTTACAAGAAGAATGATCAGGAAAACGGCTACAAGGACAGCAACAACGGAACCTGTTACCATCATTCCGGTCAGCAGACGGAGGTCGCTTAAGACTTCATCCTTGGATACATAGGAGACTGCGGTCCAGTCACTGTTCGGCACCTGTGCTGCCTGTATGTATGTGTTGCCATCATAGAGAGATAATCCGAATGCCTTCTGCTGAATCTTCTCAGCGGCATATGCATACATATCGCCTTTGAATTCGCCCAGAGTCCGCCCGGTTATCTCCTTGTCCTTATGTCCGATGATCGTATCCGTCCGGGTATCTACAAGAAAGATCCCGCCGGTCTTCTCCAACTGGATGTTGGCCACGATTTCAGAGATAGAATCCAGATATACATCGGCAGCCGCGACACCGCGTGTCTGCCCGGCAGCGTCCTTAAGCTTGCCGGAAGCGCCTACCACGTAGGACTGGCTGTCTTCGTCGAAATACACATCACCCAGAATGAAATCTTCTGATTGAATGCCGTCCTGATACCATGATTTCTCCAGTGCATTGAAATCCGGGCCCGGTACGAAGGATGCGTGATACAGAGAACCGTCCGTCAATGCGACATACAGCCCGGCAGGGTATGCATCATTCTGTCCCACGGTGTGCCGGATGTATTCCATCATCTCGGGAATCTCCATATTCTCATACTCAATGGTATCCCGCTGCATCTGGAGCATGGTCAGAGTCTTGTTCATCCATGCGCTGGTTTCCTGCAGTGTCTTGTCGGTAGTCTCCTGAAGCAGCTTCTCGCTCTTATCCAACAACGCGTCTGAGACACGGTTGTATACGATCATCAGGAGCGCGGCAACCATGACGACGATCGTCGCAACGATCGCGCCTACCAGCTTCCTGGTAATACCCCGCTTCCCCCTGCGGAGCCTGGCAGTTGGTCTGTCTTTTGTTTTCATATTCGTTCCTCTCCTTTTTCATCTTCTGCTAAATATTTACATAATAAAATTATACTCGTCACAGAGGGAAAATACAATCTTTAACGGGAAAAAGTGACAAATGAATGCAAACAGGGTGCGGTTCATCAGACCGCACCCCGAATATTTTCTTATATTATTCTGAAAGCCCAAAATTCTCAGATACAACCGGATTCTCATTCTGCTTCACTGGAACAACCGCATTGTCCGGTTCCACAGGATCTCCGACTGTCAATCCTTCGATCTCATCATCCGGGCATATCGGCGTCCATGCCAGTTCCATCACTTTATCCGCCGTCATATCCTTGTCCTCAATAATTCCAAGACGGATATAATCCTCTGCAATCTCCTTAAGCGCTCTCTCGGTAAATGCATCCGACAGTCCGAAATGCAGGGAATCCCAGAATACCATCTGATCCTCTTTCTCGCCGGTCATCTTGTCGGTGTCAAACATTGCCTGAACCGCGTCCTCGGAATTTAGACGGCTGTACTCGCCGGCGCGCTTGATCGCCATTACCACGTATTTTGCATGTACGGGATTTTCCTCAATAAATTTGTTATTCATCGCCGTAACGCAGCATGGCTCATCCTGGAATTCCGGACTGTAAGTAATGGAGCAGATCATACGCATATCTTCAGGATAATTGGCAAGCACAAAGTAATCTGAGAAGATAGACGCGTCAACCTCGCCGCTTTCCATTGCAGCAACCGTAGCCGCACTGTCGGCGATGTCCAGATATTCTACATCTGTTGTAGGATCGATACCGTACTCATCCAGCAGGCGGTATGTAATGTTCTGGTCAGAATTTCCGATACCGTCATGAATCGCGATCTTCTTGCCCTTCAAGTCCTCTACTGTCTTGATGTCGCTGTCGGCATTAACAAAGATAGACTTACAGCCGATATGCGCTCCTGCAACGAAGGTCATGTCTACTCCGTTGGTCACAGGTACGAGCATCGTTGCAATGTGGTCGGTGCCCCACATACACTGTCCGGTCCCGACAGTCGTCACAACAGAATCTCCTTCCATATAAGTGGCATTGATACCGTACTCTTCATAGTATCCCTGCACTTCCGCCATATATTTTGCAGACACACAGGCTCCGCCGTTGAACAGATAGTTTATCTCCGTACCGAATACAGGTTCCTTCTGCATAGCCTCCCAATCTTCTTCGGAAACAGCTTCCGGACGTTCTGCGTTCGTCTCTGCGCCGTTGTCCTTGCTTTCGCTCTCGGTCTCAGTTTTTGCAGAATCATCCTTGCTTGCCGGCTCTCCCGGTGTCCCGCAGGCAGCCAGTGATACGGTCATAGCCGCAACCATTGCCGTTGCTGCCAGACGCTTTGCATCCATCCATTTCATTGTACTTTTTCTCCTTTTTCTTAAATATTTATCCATAAAAATCATTGGGGAACGGTTAAATTCCTCCTGATTCAACGGAACATAACAATAAATTACCCTCTCCCGCCGAAGTGCAGCCGGTTAAGGATCTGATTCCGGTATTCGACAAACGCCGCCGAAGAACGGTCTCTTGGATATTCTTCATCGATCTTGATATCCGCCACCACCCGTCCTGGGTTGGCGTCCATGACGATAACGCGGGTTCCCATGTAGACAGCCTCGTCCACATCATGGGTCACCATCAGCGCAAGCTGTCCTTTCGCCTGCCAGATCTTGAGGATCTCATCCTGCATATTCATGCGGGTAAATGCATCCAACGCCCCAAGGGGTTCATCCAGCAGAAGAATATCAGGCTCGTTGATCAGCGACCGCATCAGTGCGACCCTCTGGGCCATACCGCCGGATAACTGTCCCGGATAGTCATTGCGGAACGCCTCCAGGCCGATCACCTTCAGCAGACGCTCTACTTTGTCTTCATTTCCTCTCAGCTTGCCCTGCATCTTAAGGCTGAACGCAATATTCTTCTCGACCGTCAGCCATGGGAATAAGGTGGACTTCTGGAACATCATGCCTCTCTCCGGGGACGGCTGTGTAATCTCCTTGCCGTCTACGGTAAGCTTCCCTGTCGTCGGCATGATCAATCCTGCGACCAGTCTGAGGATTGTAGATTTCCCGCAGCCGGAGGGTCCCACCAGACTGACGAACTCACCGCTTTCTAGGCTTAAGTCGATCTTATTGAGCGCGTGGGTAACCTCGTCGTTTTCCACTTTCGCAAAACTCTTCGATACATTTTTAATCTCTAACGTAACCTTCTTATCAGCCATCTATTTCACAACTCCATTCTGCCATCTTAATACGCGCTTCTTGATAAGATCCAGCGCCTTAGTAACGATCGTGAATATAAAACAGATCACGAACAGCGCCGCGAACATCTTATCATAAGCCGCCCATGATTTGGCCCAGTTCATATACCAGCCAAGGCCTGCCTTCACACCCATCATCTCTGCGATCATGATTGCTACACATGCGGAGCTCATTGCCTGTGTGCATCCTTGCAGTATGGAAGGCATCGCATGAGGTATTGCGACCCGGAACACTAGCTGCCTGGAACTCGCCCCAAGCGTTCTTGCCGCGTCGAAAAAGTCTTTGTCCACGTTAGAGATTCCCGTCATGGAAGCAACCGTCACGGCAAACCAGGAGCCTAATGCAATGATAAATACCGCCCCTTTAAACAGAGATGTTGCGACAACCATTACAATGGGGATCCATGTGGAAGTAGGGATCGGACCAAGGAATTTGATGACCGGATTGACCCAGTAACGCACCCGTTCCGAGTACCCGCAGGTAATACCCGTGACCAGGCCAAGGGCAATCCCTATGAAATACCCCAGAAACAGCAGACGCAGCGTGTGTAACGTACATTCCAGCAGATAGGCGCGGTCGATCCACGCAATGTTAATAATATAGTTCATACAGGGAACAAAAGGCTGTGTCAGGATACCTGTCTTCAATGTCAGGTAATCATAGCCCGCAAGCAGCAAGAACAGCGCCGAAAAAAGCGGTGCCTGATAACGGAGTGTATCGATTCTGGTTTTGTCTCCTCTTAGTTTTAATGCAGCAGAAAATAGAAAATAAACCAGATATGCGCCGATCAATACGGCAAGAAATCCCACGTATGTATACGGATGATCGTTAGGGCTTCCGTTGGGGATCATCCAGTATTCCAGAACCGCTGCGCCGCCGCAGACAAACGGCAGGATCATGATGAGCCAGTCCAGGGCTTTCTGCCATGCAGTCTTCTCTTTTTCTTCCAGTTCATGCAGCTGTTGTTTTGTCAGATGGGCAAGCTGGCTGCTGTCCATATAATCTTTTTGTTTCTTTGACATGATCTTCTCCTAAACTGAATAAAATTACCAACCATAAAATACAATATAGTAGTGGTATCTAAAAAATACATTAGCATAGATTTTTGCAAAAGTTAAATTGATAATTATAATCAATATATGGATATATTGGTAGTATCTATCGTATATTAGTATTAGGAAAAATATTGCGATAGCAGCGGTCGCCAAATGTGCATGCAAGTATGCCCGCTTGGCTCGTTGCTCACGGGAATAAAAACACCTCAAATCAGTAGTTTTTCACAGAAAAATAACTGATCTGAGGTGTTTTAGAAAAATTAGAGTAATTCTGCTTCGATCCGTTCTCTTGCCTGAGGCGCTTGCTTTTCCATCTTTTCCGGGAATCCGAACATGGATACACAGGCGATGTTGTCTCCGCCTGCTTTCGGAGGAGCCGTTCCAAGCTGTTTGTTTGCGAAGTCCATTTCACGCAGGGTTTCAAAGATGCCGTCGAAATCAACGTCTCCTTCGCCCATTGCGAGATGCTGATGGATAGTCACATCTGCCTTGCCTCTGCCGTTGAGCCACGGCGGATTAGCAATGTAGCGGCAGTCAAGAGTCTGGTTAAAGGTATCAGCGAACAGAACGTGTGTCAGTTCATCTCCCGCATAGCGCAGCATGGAGCGTACATCACCTTTTCCCTGATCGTAGAAGAAGCCGTGAGGTGATGAATAGACATAACCCAGGTGCTTTGAGCGGAAGGATTTTACCATATCGCAGGTCTCGTTGTTCAGTTCACAGAAATCATATGGATGTGACTGGATCTCTACACGGATCCCTTCGCGTTCTATGAGCGGAAGAAGTTCTTCCATTGACCGAAACCACATGCCGTTGCAGATCTCCTGCTGGTTAGGGTCGCCGGAGAGCTCCGTGTTGATGACTTTGACACCCATATCGCCGGCGATCTGTATCATTCGTTTCCAGTTAGCTACCGCGAACTGTCTCTGCTCTTCTGTCGGTCCTGACCAACGGTATACTACGATGAAAGACGAGATCTCAACTCCGGTCTCCCTAAGCGCTTTTCTGTATTCTGCCTCGCATTCCTTTGAGAAAAGAGGATGCTTGTAGAACGGATTGATTCTTGGATGCGGGGACTGTTCGATATATTTGTATCCCCAATCGGCTACCTGATGGACCATACGGTTGATATCCATCTGCTTGGCCAGAACATCGACGTCAAATGCTATTTTCATATGCTTCTCTCCTTCATGCAAATTATATGTAATCTACCCAGGAAGCCCCGTTATCTGCAGAGCGGACGCAGTTCTCAACCCATCTTACGCCTTCTGCGCCTGCATGTACGTCTGGATACCAGAAGTCAACGGTCTTCCCATGGTCTGCCGCATCCATTGCCTGTGC
The DNA here is from genome assembly GCA_947652615.1 of uncultured Dorea sp. Taxonomy (GTDB): domain Bacteria; phylum Bacillota; class Clostridia; order Lachnospirales; family Lachnospiraceae; genus Sporofaciens. The sequence goes on along the minus strand of CANTDX010000003.1, from coordinate 87,020 downwards.
AAATCGGCTGTACAGGTTGCTCCATGCTTCGAATAAGCCTTCCGGGTGGCCTCCGCCGATCCTATCCTCCAGAACAGAGGATTCGTCCAGGTAACCCATGCCTCTCTCTAAGATACGGACAGGCTCCCCCTGTACCTCATAAGTCAGTTGATTGGGTCGCTCGTCCCACCATTCCAGGGAGGCTTTCTCGCCGATCACGCGGATCTTCTGACCATGCATGGAGCCGCAGTTGACACAGCTTGACCAGACATATCCGACAGCCCCGTTATCGTATTCCATGATAGTCATTGCGTTGTCCTCCAACGGTGCGCGGGATTCTACGAAGGATTGGCGGCTGCACATCAGGCGCTTGATCTTCATATCCGGCAGCATGACCTCTGACAGATATAAGGGATGGGTTCCCACATCGCCCAGGACATAAGAAGGTCCGGCAGCCTTTGGATCTACCCGCCACTTGGTGGAGGCTGTGTTCTTCTCCACGGCGACGTTGTGGAAACCGTGGGCGAACTGCATATTTACAATGCGGATCTTCCCAAGCATACCTTTTTCGATCAGCTTGCGCGCCTCCTGGATCATCTGGTGTCCGGCATATCCGTAGGTGACGCCTACGATCTTATTCTGCTTTTTGGCCAGTTCTTCTAATTCCTTAGCCTCTTCGGCCGTGAAACAAAGAGGTTTCTCGCATACTGCATGAAGACCGGCCTCCAGTGCGGCTTTTGTGATCTCAAAATGTGTTCCGTTTGGCGTTGCAATGGAAACAGCCTGGATGCCGTCTTCTCTCTTGGCTTCTTCGGCAAACATGGTTTTGTAGTCGGGATAGCATCTGTCTTCTGCAACGTGAAGTTCTCTGCCGAATGCTTTTCCTCTCTCTGGATCAATGTCGAATGCTCCGGCGACCAGCTCAAAGCTGAAGTCCCGAAGCGCCGCGGAACGGTGAATATAACCGATCTGGCTGCCCTTTCCTCCGCCGACCATCGCCCAGCGGATTGGTTTGTCTATTTTCTTCTCTCCGTAATACATGGTTTCTATCCTCCTGATCATTTGCTGAATCCGACGCTCTTAAGGTATGTAACGCTTTCCTTCACATCCCGAAGGCTGGTATCGGAATTCCTGGGGTCTCGTTCCTGTTCAATGGTGATATATCCGCTGTATCCGATTTCCACCAGAGCTTCCTTGATTCCCGGATAGTCCAAAGCCCCCTTGCCGATGGGGCACATAGCGCCCTTGCCGCAGGCTTCAAAGAAGCGGATCTTCATACCGAGAACTTCCCGGTAGACCGTCTCGTCTACGTCTTTGAAGTGAACGTAGTCCAATCGGGAGGCGTATTTTTTCAGCCATTCGACCGGATCCATGCCGGAGTAATACAGGTGCCCCGTGTCCAGGCACAGTCCTGCCAGTTCGTAAGGAATATCTCTTATGATTCCATCGATCTCATCGGCAAATTCAATATATCCGCCTGCATGGGGGTGTATCACCGGGCGGACGCCGTATTCTGCCGCCTTTTTGCAGATTCCTTTGATGTGAGTGATCATGGTATTCCATTGTACCTCGGTAAGCCTCGGCGCCTTGTCGGAATGTCCTGCCGCGTAATCTCGCTCGTCATGTCCCCAGTCCATGATGGTCATATACGGGGTAGGATGGTGCTGACCCTCATGTACCGGAAGAGGCGGCAGCTTCGTGATAAGAGAACAGATATCATCCGTCTGCTTTAACAGATTATCATAATTGCCCTCATCGACAAGGTCGTCGAAGATGGTACCCGCAACGATAGACAGTCCGTTCTTCTCAAGCTCGGCGGATACTTCCTCTACATTGATGGGAAGATATCCGTAAGGCCCCAGCTCAATTGCGCGGTATCCGGCCTCTCCGGCTTCCTTAAGAACTCTCTGCCATGGCGGGAGATAAGGATTCCTCACATCGTCTACGCCCCAGCAGCAGGGCGCTCCGCAAATATTCATACTCATAGTTTTCCCTCCTGGTAATTTTCCAGCCAATCTATGCAGCAATGAGATGATCTGCTGCGGTCGGCTTTGTGTTTCTATATTTATATTATAAAGTATTTGGGAAATTCTGCCTTCACTATGCTGTATGGGAAATATCTGTTTGATGTGGAAAATGGTCTTTTTAAGATAGATTTTTCAGCCGTGTCTTCATAATCCTGTACTTTGACTTCCTATGACTGATCCTTAAGCCCCTTCATCTCTTCTTTATAAAATTCTCTGTACCGTGCAGGCGACATTCCCACGACTTTAGAGAAAATGGTACTGAAATAATTCGTATTATCGTATCCTACGATGGCAGCGATCCGCGTGACAGAATAATCGGTTGAGATCAGAAGCGTCTGGGCGTGTCCGATCCGTCTGCGGATGATGTACTGGATCGGGGTTCTGCCGGTTGCTTTCTTGAAGATGTGGGAGATATAAGTCGCTGAACATCCCAATGCTTCCCCGGCGGTGTCGAGTGTGATATCCTCCATAAAATGTTCGTTCAGATAGTTGCGGATCCGCAGTACCATATGTGCTTCGTCAGATTCCTTCGCGCCGGTCAGCGGGAAGCTCTCTAACTGACTGGTAAGTACGATGATCGCGGAGCATAGAAGCTGTGCCGCAAGCTTGCCCTCGTCGTTGGTTCCCTCCAGAGTATACATCTGTTCACACATGGACAGAAGCATTGGGTACAGGGAACCGGCCTGCCGGACGCTTGGTTCGCCGGGAGAAATCAGACATCCCGGAGGCAGATCACACCGGCGGAGATTGGAGATACCGATACAGTAATCTCCGATCTCATGTTCTGTCTCGGAGATCACCTCGTGGAGATCTCCCTGGTTGTAGTAGATCACGCTGCCTTCCGAGAGCGGGTAGGACTTCCCGTTCACATAATAGGTGCCGGTTCCCTGGTATACGAATAGTAATTCACAGATAGAGTCATGCCGGTGCAGCGGGCGGCGGATGGCTTTTCTTGTGTGGTTCTGCTTATTGATGTAGACAAGGGTGGGCAGCCTGCCGTGTTCAAATACAGTTTCGAGCCGGTGGGTGGTGTCTGGGTAAAGCATAGGATCTTCCTTTCTGTCGACCAATATCTGCATTTTTACCTTTCCTTTCCATAACGTACTTCGTCCACAAGAGCCTGCACATCCTCTTCACTAGAAATCCCCATAGCTTCGGCTGCGCCGGAAAAAGCAGACTGCGCTTTACGAATTGCCTGTGCAGAGGCATTGCTTAAGACTACTATTTTCGCTATATTCATAAGAGCCACCCTTTCTATTCTTGAAATCTAAAGAAAAATTGAGATTCACTTTTTATTATATCTCTTTAGCGCGAAAAGTAAAGCTCTAAAGCACCAAAATGACGATATACAGAGAAAACCGCAGAGAAAACTTTTCGCTTCACCATGCTATTTTATAACCTTTGTTATCATCACTCACAACTCTATAGCATCCTGCAGACTCTTCATGTTCTTCCTTTTCATATGCATCAAATCTATGCATTATAAATCTTCCGCTTTCTTCCGTCTGCTCTTCATTTGCTGTTACTGTCTCCACTGTTCCCTGTCTGTTTGTCTGGATCTCTTTTGTGATTTCCTCAAGTTTCTTTTCTAACACCTCAATATTCTCTTCCGAGCTCCCCGCATCACCAGAAGTTCCTTTCATAAGTAACAGAGAATTTTGAATGGATTGTTTTTTGGCTTCTAAGAATTTTTTTCGCTTTTCTGGTGTCTGTATTCCCTCTGAATAGAGAGGTTTTGTCTGTCCGTTCTTGTTGCTCCCCATCATAGTCAATGGATTCACATAACCAGGTTTTACATTGTTTACCATAATCATCTACCTCCGTTTATTATTATCGTAACAGTTCAGATACCTTCACTGTTACAGGCATCCGGCCATTAAAAATCACTACGCGATGGGCCGTATGCTTTCAGGCTCTACTCTATCGCCTGTCTGAACTGTTACTTATTATCTTTCAATAGAGTATATCGGACAAAAATTTATTCTTTCAAGCTGTTCTTCGTAAGCGGCAGCTCATTCTCCGTAAACGGTTTCAAACATAGCAGCGCTGTTAATTTGAAATAAGATTTATTTTCTTCTATCTCCATTGTTCCTTCATATTTTTCAACAGTATGCCTGATATTTTTCAACCCTGTTCCGTATTCTGCTGTCTGATATGCTGTACTTACGGGATTTGCAATTTCAAGGATAAGAAAATGATGCCGCTTACGGATCATGACAGAAATCTCCGGCTGTTCTATGCCTCCGTTCATACATGCCGTAATCGCATTATCCATTGCATTTGCCAGGATCACACACAAATCCAGATCCTCCACAGGACAATCAACTGAGAACTGGATGTCGTATTTAACCCCAATGCCATATGACTGCGCATAATTCATTTTCTCATTCAAAAGAATATCTATGACCGGATTTCCGGTTTCAATCCCAATCAGCAGATGATCCGAAGCTTTGTGTAGATTTTCAAAATACATCTCTGCCTCTTCATATTTCTTTTCATGGATCAAACCAGACAACACCAAAAGATGGTTGTCAATATCATGCTGAAATCTACGGTACTTTTCATTTCTTATTTTAGCTTCTTCTAAATAAACGGATTGCTCTTTTATCTGGTCTTCAAGTCTTTTTTGATCTGTCTCCTGCATAGATAATGTCACAATCCTGCCCGCCAGTCTTAATATGATAAAAAATACAGCACATGCGCCCAAGATCCAGATCAATGCCCATAGATTCGACTGTTTTGCCGGAGACCAATCTTTTGCATCAGAAATCATCCACATATCCAGACTCAGACCGCTGCGGATGGCCCATACAATAAATACACATGGAAAAAGCAATGCATACAGATAATGAGAAATCTTTAGCTGACCTGTATACGAATAGGTTTTAGAAACGTAATTCAATGTCATAACCAGCAGCACAGTCAATATACCTGATACCAGCATTTGAATAACAATCGCCGAGCAGGGATCTGCCTTCCATCCCGAAAGGAAACGCATTAAAACAGTCTGAAAACCTTCCATGAAAGTGAAAAGTGTCAGAATGATTATCGTTGGAGCAAACGTATCTGACCATTTCATTTTTAAGCAAAAGATAGAAAAACCAACTATAATTCCTGCATGCAGCAGCAATCTCAAAACACCGGGACTTTGATAAAACATCACAAAGAATGTAAGAAGATCACTGAACAGAACATAACGAATCAAAAGCCTTTTTACACGAATTCCTGTAAAATTCTGTATAAAATGGAATTCTGCAAAATAAAGGCAGCTATTGATTCCTAACCACCACAGATAGAACCCAATAGAAAAAATTTCTGCAGACTCCATTATATCACCTCATTTTTAAAGAAATTCAGCAATCTCTGCATAAAGTCTGTCTGTTTCCGCCTTGATATGAATATCCTCTCTCCATTCGTCAGATTTGCTACACCCTTTTCCTGCCCGGCAACACAACTCATATTCACTATATAGCTTCTGTGGCACCGGAAAAAGCGTTCATCCAGCATGTTTTCCAACGTATCAAGAGTACCCAGATAATCATATGTGCCATGCACCGTATGGATTTGGACCTGATGATTAAATACTTCGCAATAAAAAATATCACGGATAAAAATCACCTGTGTTTTTCCGTTTTTTATGATTGTCAATGCCTGATTATCTACCTTCTCTGTTTGGTTAACCGCCCTGCCCAGCGCACGAAAAAGGCGTTCCTCTGTAACAGGCTTCACCAAATAATGTACCGCATTGACATCAAACGCTTCCACCGCATGTTCCCTGTAAGATGTGATGAAAATAACCCGGCTTCTGCCAGAAATCTGTCTTGCCACTTCAAGCCCGTGAATTCCCGGAAGCATCAGATCTAATAGAACGATGTCAAACTTCTTTTTTTCTTTTAATAGTTCCTCGCCTGATGTAAAAGTCTTTATACTTACAGGCAATGATTTACTGTTCATATATTTTTCTACTTTTTCTCGCAGTTCCGCCAAAATATAGCCTTCATCCTCACATATAGCGACTACCATCATTTTGCATCTCTCCCCTGTAATCCTGCTTATATATCGGTAAACAACCTGAAATATTTACAAATGCAACGCAAAAGGTTCCGCTTACCGCGTAAAAGGTAAACACCCCGCAATCTTTTTCGACTTCCCATAAGCCAGTCTGTATACACAGTACATGACTCCCGCGATCAGAGCCATCAGTAAGAGTTCCATCAATAGCATTTTCACCTCAAATGCCTGTATCCCCATATCATTAAAGTAAGTCAGGAACAGAGAAAACACACCCACTACCGTACATCCGGCTGTCACAGGGTATGCGAAGATCTTCCGGAGCTGAAGCTTAATCACCCGCTTCGCATAAGCGTCATTGGCTCCAAGTCTTCTTAAGTTCTCGAATAACTGCCGGTTATCCATAGCAACCGTAATACTTCGGATATAACTCATGATTCCCGCCGCTGTCAGAGATATCACTGCGATATAGAGGCTGAGGAGCACGAATACTGCCACCATCTCCATGGCATCCGCCTGCATCAGTACCTTGGAAAAGGGAGCATATTTCCAGTCATTCGTAAGCTGAGTATTCTCCGGTGTAAGATCGATCTCGCCGGCATACCCATATTCTTCGCCTGCCGCCACGGCAAGCTCTTCCTCGCGGGCATCGTATAAAGAATAATGATTGGACAGAGCCGTTGCCCTTGCAATATATGCATTTTTCCATGCATCTGCGAAATCGTACATCGCCGGGCATAGTTTGGCTGCTTTGGGGGTATCGGCTGCCGGACAGATCTCCTTCGTATGGCAGGAACATCCGGGCGGCACAGTATCCGCCGTATGTCTGGCATTGAACAAGATATGTTTCTCCTTATATGCATCCGTCAGGCCGTTCTGGAGTCTCTGATAATCCGCATCAGTCAGAATGAATACAAAAGGTTCACCGGTAAGCGCCAGATTATCGAATTCTACGGTTCCCTGGAATTGCGGTTTTAGGGTATCGCCTGTAAGCGGCTGCCGGATCTCGCTTAAGCAGTCCGGGTTTACCCATATCGACTCCTGATATTCCGACGCAGTTACCGTCAGATATCCGCCCTCCTTAAGCAGGATTGATTTTCCGGAAATCCTCTCGAAATCCGAAGCCGATACAAAGGAAGACAGTTTCTCATACTCCACATCAAAATACCGCTTCTGGTCGTCCATATCCCTTCCGGTATAACGGATGATCAATTCTAAGGAGTAGAGCTCCTCATAGGACAGAAGTTCTGTGCCGTATTCTCCTGCAAGCTCTTCGATGTCTCCTTGTCCGATCTGGGATTCTCCCGCCGGGAAATGCAGGGAGTAGTCATAAGGCGCCAAGGTCCCGCCTTCCGTAGCGCTGTAATAATACATCACGCCCCAGAAAGCCGCAAGTACCATCACGAATACCAGAAGGGCGATGACACACATATTCCTGGTTGTCTGCCTTGCCGCAAAGCGCATCAGGTTTGTGGAAATGATGTTGCGATAGTATTTCTCCGGATGCTTCCCCTTCTTCGAGTGCGCCACCCCGCTTAACAGGAGCAGATATAACCCTGCCGCACTGAACAGATAAGTGCTGTTCCAGATACCGGGCATCCCCTGGCGGAAGACACGGACAGTCAGCTGCGGAACGGCCATGGCAAGAAAAAGCCCGGTAATTATAAGTATAGTTCCAAGCTTCCCGTACCAGGGCTTGATTTCCCGAACCATCTCCGTTTTCCTGCCGGCATTTAAGATATCCATGATATTGGCCCGGCGGATAAAACGAATCCCAAGGATCAGAATACAGACGGATAACATCACTGCAAAGAGAATCCCTGCCAGTATTCCTGCAATGCCGAAGCGGTACTGCATCTGCGCCGTGTTGATTACGATCGTCTGGAATAACTTCCAGATCAGGAAAGACACAGGGATTGCCAATAGTATGCCGCTCAGAATATATTTCCCGGTTACGGCGGCCAGTTCACCTGCCAGTTGACGCGCCAGCTCCTTCTTTGGCGCGCCCAGCGCCAGCATCACTCCGAATTCCCTGCTTTTCTTCCGGAAAAACAGGCTGCTTCCATAGAGGGTGAAGAGTAGGCAGCCGATTACTACCACACCTAACATCAGCCACATTAGCTTTCTCGTATCTCCGCCCGGCGGCAGAAATTCCTGGATAGAAGGTGAGAAGAACATCATAGTGAAGGAAGAAACCAATAGTACGGACAGGAAGATGCAGATACCAAGGAGCCGGTATTGCCCGTTATTCTTACAGCGTAGCTTCGCAGCGATCTTATTCATTGTCATCTGTGTCACCTCCCAACTGCCGGATCGTATCTAATAATTCATCCATGAATTCGCGCCTGCTACCGGTTCTTTTCAATTCTTTGAAGACTGCGCCGTCTTTCAGGACAATTACTCTGTCGCAGAAGGATGCCGCAAAGCTGTCGTGGGTCACCATGAATATGGTTGCGCCCATCTCCCGCTTGGCTTGTAAGAATGCGTCTATTACTGCTTTACAGGACTTACTGTCCAGATTCCCTGTCGGTTCATCAGCAAGGATCACATACGGCTGGTTCATCAGCGCCCTTGCAACCGCGGTACGCTGCTTCTCTCCGCCGGAGATCTCGGCGGGATATTTCTCCATGATCTTCTCGATGCCGAATAACCGGCAGATGTGCCGTGCCTTTTCCTCCATCTGCACCACGGGACAGCGGGCGATGATCTGAGGCAGGCAGATATTTTCGAATACGCTGAGTCCGTCAAGAAGCATAAAATCCTGGAAGACAAATCCCATCTGCCGGTTGCGGACTTCTGCCAGTCCGCTTTCTTCCAGAGCGGAAATATCCCGGCCCGCCAGAAGGATCTCACCTTCTTCATAGGGGATAAAGCAGGAGACGCAGTTCAGAAGCGTTGTCTTCCCGGAACCGGAAGGCCCCATGACAGCTACGAATTCGCCCTTTTCCACATCAAGGGATACATCCCTTAATACGGGATAGACTTGGCTGCCTGATGTGTAGCGTTTTGATAGATGATTGACCTTAAGCATAATCTTACCTCCTGAATGTCCTGTATACCGGCAATAGATGTGTGAGCGTAGCAGTTCAGACAGGTCTGCGCATTCACTGCGCTGACCGTGCCATAGAGTAGAGCCTGAAAGCATACGGCCCATCGCGAAGCGATTTTTAATGGCCGGATGCCTGTAACAGTGAAGGTATCTGAACTGTTACGTGTGAGCCGTACAGGATATGTGTTGAACAGACTTCCGTCTGATATAGTCCATTATAGAGAAGCATTTAGAGAAATGCATTGCGGCAGATGTCATGTTTGGCACAGATTTTGTCAAGATTGGTTTATTCTTCCCAAACCGCGTTTACAAAGCTTGGATTTCTCTGTACAATGATTCTAACAGTTCAGACTGGAGAGGGATATGATGGTCAAGATAGGAATCTGTGACGACGAGGCATCCATGCGTAAGAGCCTGCGCGCGTCCTTAGAGCGAAAGCTTCAGCTAATGGGTGAAGATTATCAGGTGAACGAATATGATTCCGGCGAAACGCTTGTAAGACATTCGGAAGCAGAATGCCTGGATCTTTTATTCCTGGATATAGAGATGAAGGGCCTGAACGGGATGGACACCGCCAGGCTGTTAAGGCGGCGGGATGCCCGTACGATACTGATCTTTGTGACGGCGCACCCGGATTATGTGTTTCAGGGATATGAAGTCCACGCATTTCATTATATATTGAAGCCTTATGACGAGCATAAGATTCAGAATGTTCTGGAACAGGCATTAAACGAATTGGGGAAAAGCCAGGATCAATACTTTATACTGGAACAGAAATCCGGAACGTTAAGGATCCCCGCTCAGAAGATCGTCGCATTTTCCAGTGACAGAAGGAAGGTCATCTGCACGCTGCAGGACGGGGAGAAGCTGGATTTCTACGGGAAGCTGGATGATGTGGCGGCAGATCTGCCGGACTATTTTATCCGCTGCCACAACCGTTATCTGGTTAATATCAATTATGTGACGGCTCTTGATAAAGACGGATGCATCTGCCAGACGCTCCGATTCCCGGTAAGCCGTGCCTGCCGCCAGTCTGTGGAGATCGCGTTTGCCCGACTTTTGCTGCGGTAAGAGACAGGTAAGATTCTTCTTGCCGGAATACAGTTACAAGGAGAAGGAAGATGGAATTCATAGATATCATCATGTATATCAGCAATTTATTATATTTTGTACAGGGATTACTGATTTTCCGGATTCTCTCTTATTTTGCGAAGAAGCGGGACGGGAAGATCTGGAATGTTGTCATTTATCTCTCGTGCGCGATACTTTCCAGCATGATCATTTATCCGAATGACCTTACGAATGTGATCATAGACTTGATCTGGTTTACCGCTTTGATGCTGACGGCATTTTACGGAAGTGTCTGGCAGAGATTGGCGGCTGTCGCTGTCTTATATCCTCTGATCTTAAGCCAGAACTTCTTTGTCATGGATTTTTTCGGTGTGTTTGGGAATTGGCTTGGATGGTCGCTGGCCTTGGATATCTTCTGTACAGTTGCCGACCCTGTCTCGCATCTGCTGATCTGGTATGGCATCTACAGATTATTCGAGAATAATCTTGACCAGACAAGGCAATTATTCGGCGACAAGATCTGGATCCTGCTGGACGCCGTCTGCCTGGCATCTCTGGTGAGCATAACGACCTGTATCCTTCTTGCTCCCAAAGAGACCTATAAGATGTGGCCGGCGGTCTTCGCCTGCTTCGCAACGAATCTTGGCTGCATTGCCCTGGCGAAGTATTTTATCACCAGTATCCGGCAGAATATGGAGCGCAAAAACCTGATATTGCAGAAGAGTTATTATGAGAAACTGGAACAGAACCAGGCGGAGATCCGCAGATTCCGCCATGATATGAATAACCATCTTAGTACAGTCCGCTCCTTGTTTGATTCCGGGAACCTGAAGGACGCCGGGGATTACTTAAGAGAATTGGAAACACAGATGACCGTACACACTCGTGTCTTCTGTAAGAACAGTATCGTCAATGCTGTTCTCAATGCGAAGTATAACCTGGCGCAGGAACATGGCATCGACAGCTTCTTCCACATTGATCTGGACCGGCTGGCCGGAATGGATTCGGTTAGTCTCTGCAGTCTTTTTTCAAACACATTGGATAATGCGATCGAAGCGTCCTTGAGGATTCCGGATCCAAAGGAACGGCGTATGTCCGTCAAGGCGCGGGTTACCGAGAACGGTTATTTCACCTGTGAAGTCACAAATGCGAAGAAGAACCGCATTCTCCTGGATGAAAAAGGACAGATACAATCCGATAAGGGTGATTTGACGATCCATGGTTTTGGCCTGTCTAATGTGCGGGAAATTGTTGAGAAATATGACGGGACGATGGATATCTCTTATACGGAGGATATATTTACCGTAACTATTCTGATAGAGAATGTATAGATATTGGCAGGACTAGTACAGCGCTGTACTAGCAATCCTGCCAATGTTGGTAGGTACGCAAGGGGTATGTTACTTCCGCTCCGGCATCCGGAAGTTCTTAAGCGCCCGGTTCAGATAATCATTGAACGGTTTCATGATCTGATAGACTCTGACTGCATGATTAAGAAATGCTTCCCCGTCTACGAATTCGGCGTCCGTAACCGGATATTCCAGATACCAGCTCTTGTATTTTAAGAATTCGGCCTGCGGATGATCCTTGTCATACCCGGCGGGAACCTTCTTAAGCGACGTCCCCTGCACGGTAAAATATTTCCTGAAATCAGGATCGCCAAGAAGCGCTTCCCACTCATTGCCATTGGCCGCGATATAATCCCGTACCATCGCCGTCGCATCCTTGAACATATCCGCGAACAACCCTCCGCCCAGAAAGGACTGTCCTCTCGGCTTGATCATCAGATAGTATCCGACCGGAACCGGTAATTTCCCTTTGGAGGAAATGTGCGCGCGAAACGCCGGGTTATAGGGCGATTTGTCATGGCTGAACCGGGTGTCCCGCACCAGCTTGAAGGTCAGGTCTTTGGGCTGATTGTGGAGAATACTGCTGTCAAACTCTCCGATCCGCAAGATAAGCTCCTGCAGAAGCGATTCGAATTCTGCATTGGCTTCCTTGTATTCTGTCTTATGTGCATGGTACCACTCACGTTCATTGTGTTCGCTCAGAGCTGTAAGATAATCTAAGATTAATTGTGTATTCATCATTCTCGATCCCTCCTTAAGCGTTCGTTACAACGGAGTATGACGCACCGTTTAAGAAATCTTCCACGAATTTCTTAAGACTCTCCGGCGGCTGATAGGTCTTGCAGAAGGAAAATGTCTGGGACAGATCGTCAATCTCTTCCATGGCTTCTTTTACTTCCAGTGCAGTCTGTCCAAGGAGAGACGCCGAGGTGAAGCTTAGCCGGTCGGGCATGATACGGCGGCTTTGGATCGCATAGTTTACCCGGTCTGCGCATCTGCATTTGCCGTTCCCGTATTCTCCGCAGTATTCCGAGAGGAAATCAGCCATCCTCCGCCGCACCCTTACTAGCCTCTGCCGGTATGCTTCCGGGGTGATGCCAAGGATATCTCCGGCAATCCGGCTGTCGATCTTGAACATCGTACCCAGAATGAATATACATCTGCTCTCGGCGTCCAGACATTGGAGCATCACATTCGTGCAGGACAGTTTCAGCTCTTCTGCCAGAATGGACCGCTCTACATCCTGCGTCAGATCTGGTATATTATGGATATCTGCGTTGTTGATGTCGTCACCGTAGAACTCGAAACTCAGCGGGAACTTCGCGAACATATGCTTCTTATAGTCCTTGAGATGGTTCGCCGCGATGCTGAATACCCAGGTGGAGAAAGCGCTCTCACCCTTATAAGACGACAGGTGGGTCATGACCTTAAGAAGGATATCCTGGGAGGCGTCCTCTGCATCCGGGAACGTCCCCAGCATCCGCAGGGAAAGGTTAAAGACAAGTTCCTGTACGCTTGACAGCACCGTCTCAAGAGATTGCTTATCCCCTGCCACAGCCTGTTCGATTAATGTCAGCAGCTCTTCGTTTGTTGATTTACTCATGATCTCCTCTTTTCCGGAGCACTTGAATTCAATATCTTACTCGGACGGAGTCCGTCTGCCCCGAGGTGCTCCTGATCGGGGCTATATAGGATTAGACGATGGATTTTTGTTGGTGTGACATGATTGTTGAGATTATATTACATTATGTTCTGGAAAGCCGCAAGTACAAACAGATCCGGGCAATGGATCTCGGGAGAACCATAACTCCATATTCGTTGAATTTCTGCCGGAAGAATGATAAGATATAAGAAAATAGTTGGAGGGTGCCGTTATGCCAAGAGTAGTCGGGATTGGTCATCAGGACTTTGAACAGATGATAACAAGTGATAACTTCTATATTGATAAGACCATGTTTATTAAAGAATGGTGGGAGAATAACGATACAGTAACCTTGATCACCCGACCCAGGCGTTTTGGAAAAACATTGAATTTGGATATGACGGATCATTTTTTCTCTGTCAATTATTTCGGAAGAGGTGATTTATTTCAGAATTTGTCTATCTGGCAAGAAGAAAAATACCGGGAACTGCAGGGAACATACCCGGTTATATTTTTTAGTTTTGCCGATATGAAGGAAACGACTTTTTCCGAAGCAAGGAAAAGTATCTGTCAGATTATAAAAGATCTGTATAACAGATATGATTTCTTCTTGGGAGGCAGTTATCTGAATGAAGATGAAAAAAAAGCATATCAAAATATCTCCGTTGATATGGAGGATTATCTTGCAGTCAATTCCTTAAAGGCATTATCCGATTACCTGATGCGTTATTATGGAAAAAAGGTGATTATCTTGTTGGACGAATACGATACGCCTATGCAGGAGGCTTATGTGCACGGCTACTGGGATGAACTGGTTTCCTTTATCAGAAAATTATTCAATTCCACATTTAAGACAAACCCTTTCCTTGCAAGGGCTCTCATGACCGGAATTACCAGGGTCAGCAAGGAGTCTGTCTTTTCTGACCTCAATAATCTAACGGTAGTTACAACCACCTCTGATCTGTATACAGACTGTTTCGGGTTTACCCAGCAGGAAGTTTGGAGGGCATTGGACGAATATGGATTATCATCTCACAAAGACGAGGTCAGAAGTTGGTATGACGGGTTTACATTCGGTAATAGGACCGATATCTACAACCCCTGGTCTATCATAAATTATTTAAAATATGCAAAATTCGCTCCTTATTGGGCCAATACCAGCAGTAACAGTCTGGTCGGGAAGCTGATTCGAGAGGGAAGCGCTGATACAAAAATGATCATGGAGGATCTTCTGTCCGGAAAGTCCTTGTATACACAGATTGATGAGCAGATTATCTTCAATCAACTGGGACGAAGAGAAAGCGCTGTCTGGAGTCTTCTGCTTGCAGGCGGCTATCTGCGTGTGAAGCAGTTAAGCATGGATAAAAGAGACAGGACCACATATGAGCTTGTACTCACGAACCGCGAAGTATCTCTTATGTTTGAATGGATGATAGAGGATTGGTTTTCAGAGTTTACACCGGCATATAATAATTTTATCAAAGCATTATTATTAGATGACAAGAAAGCAATGAATCTATATATGAATCGGGTTGCGCTTGAGACTTTTAGTTATTTTGATACAGGAAAGAATCCCTCTGAAGCAACAGAACCAGAAAGGTTTTACCATGGTTTCGTTCTTGGATTGATGGTGGATCTTGCCGGTCGATATTCCATTACCTCCAACCGTGAAAGTGGGTTTGGGAGATATGATGTAATGTTAGAGCCTGCCGAAGATGCGGACGACGCTATTATCCTGGAGTTTAAAGTTCATGACCCAGATGACGGAGATACTCTTGCAGATACAGTTCAAGAAGCCTTGGATCAGATTGACCGTAAGAAATATACCGCTGTGTTGGAGGCAAAAGGAATCTCACAGGAACGGATTCGGAAGTATGGGTTCGCATTTGAGGGGAAAACGGTATTGATCGGATGAGTTATATTCTCAAAGATACGGCAGCAGTCAAAAGCTGCTGCCGTTGCAAATGTTTATTTGGAATTGCCCCGTAGTAACCAACTCTAACATGATTCACCGTCCGTTTCAGCATTATAGCGGGGCTGCTTTACCTCGAAGGGCAAGCCCCCTTCCATAATGGATTTGCGAAGAAAGATATTGATTGCATCTGTAATTGTAATCCCAAAGCTGGAAAACAGCTTTTCAGCATTTAATTTTGTCTCAGGATCAATTCGGACATTAATATTTGCAGTTTTTGCCACGGGATTCACCCCCTTGTAGTTCTGTTTATACATAGCATATCTGATTGTGCCATCAATGTCAATACAATGTGAAACATTTTACCAAAGATTCATTTACGGCATCTCTCCTTTTGCTTCCATTTATATTGAGAACCAGTCATTGTTTATAAAAAGTGCATTGAAATCATTCACTTGTCCGATTATAATGATAGGACGATAATGTTTAGGAACTGTCCCTAAATAACTTACAATTTTGATTCGTCTAAATCAAAGGAGAGGCATAACAAATGAAACGGCTGTTTTTACTGGAAGATGATTTAAGTTTAATAAACGGGCTTTCCTTTGCCATCAAAAAGCAGGGGTATGAAATAGATGTTGCCCGTACCATGTTAGAAGCGGATGATTTATGGACAGAAGGAAAATATGATCTGGTGATTCTGGACGTATCGCTTCCCGATGGTTCCGGATTTGAGTTCTGCAGGAAGATACGCCGGACTTCAAAAATACCCATCATGTTTCTCACTGCCGCTGATGAAGAGACAGATATTATCATGGGACTTGACATTGGCGGTGATGATTACATTACAAAACCTTTTAAATTGGCGGTATTCCTGTCAAGAATTCATGCATTGCTCCGCAGGAGTGAAAATTTCAATACAGCCGATACAGAATTGAGCTCAGGCGGTATCAATATAAAGCTTCTGAAAAGCGAGGTTTATAAACAGGGGAATCTGCTTGACCTGACAGTAAGCGAGTATAAATTGCTGTGTCTGTTCATGGAAAACCCGGATCAGATACTTTCTTCGGACCAGATTTTAGGAAGGCTGTGGGACTTAAGTGAAAATTATATAGACAACAATTCTCTTACCGTATATATCCGCAGGCTCCGTACAAAGATCGAGGACAATCCGGGAAAACCAAAACGGATCATCACAGTACGGGGCATGGGTTATAGATGGAACACGGCAGATTGAGGTACAGGATGAAAATATTTGTAAACCGAAAGATCAGATTTCTTTTTGCCGGTATCTTATGGTGTGCCATAGCTTTTACACTGATTTCCGTGTTGTTTGCAGCCTTTGAAGTTAAAAATGCGGCGTATTACATCATCGGCTGCGGTTTGTGCATGGCGGCTGTTATACTGCTGTTTTGCTATGCGTATTTCAAGGAACAGCATAAGATCATGGAAAATGCCATAGCGCAGATTACAGAGTATATATCCGGCGACAAAAATGTTACGATTGAGTGCAACGACGAGGGTGAGCTGTACAGGCTGTTCCATGAAGTGAATTCCTTGGTTGCCATCCTGAACGCACATATTGAAAATGAGGGGAAGGAGAAGGAGTTCTTAAAAAATACAATTTTGGATATATCCCACCAGTTAAAGACACCCTTGGCCGCGTTAAATATCTATAACGGGATCATACAGGGAGAGGCAGAAAGTATGCCTGCCATCAAAGAGTTTGCTGATTTTTCAGAACAGGAATTGGAAAGGATTGAGACGCTGGTGCAGAACCTGCTGAAAATCTCAAAATTTGACGCAGGTACGATTGTGATGATGAAAACGTCGGAAAATGTATCTGAGATGATGGAGCGTATAAAAAAACAATTCTCGTTCCGCGCGGGACAGGAGGGGAAAGAGATCCTCCTTGCGGGAGATGAATCCATAGATTTTATCTGTGATCGTAACTGGCTGATGGAGGCGGTGGGAAATATTGTAAAAAATGCTTTAGACCATACGGAAAAAGGAGATTTTGTCAGGATTGAATGGAAACTGTCAGCGTCTGAACTCCAGATTACAGTAAAAGATAACGGAAGCGGAATCCATCCGGAGGATCTGTACTATATCTTCAAGAGGTTTTACCGAAGCCGGTATTCCAAGGACACGAAAGGGATCGGGCTTGGCCTTCCTCTTGCGAAATCAATTATAGAAGCGCATGGGGGAAGCATTGCGGTTGACAGTGAGCTGGGGTATGGCACGATATTCTATCTATACATTGCCGCCTCCTGAAAATGGAATCCTACAAAATTGTAGGATGATTGTAATATTACAGTAAGGTTTGCGTGTTATGATTTTCGTACATTGAAAATGAAGTCCCGGGTTCATTTTCAATGTACGAATTTTTTTGTATGAAAGAGGTGTTATATCTGTGAATTTACTGGAAGTAAAATCAATTTCTAAAGTCTATGGAGAGGGCGATACCGCTGTACATGCCCTGAAAAAAGTTAGTTTTTCGGTGCCGAAAGGAGAATTTGTGGCAATTGTCGGGGAGTCCGGTTCCGGAAAGAGTACCCTTCTTAATATGGTCGGCGCGTTAGATACGCCTTCCTTTGGCAAAATATATATCGGCAGTAAGGATATCTTCGCGATGAAGGAGAAAAGCCTTACCGTCTTTCGGCGCAGGAATATCGGGTTTATTTTCCAGAGCTTCAATCTGATTCCGGAACTGACGGTGGAACAGAATATCATCTTTCCGGTACTGCTTGATTATCAGAAGCCAAATCGAAAATATCTGGAAGAGCTGCTGGCAGTATTGAATCTTACGGAACGGCGGCATCACCTGCCAAGCCAGCTCTCAGGCGGTCAGCAGCAGAGAGTGGCAATCGGACGGGCGCTGATTACCCGTCCCGCCCTTATCCTGGCGGACGAACCAACCGGGAACCTGGATACGCAGAACAGCCGGGAGGTCATCGGACTCTTAAAAGAAGCTTCAAAAAAATATGAACAGACGATCATCATGATCACCCACAGCAAGGGCATAGCACAGACAGCGGATCGTATTTTACAGGTATCGGACGGAGAAATGACAGATTTTGGGAGGGTGCAAGACGTCCGGGGGACGTCTGCTTTGCACGGACCGGAATGGAAAGGAGACAGGGAATGAACAGGAGACAGGAAATGAAAAGTTATCTCAGCCTGATTCCGATCTCTGCACGTGTACACAGGCGGCAGAATCGTTTGACACTTCTGTGCATTATTATCTCGGTGTTTCTTGTCACGGCTATTTTCAGTATAGCGGAGATATCTATTGGGGCATTAAGCAGATACATGCAGGAGAAACACGGGAACTGGCATATCCGGATTGATGGTATTTCACAGGAAACCGCAGAAGAAATCGGGGGACGTCCGGATGTCGAAGCCGCCGGCTGGTGTGAATCCTTTAACACGGACGGAGATCAGCCCTATGATATCGGTGAAAAGAAAGCCGCTTTGTATGGCGTGGATGAAACCTATATCACACAGCTTGTCAATGCCCTTGAAGAGGGCGGTATTCTGCAGAATGACAACGAAGTGATGCTAAGCAGCAATGCAAAACTTGCTCTGGATGTACAGGTCGGCGATACGGTGACGGTGCATACGCCTGCCGGGGATACGGCTTTTACCGTATCTGGTTTTGGCTCCGATGATAAAGAGTGGTACAGGGGGCAGACGTATATGGTGGCTGTGTACATGACAAGAGAGGCGTATCATGGGATCATGGAGGAAAATGGAATCGAGGAACACCCATCCTGCTATGTGCAGTTTCAAGAGACGTCTTCCGACAGTGTCATGGAGATCAGGGAGCAATATGGCCTGACAGAGGACAATGTTTCTGAAAATACTGCTACGATGGGACTGTCTGGGCAAAGTAAGAATAAGAATATACAAAATATATATGGTATGGCAGCAGCGGCATTTGTCATGATATTGCTGGCGGGAGTATTGATGATATCCGGAAGCCTGAACAGTAATATCACTCAGCGGACAAAATTCTTTGGCATGATGCGCTGTGTCGGCGCAAGCCGCCGGCAGATCATCCAGTTTGTAAGGCTGGAAGCCCTGAACTGGTGCAAGACGGCTGTTCCTGTGGGAGTTATCATGGGCACGCTGGTAAGCTGGGGGATCTGTGCGTACATGCGCTATGGAATCGGGGGAGAATTTGCATTCATGCCGGTGTTTGCCATAAGTCCTGTCGGACTGTTAAGCGGTGTACTGGTCGGTGTTGTCACTGTTTTGCTGGCAGCACAGTCGCCTGCAAAGAGAGCGGCTAAGGTGTCCCCTGCGGCGGCGGTTTCCGGCAATTCAGAAATCGTCCCGGCCAGGCGGCATGCGATCAAACGGGGAGTCGGAAGAATAGAAAAAGCACTGGGTATTCATCATGCAACCGCCTCCAAAAAGAACTGGTTTCTGATGACGGCCTCTTTTGCACTTACGATTATACTGATTCTATGTTTCTCGGTTGGTTTGGATTTTGCAGAGGGGCTGATGCCCTCCTTAAAATCCTGGCAGCCGGATATTACCCTGAACGGCTATGCCAACGCACTGGTGCTTGGACAGGATGTAAAAGAGAAGGCGCTTAAGATCCCCGGTGTTAAGGGCGCCTTCGGAACCGCCTATCTGGACAATGTTCCGGCTGTTTCTTCGCGGCAGGGAATCGACCATATCAATCTGGAGTCCTACGATGAGTTTTTATTCGAAAGCATTAAAGATGAGGTGGTGGAAGGGGATTTGTCTGACATTTATGGGGACAGCGATAAAGTTATGACCGTTTATAATAAAGATAATCCTCTGAAAGTAGGAGATACGGTTCAGGTTGGGGGAAAAGAGGTTACGATTACTTGTTCTGTCACAGGAGCCCTGTTTCCGGGAGAGCTGCTTGTCATCTGTTCTCAGGAGACCTTTGAAAGACTGACCGGAGAGCAGGGACTTACGATGGTCGGCGTGCAGCTTGGAGGCGATGCGGATGACGGTACGGTACGGCAGATCAGCGAGCTTGCCGGCAGCGATGTGGTTTTTTCAGATGGAAGAGAAAACACCAGCGAGGTCAATACCACTTATCTTTTTATGAAGGTGGGCGTCTACGGCTTTCTGGCAATTATCGGGATGGTCAGCCTGTTCTATATTATTAACAGCATTTCCATCAGCGTAGCGGCGCGGACCAAACAATACGGCGCCATGCGGGCAGTGGGCATGGACAGTGAACAGCTTACCAGGATGATCACGGCGGAAGCATTTACCTATGCCGTGTCCGGTCTCGTGGCCGGATGCGGAGTCGGCCTGCCGCTCAGTTATTTCCTGTATACCCTATTGATTACCCGGTATTTCGGAAAAATATGGCATCCTCCGGTGGCAATGCTGTGTATCATCGTTGTATTTATGATGGCCTGTGCGGCTGTGGCGGTATACGCTCCTGCAAAACGGATCCGTAACATGGCCATAACCGAAACAATCAATGAACTGTAAAAAAGAACAAGTCTAAGAAACATATATCGTGCGTACAGCCTTAAAATGTTTCAGGACTGTACGCACATTTTTTGACGGTAGGTACAAAGGAGTATGTAATATGATTCCACCTTTCCTGTGCCGTTCCCTTCAAATTGACTGGCGATGTTGTTATAAGCTTCGTGATTTCTTTGCGGCGGCATTGATACATTCCATCACGGCAGCTCTCATGCCGCCCCGCTCCAGCGCTTCGCATCCTTCGATCGTCGTTCCGCCGGGAGAGGTTACCATATCCTTTAGTTCTCCGGGATGAATTCCCTGCTCTAAGATCATCTTGGCGCTTCCAAGACAGGTCTGTGCGGCAAGGCGGTAGGCGGTTGCCCGGGAAAGCCCCTGTTTCACGCCTCCGTCTGCCATGGCTTCGATAAACATGGCGACGTATGCCGGTCCGCCCCCGTTCAAGGCACAGGCAGCGTCGATCAGATGTTCAGGAACCATCTCGATGATGCCGATCGATTCATAGATAGAAGTTGCGGCTGACAGCTCTTCTCTGGTAAAATCATTGTCCGAGCATACGGCAAAGGCGCCTTCGAATACCATGGCCGGTGTATTGGGCAGCAGCCGGAGGATCCTTGGGGTTCCGTCGATCATATTGCGAAGCCGTTCTACGGTCACTCCGGCGACGATGGACATCAGGGCTTTCCCGTCCAAAGCCTGCCTGCATTGCGAGAGTGCTTCCGCAGCATTCTGTGGTTTTACAGCGAGTAAGATGATGTCGCCGGCTTCGCATACTTCTTCATCATCCTTGGCAAGATGGACACCCCATTTTCCTGCTTTTTCCATCATGGCAGGATTGATATCATATACATAGACATTCTCCTTGGGGAGAACGCCGCTTTCCAGTGCTCCGTAGAGAATGGCTCCGCCCATGTTGCCGCAGCCGATAATTCCGATTTTCTGTGTGATCATATTTTTTCACTCCTTTTTATTCCCGCAGGCAGCGAGCCAGACGGACATGCTTGCATGCACATTTGACCGCTGACGCGAGGTCTTTGTTTAGCATTCAGGGTAGATACCCTCCAGAACTTCCAGGTATTCCGTCCCAAAGGTATCGGTGTAATCCTTAAGCGCCAGTTCTACAGCCTTCTCTCCGTCTGCCCCTAATCGATCGATCAAGGTTTTGCTGATGGTATGCTTAAGATGTGCCGTATGGAAGTTAAAATCCTTCATACAGGAGGTTCCAAGTTCCTTTTTCTTTTCTGCGAGAAGATGCGTTTCCTCCGGTGTCAGTGGATATCCCCAGTCGAACTCGCAGCGCTCCCCGCCCCAGCTCATGGCAGTTGCAGTCGGTGTACAGACGAAGTCTGAACGAAAGCCCTGGTAAACGGCATTGTCAACATTGACACAATATAGCTTACCGTATTCCGTCAGGCCGTGCTTCTTCCATGCATCGCACCAGGCGCACCGGGATATGTAGGTCTGTAGTGTCGGTTCTGTCCGTAACTGTCCGAATTCCATCTGCCCGTCGTAATCAGGCTTCCATTCCCCGTAAGCCTGGTTAGTCAGGGTGGTCAGTTCGTCGCCCCGTGCGAGTGCATTTGCCGCCATACGTCTGCCGCGTTCGTTGCCGTAAGTGGTCATACCGGCAAGGATTGCTTCCCGGCCTTCTTCTCCGCTTAATTCAATGGCACGCTTTGCAAGAAATGCGAATAGAACGGCGTGGTGTTCGATCTTGCAGCAAATAGATTCGTTGTTCATGAATCCCAATCCCCCTTTCTGACTTCAATAATAAAGTCATGTATTTTCTTGATTATACTACATATTCGGCGGAATAGGGATGAAAATTGCAATATAGTTTAACGTATAAGTTATTTACATTGAACAGAGTACCATGTAAAATATAATTACTACAGACGTTATAGAAAGGAAAGTAGATGGAAACATGAATGAAAAAGAAATTGAAATCATAAAAAACTCGACAATTTACGAGATCCGTTTAGCGTTTGCCAGTGGCGAGAAGGAGAACTATAAGAAAGAAGAAATCCTTGAAATGCTTGACAAAATCGCTCTTGCGAAAGAACAGGAATAAATGGATAGTCGGCGTATATTCAGTACGCCGACTAAAATCAGGATGAGCTACCCCTTCACCGCCCCGCCCATCATCCCTGAGATCAGGAACTTCCGGAAGATCAGCGCCGTAACCGCCGGCGGAAGGACCGCGATTATCCCAGCCGCCGCCGTAAGTCCATACTGGATGGAGTCCTTCGTCATGAACTCAGACACCACGATCGCCACCGGCTTCGTCTCCAGAGAGGATGCCAGGATCAGAGGGATCTGGAACTGGCTCCAGGTATTCAGGAACATAATAAGCGCCGCCGACAGGATGATAGGGTAGGAAGTCGGCACAATGATCCTGAGAAAGGAAGCGAGCCGTCCGCAGCCGTCTATCTGCGCGGCTTCTTCCAATTCCTTTGGTATGGTTGCGAAATAATTCGCCATCAGCCACGTTACCATAGGAAGGTAGGAGCTAACATACACCGTACTCAGCCAGAACACATCATCCAGCCATTGTCTTGCCACAAACAGGCGGAACAGGGGGATGATGGTTGCCATCACCGGAATGACCATGGTGATCAGCAGCAGGTTCTTGATCAGGCGCCGTCCTTTGAATTCCATGCGGCTTAGGGCGTATGCGCTCATCATGGCTATAGGGATTCCGAGGATCAGGGTTACCCCCACCGCCTTTAATGCATTTCTTATACCGGTGATCAGGATACTGCCCTTCTGTGTTCCGGATGTCAGAAGTTCCCGGTAATTGTCATAGGTAATGACTTCAGGCAGCAGTCTTGTCGTCTTCTCCATCATAGCGTATTCCGGGGTGACAGACAGTACGAATGTCCACAGGAACGGTCCAAGCGTCAAGATCAGGAAGATCACAAGGGCTATGAGATAGCCGATCTTTTTGCCGAATTTCATCAGTATTCTACCTCCTTGTTCAGACTTCTAAGGTAGAAGATCCCTAAGATTCCCGCAAACAGCATCACCAGATAAGTAACTGCGCTTCCCTTTCCGAAGTCCAGGAAAGAGAAAGTGGTCATATAGCTCTCTACCAGTATGTTTTTCCCCAGGTCGCTGTATCCGGACAGTGCAATGATCTCGTCGAATACGTTGATGGCCGTGACGGATGTGGATGTAATTCCGATCGCCAGAAACGGGAGCATAAGAGGCAGGGTGATCGTCCGGAAGATCGTCCGCCTGTTTCCGCCGTCGATGCGCGCCGCTTCGTAGAGGCCGCCGGGGATTGACTGCCTGCCCGCCAGGCATACCAGCGCCGTGAATGGGATACTGCGCCAGGTCACAACCAAGGATACGATCAGAAGGAGCGACCAGCGGGAACTAAGCCATTCGATCGGTTTGTCTGCAAGTCCCAGGCCGATGACGGTCTTGTTCATGAATCCATACCCGGATGAAAATACGAATTTCCACAGGATTCCGTTGACATAAGGGGGCAGCGCCCATGGCAGCATGGCGACCGCCAACAGGATACCGGACCATTTCACATCAATATTCAGGAAAATGGACGTAAGGAATCCAAGTACGGTTGTCAGAAGTACGACAACCGCCAGGATAAACAGTGTGTTCTGGAAGCTGTACCAGAAGGAGTCGGAGTTCAGAATACTGACATAATTGCGAAGCCCCACCATATGGATATCGTTCGGCGCGGTCAGCTTCCATTTCTTAAGGCTGTATGAGAATGTTGCTATGATCGGATAAAATACTAATACACCCATGATCAGGATCATGGGTGATAGTAAGAGATAAGGTAATATCTTCTTTTTCATCATTTACTCGGCAGCCAGTTCTGCTACCTTCGCCTCCATCTCAGCATAAGCTTCATCGGCAGTCATCTCTCCCAATGCCATCTTATTGATCGCATTGTACATGGTGTTGCTCATCTCTGCGTAGTAAGCCGGAACTCCGCCGGGGAACGGGGAAGCGATCAGTTCTGCCTGTTCCATCATGGCGCCTGCGTTCTGGATCTTGCCGTCGTCGATCAGTTTCTTCAATACGGAATTCAGCGTAGGAATAGCGGTGTTCGTCTCATTCAATGCTTCCTGCATCTCGGCGGATGTGTACCATTCGATGAATTTCTTCGCTGCATCCTTGTTCTCGGAGAACTTGGTCACGCCAAGCGCTTCCGGCAGCGCCATAGTAACGGTTGCTTTGGCATCCTTGCCGGGAACCAGGATCGGTGTGATTTGACCGATTACGCTGCAGTCCTCTTCGTTGGTGCTCTTCGATACGAAGGAGGTAGGCCCGGTCAGGAAATTCGCGGATCCGGATAAGATACGCTTATAGGCGTCCATACCGGAAGAGGTCTTGTCCGCAGGATCCACCAGCTCGTCCTTGATAAGCTGTTCTTCGTACTTCAGCGCTGCAAGGACAGAGTCCTTGTTCAGAGTTCCGTCGTCGTTGAATACGATTCCGTTCATAGTATAAGCAAGCCACATCAGGTAGGTCGAAGTCTTCTCCTCTGCATTCAAAGGCAGCGCGAAAGGATACTCGCAGACGCCCTTCTCTTTCAGCGTCTTGCAGTTTGCATATACCTCGTCCCAGGTCTGAGGCTCTTCTTTGATCTCGGCGTCTTCATACTGCTTCGTATTATAATAGGACAGGCGATAATCGTTGGCATACGGGACTGCCAGGACATTGCCGTCCTTGGTAAATGTCTCCAGGGTAGGCATGTCTGCCTTCACTTCATCCGATACGTCCAGCGGTTCCAACCAGTCTGCCGCATAGAACTCGCCGACCCAGGACCAGTCCACTTCTACAACGTCTGCGACAGCCTGTCCGCCGGCCGCTGCTGTGACCATCTTGTCACGGATATCATCCCAGCCGACCTCATTGACCGTAACCTCGATACCGGTCTCATCGGTGAATGCCTTGAGCTGGTCGTCTGTGGGGATCGCCCAGTCAGGAGCCATGAAGGTGATGCTGCCGCCTTCTCCGTCCGTGCTGTCATCTGAGGTTGTTGTATCAGAGGAAGCGCTTCCGTTTCCTCCTGTGTTTGAATCACCTGATGATTCTTTGCCGCTGCATCCGGCTGCCATGGCTGCCGTCATGGACAGGATGAGCAGTGTACTGATTAATTTCTTCTTCATAAGGTTCCTCCTTCTCTTCACTTTCAATGACATAATAAGTCTCTCCTGAATATTATACCAATATGCGTCAGAATCATCAAATTGATAGATTCGATATATATGCATATTTATTTATACAATCTATATGTCACCGATAGCGGTACTTCTTTGCGGAGAGGCCGGTTTCCTGTTTGAATACTCTGCAGAAATAGTTATAATCAGCAAATCCCACCTTTTCAGATATCACACTGACCGTAAGGTCGGTACTTTTCAGAAGTTCTTTCGCCTTTTCAAGACGTAAGCTTTTGACATATTGGGCGATTCCTGTTCCGAGATATTTCTCGCAACTGCTGTACAGCTTACTTCGGCTGATGGAGAAATCAGAGGCAATCTGATCTGCTGTGAGAGGTTCGTCAAGATGTGACAGCAGATAAGCGTTCAGATTATCTACAAAATTCTGTCTGCGGGCGGTCATGAGATTCTTCAGGAGGACGTAGAAGGTACAGGCTTCCAGGATCTTTGCGGCGGCAAGGATCTGGTCTTTGCTTTTCTTCTCGATATCCAAGAGATCTTTTTCCGGAATACGGGCAGATATCTGATTGGCAGACAGCGTACGGCGGATCAGGCTTAACAGTTCTTCGTCTGTGTCAAGATCTGTGATCTGTCCAAACATAATATATCCGACGAGGATACCGTTGTCGATCAGAGGGGCGGTGGCTTCGATCAATCCCGCATGGCAGTGATACACGAGGATTTCAGAGGTCTTCCGGCAGTGCTGGAAGGATTGGTAATTGCTGTTCAGGCATTTTTCCAGGCAGGAAGGATTCTCGCGCAGGAGTTTACAGTAAGAGCAGTGGGAGTCTGGATAAGCGGCGATTTCTTCATATTCTGTATCAAAAATGACGATTTTGATTTTCGTCAAAAGATAAAAATCCTTTAAAAGCGACAACAGTTCTTTGGTGTTCAGATAATCAATCATATACGTTCCCTCTCGATTTTTTCCTTTACTGTGATTCTAATACAGGAGTTATAAAATGTAAATGTATTTTTTGATCAGAACAAATTTACAGTTTTTCATATGGATTTGTCTATAATAAAAATCCTGGATTATTTAAAATGAAAATATCAAACACGAAAACAGGAGGAAGGATATGAGATTTGCTTTATTTTTTGGAAACAGGGGTTTTATGCCGGCAGAGCTGATCGAAGGAGCCAGAGAGGATATGAAGAAGGCGGTTTCAGACGCGGGATACGAATATCTGATCATGGATAAGGAGGCGACCAGATACGGTGCGGTGGAGACGCGGGAAGAAGGACGGATCTACGCGAGATGGCTGAAATCACATGAGGGAGAGTATGACGGAGTGATCTTATGCCAGCCGATCTTCGTAGATGAAAACGGCGCGGTCACGGCTCTTAGGGACGCGGGGGTACCAATCTTGATGCAGGCCTATCCGGATGAGATCGGGAAGATGGATTTTGCCCATAGGAGAGACGCGTTCTGCGGCAAATTCTCTGTGACGGATGTGTTCGGGCAGTATCAGGTTCCGTATACCGTGATGATGCCCCATGTGGTTCATCCGCTGTCGAAAGCGTTCGAGAGCAATCTCCGGGATTTTGCGGCAGTGTGCAGGGTAGTCAACGGGATGAAGCGGTTTACGATCGGATGTATCGGTGCAAGGACTACGGCTTTTAAGACGGTCAGGTTTGATGAGATTACGATGCAGAGGCATGGGATCAATGTGGAATGCTTCGATCTGTCGGAGGTATTTGAATTCGTTCGGCAAAAGGATGACCAGGACCCTAAGGTGCGTCAAAAGAGGCAGACTCTTGAGAACTATACGGACTTCACAGCAGTTCCGGAAGACAAGAGAGTAATGCTGTCGAAGATCGGAGTGGTGATCGATGAATATATTGAGAATTATCGCCTGGATGCCATCGCCCTTCGCTGTTGGAATGAGATGGAGACATACCTGCGGGTGTGCCCTTGTGTTCTGATCAGTGAATTAAATGACAGGGGCATCGCGGCGTCCTGCGAGATCGATATGTGTTCCGCCGTCACGATGCGGGCATTGCAGCTTGCATCAGAAGGCCCGGCCGCTTGTCTGGACTGGAACAATAATTACGGGGATGACCCGGATAAGGTAATACTGTTCCACTGCGGTTCGGCGGCTCAGAAGTTGATGAAAGAGAAGGGAAAGGTTACCTCCCACAAAATGTTCGACAAAGGAGATCCCGGGAGCGGCTGGGGGACGAATGAGGGGAGGATTGCTGCTTTTCCCATGACCTTCTCCAATTGCAAGACGGAAGACGGCAGGATTACCATTTATTTCAGTGAGGGTGAATTCACGGAAGATGAGATAGAGGCGGAGTATTTCGGATGTGCGGGGGTGGCAAGAATCCCGGATCTGCAGAGGAAGCTGATCCGTCTGGCAAGAGGGGGCTTCAAGCATCATACGACGGTTGCGAACGGGCATATGAAATGGGTGTTGGAGGAAGCGTTCCGATATTATCTGGGATATGATGTGGTGTCAATTGAAGAGTAGAGATGCCGCCGAACCTAAGGAGCGGTACAGAAGGGAGGAAGAAGATGTCTTTAGCGGGATTAGATATCGGGACGACAGGGTGTAAGGTGACGGTATATGATGAGGAGGGAGTATTTCTGTACCGCGGATACCGGGAATATCCGGTATCAAGAAGTACCGGAGAGCATGAGGTCAACGCGGAGATGATCTGGGAGAGTGTAAAGTGTCTGCTTACCGAGATAGGAAGCAGGTATAAGGATATACGTGCAATGGGGGTTACCAGCTTCGGTGAAACCTGTGTATTATTGGATGAGGAAGACCGTCCGGTGCGTCCGGCGATGCTGTATACGGATCCAAGAGGGGCAGAAGAGTGCCGTAGTTTGACAGATATGCTGGGGAAAGAGAAGCTCCGGTCTGTAACCGGGCTGAATCCCCACAGCATGTACAGCGTCCCGAAGATTATGTGGGTCAAAAAGCATTGCCCCGGGCAGTATGAGAGGGTCAGGCATATTCTTATGATGGAAGATTATATCATCTATATGCTTACCGGTGAAGCTGTGATCGATTACTCTCTGGCTGCCCGAAGCATGGGGTTCGATATCAGGAAGATGGAATGGAGCAAGGAAATATTAGCGGCAGCAGAGCTGGACCTGGAATTATTCTCGCGTCCGGTAATCGCAGGAACGGCGGCCGGTACAATAAAAGAGGAACTGGCCGCAGAATCAGGGATCTCACCGGATCTGTTGGTTCTTCCGGCAGGGCATGATCAAGTGGCGGCGGCTGTCGGGGCGGGAGTATTTGAGCAGGGCACGGCGGTTGACGGAGCGGGTACGGTGGAATGCATCACACCCGTGTATGAGGGCGTTCTGGAGGGAAATGTGATGTATCAGGGGAATTATGCGATCGTTCCCTATGTGGTTCCCGGGCGGTATGTGACCTATGCGTTCTCTTTCGCCGGCGGAGCATTGGTCTCCTGGTATATTCAGAACCTTGCCAAATGGGAGATATCCCGGGCAGAAGGGCAAGGTACTTCCGTCTATGATATTCTGGAACAGGAGATGAGGGACGAGCCCACGGGAATTCTGGTGCTGCCGTATTGGGCGGGGGCGGCTACCCCTTATATGGATGAAGGAGCCAGAGGCGCGGTGGTCGGCCTGACGCTTGGACATACGGCAGCAGACTTCTACCGTGCGGTGATGGAGGGAGTCGTATATGAGATGAAGCTGAATCTGGAGCGCCTTAAGCAGGCAGGGATCTGCCCAAAGAGCCTCCGTGCGGCGGGAGGAGGCGCGGCTTCCGAAGTGTGGATGCAGATGAGGGCGGATATCCTGGGTGTGCCGGTGGCGGCTCTTGATCATGCGGAGGCGGGAGCGGCAGGCTGCGCCATGATGGCAGGCACAGCGGCGGGGATCTACCCGGATCTGTATGCTGCTTCGGAGAAATTCATCCATGAGCGCAAGGTATATGATCCAAGGAAAGAGCATCAAGAAGTATATGAGAAGTATTATGAGAGATACAGAGAACTATACAGAGCAGTCCGCCCATTTATGTAGGAAGCTGATAGTTCGGAGATGGTAACAGGTCAGATTGTCTGAACGGTTACCGGAGATGAGAAGGAGTGAGAGACGAATGTGCAGAGATATCAGAGATTATATCGGGCATGACAGCCAGTTGGCAGGGGTAGAAGAATACAGGCTGACAGGAGGCAAGGGGGACGGGATGCGTATCTTCCAGGTGTGGAACGGACGCGGACTTGAATTCACGGTAGCTGCGGACCGGTGTGCAGATATTTCCAGATTGAAGTTCCGGGGAGTCAACATGGGATACTTTTCCCCTAACGGATATGTGGCCCCGTCGTATTATGATGACCGGGGAGATGGATTCTTGAAATCATTTACCGCAGGATTCCTGACCACATGCGGTTTAACGGCGGTGGGTTCGCCTTGTGTGGATGAGGGGGAATGTCTGCCGCTGCACGGGACGATCGGCAACACTCCGGCGGAGCATATCTGCTGGGAACGGGACGGAAGCCAGATACGGATCCATGCCAGGATACCGGATGAGAGGATCTTCGGAAATAAATTGGTGATGGACAGGGTGATCGTCTGTTCTCTTGAGGATAACGTAATCTGGATTGAAGATGAGATCACGAACAGAGGTGACCGTCCGTGCCCGCTTATGATATTATATCATATGAATGTGGGATATCCGCTGCTGACAGAGCGCGCGCGGCTGACCATATTGTCGGAGCAGGTAAGAGGAAGAAACGACCATGCCCAAAGGGAGTTAAAGCATTGGGATCGGATTACCAAGCCGCAGGAGATGTTCGAAGAACAGTGCTATTATCATACATTCGATAAAGAAGGGGCAGCGTCCGTCTATAACCCCGAGATCGGGCAGGGATTGGAGATCCGGTTTGACGCAGAGAAGCTTCCATGCTTTACACAGTGGAAGATGATGGGGAAGAGAGATTATGTGCTGGGGTTAGAACCGGGGAATTGTTATCCGGACGGCAGGGATCAGGTGCGCAGGGCAGGAAAGCTTACGGTTCTTGGCCCGGATGAACGTGCATATTATAAGGTGCAGGTGAGGATGACAGAGGAGGAACGATAACATGTTAGTGACATTAAAGGAAATCATGGAATGGGCAGAGAAGAGAAAATGTGCGGCAGGATCCTTCAATACGCCGAATCTGGAAAGTATTCTGGCAGTTATAGGCGCCGCGGAGGAACAGAATGTACCGGTGATCATCCAGCACGCCCAGGTACATGAGAGCTTGATGCCGATCGCCGTGATCGGCCCGGTCATGCTGGAGCTTGCAAGAAGGGCGAAGGTGCCGGTGTGTGTGCATCTGGATCACGGCGAGACGATGGATTATATCGGCAAGGCGTTGGAGATGGGATTCACTTCCGTGATGTATGACGGATCCCTATTGCCGTATGAGGAGAATGTGCGTGATACCCGGCAGGCCGTGGAGACGGCGCGTAAGACGGGAGCGTCGGTGGAGGCAGAGATCGGCAGTATGGGAAGACGGGAGACGGGCGTCCGGATAGAAGGAGAACCAGAAGAAGATCCGGCGAAGATCTATACGGATCCAAGACAGGCAGAAGAATTCGTGGAACGGACTGGAATCGACGCACTTGCCTGTTCCTTTGGTACGTCCCACGGAATATATCTGAAGGAACCAAGGCTTAATATGGATATATTGGACGGGATCAGGGAGAGGGTGGAGATCCCGCTGGTGATGCATGGAGGTTCCGGTATCAGTGAGCGGGATTACAGGACCGCCATAGCCAAAGGAATCCGAAAGATCAATTATTATACTTATATGGCGAAAGCCGGAGGGGGACGGGTGATCGCAGAGATTGAAAGGAGAACAGGGAGGGAGCCGGTGTTGTTCCACGATATCTCAGGCTGGGGAATGCACGCGATGAGAGAAGATGCAGAATGTGCAATGAAGGTATTTGCTATGGGAGAAATCTGAGAAATGTGTTAATATCATATTGAAAGGATTAAGATTCACAGTTCTTTGGAAGGAGGCAGAATATGCAGTACAGGGTGATGAAGGATACGGATCTGCAATTAAGCAATGTATGTCTGGGCACGGCGCCTTTCGGGGAGAAGCTTACGAAGGAAGCGTCTTTTGAGATTCTGGACCAGTATGTGCGTCAGGGAGGGAATTTTATTGATACGGCCAATATATATTGCAGATGGGTTCCGGGACTTGAGAATTGTAGCGAGAAGATTCTGGGAGAATGGATGAAATCAAGAGGCGCTTACAAGGATGTGGTGATCGCCACCAAGGGGGCGCACTATCTGTTCGATACTCCGGGTAGGCTTCCAAGGGTGAATGAGACGGATATCAGGAAGGATCTGGAGGAAAGCCTGCGTACACTGGGAGTGGAGGTGATTGATTTCTACTGGCTCCACAGGGACGACGAGACGAAGCCAGCGGAAGAGATCATGGATATCCTGGAAGACTTAAGAAGAGAGGGGAAGATCCGGTATTACGGTCTCTCCAATTATCGTACCGAACGGTTGGAGAAGGCGAGGGCTTACCTTAAGTCCAAAGGACTTGCCGGACCTTATGCGGTGTCAAACCAGTGGAGCATGGCGTCCATTAATCCGGGGAAGAATACGAATCCGGATCCTACATTAGTGGAAGCTGCGGAAGAAGAATATCGATGGCACTGCGAGACGCAGATCCCTTCCGTACCATTTTCTTCTACGGCTATGGGATTCTTCGAGAAGTTAAAGGCCGCAGGTGTCAGAGTACAAGGCGGGCAGATTACTTCAGAAGGTAATAGGAAGGAGATCAGTCCGGCGCTGTTGGGGGCGTATCTGAATGAGGATAATCTGAGAAAATATGAGGTATTGCTGGAATTGGAGAACGAGACGGGATACAGCCTGCAGACCTTGTCGATCGCATATCTGATCAGCCGGCCGTTCCAGGTATTCCCGGTAACCGGGGTGAGGAATCCGGAGCAGTTAGAAGACGTTATAAGAGCAGGTGAAATATATATAGAACCGGAACGGTTTCGGATTTAGAGGAGGTCTGAGATGAGATTAGAGATGGAAGAAAATGGGCTATATCTGGTATTTGAGATGGAAGAGAATCATCCGGTTCTGCTTCTGCACATGGGAGCAGAGCCAATGAGGCGGGAGCCAGAAGAAGAGAAAAAATTCCTGTACACGATGCTGGAGATTCAGGCAACAGGCGAGAGCCGGCTGGAGCATTTCGGGCTGGGGCACAGCGGGACGCTGCCCGGCAACCGGATGAACTATGTAAGCCATACGGACGGAGTAAATGAGAAGGGCAGAGTGCTGGAAATCTATACAAGGGATGGGGTTACAGGCTTATCAAGCCGGATGATCTATCAATTCTATACCGGGATTCCTGCCGTGCGGTGCCGGCAGGTCTTGAGGAACGAAGGGGAAGAAGAGATTGGTCTTGAGGCAGTATCTTCTTATGTGCAGGCAGGTATCGGTTCTGAAGAGGAAGAAGAGATGAGCCTGCTGATCCCCCACAATTCATGGCAGGAAGAATTGCAGTGGAAGGAGACGCCGGTCAATCAGCTTGGCCATCACATTATATCTGACAGCGGAATGTCGTCCAAGCGGATACAGATCCGGAATATCGGTTCCTGGTCGTCCGGGGAATATCTGCCCCTGGCCTGCCTGCGCAATTCCAGCAGGCACACCATGCAGTTCTGGCAGATTGAGCATAACGGCGCCTGGAACTGGGAGCTTCAGGAGCGGGCGGGGCAGCTTGCTCTTGTGGTTAATGGGCCGGATGAGGTCAACCATCACTGGTGGAAATCCTTGAAACCGGGCGAGGAATTCGAGACGGTTCCGGTTGCGATAGGGTGTGTGGCAGGAGGTGTGGATGAGGCATTTGCGGCATTGACCAGGTACCGCCGCCGGATCCGCAGAAAGAATCAGGATAATGAGAAGCTTCCGATCATTTTCAATGATTACATGAATTGCCTGTGGGCGGATCCGACCACGGAGAAGGAACTCCCCATCATAGATGCGGCTGCTGCGATCGGCTGTGAATACTACTGCATAGACGCCGGATGGTATACAGACGAGAACTGGTGGTATAAAGTAGGAGAATGGCAGCCGTCTGCTGTCCGATTCCCCAATGGGCTGAAAGAGGTAACGGATTACATAAGAGCAAAGGGCATGATACCGGGGATATGGCTGGAGATCGAGGTCATGGGAACGCAGTGCGGTATGGCCGGAAAAGTAGATTCGGGATGGTTTTTCCAGAGACACGGCAAGGCAGCGTTAGACCGGGACCGTTATCAATTGGATTTCCGGAATGAGGAAGTAAGGGCTTATACCAGGGGCGTTGTGGACAGGCTGATCCGTGAATACGGAATAGGATATTTCAAGATTGACTATAATATTAATGCGGGAATCGGTACGGAATACCGCTCGGACAGCCCCGGGGACGGACTGCTTGCGCACAACAGGGCTTATCTTGGGTGGCTGGATGAGATCTTCGCGGATTACCCGGAGCTTGTTATTGAGAATTGCAGCAGCGGCGGTATGCGGATGGATTATGCCATGCTCTCAAGATACAGCATCCAGTCTACCAGTGACCAGACGGATTATCTGAAATATGCCTCTATTGCAGCGAATGCACCGTCTGCCCTTGCGCCGGAGCAGGCGGCGATCTGGTCATATCCGCTGAGTGATTCGACCAGGGAACAGACGGTCTTTAACTGTGTGAATTCTTGTCTTATGAGGATCCATCAGAGCGGGCATATGGGAGTGCTTGCAGAAGACAAGAGGGAGATTGTAAGAGAAGAGCTTGATTATTATAAGGTGATCAGGAAGGATATCAAAGAAGCGCTGCCGTTCTGGCCGCTGGGGCTTGCGAAGGATGGGGACGACTGGATGTGCCTGGGACTTAAGACCGGGAAGAAGAGATATCTGGCAGTGTGGAGAATTAAGGAGGGCGATGTGTGCCGCCTGCCGCTTGCGGATTGCAGAGGGGAAGAGTTGGATGTGAAGGTGGCGTTCCCGGCAGATGACGTTAGCTGCAGGGTAAGCTGGGATTCGGAAGAAGGAGTGCTTGAGGTGGCTTTGCCGCAGGGAGGGATGGCGAGGATACTGGAGTTTTGAGAATGTTCCTTAATTGGAGTGGTGGATATGAATTCTTATCTGGAGCAGATTATTCAGAATGCGAATCTTGAGGTTGTGGAATATAATATGGAGACCAGAAGAGAGATGAATACACGAGACAGAAAGCTGCCGTATTATGTAATGTCTTATCTGAAATCAGGTTGTGCAATTCTGGAAATAGACGGAACTGTGTATGAGACAGGGGAAGGCAGTATCGTGATCATCCCGGCTAACGTGATACACAGTCATTATAAGACGGATAGAAAACCAACTACATTTTTGTGGTGGCATTTTATTTTTAAAATGTCGTATGCGGTAGATGTAGTTAAGATTCTTGATTTTCCGGTAGTATCTCATTTGAAGAATAGGGGAGAATTTGAGAATATATTCAGCCGTTTTTATAATGGCAGCAAGAATATGAACAAGATATCGGAGGTTCTTATGCAGAGAGCCTGCGGTCTGGAATTGATGGCATGTCTGATGGATGAATTGATCTCGGAGAAAAGGCTGCTGCCGAATATGGATGTTCCGCCGGTTTTTTGGAACATTTTCCAGAAAATATACAGCGAGGATAATAAGCAGTTTACGCTGCATGATCTGGCAGAAGAATATCATATGAGCGCAACCTATATATCCAACAGATTCAAATATTTTTTCGGAAAGGCGCCGATCGCTATGAGGAATGAGATTGTTCTGGAAAGGGCGAAGGATATGCTGAAGAATACAGAGTTGTCGGTGAGTGAGATTGCCGAACGGTTTGGATTCGCAGAGGTTTGCGCGTTTACACATTTTTTCACAAATCGGATGAGGCAAAGTCCTTCCGGGTATCGAAAGCAGTACAGACAATTCGGTATTTAAAATTAGTTAAAAAAGAGACAATCGGGTAAAGAGAACCTGGTTGTCTTTTTTGTATTTCGAAGATAAAAACGAAACGAATAGAATCTGTAGAATTGACAAATATTGAATAAAAACAAGCATTTAAAATAAGTTATCTGAAAATTATAATAAATATATCAAAATTTTGTGAGAAAAAGAAAGGAGAAAGGTATGAAAAAAAGATTTACAACAATTGCAGCATTGGGGTTGGCGGCGATGGTATCACTCACCGGATGTATGAACAGTACAGTTCAGAAAAATGCAGAAGAGAGTAACAAATCAGAAGAAGCCGGGCAGGAGAATTCCCAGGGAAGTTCTGGCAGCGAAGGGGAAGGCACGTATACGGACATTATACTGTGGGACGGAATGACGGACGGAGACGGTAATGTGCTGATGCAGGAGCTTGCAGATGGATTCGCTGCTGAACACGGAATCAAGGTAGAGCGTGTTGTGATGAAGATGGAGGATCTGAGGACGACGATCAAGGCTGCGATCAATTCAGGAGAAGGGCCGGATGTATTCAGCTATGAGATCGGAGCCGGTTATCTCGGAGTTCTTGCAAAATCAGGTCTGGCCTATGATTTGACGGATTATGCCAAGGATAACGGATGGTATGATCTATTTATGGATAATGCGCTCTCTTCCTGTACATTTGATGAGAAATTATACGGTGTAGGAAACGAACTGGAAGCTTTGGGTGTTTTCTATAATAAGTCAACCTTCGAGAAATATGATCTCAAGGAGCCGGAAACATATGAAGAATTCGAAGAGATCTGTAAGACCTTGAAGGAGAAAGGTGAGACGCCGATCATGGTGGATGATCTTGACCAATGGCCGGGATACCATTATGAAAGTCTCTGGACGAACGCATTCGCAGGCTGTGATACGATGAATGACATCCTTGCGCTGAAAGCAGAATTCAATCAGGAATCTACTGCGGAAGGACTGGACCATCTCTATGAGATTGTTACGAACGGATGGACGATCGATTCACCCAATGCTATGGCCCATGATGATGCACGGAAAATGTTCATGTCGGGCAAGGTAGCAATGTATCCTACAGGAACATGGGAAGTATCAACCTTTGGCAGCAAAGAGGAAGGGCTTGGAGACGACTGCGGTTTCTTCTTCCTGCCGGCGCCGGAAGGAAGAGAGACATCCGGTGTCTTCGGACTGGGCGGTTCTTTCGTAGTCAATGCCAAATCTGATAAAACATTTACAGCGATTAAGTTCATAGAATACATGTTTAATCAGGAAAATGTGCAGAAATGGTATGAGGCGTCCTATATGCCGGCGACAACCAATGCTGACATCGACAGCTATGAGATCTCTTCTCTCTTCATGGACTGGGCAGATTCCGCATTAAATTCTCCGAAACAAGGGAATAATCTGGATGTTCTGATGCCGACCAAGGTGAATGAAGCGACAGGAAACTATATTCAGGAGCTGCTCGCAGGTAAGAAGACCGGTATGGAGTGTATGGAAGATAAGCAGTCGGCGCTGGAAGCAGAGACGGCCGACGGGAATTATGAAGCAATCGAGAAATAATGATATGGACGGCCGTTCGAGATATGGGCGGCCGCCCGGCTTATCATAGTGCATCCGGAATGGAAAGGAGGGGAAAAGAAGGTTGACAGTGAAACGGAGAAGGGCAATTGGAAAATGGTGTAAGGCAATGCTTTTTGTGGCGCCGGCGCTGATCTGTTATATTGTTTTCGCAATTATCCCGATTATCAATACGATTGAATTGAGTTTTTATAAGTGGGACGGTGCGTCTCCTATCATGGAATATGTAGGGCTTGCCAATTATAAAGAGATCTTTGCCAATCCGATATTCTGGAAGGCATTGAGTCATAATCTGTTCTGGATCACATTTACGATCATGATTCCTACAATATTCGGAATTATACTTGCGGTAATGCTCAGTCAGAGATTCGTCCGGTTCCGGCTGCTGTTCAGAGTTGTGTTCTATATGCCGGCGATTGTGTCAATGGTTGCGGTGAGTGTGATCTGGAACTGGATCTTAAATCCTGAGTTCGGAATCCTGAACAGAATTCTGAAAACAATTGGGTTAGGCGTTTTTGCTGCAGACTGGCTTGGAAATGAGAAGACGGTTATGTTTGCGTTGTTGATCGCAGGAAGCTGGGTACATTATGGATTCTGCATGGTCATTACACTGGCGGCGCTGTCCGGCGTGGATGCCAGTTACATGGAAGTTGCCAAACTGGAGGGGGCGAATCCAGTACAGACATTCGTGTACGTCACAATGCCTTTGCTTAAGAATACATTTACTTTATTGGCGTTGAATTCTCTGATCGGCTCCTTTAAGGTATTTGAGATCGTATATATGATGACGAAGGGCGGGCCGTATAATTCGTCGGAGGTGATCTCAACCTATATGTACCGTACCGCTTTTACAAACAGTGAATTTGGGCTGGGGTCTGCGATCGCTACGGTGCTGTCTGTTTTGATCGCGATCTGTTCGGCAATCTATATGAAGGTTTCAGAACGGGAGGTGGATGCATGAGATCAAAAAGTAAAAAGCCGATAGCGGTGACAGTAAAGAAGCTTCTGACATACGCGGTTTTGATCCTGACATTGTTGGTTTCTATTATGCCGTTGATCTGGATGTGGCAGGCGGCTCTGGTGCCTTCTAATAAGCTGAATGTGGATCCTTTTGCGATTCCGACATCATTGACACTGGATAATATAAAGAGAGCCTGGACAACGGGCAAGATGAATGTCTATATGATCAACAGTATTCTCGTAGCGATTCCAAGGGTGCTGGGCGTATTGCTTCTGTCATCCCTGGCGGGATATGCATTTGGGAAATTAAAATTCAAAGGCAGAGATAAGATATTTTCGTTTATGATGTTCGGGATGATGATCCCGATTCAGGCTATGGTCATACCGCTGTATTATAATCTTCAGCAGATGGGGCTGATCAATACCAGACTGGCGATGGTAATTCCGTATTTCGGCTTGTCTATGCCGTTCGCAGTGTTCATGATGCGGGCATTTTTCAGAGATTTGCCGGATGCTTTGATCGAATCTGCGACCATCGACGGGTGTAATGAATTCACTACATTCTTGTATATTATGGCCCCTCTTATTAAGCCGGCGCTGTCAGCGCTTCTGGTCTTTGAATTCATGTGGTCATGGAACGACATGTTCCTTCCGATGTTGGTGGTCTACAACGATACGTCGAGAACATTGCCGCTGGGACTGATGTTTTTCTTTGGGAAATATACGGCGGATCATTCCTTAATTGCGGTAGGAGTAACCATATGTACATTGCCGATCGTGATCGTATATACGTTATTCCAGAAGAATTTTATCGAAGGAGTAACAGCAGGGGCCGTAAAAGGATAGTTTGGAATCAAAAATAAATTTAACGGAGGTTTACAATGGAAAGAGTAAGGGTAGGGGTTCTTGGGGCCGGCAGTATGGGTGAGGTTCATGTGAAGAATCTGGTTCGGATTCCGGAGGCAGAGATTACTGCAATCTGTGATGTGAACCGGCCGAAAGCAGAAGCGTTGAGCAGGCTTTGTCAGGCGAAGGTTTATACGGATTTTACAGAAATGTTGGAAAAGGAGTGTATGGATGTGCTGTATATTCTACTGCCTCCTTTTGCACAGAATGGCCAGTTTGAGCAGGCGGCCGCAAAAGGGATTCACATTTTTATAGAGAAGCCGATCGCGATCACCAGTGACAGGGGAAAGAGCATGGTGGATGCGGCAAGGAAAACAGGGATAAAATCTCATGTAGGTTTCCATATGAGATACGGAACTGCGATACAGAAGTTAAAAAAGATGATCGACGATGGAACGGCCGGAAGACCGGTGCTGTTTAACGGGCGGTATCAGTGTAATTCGCTCCATGTAGACTGGTGGAGGGATGTGAATCTGTGCGGGGGACAGATCTTCGAGCAGGCGATCCATGCGTATGATATATGCCGGTATATGTTCGGGCATCCCAAGGCGGTGGCAAGCTTCATGGGAAATGTCTGCCATGCCGACGTCAAAGGGTATACGGTGGAGGATGTGAGTGCGTCTATAAGTACGTTTACAACGGGGGCGCAGGCGGCGATCACGGCAAATAATTGTTGTGTGCCGGACCGTTGGGATGCTCTGTTTGATATGATCTTCCAGAATGTAAGCGTGTTTTTCAAGGATCCGGATGAGGCGGAATTCCATTTCCTGGAAAATGGGGGAGAACGGGTGGAATATTTTCATGAACCTGTAGATCACAAGTTAGAAGAAGATAAAGACTTCATCCGCAGAGTGAAGGAAGATCTTCCAAGCTTCTGTCCGGTAGACGAGGGGCTTCGGAGCTTATTATATGTGGAAGCTTCGCTGTTTTCCGCGAAAATGGACGGGCAGAAGATGAGAGTGGAAGTATATTAAAGGGGGAATTACATAGATGAAAGAATTACTTGCAAATGAGAATTATATGCCGCAGTTATTTGAATACGAGGAGAAACCGTTGAAACCGGACGAAGTGCGGGTCAAGTGTATCATGGGTGCGCCGAAGCATGGAACAGAGATTACCGGGATTAAGGAGCTGCCGTTTGAAGAGCAGTATTACGACGAGGAGATGAAGATCTTCAAGAAGCGTGAGAAACGGGAGATATCAACGTTCTCCGGTCTGGGGAATATGTGGACGGGCGTTATTACCGAAAAAGGAGAGCGGGTAAAAAGCTTTGAACTTGGTGATGAGGTGGCGGGTTACGGTCATCTTGCCCAGACTCATGCGGTGAAGGAAGAGGAGCTTCTGGTTATGCCGGAGGGAATGACATGGAAGCAGGCGATGTGCTATGATCCGATGCAGTTTGCCATGGGAGGACTCCGGGATGCGAATCTTCGGATCGGAGACAAGGTACTGATCTCTGGTCTTGGAGCTATTGGGCAGATGGCGGCACAGGCGGCTAAGGTGTCCGGGGCGTCATTCGTGGCGGTGTCAGATCCGATCGAGCTTCGGAGGAAGGTTGCCCTGGAGAATGGGGCGGATGCGGCATTCAATCCGCTGGAAGGCGATATGGGGCTTGAACTCAGGGAATTGACCGGGGGAATCGGTGTGGATGTGGTGATAGAGACAAGCGGCAATTATAAGGCGATTGAGCAGGGATTGCGGGCATTGGCCTATAACGGCAGCATGGCATTGTGCGGGTGGTTCAAGGAGTGCCATATTCCGATTCATCTGGGAAGGGAGGGGCATTTCAATCAACAGAATGTGTTCTTCTCCAGGGCATGCAGCGATCCGAACCGTGAGTACCCAAGGTGGAGTTTTGAGAGGATCTGTAAGGAGAGCTGGGCGCTGATGGCGTCCGGGAAGATTCATTGTGAAAATGTTGTATTTCCGGTGGTGGATTTTGAAGAGTGTGACCGTGCGTATATCCATTATATTATGGAGCACCCGGAGGAGAGTATTAAGATGGGGGTTAGATTCTGAATAGGGTGGAGATAATAGGGGGGTGTCGGGAACAAATTTTACCATAACAACACCCCTCTTTCCTTCATGATATGTTATAATGTTGCTATTAAAAAACATAAATAATATTATGAATTTTTTGAAAGAGGGGTATTGCTAATATGAGGCATATTTTCAGGAACCATATAAAAAATCATTTAAAAACCCAAAAATGGCTGCAATATTTTCTGGCTTTTTTATTGATTTTTGCGCTGTCTATAACCGGATGCAGCGCAGTACAGGAACATGGCGATAAGAGTGCAGGCGATACCGCGGTTAACAAGACAGTAGAAAGCGAACCGGATACGCTGCCGGAAGAAGACACAGCAGAACCGGCAGAAGACGGAACATATAGCAGCAAAGATGACGTAGCACGGTACATCTATATCTATGGGCATCTTCCGTCCAATTTTATAACAAAAAAAGAAGCCGAAAAGCTAGGTTGGCAGGGTGGCTCCTTAGAGCCTTACGCACCGGGCAAATGTATCGGCGGCAGCCATTTCGGCAACTATGAGGGACTTTTGCCGGAGAAGGACGGCCGAACATATACGGAGTGCGATATAGACACTTTGGGGGCTGACAAGCGCGGCGCGAAGCGAATCGTATTTTCCAACGACGGGCTGATTTATTATACGGAAGATCATTATGAATCTTTTGAACTTTTATATGGAGAGGACTGAATATGTACACATGTATATTAGACGGCAAACTGATTAAGGACAGAGAAATGCTGCATGGAATCCTGGCAGCTCAGCCAGAATTCCCGGACTGGTACGGAAGGAACCTCGACGCCCTGCACGACTGCCTCACAGATATGCAGGAGGAAATGTTGATTCGGGTACAAAATGAAAATGACCTGATCTTGCATCTGGGGAACTACGCCGCTGCATTTCTGAAGGTATTGGCTGCGTCAGCAGATGAGAACAAAAAGATACACTATGTGGTTGAACCGAACTATAATTAGAATTCTATATCTTCTCGATCATACATGAATGCTTTCGTTTTGTGTCTTTTGCATCCTTGTCATACGTAATACCTACCAACAGGACATCCCCGCCATATCCTGACAATGCTGCAGGATATCTTCGCTCCCGGATCTGGTCGATTGCACCCTGAACGGTCAGATTCCACTTTAACTCAATCACCAGTGCCGGCATAGGCGATGACTTTTTGGGAAAATATACAATATCCGCGTATCCATCGCCCGAGGGTAATTCCTCGAATTTTAGATAATAGTCTTTGTAACTGAAATAAGCCAGTTTGATTACACTGCGAAGTGCCTGTTCATTATTATAGAACAAGGGCGCTGTTTCTTCTGCGTGAATCTTCTCGACCTGAGCTGCCACTGCATCTGCATTTCCCTGAACCGTATCAATGATCAGCTGGTCGCTTTCGCGGACACGCCGTATTGTCTCGTCATGTTTGATCTTCCGGACTGATTTAGAGAATTCCAACAGGATCTCTTCATTCGGAATACGAGCTGTTTGGGTCTCCTTATCGTAGGCCAGATATCCCAGATGAATCAACAGGGTCAGCACATCGTTGCGGTCCTGGAAGGAAACAAGGTCGTTGGCAAATCCATTCGTATCCACGGGAACGGCAATCCCGCCAAGCAATTTGGCAATTGTATTTGACATCCCATCAAAGTCTAAACTAATATATTCCATCAAACTCTTGGAAGCCGATGTCTCCGTCCAATAGGAAGCGAATTCCTGGTTGCGCAAGGCTTCCATGACAGCATTCGGATTATAAATTGAGGTTTTGCCCAATGTGTATCCGTCATACCATTGCTTCATCATGGAGAAATCGCAGTCCTGTCTGGTACAAAGTTCTTTTACTTCCTCTTCTGTAAAACCTGTATAATCCGCAAATTTTCTTGGATTTACCATTGTGAACTCTTTGAAATCCGAAATTGCCGATTGGGAACCATCTTTTTTAACAGGCAGAATTCCTGTAATATAGACAGCCGCAAAGATCTTGTCAGTGGCGCCGCTGTTCTTGAAAAGGGCTCGCAGAAATTCCAGATAATCATGCTGTATCTCAGGGGTGTCCTTACCCTCACGGATGGGAGCATCCCATTCGTCAATGATCATAATGAATTTTGTACCTGACATCTCAACTGTATTGGCGAGGGTCGGAACAAAGCCTTCAGAAATCTTCATTTCTGGATAGCTTTCATTCAGCTCTTGAATTATATTTCTTTTAATATAAGGAACCAGATCTTCAAATGACGTCTCCCCGATTATTGCTGTCATGTCCAGATAGATGACGTCATATTGATTCAAATACTCATGATAGGAGGCAGCATAGTTCTGATCTGCGGCAATTTCCAGATCATCAAACAACGCGGAGGAATCGCAGCTTCTGTCATAATAAGCACACAGCATTTTGGCTGCAAAAGACTTTCCAAAACGGCGGGGACGGCTGATGCAGGTCAGTTTTTCCGTGGTATCGATCGTTTTGTTGATCAGATATATCATACCGGTCTTATCTACATAGGTACTGTTTCGTATCGTTGCAAAACCGCTGTTTCCAGGATTCAGATAATTTCCCAAAGCCTTCACCTCCTGATGAAATTAATGGCAAGATAAGATTAACACACATTTGCGCTAATAACAAGCGTTGGTTGACTTTACTGTAATTAGATGATAGTATAGAGAGGAAAATTGATAATAATTACAAAAATCCTTTGATAAGGAGTTCTTGAAGTGGAAATTAAACGCGATTTTTATTTAGACAAACTTGTAAAAAGAAAAAATAATGGTTTGATCAAAGTGATCACAGGCATCCGCCGGTGCGGCAAATCTTATTTGCTCAATATTCTTTTTTATCGTCATCTCCTGGAATGTGGTGTTGATGAAAAGCATATCATTCGTTTTGCATTTGATTCTGCAGACGATCTTTATCTGATCGGTGAAAGTCTGATAGAACTTGAAAAGAAGAAAAGAAAGGTTGATCCTGAGAAATTTATGGCATATATCCGGTCACAGACCAAAGGAGAAGGGATGTATTATCTGCTCTTAGATGAGGTTCAAATGCTGGATTGTTTTGAAGCCGTGCTGAATGGATATCTTCGGAAAGAGAATATGGATGTCTATGTGACCGGAAGCAATGCCAGATTTTTGTCTAAAGATATCATCACGGAGTTTGCCGGACGCGGTGATGAGATTCATATGTATCCATTGAGTTTTTCCGAATTTATGTCGGTTTACCAGGGAGATAGATACGAGGGATTATCGGAATATATGCTTTATGGCGGGATTCCGCTGGTCGTTCTGCGAGAAGGAGCCGGTGACAAGGCGGCGGCTTTGGATAACTTGTTTCATGAAATCTATATCAGGGATATCTATAAGCGCAATCGGATCAAGAATCCGGGTGAACTGGAAGATCTGCTCAATATACTTTCGTCAGCGATCGGATCACTTACGAATCCTGAAAAGCTGAAGAATACGTTTAGGACT
The DNA here is from genome assembly GCA_947652615.1 of uncultured Dorea sp. Classification (GTDB taxonomy): domain Bacteria; phylum Bacillota; class Clostridia; order Lachnospirales; family Lachnospiraceae; genus Sporofaciens. The sequence continues at coordinate 42,409 of CANTDX010000003.1, read as the reverse complement.
GTCAGAAAATCAAGGATCACGGCCAATACAATTAGAAAATACCTGGATTATTTTGAAGATTCTTTCTTAATTGGTTCGGCACAAAGATATGATATCAAGGGGAGAGCGTATATTGAGACGCCGAAAAAGTATTATTTTTCTGATCTGGGTCTGCGAAATGCGAGAATTAATTTCAGACAGTTTGAGCAGACGCATGCAATGGAAAATGTGATCTACAATGAACTGTGTATGCGGGGATACAGAGTAGATGTGGGTGTTGTTCCGATCACAGAAAAGGCTAAAGATGGAAAGAAATCCCGAAAGCAGTTGGAAGTGGACTTTGTATGTAACTTAGGTTCGGCGAGATATTATATTCAGTCCGCTTACTCCATTCCGGATGAGGAAAAAAGAATGCAGGAGATCAGGCCCTTCCGGAAAATCGACGATTCGTTCAAAAAAATTGTTATAACGAAGGATATTGTGCCGGCACACTATGATGAGCATGGAATCCTGACATTAAATATTTATAACTTCTTGCTTGATATGGAGAGTATTGAAAAGTAAATAGTGTATAGTATGATGAGGTGCCGCTGATTTGCGGCACCTTTACTGCCCTAACCGCCGTCGGAATTCATCATAATTCTGCGTGTCTTTTGGACGGCAGTACACGGCAAACTCGATGGTCATAAAATCATATTGAAATTCCCTAATCACTCTGGCCATGGCTTCGGCTACTATCTTGGGGGAATTGCAGAATGCGCCGCAGCCGAAAGCGCCCAGGATCAGGACCTCTTCCTGCTCTTTTTTGGCAATATTCAGGATTCTTCTTATACGCTTCATATGAAGATCCAGAAGTTCCTTCTCAGACAGACGAACGGGTTTCCTGCCGCTGTTCGGATTCATGGAATTGCTGGGCTGTTCCCGCAGATTGGGGGCGGCACAGGTGATCACGTCCACAGAGTACCAGTCTGTTTCCGGCAGCAGTTTTGGCTGTGCTGTATCACTTTTGAAGACCTGCACTTCGGGAGTAAAGATACAGTCATCGTTATACCGGGCATCCAGATTCCCAGCACGGAGCAGATACCGGTGTCTGTCATGGAAGTCTCTTACGATATTCGGTTCCGTGATGTTAAAATAAAGGCTGCTGCATCGGCAGACAGCTTCTTCCTGTGCGCCGGACCCTTTTGTGACACCGCCGCCAGGATTGGTGGCCGAGGCAAAATTATGGATGCAGACCTTCCGGCCGCGGTATGCGCCGGCGGCTTCTAAGGTTCTCTTTGTGGATACGGTTACCTTACAAGGCTGACTATATGGATGTGCATCCGTAATAGAAAGCGGTGTTTCCTCTGTCAGAACGTATTGAGCGGTGTTGGATTTTTTGATCGCATCCAGCAAATGCGGATTCGTGCGGCATAATTTTTCCGTGTCGCGAAAGATTTCTATATTTTGTTCTCGTTTGTTATACATATCGGGATCTCTCCAATCAGGTTGTTATATGCATTATACCCTGTCCCTACGTTTTTGTACATAATAAAGTTGATTCCAGCGAGCAACGAGCCAAGCGGGCATGCACATTTGACTTGCATTCATCATCTTACAATGCAAATTTGGCTGAATACAAGCGGAGACCTTATATTTTCCGCTTGTATTCAGCCGATTTATCATTTAGTCCCGCGGGTCGCGAGCCAAGTTATTCTTTCTTCTAAAATATAGTACCAGCAATACACAGAATGCGGCTGTTGCCAGCAGCATATACTGTGTGATGGATGAACGATCGCCTGTGGCAGGCGCTTTCACTCTGTCAGCAGCAGATGTCGGGGTTTTGCTCCCATTATTTCCGTTATTGTTACTGATTCCATTGCTGCTATTACCGTTGCTGCCGCCATTGTTGGCGTTGTTGTTTCCGGTATTGCCGCTGCCATTGTTGTCACTGCCGTTATTGTTGTCACCACCGCTGCCGTTGTTATTATCGTTGCCGTTGTTGCTGCCATCGTCGCTGCCGTTGTTATTATCGTCATCGCCGCCGTCCCCGGTGGAATCATTGCCTGCTTCTTTCCAGCCTATGGCGATCGGTGACAGGCCGTATACTTTAAAGGTAATACTGTCCTCAGTCTTGGTCACTGCCGGGTATTCTACCTCGCCCGCTTGAAAGCCGTTCATATCCTCTGTGAACATGTGGGCGGCTGTAAAGTCATGGGTAGCTTTGCCGGTATTGGCCGGATAGGGCAGTGTTATGGACAGACCGTCTTTGGGGAAATTATCCTTATTGACCTTCTGCCATCCTGTTCCGTTGACATTTACCAGAAGCTCTGCGTCATAGACAGCCATGTTATTCTCTGTAATTCCGCTGGTTTTCTCCTGTATCGCCTTCTTCATCTCGGACTCGATCTTGTCGGGCGTGTTCAGGTGTTCTTTGTCTTTGAAAGAATCCGGAATTTCGGAGACACCGTTTTCTATTTCTGTCTTGAATTCGGTTTCGTCCGCCGAACCAAACGGAACAGTTATTTTCTCTTCGATCTTGCCGGTAGCGGGATCCGTAATCTCCAGGGTCATCCCATTCCGGTCGGCCAACAGACCGGTTACGATCCGCTTGTTCTGATCTTCATACTGATAGATCTTCGCCGGGGCAGTATCCTCCGCCGGGTTAAAGGAGTAGACCGTGTTCCCGACGTTAAAGTATAAGACGCCACGTGAGAGAGAAAGCCTGGAGAAGCACATCTGATACATGGGCCATCCATTTCCCAGATTCTCGATCTCAAAGCTTCCCACTACAGACTCATCTCCGGAGGGATCTCTCTTGACTAATGCTGCACCGCGGCAGATATTCGGGTTATTGACAACAGTTTCGCTCTTAAGGTAATAGGAGCTGCCGCCGACGGTATAGATAGCCGACTCTCTCAATGGAGCAGTCTTGTGCCAGGAATTGTCGTACTTCGTGTCAGCACAGGTGATATCGTTGGCTTCCCAGTCGTGTGATGCATTGCGCATAGCAGTATCACTGAGCAGGAAATAGGTATGTTTTACGTGGCCGGTTTCGCCGGTCTGGCTGCTGGCGGTAGCATCATCATAGGTCAGGTCTGCGTGATACCATTTGCCGTCTAATTTCACATAATTCCAGATGTGGTTCATGGATCTGCTCTTACAATAATCAACCTCTATTCCGGCTTTGTTAAGCAGGGCGGCGTAGGCAAGGGTATATCCCTGGCAGACACCGATTCCATTTACCAGAGCTTCGTAAGCATTCCGCTTCTCGATGCCCAGATTGTTGTTGGCATTCTGATCGTATACCATGTGCTGTACCAGGTAGTCGTGCAGTGCGGTCGCTTTCTGCTCGTCGGTCATATTATCATTGATAACCTCGGCATATGCTTTGTCTATCGCAGCCTTATACTCGGCAACGCTGTTCTGGTTGTATTGCGTATTATAGGTGAACTGGCATTTCTGCACAATACCGTCCGGAGTTGTGAAATAGGTGTAATTCAATACATAGAACAGATCCGGATTATCCTGCGCGACGTCCGGCCAGATGCGTTTCATATCTTCTTCTGTAAGGTTGTAGCCGGATAGATCGATCTCTGCATCCCAGTTGGTCATGGCCGCGGTCATGGCATCCCATGCGTTCTTGATCTGCTCGTCTGTCGCGGCAGGCAGGGGTGCATCCTTTGAATGCTCCGGCAGTTCGTTTGCCGGAGTATCAGCGGCAGATTCTAAGCCTTCCGGCAGTTCGCCGGATTCGTTGGTATCTGCATCCGTGTTTTCGTCCGGCTGCGTCTGCGAAGCCTTGCCGCAGCAGGCGGTTGGATCGTCCTTGCATACGGGGCAATCTGCATCTGTCAATTCGTCTGTGCATGGAAGCTTGCAGGTACATTCCGGGTGGATGGGATTATCCGCGGTGATATTGCCTGGGGTATCGTCTTCTGCTTCCGGGGATCCTTCTTCGGTGTTGGCTTCCGCTGCGGTTACAGTAAATAATGAATGGTTGACTGTACTGCCGATGAAGCCCAGTATAAGAAGAAATACGAATATTTTTTTAATATTTTTCTTCCAGTTGATCATAAAATCTTTTCTCCTATCTTTGCTTTTGTTCGTTTTCCTTTCCCATCATAGATTACGGACAGGCTTACTTCAATGACAAATTTTTTCCAATAGGAGTTTGGTTTCCTTTTAGGATACGCCGATACTCATCGGGCGTCATTCCAATCTGTTTCTTAAACAATCCGATAAAATAGCTTGGGTTTTCAAAACCGCAGCACATGCAGACTTCTAAGATGGAAAGTTCTTTTTCATGCATTAATTTTACTGCCTGTGTAATTCGATAATGGTTGATATATTCGATAGGTGTTTTCTGGAAAATGTTCTTGAAGAAACGGCAGAAATATTGAGGATTCATCTGCATCACTTGTGCCAGTTCCCCAAGATATATCTTTTCTGTGTAGTGGGAGTGGATATAGGATAATGCCTTTTTAGCCCGTTCCAGTTTGCGGGTATGTCCCAGGACGTCTTTTGTCACAGTCACAAATAATTCTTCTCTTGCAATAATTCCAAGAATTTCATAAAGGTATCCTTTGATACTAAGATACCAGCCGGGCGTCTTCTTTTCATACAATAATAATATTTTTTTGAAAATCTCTGTGATTTCCTGTCCGTAACGTTCTTCTGTATAGATTACCTGCGGAAGAAGATATTGATTGCCCAGAAGAGGGTTGATGTATTGTTCTTGTGCTTCATCCCAGTAATCAAATCCCAGGATGTTCGGTGAGAATACAAGTGCATGATGGATAGAACTCTGGCTTCCGATACTGCATATTTGATGATTTCAGATCTTCCGGGCGTTTCATTCGTTTCTCCTTGTAAATAAAAGGTCAAAATCCTTATATTGTTTCATAATATCGAGTTAGAAATCTTGTAAAAGAATACCTACAATATGATTATAGAATTTTAGAAGGGAGGTGTAAAGATGTATAGAGTAAATTTAGTAAAAAGGGAGGTGACGGTCAGGTATGGAGAAAAAATGGTGGCACAATCAGGTTGTTTATCAGATTTACCCGAGAAGTTTTAGGGATAGTAACGGCGATGGAATCGGTGATCTGAACGGGATCAGAGAGAAACTTGGATATCTTCAGGAGCTTGGGGTGCAGATTATCTGGCTTTGCCCGGTTTATCGCTCCCCCAATCGGGATAATGGTTATGATATCAGCGATTATTACCAGATAATGGAAGAGTTTGGAACCATTGAGGATATGTATGCTCTGATTGAAGAATGTAAAAATCATGATATTTCTATAATCATGGATCTTGTTCTGAACCACAGTTCTGATATGCATGAATGGTTCCGGGAGTCACGTTCTTCGAGAGAGAATCCTTACAGAGATTATTATATCTGGAAGGATCCTGTGGACGGGAAGGAGCCGACATCTGAGGAAGCCTTTTTCGGCGGGAGCGTATGGGAATGGGATGAGACTACACAGCAGTATTACCGGCATACGTTCTGCAGGGAGCAGCCGGATCTGAACTGGAATAATATCCATATGCGTCAGGAATTGTACAAGATGATATGTTTCTGGATGGAGAAGGGAATCCAGGGGTTCCGTCTGGATGCAATCGACAGGATATATAAGAACGAATCGGGATACCTTGAATCTAAATCAGACAAAATCCATGAATTTCTGAAGGAAATGAATCATAATACGTTTAGCACGGCGTCTCATATGGTGACGGTGGGGGAGGCCAGCGGAGCTGATACTGAGGAAGCAAGATTATATTCCGCTCCTGACCGGCAGGAGCTGGATATGGTCTTTCAGTTTGAAGTAATGGGGATTGATGGCACGAGAACACGTGATTTTGAACCAAAAGGATACACTTTGAAGGATTTGAAGCAGGTGATGGCGAAATGGCAGACTGAACTTGGCAGTGATGCGTGGAATAGTCTTTTCTGGAGTAACCACGATTATCCGCGCGCGGTATCCCGTTTTGGGAATGACGCTCCTGAGTATCGGGTCCTGTCGGCAAAGATGCTGGCAACACTGCTTCATGGTATGAGAGGAACTCCTTACATTTATCAAGGGGAAGAAATAGGAATGACGAATGTAAGATACTCGGATATCAGTGATTACCGGGATATCGAGACGATCAATTTCTATAAGAAGAAAAAATCAGAAGGCTGGGCAGAAGAAAAAATAATGGAGTATGTCCGCCGCAACAGCCGGGATAATGCGAGGACACCTATGCAATGGGATGATTCTGCGGGCGCAGGGTTTTCGGAGGGTACTCCGTGGATTGGACTGAATCCGAATTATACCGAGATCAATGTATGCCAGAACCGGCAGGACAGAGCTTCTGTGTTCTATCATTATAAGAAATTGATAGAACTTCGGAAGACCAAAGATGTTCTTGTGTACGGAAGTTTTCAGATGGAATATGAGACGCATTCACAGATATTCGCATATACCAGAAATTACGAAGATGAATCTGTTCTGGTAATCTGTAATTTTGACCGGACAACCTGTAGTATTCCTTTAAACATATCGGTAGATGAGAAAGATATTCTGTTAAGTAACTATGAAGATCTGAAGAAAGAGGATGAAACACTATGTTTACGGCCCTATGAGGCTGTAATGATACAAACAGGGGGAAAAACGATATGAAGACGTTCAAAAGAGTATTTGCCGCAGTCCTGACCGCGAGCCTTTGTGCGGTCACAGGCGCAGGGTGTTCCAGGGGTGAAAACTCGGACAAAAAAGCAATAGAAGTATTTGTATTCAAACCGGAATCCGTAGAAATCTTTCAGGAATTAGGTGCAAAATTCGAGAAAGAGAATCCGGATATCAAGGTATATGTTAATTCGCCCGGCGACGCCTATGCGATATTAAAAGCCCGTATGGTCAAAGGGAATCCGCCGGATATCGTAGGACTGGATGCTACACAGACCTATGTGGATTATGCTAAGGCGGAGATATATGAAGATTTGACAGATTCCGATATCATCAAAAAAGTAAAACCGTCCTATATCCAGATGTTGGCTGATATGGAGGGGATGGATGGAAAAGTACATGCAATGCCTTTTGCGGCGAATGTGACCGGGATCATGTATAACATAGATAAATTCGAGGAACTTGGACTTAGCGTTCCAACGACATGGCAGGAGTTGACAGAAGTCTGTGAGACGATACAGGATGCCGGGGAGACGCCATTTTACCTTGGTTATAAGGAAGATTGGACGATTAACAGCGCGTGGAATCCTCTTGCCGGGAATTTTACAACTGCGGATTTTTATCAGAATGTGACGGACAAAACAGAGTCCTTTGAGGAAGCTTATGACGAGCCTTTGAGAAGAATTCTGAAGCTGAATGATTACAGTCAGGGAGATGTATTCTCTTTCAATTATAATAATGCTACCGTCGGATTCGCGAATGGGGAATCCGTCATGTATATGCAGGGAAACTGGGCTATTCCTATGATTCTCCAGACAAACCCGGAGATGAATCTTGGGATGTTCCCCTTTCCGGCAATGGATGATGCGCAGGATAACCGGCTTTGCGCCAGCATAGACTTGATGTTTTCGATCACAAAGAGCAGTAAACAGCCAAAAGAAGCGGTCCGTTTCCTTGAATTTCTTACGGCTCAGGAGAATGTAAACATGTACATGGAAGATCAGTTCGGAATTCCGGCTATCGACTGTGAGTTTGAATTCCCGGAGGCGATGGAAGGGGTTGTAGAAGACTTTGAGGAAGGAAATATCGTGTCCTCACCGCAGGCATATTATCCGTCTGAGATGAAAGTGCCTGCTACAATCCAGACATATATGATCGACGGTGATAAGGATAAGCTGTTCAGACAATTTAACACAACATGGCAGGATGCACATGAAGAATAGGGAGGTACAGAAGAATGAAGAGTAAAGATAAGATATTTATGTCAATGAGCCTGCCGATAGTCATTATATTTTTCTGTTTCCATACAATCCCGTTGTTCTGCGGCTTTTTTTACAGCCTGACGAATTCCAAAGGATTTGGAATCTATGATTTTATCGGTTTTAAGAATTACCTGAAGCTTTTTCAGAATGCCCAGGTAATGAATGCATATATGTTCACGTTCAAGTTCGCGGTCATAACTACGATATTGGTAAATGTTATCAGTATCATCCTTGCCCTGGGGCTGAATTCAAAGATTCATTTCAAGGGAGCGCTGAGAGGTCTTTATTTTGTGCCGAATATTCTGGGGGGATTGATCGTAGGTTATATTTTTAACTTCTTATTTACTTTTGTAATTCCTGCGGTTGGGAAATCTCTGGGATGGGAAGGTCTGAGCAGCAGCCTGCTTGGGAAGCCGGAAACGGCGTGGATCGGAATTGTGATCTGTGTGGCGTGGCAGTCGATCGCATTTAACACGATTATTTATATTTCCGGGTTACAGACGATTCCGGAGGATGTGTATGAAGCCAGTGCGATTGACGGCGCCAGTGGATGGAACAATTTCTGGAAGATTACATTTCCATTGATTGCTCCGTTTTTCACGATCAATATGGTTCTTTGCATGAGGAACTTTCTTATGGTATTTGACCAGATCATGTCTCTGACTTCGGGAGGTCCGGCAGAGTCAACCACGTCTATTTCTATGTTGATTTACAGAAATGGTCTGACGGGCAATCAATTTGGACTGCAAAGCGCCAACTCGGTCATCTATTTTATATTGATCGTGGCAATTTCCGCATTCCAGTTGAAAGTTTTGAATAAGAGGGAGGTGCAGCTCTGATGAGAAAAGGAGAACAATTGAAAGAAGTAGAGAATAAGAGATGGCCAATGACAATTCTTTTGCTGGTGTTAGGGATAGCAATTCTGGTTCCGTTGTATATGGCTTTCGTTATTGCGATCAAGCAGCCCTCTGAGATGACAAATGATATCGCAGGCGCGCTTGCGCTTCCTAAACAGTGGAGTCTTTCTAATTTTTCAGAGGCGATCCGCGTGACTGATTTCTGGCACACAGCAGGGAATTCCCTGATCATTACCGTGTGCAGTGTGGCTGCCTGCGTGCTTGTGAGTTCTATGGTTTCCTATGCGATTGCCAGAAATATGCAGCATAAGAAGGTGTATAAATTCTTCTATTATTATCTGGTCAGCGCTATGTTTGTTCCGTTTTCCATGCTGATGCTTCCGCTGGTAAAGCAGATGGCTTTCTTCCATCTGGACAATAAGATTGGTGTAATCTTTCTGTATATCGTTTTTAATATGGCGATGAATACCTTGTTGTATGTGGGGTATCTGAAGAATATTCCAATCAGTCTGGAGGAATCGGCGTATATCGATGGCGCTAATACATGGAGTGTCTTCTGGAAGATCATCTTTCCTCTCCTGAAGCCTATGCATGCCACGGTTGCCGTTCTGACAGCGCTTGCCGCATGGAATGATGTGCTGCTTCCTCTGGTAATGTTAAGCGGCGGGGATGGGAAAGATACTACCTTGCCGTTAGCGCAGATGATGTTCCAGTCACAGTTCGGCACGAACTATAATCTGGCGTTTGCTTCGTATATTCTGGCGCTTTTGCCGATGTTGGTCTTCTATCTGATCGCACAGAAGCAGATTATCAATGGAGTTACGAACGGGGCGGTCAAGGGATAAAGCCTGGGCAGAAGATTAAGAAGCGAAGAGTCTTACCCTCTCCGCTTCTAAAAAAACTGCGGCCAGTGTATTCACAAGTTTATAGCTCTAGCTGCCTCAGTTTTTGATTCGCTGTTTCGTACATATAGACCTTGTTTGTCAGGATATCTGCCGGATCGAATGTCTTATTCATCTGCTTGATCCGCATTAGTATATTCCGTGGTTGTATCGTGCCTTTTTTATGAAGTCTGGCTTCGCTGGTGCCCGTGAAAGCTATATAATAATCGTCTCCGAAAAGCTCTGCTATACGCTTCATTACTCCGGGATAGAACATGGCGATTGCTCCGTTTATCTGCGATGTCGTTGTCACAGTCGGCACTGCAAGCGGTGAAAGAGAAGTGATATCACTATTCAGCGCCATAAACGCGCCTCTGTGATAAGGCGGGTTTACTAAGTCCATCGCATTTAAGTATATACGCGGCGGCGCCATGATGTATGTATTGCTCATCGCATTCTCCCACACTTCTTCTTTGTCTATTCCCCATGCCTGCATTGAGGATCTGGGCACCTTAACAGACAATACATCATGTCTCTTGCCGTCGTCTTCATCACTTGCAAGAATATAGAGAACCAGCACCATATCGCCGATGCGCCTGTAAATATGGTTTTTCAGTTCATATCGGTGGTCGTTGAAATTCAGCGGACGGATAAAAAGCTTGTCTTTTAACAGGTCATACTCATTTTTTTCAATCAGATCTATAATTTCCAGTTCCATGAATTTTCTGCTGGCGTCGATCGAAGAAAGAATCTGTTCCCACACAGCCTCCCAGCCGCCTTCTTCATACTCCTGGTATAACTGTTCACAATCAAATCTGCATATCTGCTCTCTCTTACCGTCATATTGGTGCAGGATGATATAATCACCAATTAGCACATCTGACTCCGTTTTGTGATATTTGATGTTTGTTTCGCGTATAATAGTAAGCTCCTTCGCATCAGCCGATGTGGCTCCATCCCCTAAGAAGGTCATTTTGTTATAACCCAGCTCTTGTTTCTTTTCCTCAAGCTTTTTTTGCAGTTCGCTGACAAATTCCTTATATGCCATTTTCATACCTCCGTTTATTCCCGCGAGCAACGGGCCAAGCGGGCATGCTTGCATGCACATTTGGCGACTGCCGCGAAGTCTTTGACTAAGTATATCCTAAAAAACTTAGTTTCTCAACAATCTTTTAAATAAAAGCGAAGAACTCACGTCCTCCGCTTTCCATCCATCATCTTACAATACACCACTGCCACAATCGTACTCACCGCCGTCGCTGCAATCCCCGCCCCTACGACCCCCGCCGGGTTCACGCTCCCGTACTGGCTCCGGTGCGGGAGTGTCAAGCTAAGACTAAAAATTCCTTATCTTCTAACAGTTTCATAAGATTCTAAACCAATACCTATTTCAGTAACAAAGAAAGTACCTTTGGACGCGCGCCTTTTTCATATTTGAATTTTAAAGCATGTCTGATAATTTCCGGCAAATAATATCGGTCATTATCTATTTTTAAATAGCCTTCCTGTTTCATGATCTTTTCTTCTGCCTGAGAAAGACTAAACGTATCCGTCGAAAACGGCAAAACCTTTTTTTCTTCCGATGCATGTTCTAATTTATCAAAAATCGGCCCCAGCGCCTTAATTTCATCTCTTATTTCGCCAATCTTATCATTAGAGCAATCTGAAACCGCCTTTCGGATTTCTATCGGCATCAAATATCTGTCTTCATACACTGCTTTACCTACATGTTCAGTTGCTTTTTCCAAAAATCTAATAATGTCTCGCGCCTGTAGCTGTCCATTAAAATCTGATAATGCCGCCAAAATCCATCTTGAAGAATATGCTTCATTAGATGTTGGCTTTCCCAGCTTAACCCCCCATAATCTATTAAGTGTCTGTTCAATTACTTCTCCTGGCGCCATTTCAATTGGTATATTTTCCTGATAAAAATCTGGTACAGCCTGACTCGTCAGCCATGCCGCCAATCTTAACGCTTCCGTATTTGACCATTGCAATTCAACAGCACGGTATAAAGAATAAAATTGTTCATAATTAATTGTTAATGAATCCCGCGCCATATCTTTTCTCAAAAATATCATAAGACCCATATTCTGATAAGCTATTTTCACTTCGTCCAGCAAATCTCTGCACAATGCCCTGATCGCGTTTTTCTCGTTTTCCGACGATATTGTATGCTCAAAAATCTCTTCCAGCCCATCTAATAAAAATACAAGCTTTATATGCTTATACTGCAATTCTTCCTCAAGTTCTACCAACGACGGATATATTGTATCAAATGCATTTAAGATAACTTTTTTCCATATTTCTTTCCACTCTAAAATATCATGGTATTCTCTTACATACGTTAACAGCATATCTTTACTGTCCACATATACTGAATTACTAATTTTCCCTTTCGTTCCACATTGGTTGTAACCCGTTATGGCATTTTTTATAACATCGGGAAATCCTCCAGCATTTCCTGAAGCCAAAAGAGGAACTGCCAATATGCATTTACCGCCACTCAAACCTTTTAATACCGGATCATTTTTACTCATACGTTCAACAAACTTTTCCCAATATTGATCCCTTAATATTTCTCTATATAAAAATGTTTTACCAGATCCCTTCGCACCCATAATTACTGTGTTTGGAATACTATTTTTATACTTTCTGATTAAATTTTGAATTGACTCTGTCATTAATACTTCAAATGTTCCATTCCCTTCCGCCGTAATTTGGTTTGCTGCAAACTCATGTATATTATTTATTACTTTGTTTCTTGATACCTTTAAATTATCACCTTTTGTTTCCCCGGAAACCATATAACTATTTTTAACAATTTCAGAAATATTTTTGTAAAAATCCCTGCCACTTAAATTTGACATTATTTTTGGTAATGTTTCTAAGTGCACTAATTCACTTGCAAATGGAAGTTCCGTCACTATATCATCCATTATAGAATCATCGCCTTCGACTATATTAGGATGATAAACGGCAATTAATTCACTAATGATTTCATCCGTATTCATTCCATTTTGCACCATTGTCAGTAAAACTTCCGGTATTTTAGAATTTTCATTCAATGGCAGACCTTTGCTTAACTGCTGTAAAAGTATCCCTGTTCCTTTAACAGACTGGTAAGACGTCGATGTCACAAGATATTTTTTTACCCTAGGATCAAAAAGCAGCGGCGCCGAAAATTCGCTTAAGCCCGCCCTCAAGTCAATCAACACTAATCCTGCATTTACCTTCTCTCCTAATTTTGACAAAACTTCCGCTAATATATATTTTTTATTATAACTAATCGCAAGACTTTCAGGGCTTGCGTACATATCAAGCAATTGTTCTACGTATCTATACGTTGGTAAAACAATATGCTCTACCCGTCCCCGCTCTGTCTCTATTTTAACAATTGATTCCAATACTTTATCTGCAATTAATTCAATAATTTCATTCACATTATCCTTTTCTTGCGTAACTTCCAAAAGATCCAAAAAGCTAAATGACGCTTCCTCCTGCTTCATAGTAAGCCACGTAATTCCTGGTGCTTCAATATCCGCATCAACGATAAGAAGCTTTTGGGTATTCTCCAAATTATTCAACTCAGACCATGCTTTAATAAAAGCCAATAAAGATAATGTTCGTCCTACCCCTCCCTTATATGAATGAAAAGCAAGAACAGGCACTCCCGGTAATTCTTTTTCTATCAATTCACTATAATATGCTGTCTTCTGATATAAAACATTCCTAAAAAGTGGTGTGGCTACGCTATCATTTTTCTCATCTTCATCAATTTCAAAAGACACATCTAAACACTCACCCGGTAAATCCAGAAATATTTTTTTATCATCATATTTTTTTCCAAAAATCTGCAATAATATTTTTTTAGCAGATGTCTCCGTTTGCCCTTTTTTTATACGAATAATTACTTCATCAGTATATATTTCACTATCAGAAATTACCCCCTGCCATTTACTTTTATTCAACAACAGTTCTCTTTCTATGTCTTTCCATGTATATAACATCATTGTCTTCTCATCCCTTCCTTAATCCAACAGGCAATATCGTTTAACGAGGCCTCTATCTTTTCTTCCTTGTCTAATTGTTTTTCCTGTGTTTCAATACAATATCGATAGAACTGGTGATAACTTTCTGGATCTACAATGCCTTTATGTACAGTTTTCAATCGTGGAAATTTAAAATTTCCCTGCTGTCCTAACTCTTTTAATATTCTTTCCAGATTGTGAGACTTTAAAATATCTCTCTTCTTATCATCAGTACCTTCCAAAATTTTTCGAGGATTTTTTTCGTTCCATTTATCTAATAACTTATATTTTAAACCGCATTCTACACTATAAACCAACAATAATCTTCTGCTGTTTATATCTGCATTTTCGCCTTTAAGCCGTCTATATGACTGGTAATGCTTCTCGTATCCTTTCCTATAATCTCTCTTATCTGCAATCAGCATTTCTCATATTCCCTTCACTTATCATCTGTTCCAAATAATCCTACTTTATCGGACGAAGTCCGTCCGCCCCGTCAGGAGCATGTATTGCGGGATGCCCTGATGGATATATCTTCTCCTACAAAATATATCGACAAATAGGCAATACATATATCCGTAATCTTCACATCCTTTTTCAAGAATATCCAGTTCAATTATTGCCTTTCTTACTTAAAAAACTATATTCTTTTACTTAGTATACCCTAAAAATCAGTTCCTCTCAATATATTTTAAAAACTCTTTTTCGCCTCTTTTAATACTACGAAAGCGGAAGATGTTATATCCTCCGCTTTCCATCCATCATCTTACAATACACCACTGCCACAATTGTACTCACCGCCGTCGCTGCAATCCCCGCCCCTACGATCCCCGCCGGGTTCACGCTCCCGTACTGGCTCCGGTAGGCGATCACATTCACCGGGATCAACTGCAGAGACGAGATATTAATAATCAGAAACGTACACATCTCATTGCTGGCAATTCCAGGTTTTCGCACTGGTCCGGGGAGCCGTCCGCGTCTGCGGTCTTCCTCCAGTTTAGATAGTTCCTCCATCGCCTTAAGCCCGGCCGGAGTCGCCGCCCACCCAAGTCCCAGCACATTGGCGATGATATTCGTAGTGATATGTTCCTCGGCCGGATGACCGGCCGGAAGATTGGGGAATAAGAAGCGTACCAGCGGCCGGATCCGTCTGGAGGCGGCCCGGATGATGCCGGCTTTCCCGGCGATCTCCATCAGTCCCACCCAGAATGACATTACCCCCATCATGGTGATGCACAGGGTGATGGCCTCTTTGGAAGAATCAAGCGCGGCGTTGGTGATGTCCGGCATCCGTCCGGTAAATGCGGCGAATATGATGCCAATCAGGATCATTCCTGCCCATAGATAATTTAACATAACAGCGATACCTTTGGTCTGTTTTGCCTATAAGATATGCAGTAGAGCGGGCTTTTAGAAGTCGATAAAATGTGCTATGATATTTTATAAATGCAATGAAGGCAGAGACAGCAAGGCGAATCGGAGGGGATATTTATGGAGAATCTGAGAATTCAACTGCCCTGTAAGGCAGGCAGGATCATCACAAGATTACAGGAGCATGGACATGAGGCATACGCGGTGGGCGGATGTGTCAGGGATTCCATGCTGGGGAGGGAGCCCGGGGACTGGGATATCACGACATCTGCAACGCCGGAAGAGACGAAAGAATTATTCGACAGGACATTCGATACGGGGATCGAGCATGGTACGGTCACGGTGCTTCTTGAGGGGGAAGGATTCGAGGTGACGACATACCGGGTCGACGGGGAATACGAAGATAACCGGCATCCCAGGGAGGTTACTTTTACCAGGAGTCTCAGGGAGGATCTTAAGAGACGGGATTTCACGGTCAATGCGATGGCTTATAACCAGACGGAGGGGCTGGTGGATATATTTGGAGGAGCCGGGGATCTTGAAGCGGGGATCATCCGCTGCGTAGGGGATGCCAGAGAGCGGTTTTCTGAGGATGCCTTAAGGATCTTAAGGGGGATCCGGTTCGCGGCGCAGCTTGGATTCGAGGTCGAGGAGGAGACCAGACGGGGCATGGAGGAGCTTGCGCCCACGCTTGAGAGGATCAGTGCGGAACGGATCCAGACAGAGCTTATTAAGACGGTGATATCCGACAGGCCGGGGCTCTTAAAGGATGCTTATGAGCTTGGGATCACGAAGGTATTTCTGCCGGAATTTGACAGGCTGATGGAGACGGAGCAGGAAACTCCCCACCATATGTATAATGTAGGAGAGCATACGCTGCATGCCATGGGAAATGTCCGGGCGGATAAGGTGCTTCGGCTTACGATGCTGCTGCATGACATGGGGAAGCCGGATCTTAAGACGGTGGATTCTGACGGTGTGGCACATTTTAAGAAGCATGCGGCAAGAAGCCAGGAGATTGCGAGAGATGTATTGAGGCGTCTGAAATTCGACAACGATACTGTGAATAAGGTGACAAGGCTGGTTTACTATCATGATTACCGCATGCCGGCTTCCGCGAAGAACGTCCGCCGCGCCATGAACAAGATCGGGGAGGACATCTTTCCGCTCTATATGGAGGTCCGCCGCGCGGATGTGCTGGCTCAGAGCATGTACTTAAGGGAAGAGAAGATAAGGAATCTGGATGAGATCGAAGAACTGTACAGGGAGATTACAGAGAAGAAGCAGTGTGTGTCCCTGAAGGATCTGGCGGTGACGGGAAGGGACCTGATCGAAGCCGGGATGGAGCCGGGGAAGGAGATCGGAGACTGCCTGAATGAACTTCTGCAGGCGGTGATCGAGGAGCCTGAGAAGAATGTGAAGGAGAAGCTTCTCGAAATCGCCGCATTAAGAAGCTGATTTCTAAGCATATTTCCATTATCTGCATCATACGTTAGAGAGAATATGTATTATAAGTGCAGGGGATGGATATGCAGGAGTATGAACTAAGTGTATTGGAGCAGTATGATATAGAAGTTGCCGGCACCCGCAAGACCAGGGGTGCTGTTTTATGCGATACGGATCGGGGGCTTATGCTTCTCAAGGAAGTGAAGGTGTCAGAGAAACGTATTCCTGCGTTGTATGAGCTGCATGAGTATCTTCGGGATCAGGGATATATCTGGACGGATCGGATCATACGGACGAAGGAAGGAGGATACCTTGCGGCGTTGGAGGAAGGAAGCCAGTATCTTCTGAAATCCTGGTTTCAGGGGCGGGAATGCGATATCAAGAAGCCTGCGGAATTGCTTGCGGCGGCGGGGAATCTGGCGAAGCTGCATGTGCTGATGTGCCATGAGCTGCCGGGCAGCGTGACTCCGGGCGCGCATCTGGGAGAGGAGTATCTGCGTCATAACCGGGAGCTTAAGAAGGTCCGCAAATTCATGCGGGGGATATCGCCCAAAGGGGAATTCGAGGCAGCTTTCCTGAAATATTTTGAGCAAATGTATCAGTGGGCGGCAGCAGCCGTGGATGAGCTTGAGGATTCAGACTATGACAGGCTGTATCGGGACAGTGTGGAGAACTGCTGTATGACCCACGGAGAATATAATTACCACAATATACTGATGCTTCCGGCGGAACCATTTACAGGAGGTTATCAGCACAGGAAAGAACCATATCATATTGCGGTTACGAATTTCGAGAAATTTAAGAGAGACGTGCAGGTGGAGGATCTGTATTATTTCCTCCGGAAGGTGATGGAGAAGCAGGGCTGGAAGGTACGGCTTGGAGATAACATGCTGAATGCCTATTCGGCGATCCGGCCGCTTTCGCGGGAAGAGACGGAATATCTGAGGATCCGGCTGATCTATCCGGAGAAGTTCTGGAAGATCGCGAATTCCTATTATCATTCGAACAAAGCCTGGATCTCGGCGAAGAGCATAGAGAAGCTGCACATGGCGATCCGGCAGACGGAGGAGAAGAAGAGATTCCTGGAGGAAATATTCTCATACCGTCTGTGAAGAGCAGAATGTCGTGACAGTTAAGCTCAACTCGCTTAAACAGTTATAAAAATTCCCGGAATACATAAGAAATAGTTTGTCAGTGCCTTAATTACAGAGTATAATAGAGATATTAAGGACAGGAGGTACAAAAATGGAATATCGTGAGAAATATGAAGGATGGCTGAATGACCCATACTTTGACGAGGCTGCGAAGGAAGAACTTAAGAGTATTGCAGAGGATGACAACGAGATCAAAGAGCGTTTTTATAAGGACCTTGAATTCGGTACGGCCGGGCTTAGAGGGATTATCGGCGCAGGGACGAACCGCATGAATATCTATACGGTAAGGAAGGCAACCCAGGGGCTTGCGAATTATATCATCAGCAAGGACGGACAGAAGAAGGGTGTGGCGATCGCGTATGATTCCCGCCGTATGTCGCCGGAATTCGCAGATGAAGCGGCTCTGTGCCTTGCTGCGAACGGGATCAAGGCATATGTGTTCGAGTCGCTGCGTCCTACGCCTGAGCTGTCTTATGCGGTGCGTTCTCTTGGATGCATTGCCGGCATCAATATCACAGCAAGCCATAACCCGCCGGAGTATAACGGCTATAAGGTGTACTGGGAGGACGGAGCACAGATCACGCCGCCGCATGACAAGGGTATCATGGACGAGGTGAAGGCTGTTACAGAGTACAATACCGTGAAGACCATGGGGCTTGAGGAAGCGAAGGCAGCCGGGATGTATGAGGTGATCGGAGCGGCCGTGGACGACGGGTATATTGCAGAGCTTAAGAAGCAGGTGATCCATCAGGATTCTATTGACGCAGTGGGCAAGGACCTGAAGATCGTGTACAGCCCGCTTCATGGAACCGGGAATATTCCGGCAAGGCGTATCCTGAAGGAGTTAGGTTTCGAGAATGTATATGTTGTGAAGGAACAGGAGCTTCCGGACGGAGAGTTCCCGACCGTGTCTTATCCAAACCCGGAGGCGAAGGAAGCGTTCGAACTGGGGCTCAAGCTTGCGAAGGAAGTGGACGCGGATCTGGTACTTGCGACGGACCCGGATGCGGACCGTCTCGGTGTGTATGTGAAGGATGCGAAGTCCGGTGAATATAAGGTGCTGACAGGGAATATGTCGGGATGTCTTCTCGCAGATTATGAGATCGGCCAGCGCAAAGCGCTGTATGGGCTTCCGGACGACGGATATCTGATCAAGACGATCGTTACATCGAATCTGGCGGACGCCATTGCCAAGGGATACGGGATCGGTCTGATTGAGGTATTGACAGGCTTCAAGTTTATCGGACAGCAGATCCTTGGATTCGAGACGACGGGCAAGGGCAGCTATCTCTTTGGATTCGAGGAGAGCTACGGATGCCTGATCGGAACCCATGCAAGGGATAAGGATGCGATCGTGGCTACGATGGCGCTGTGCGAGGCTGCCGCTTATTATAAGACCCAGGGTAAGACGCTGTGGGATGCCATGGTGGACATGTATGACAAGTACGGCTACTATAAGGATGATATTCAGTCTATCACTTTGAAGGGGATCGAAGGGCTTCAGAAGATCCAGGAGATCCTGGAGACGCTTCGGAAGAATCCGCCGGCAGAGGTTGGAGGATATCAGGTTGTGAAGGCAAGAGATTACCAGGCGGAGACTATCAAGGATATCGCGACGGGCGAAGTGACAGGGACGGGCCTTCCGAAGTCCAACGTTCTGTATTATGACCTGACCGACGACGCGTGGCTGTGCGTAAGACCTTCTGGAACGGAGCCGAAGGTCAAATTCTATTATGGGATTAAGGGAGCTTCTCTTGCAGACGCCGACGAAAAATCAGCGAAGCTGGGGAAAGAAGTTCTGGCTATGATCGATAAGATGCTCTAAAGATATCGGAAAACCTTGAAAATACGGGGAAAACTAAAGAATTTGCCTTGACATTTACTTAGAAAGCGGTTATAACTTTAACTATAGGTCTTCTATGGGACAGGGATACATTGTCGGACGGCAGTTATGCCCGCCCGCGGGGTATGCGTCATGGGCTGCCCGGATGGGAATAGAGGCCGTATTAAGATGATAGAATAAAATAAGGGATTCTATGAAACAAGAGGAGGAAATTATCCATGAATAAGACAGAATTAGTAGCAGCGATTGCCGACCAGGCAGAATTATCCAAGAAGGATTCTGAGAAGGCGTTGAAGGCTTTTATCGACGTTGTAACGGACGAACTGAAGAAGGAGCACAAGGTACAGCTAGTTGGTTTCGGAACCTTTGAGGTGAGCAAGAGAGCTGCAAGAGAAGGAAGGAATCCGCAGACGGGCAAGACTATGAAGATCGATGCATGCAAGGCGCCGAAGTTCAAGGCAGGCAAAGCATTGAAGGACGCTGTTAACGAGTAATCCGTTGTATAAGTCTGTGTTTTCGGGATCTGATCCGGACAGAAGGGGAGAAGAGATTTCGGGAACAGATGGATAAATAGTGGGGATCAGGGTGCCGCAGGAGTGATAACACCGAAGGCACCCTTTTTATGTGCAGGGAACGTCTTCCCTGTCTGGTTGTGAAGGAGGCAGTGATGAGATTAGACAAATTTCTTAAGGTTTCGCGGCTGATCAAGCGCAGGACAGTTGCGAACGAGGCGTGCGATGCGGGGCGTGTATCCGTGAACGGACAGGTGGCGAAGGCATCTGTGAAGGTCAAGGTGTGGGATATTATCGAGATCCAGTTTGGGACGAAGACGGTCAAGGTCGAAGTTTTGGACATCAGGGACACAACAAAGAAGGATGAAGCAGGAGACTTGTTCAAATATTTGTAATAAATGCCGCCGGCCTTTCATATGATTATTAAGAAAGGTTGTGAAGCGCATGGAAGAAAGAACCGTACAGAAAAATCATAAACTGGTGATCAATAACCGGAAGACCAGTCTGGTGACTGGTGTGGTCGATGTATTGTCTTTTGATTTGAATGAGATCCTGCTTGAGACGGAGCAGGGGATGATGATGGTCAAGGGCACGGACCTGCATGTGAACCGGCTGAGTGTGGAGAAGGGAGAGGTGGACCTGTCGGGGAATATCGACAGTGTTGCCTATTCGGATGTCCAGGGGCATGGGAAGCAGCAGGATAATCTGTTCTCCAAGCTGTTCAGGTGATACTATGCCGGGAATCCAGGAAGAGATGATGGTGTTCCTTATAGCAGTCGTATCCGGGGCGATCGTGCGTCTTGTATATCAGTGTATCCGTTGTTTCAGGAGGATTATAGTCCATGACCTGGCGGCGGTAAGCGCGGAGGATATGATATTCTGGCTGGGTTCTGCCGTCTATATGTTTGTGCAGATTTACCATACAAGTGATGGTAGTATCCGATGGTACTTTATACTAGGTGTTGCGCTTGGAGTGATTTTAATGACAGCTTTTTTCGGTGCCTCTGAAAAACTGTACAAAAAAATCTACGGCCGTAAAAAGAAAGATTTATGCCAGGGGCTTGATAAAAAAGAAGAAAAAAGTTAAGATAGGAGTGAGTATAGGGTGAGTATCGGCGTGAAGCCGGAATAAGGGTGAGTAATTGATTATGGGAAGAACAGAACAGGGGCGTCCCAGGAGACGCCAGAAGAAGCGCATGCAGCGTCACAGGAGAAGCGTGCTGGCAGTCAGTGCGGTTGTCTTGCTTCTGTTTGTAGTGATATCTGCGAACAGTGTGTCCTTGAAGGCCAAGGAAGAGCATTACCGGGCGCAGGAGATGGAGCTTGAAGAACAGATCGAGGAAGAGAAGGCGCGCACGAAGGAGATAGAGGAACTTGGCGAATATGTAGGAACGGATGAATACGTAGAAGATGTGGCGAAGGAGAAATTAGGCCTGATACACGAGAACGAGACGATATTTAAGGCAGAATAACAGACAGAGGATAAGCTTTAGGAGACGGATTTCCTAAGGCTTTTTATTTTTTTCGGAAGAAATATGTCTGAAAACCGTTGAAAGGGGAGCGCAAGGATGACGGAAATAAAGGAGAAAAAGACATTTATCAACCCATATGTCGTACAGATGGACAAGTTTGCGGATTCTTTGGTACATTTGTCAAAGACGTTTCTTACATTAGAAGACTATAAGGGGACATTTTCAAAAGAAGAGATCGAGGAGATGTTTCTGAAGGTCACGGACAAGGTTTGTGATAATTGCGAGAAGAAGGAGTGGTGCCTGGGAGAGAACCGGGTACATACTTACCAGCTTCTCTATGAGATTCTGTGTACGGTGGAGGAATTCGGGGCGGAGCTGAATGTGGAGCTGAAGAGGAGTCTTCAGAAGCGGTGTATCAAGGCGCCCAGATTCCTGAGGGAGACGTTGGAGACGTTTGAAAATGCGAAGAATATCATGATGTGGAATAATAAGATCGTCCAGAACCGGGAAGGCTATGCGGAACAGCTTGACCGGTTTGCGAAGATGATCCAGCATACGACCCGGGAATTGGACGCGGGTATTTTTGAGGACGAGCATCTGGAGAAGCGTCTGAAGACGCAGCTTAAGAAGGGCGGCGCAAGGCTCTTGTCTTCGGTGTTCTACATGACGTCCCAGGGGAAGTACGAGATCCATCTCACGGTGAAGTCCATGAAAGGACGGGTGATCGCCGTGAAGGAGCTGGCTTCTCTTGTGGGGGCGTGTACGGGGCGCACGATGACGCCGCAGATGGGCGAGCGCCCGCTTGTCGGCGAGGAATACTGCACGGTGGCGTGTGTGGAGAGCGCCAGATTCCATACTCTGCAGGGGGTAGCGAAGATCGGTAAGGGATGCGAGAAGATATCCGGCGACACCTTCCTTATGACGGATCTGCCGGAGGGCAAGAAAGGAATCGCCCTGTCTGACGGTATGGGCTCCGGAGAAGAGGCGTTCCGGGAGAGCAAGATGGTCGTTGAGATGTTGGAGGAGCTTCTGGAGGCGGGATTCCCGATTACGATGGCGGTTCAGCTAATGAATACGGCGCTGGTGATCGCAAGGGAGGAGGTGCGCTTT
Organism: uncultured Dorea sp.; assembly: GCA_947652615.1. Taxonomy (GTDB): domain Bacteria; phylum Bacillota; class Clostridia; order Lachnospirales; family Lachnospiraceae; genus Sporofaciens. The sequence goes on along the minus strand of CANTDX010000003.1, from coordinate 19,841 downwards.
TCTACTATAGACGCAAGTCTCTTTGATCTGTACAGCGGGACCTGTGAATTCGTGAAGGCGGGAGCGTCCACGACATTTATCAAGAGGAAGGACAAGGTCGAGACGATCAATTCCTCAACGCTCCCGGTTGGTGTGATCCGGGAGCTGGAGCTGGAGCCGGTGGAGAGGAAGCTGGAATCCGGGGATTTTGTGATCATGGTTACGGACGGGGTTCTGGATGCGCTGCCGGTGGGGGAACAGGAATCCTTGATGAGCACATTTATACAGGATGCGGATATCGTGAACCCCAAAGAACTGGCGCATCATATTCTGGAACAGGTATTGGAATGGACGCAGGAGGTTCCGGTGGATGATATGACCGTGCTGGCGATCGGTATCTGGGAATTATAGAAGGAGGCAGGAAGAGCTTGCTTTTTCGGGCAGATTCATTATAATAATTACCCAAAGGATGTGTGAGATGATGTATCAGCGGGTAAGAGAGTATATCCGGCGGTATCACATGCTGGATAAGGAAGACAGAGTGATTGCAGGCGTATCGGGAGGTGCAGATTCCATATGCCTTCTTTTCATGCTTATGAAGCTTAAGGAAGAGCTTAACCTGGATGTCCTGGCGGTGCATGTGCATCACGGCCTCAGGGGGGCGGATGCGGACGCGGACGCGGAGTACGTGGGGAGAATCTGTGACGAATGGGGAGTCGGGCTTCAGACGTTCCATGAAGATGTGCGTAAGCTTGCCGGCCAGAGCGGGCTGAGTCTGGAGGAAGCGGGCAGAGACATCCGCCGCGGGATATTTCTCAAGGTGCAGGGGGAGTTGGGCGGCGGTAAGATCGCCCTTGCCCATCATCAGAATGATAATGCGGAGACATTGATCTGGAATCTGTGCAGAGGATGCGGGATCAGGGGTCTTGGCGGGATCGCGCCGGTGACCGGGCCGTGGATCCGTCCTCTTTTGTGCCTGAAAAGAGAAGAGATTGAATCATATCTTAAAAATCGGGGAATATCTTATTGTACGGATGAAACGAATCTGGAGGATGACTATACAAGGAATCGGATCCGAAGGCATGTGATCCCGTATCTTGAAGAACAGGTGAACCGGCAGACGGTGCTCCACATGTCGGAGACGATGGAACAGATGCGCGTGCTTGGAGAGTATATTCAGCAGGAGACTGCAAGATACGGGGCGGGCTGTATCCGTTATGAAGAAGACCGGGCGGTGCTCGATAAGGAGCAATTTCTGCAGACACCGGAAGCGCTCCGCCCGTCTGTGATCCATGAGATGCTCTGCCATGTTGCGGGAAGACGCAAGGACCTGGAGACCGAACATACGAGGATGCTTATGGAGCTGCTTGACAGGCAGGTGGGAAGGCAGGTCCATCTGCCCTACGGCATGTGTGCGAGACGGTGTTATGAAGGGATCGAGCTGTCTGCGGCGGGGGAGCATCTGCAAATCGCCGGCGCCGATGGCGATGCTGTCTGCGGCGCGGGAGACGGAACGAAGGAATGTCCGGCGGTGTGCAGAGTGTTCGGGAGAACCGGAAATCGGGTAATATTTCCAGAAAACCCCTACACGAAATGGTTTGATTATGATATAATAAAAAATACTGTTAAAATGAGGCACAGAGAGCCGGGAGATTATATCACGATCTCGAAAGACGGCAGGACTCAGAAGCTTAAGCAGTATTTTATTAATGAAAAGATACCTGCAAGACAGAGAGACAAGATATGGCTTGCGGCGGACGGGAAGCACATTATGTGGATCGTCGGGTATCGGCAGAATCAGAAGTATCAGATCACAGAGAAGACCAGGAGAATCCTGGAGATAGAATTTTACGGAGGACAAAGTGATGGCGGAAAGTATAAGGGTATTGATTCCGGAGAAGGATGTTGCTGCAAGAATTGAAGAGATGGGAAGACGGATCAGCGAAGATTATGAGGGTAAGCAGGTTCATCTGATCTGCGTCCTTAAGGGGGGCGTCTTCTTCATGTGCGAGCTGGCGAAGAAGATCAATGTACCGGTATCCCTGGATTTCATGAGCGTGAGCAGTTACGGGGACGGGACATCCTCTAACGGGGTAGTCAGGATCGTGAAGGACCTGGACGAATCCCTGGAAGGCAAGGATGTGCTCGTCGTAGAGGATATCATCGACTCTGGAAGGACGTTGTCATACCTGTTGGAGATCCTTGAGAAGAGGAAGCCAAAAAGCATGAGACTGTGTACTCTTCTTGACAAGCCTGACAGGAGGGTCAGGGATGTGAAGGTGGATTATGTAGGATTCGAGATTCCGGATGAGTTTGTTGTGGGATACGGTCTTGACTATGCACAGAAGTACAGGAATCTGCCGTACATTGGAATTGTAGACGGCGTAGAATAGAAAGGGGCTTTGGGACATTGAATGATAGGAAGGTAAGGGGGCTGAGCGGAGCCACAGTTCTGACGTTTGTCGTGTTCTTATTCGTTATGTTGTGGCTTACGAATCAGTTTGACCAGAAGGATGAAGAGCTGACCTGGAAGGAATTTGAAGAGCTGGTGGTGAGCAAGGATACAGAGAAGGTCGTAATCACGCAGAACAAGAACGTACCCACAGGAAGGGTCGAGCTTGAGCTTAAGGGAGAGGAGGTCAGATATCTGTATGTATCGGATGTCAATGAGATTCAGGAATATCTGAAGAATAAGGATGTGGACTACGAGATGCCGGATGTCCGGGAGGACAGTTGGTTTATGACGGTGATCATGCCGGTGCTTCTGACGCTTCTGGGAGTCATGCTGATATTTACGGTTATGAACCGTCAGGGAGGCGGCGCGAACGCCAAGGCTATGAATTTCGGGAAGAGCCGTGCAAGGCTCAGTACCGGCGGGGACAAGAAGATCACCTTTTCACAGGTTGCAGGCCTTAAGGAGGAGAAGGAGGAGTTAGAGGAGATCGTGGATTTCCTGAAGTCTCCGAAGAAATATATCCAGGTAGGGGCAAGAATCCCCAAGGGAGTCCTGCTGGTGGGACCTCCGGGAACGGGTAAGACGCTGCTTGCCAAGGCTGTCGCGGGTGAAGCGGGCGTGCCGTTCTTCACCATATCGGGTTCGGATTTTGTGGAGATGTTCGTCGGTGTGGGCGCGTCCCGTGTCCGGGATCTGTTCGAGGAGGCGAAGAAGAATTCGCCGTGTATTATCTTTATCGACGAGATCGACGCGGTGGCGAGACGCCGCGGAACCGGTATGGGCGGCGGCCATGATGAGAGAGAGCAGACCTTGAACCAGCTTCTGGTGGAGATGGACGGTTTCGGCGTCAATGAAGGCGTGATCGTGATGGCAGCGACGAACCGTGTGGACATCCTTGATCCGGCGATCCTGCGCCCCGGCCGTTTCGACCGCCGGGTGATGGTCGGTAGGCCGGATATCCAGGGAAGAGAAGAGATCCTGAAGGTTCACGCGGACGGGAAGCCGCTCAGCGAGGAGATCGACCTTCACCAGATCGCTCAGACGACGGCAGGGTTCACCGGGGCAGATCTTGAGAATCTGCTGAATGAGGCGGCGATCCTGGCTGCGAAGGAAGGCCGCATCTATCTTAAGCAGGAGGATATCAAGAAGGCGTTCGTGAAGGTCGGGATCGGCGCGGAGAAGAAGAGCCGTGTGATCTCCGACAAGGAGAAGCGGATCACGGCGTTCCATGAGGCGGGCCATGCGATTCTGTTCCATGTGCTTCCGGATGTGGGACCGGTCTACAGTGTGTCGATCATTCCGACCGGAGGAGCGGGAGGCTACACCATGCCGCTTCCGGAGAATGACGAGATGTTCAATACGAAGGGGAAGATGCTCCAGGATATTACCGTCGCCCTTGGAGGACGCGTGGCGGAAGAAGAGGTGCTGGATGATATTACAACCGGAGCGTCCCAGGATATCAAGCAGGCGACCAGCCTGGCCAAGTCTATGGTTACCAAGTTCGGAATGTCTGAGGCGGTTGGCCTGATCAATTATGATAATGACAGTGACGAGATATTCATCGGCCGTGACCTTGCCCATGCTTCAAGAGGTTACGGAGAGACCGTCGCAACTACGATCGACCAGGAAGTGAAGAGGATCATTGACGAGTGCTACAGCAGAGCGAGAGCTGTGATCAAGAAATACGATCATGTACTTCATGCGTGTGCTGATTTATTGTTGGAGAAGGAGAAGATTTCCAGAGAAGAATTTGAAGCATTATTTTCAGGTGAGGTATCAGAAGCATAATAGAATAAAGGGGGAGCAACAGCGTGAATGAACAGGCATTATTTTGTGATGGAACTGCTAGTTATGTTATTCCACAGGAGCCCCAGGAGAATGAGACTGTAAGGCTGCGTTTCCGGACGGCTAAGAACGACGCCAGACGGGTACGTCTGATGACAGCGGTTGGTGGATATGACATGAGGAAAGAAGGCGGCAGAGATGACGGCAAGGATGGCGGCAATGACAGTGAGTTTGATTATTATACCATTAACTGGAGATTGAATGACAGGTCGTTCCGGTATTGCTTCGAGATCCAGAATGATGATGAGACTCTCTATTATGGGAGATGCGGTGCATCGAAGGAGATCGTGGAGTTCTATAACTTCGTGATCGTGCCGGGGTTCGCCACGCCGGACTGGGCGAAGGGAGCGGTGATGTACCAGATCTATACGGATCGGTTCTATAACGGTGATCCGTCCAATGATGTTGAGACGAATGAGTATTATTATATCGGCGGGTACAGTGAGAAGGTAACGAACTGGTATAAGTACCCGGCAACGATGGGTGTCCGTGAATTCTACGGCGGGGATCTTAAGGGTGTGATGGATAAGCTGGACTACCTTCAGGAGTTAGGGGTAGAGGTGCTGTATTTTAACCCGCTGTTCGTATCGCCGTCGAACCATAAGTATGACATTCAGGATTATGATTATATTGATCCTCATTATGGCGTGATCGTGGAGGACGGGGGAGAGGTGCTGCCGGACGGAGTGACCGATAACCACCAGGCGACCAAGTACCAGAAGAGGGTGACAGAGCTTAAGAACTTAGAGGCGAGCAACCGGCTGTTTATCGAGCTGGTGGAGGAGCTTCACAGGCGCGGGATGAAGATCATCCTGGACGGTGTGTTCAATCACTGCGGTTCCTTTAACAAATGGATGGACCGGGAGAGGATCTATGAGAATCAGAAGGATTATCAGCCGGGGGCATATATTTCCCCGGACAGTCCGTACCGGAGTTATTTTCATTTCCTGAAGGATGATGAGGAGGAATGGCCCTATAATCCGAATTATGACGGATGGTGGGGGCATGATACGCTGCCTAAGCTTAACTACGAGGATTCGGTCAAGCTTGAGAATTATATCCTGTATATCGGGAGGAAATGGGTCTCCCCGCCGTTCAATGTGGATGGCTGGAGGCTCGACGTGGCTGCGGATCTGGGGCAGACCAACGATTATAACCATAGCTTCTGGAAGAAGTTCCGCGAGGCGGTCAAGGATGCGAACCCGAATGCACTGATACTGGCAGAGCATTACGGAGACCCAAGTGAATGGCTCCAGGGGGACGAGTGGGATACGGTGATGAATTATGATGCTTTCATGGAGCCGGTTACCTGGTTCCTGACAGGCATGGAGAAGCACAGTGACGAGCACATGGAAGACCTGCGGGGCAACACGAGTAATTTCGTGGGCTCGATCATGCACCATATGGCGAATATGCTGACGCCGTCGCTCCAGGTAGCGATGAATGAGCTGTCGAACCACGACCATTCCCGGTTCCTGACCCGGACCAATTATATGGTCGGAAGGGTGGAACATCTTGGCCCCGAGGCGGCGAACGAATATGTGAATTATGCGATCATGCGGGAAGCAGTTGTGATGCAGATGACGTGGATCGGCGCGCCGACCGTGTATTACGGCGATGAGGCGGGAGTCTGCGGTTTCACGGATCCGGACAACAGGCGTACGTATCCGTGGGGATATGAGAATAAGGAACTGGTTGCATTTCACCGGGAGATGATTCGGATACACAAGGAGCATCCGGCGCTTCGCACCGGTTCGATCAACATACTGAACGGAGAAGAACATAATATACTGGCTTACGCAAGATTCCAGGGAGAAGACCGGATCGTGGTCATCATCAATAACCGAAGCGAGCTTGCCGAGGTCACAGTCCCGGTATGGATGGCAGAGGTTCCGATGAAATGCCGGATGAAGAAGCTGATCTACTCCTACGAGGACGGCTATTCCACCGACTACGAAGAATATCTGGTTGAAAGCGGAGAGGTGGTCGTCAATATGAACGCTTACTCGGCGCTGGTGCTTGGCGACCTGTAAGAAGAGCCGGATAAAAGATAAAAATGTCATGCGCTTGAAGAATATGAACAGTCTATATCCTTCAAACGCATGACATTTTAGCATTTGTCTATCTCGACAGGACCTCAACTCCGCTCTCGGTCACCAGTACCATATATTCTACCTGTGCCGACAGTCCGTCGTCAATGGTATAGACGGTCCAGTCGTCATCTTCATCGACGAAGAAATCCGGGCTGCCTTCGTTCACCATCGGCTCGATGGTGAACATCATGCCGGGGACTAAGACCATCTCGCTGCCCTTAGGCGTTACATAACTGACAAAGGGCTCTTCGTGGAATTCCAGCCCGATTCCGTGTCCGCCGATATCCTCAACGACGGAATAACCGTGCTTCCTTGCGTGAGTATTGATGGCGTGGGCGATATCGCCCAGATGCCCCCAGGGCTTTGCCGCTTTTAATCCCAGGTCTACGCATTCCTGAGTCACACGGACAAGCCTTGCGGCTTCCGGCGAGATGTCCCCGATGGTAAACATGCGGGATGCATCGGAATAATAGCCGTCCAGGATGGTGGACACGTCTACATTCAGGATATCGCCTTCCGTCAGGAATTCATGCTCGCTTGGAATGCCGTGGCAGACGACGTTGTTCAGCGAAGTGCAGACGCTCTTGGGGAACCCTTCGTAATTAAGCGGGGCGGGAATGCCGCCGTGTTCCGTCGTGAAATCATAGACCAGGCGGTCGATCTCGGCAGTGCTCATCCCTTCATGGATATGGGCGGCAACATGATCCAACACGGCAGTATTGAGGGCGGCGCTTTTCTTGATGGCAGCGATCTGCCGGGGAGTCTTTAACAGGGAACGGGAAGGGACGATATGTCCTCTTGCGGCCAGAGTCCAGAGTCCTATGTCTAATTTGTCCACAGTGATAACCTCTTTTCCAAGTCCCATAGGGACTGTCTATCTTATTGTATGAGAAATGTCTGAAAATGTTAATGTGCTTCTGGTTTCCATTATAACACCGTTGTCAAGAGGAAAAAAATAGGGTATACTTTTAGAGGACAAACGAAAGGAATCAGGTGAGAAAGGAGTACCATATGTTAAGAATAGGAATGCTTACAAGCGGAGGAGACTGCCAGGCATTGAATGCAGCTATGCGGGGAGTGGTAAAAGGGATCTGCTCGAAGAGAGACGATGTGGAGATCTACGGCTTCCAGGAGGGCTATAAGGGACTGATCTACTCTAATTTCAAGATGCTGACCTCCAGAGATTTTTCGGGAATTCTGACTGTAGGAGGAACGATCCTTGGAACCTCAAGACAGCCGTTCAAGCTGATGCGTGTGCCGGATGAGGACGGACTCGATAAGGTAGAGGCGATGAAACATACGTATCACAAGCTGAATCTGGACTGCCTGGTGGTTCTTGGCGGCAACGGCACACATAAGACGGCGAATATGTTAAGGGAAGAGGGGCTTCATGTCGTTACGCTTCCTAAGACGATCGACAATGACCTGTGGGGGACGGATATGACCTTCGGCTTCCAGAGTGCGGTGGATATTGCGACGGACACAATCGACAAGATCCATACGACGGCAACCTCCCACAGCCGTGTATTCATCATAGAGGTAATGGGACATAAGGTCGGCTGGGTAACCCTGCACGCAGGGATTGCCGGAGGCGCCGATATTATCATGCTTCCGGAGATCCCGTATGATATTGACGTGGTGGTTGACGCCATCAATAAGAGAAAGGCTGCGGGTAAGAAGTTCACCATCATTGCAGTTGCGGAAGGCGCCATCTCTAAGGCGGACGCCAAGCTCTCCAAGAAGGAGCTGAAGGAGAAGAAGGCGAAGCAGAAGTACCCGTCCGTAGCATATGAGGTGGCTGAGAAGATCCAGAAGAGGACGGACCAGGAAGTGCGTATCACGGTTCCGGGGCATACGCAGAGAGGCGGATCGCCGTGTCCGTATGACAGGGTGCTTGCCACAAGGCTTGGCGCGGCAGCGGCGGAAGCGATTCTTGACGGTGATTTCGGGTATATGATGGGCGTCAAGAAGAATGATATCGTGCGTGTTCCTCTGTCAGAGGTGGCGGGCAAGCTTAAGTATGTAGATCCGAAGTCTCCGATCATCAAGGAAGCAGAGATGACGGGAATCAGCTTCGGTGTCAAATAGACAGGATAGACAGGGGAGTGCAGGGATGTCATATACGGCATTATACCGGAAGTTCCGTCCGGATGAATTCGAAGATGTGAAGGGGCAGGACGCCATAGTAAGGACGTTGAAGAATCAGATCAAGGCGGGGCGTATCGGACATGCGTACCTGTTCTGCGGGACACGCGGAACGGGGAAGACGACCGTGGCGAAGATATTCGCGAAGGCGGTGAATTGCGAGAACCCGGCGGACGGAAGTCCGTGCGGGGAATGCGCCATGTGCAGGGCGGTCGCGTCGGGGGCGTCTATGAATGTGATCGAGATCGACGCGGCGTCCAACAACGGCGTGGACAATATCCGCGAGATCCGTGAGGAAGTGGCGTACCGGCCTACGGAAGGACGGTATAAGGTCTATATCATAGATGAGGTTCATATGCTGTCGATAGGGGCGTTCAATGCGCTCCTTAAGACGCTTGAGGAGCCGCCGGAGTATGTGATATTCATCCTGGCGACGACGGAAGCTCACAAGATACCGGTTACGATCTTAAGCCGGTGCCAGCGGTATGATTTCAAACGGATCTCGATCGAGACGATCGCTGCAAGGCTTACGGAGCTGATCGAGAAGGAGCAGTGGGATGTGGAGGAGAAGGCTGTCCGGTATATCGCGAAGATGGCGGACGGCTCCATGCGTGATTCTCTGAGCCTTCTGGATCAGTGTGCGGCATTCTACATCGGGGAGAGACTGACCTATGACCATGTGCTGGAGGTCTTAGGGGCGGTGGACACCGAGGTATTCAGCAGACTTCTTCGGGAATTGATCGCCATGGATGTGCACCGGGTGATCGGGACGGTGGAGGAGCTGGTGATGCAGGGCAGAGAATTGTCCCAGATGGCCTCGGACTTCACCTGGTACTTAAGGAATCTCCTTCTGGTGAAAGGGTCTGACAATATGGAGGATATACTGGACGTGTCGACGGAGAATCTCGCGCAGCTTAAGGAAGAGGCGCAGATGATCGATAACGATACGCTGATCCGCTATATCCGGACATTCTCGGAGCTTACGAATCAGTTGAAATATGCGACGCAGAAGAGAGTTCTCCTTGAGGTGACGCTGATCAAGCTGTGCAGGCCGTCGATGGATTCCGGGAAGGATGCGCTTCTGGACCGGGTCAGGGCTATCGAGAAGCAGTTGGAAGAAGGCCTGCCGGAGCGTCCGGTCCGGCAGGCTGCCGGTGCGGGCGGGCGGGAGAGCCGTCCGGAAGAGATCAAGAGACCGGAACTTCCCAAGGCCTTAAGCGAGGATATCAAGGAAGTGGTGAAGGACTTCCGGGCGATCGCCAATGAAGCGTCGCCGATGCTCAAGATCTATCTCAAGAAGGCAAGGCTCAGCGCGGGCGAAGGCAATCGTCTGCTGATCGTAGCCCCGGACGAGATGAGCGCGGGAGTGTTAGGCTCCCAGGAGCATAAGAAAGAGATTGAAGAGTTGATCGAGCAGAAGGTTGCGAAGAGTGTAGAGATCGAGGTCCGCCAGATGGAAGAAGGACGGCGGTTCGAAGATCATTTTGTAGATATTGAGAATCTCATTAACATGGAGATAACGGTAGAAGATTAGGAGGATATAGATCATGGCAAAAAGAGGCGGATTCCCCGGCGGAGGCATGCCGGGCAACATGGCGAACCTGATGAAGCAGGCGCAGAAGATGCAGAGACAGATGGAAGAACAGGCGAAGGAGATGGAGACGAAGGAATTCACCGCGACAGCAGGCGGCGGTGCGGTGGAAGCGACGGTATCCGGTACAAGGCAGTTGTTGAAGCTGAGCCTGAATGAAGAAGTCGTGGACCCGGAGGACGTAGAGATGTTAGAGGACCTGATCGTGGCGGCAGTCAATGAGGCGCTTGGCAAGGTAGATGAGGCTTCTGCATCGGCGATGTCTAAGTTCACCGGCGGCATGGGCGGACAGATACCGGGATTATTCTGATGAGGTGCAGGGGGAATGGATTACTACAGTAACCAGATCAGCAGGTTAATTGAAGAGTTGTCATGCCTTCCGGGCATAGGTTCAAAGTCAGCGGCAAGGCTGGCTTTTCATTTGATTCATATGCCGGCGGAAGATGTGGACAGGCTTGCTTCTACGATGGTGGAGGCAAGGAGGAATGTCAGGTATTGCAAGGAGTGCTGTACGCTTACAGACCAGGAATTGTGCCCGATCTGCAGTAACGGCAGACGGGACCATAAGACGATTATGGTGGTGGAGAATACGAGAGATCTGGCTGCATATGAGAAGACGGGCAAGTATGACGGAGTGTACCATGTGCTCCACGGTGCGATCTCTCCTATGCTTGGGATCGGGCCGGAGGACATCAAGCTGAAGGAGCTGATCGAACGGCTGCAGGGGGACGTGGAGGAGGTTATCATCGCGACGAATTCAAGCCTTGAGGGGGAGACGACGGCGATGTACATCAGTAAGCTGATCAAGCCGGCGGGGATTAAGGTCAGCAGGATCGCAAGCGGCGTCCCGGTGGGCGGAGATCTGGAATATATCGACGAGGTGACGCTTCTGAGGGCATTAGAAGGGCGGACGCAGCTCTGAGGAGAGAAAGATGGGAAAAAAGGTTACATCTACGGATATCGCGAAGGCGGCGGGAGTATCGCAGTCTACGGTTTCCATGGTTCTGAATAAAAAGCATAATGTTTCTTTTTCCAGAGAGACCATAGACAGGGTGGAGGCAGCCGCGAAGGAGCTGGGGTACTCGGCTCCCAAGAGGAAGACGAGAAAGGGCGCGAGGAAGGAGAAGCTTCTGGTCGTCTTCTGCTCGAATCTGACGAATCCCTATTATGTCATGCTGCTCCAGGGAATCGAACTGCGCGCGAAGGAACAAGGATTTGGATTGTTCGTGTGCAATACACAGCGTGACCTTAAGATGGAAGAGCGTTATCTTAAGATGATGTGGCAGCTTCGGCCCTTAGGCATTATCTATACCTGTAATCCCAGCCATTGCTTTATGGGGCTGGTGAAGGAGCTGGCAGAGAAGATCCCGGTAGCCGTCGTCAATAACCAGAATGAGAAATTAGACGTTGACGCGGTGGAGCTTGATAATTCCAAGCTTGGGAGTATCATGGCGGAGCACCTCTTAGAGCTTGGGCACCGGAGAGTGGCGTATATCGCGCCGCCGCTCACTGCCAGGCAGAAGCAGCGCTCGAAGCGGGTAGAGGGATTCCTGAAGGTGTACGAGAAGGCGGGCCTTAAGGACAATGTGATCATCAAGGCGGCCAGAGAAGAGATCGATCGGGATGTCGCCCACATCGATTCCGAGTATAAGATCGGGTATGACCTGACCTGGGAGCTTCTCAGGGAGGAACGGGATATCACCGCCATCGTAGGGCTGAATGATATGATCGCATTCGGAATACTGGATGCATTGCACGAGGCGAAGCTTCGTGTCCCGGCGGATATGTCGGTGATGGGGTGCGACAATACCTTATTTACCCGCATGCATAAGGTTGATCTTACGACCATCGAGCATTTCGTGATCTTCAAGGGGCGGGATGCCTGCGATATTATCATGAAGAAGATCGCGTCCCACAACAATCCTTATTCGGAGATCGAACCGGTCAGCACCTATCACGTGGAGTATGAGCCCAAGCTGATCGTGAGGGGGACGACCGGGTATGCCAGGCCGTCTGGGAGACGGGTGAAAAGAAATAAAAATTAATATATTTTCAAATATTATTACTAATAATCTGGAATGCTCCTGGATTTGATGCGATGTCCTCTGCGGTAAAGTATGCTTAAGATTTTGCGCGCTGTGGATATCTCACTTGACAGGAGCATTCTTTGACGGTTGCGGGTAAAATGTATTTATGGATTAATAAATATATAATATTAATAGAAAAAATTATTAATAAAATCTGCGCCTATTGACCGGAGTTAATCGTATAAGCTATAATCAATTCATACAGTAATAACACAGTGTGATTCAGAAGGAGGAAGAAAAATGAAATTTTTCATTGACACAGCGAAGGTAGAGGATATCAGGAAAGCGAATGACATGGGGGTCATCTGCGGAGTTACGACGAATCCATCCCTGATTGCGAAGGAAGGCAGAGTATTCGAGGAAGTGATCGCTGAGATCGCGTCTATCGTAGACGGACCGATCAGTGGTGAGGTGAAGGCGACTACCGTAGATGCGGAAGGCATGATCGCAGAGGGAAGAGAGATCGCCAAGATCCATCCGAACATGGTAGTTAAGATTCCTATGACGGTAGAAGGGCTTAAGGCTTGTAAGCAGTTGACGGCAGAAGGGATCAAGACCAACGTGACGCTGATCTTCACTGCCAATCAGGCGCTTCTGGCTGCAAGGGCAGGCGCGACCTATGTATCTCCGTTCCTTGGACGGCTTGACGACATCTCCGTAAGGGGTACAGACCTGATCGCCGAGATCGCGCAGATCTTCGAGACTGCAGGTCTTAAGACAGAGATCATCGCGGCAAGCGTACGTCATCCGATGCATGTAACCGACTGCGCATTGGCAGGCGCACATATTGCGACGGTTCCTTACGGTGTGATCGAGCAGATGACCAAGCATCCGCTGACAGATGCAGGTATTGCGAAGTTCCAGGCAGATTACAAGGCTGTATTTGGAGAGTAGGAGGAAGGCATGAACAAATTGGAATTGATGAAGACAGCGAACGAGATCCGCAAAGGTATCGTGACGGCGGTACACAGCGCCAAATCCGGTCATCCGGGCGGTTCCCTGTCCGCGGCAGATATCTATACGTATCTGTTTTTTGAGGAAATGAACGTTGACCCGGCAGACCCTAAGAAGGCGGACCGTGACCGTTTCGTATTGTCCAAGGGACATACGGCGCCGGGATATTATTCCACACTGGCACACAGAGGCTTCTTCCCGGTAGAGGATCTTACCACTCTGCGTAAGGTAGGCTCTTATCTGCAGGGCCATCCGGATATGAAGCACATCCCGGGCGTGGATATGTCAAGCGGTTCTCTGGGACAGGGCATCTCTGCTGCGGTTGGTATGGCGGTCTCTGCCAAATTATCCGGCGACAGCTACCGAGTATACACCCTGCTTGGCGACGGCGAGATCCAGGAAGGACAAGTGTGGGAGGCTTCTATGCTTGCGGCGCACAGGAAGCTTGACAACCTTGTGGTGATCGTAGATAACAACAACCTTCAGATCGACGGACCGATCACAGAGGTCAATTCACCGTACCCGATCGACGAGAAGTTCAAGGCTTTTAATTTCCATGTGATTAACATTAATGGAAATGATTTCGATGAGATCGCGGCAGCGTTCAAAGAGGCGAGAGAGACAAAGGGACAGCCGACAGCGATCATTGCCAAGACCATCAAGGGCAAGGACGTTTCCTTCATGGAGAATCAGGCATCCTGGCACGGCAACGCTCCGAATGACGAGCAGTATGCTACGGCAATGGCAGATTTAGAGAAAGTAGGTGAAGCATTATGTCAGATGTAAAGAAGATCGCAACAAGAGAGAGCTACGGCAATGCTTTGGCCGAATTGGGAAAAGAGCATGCGGACGTCGTTGTATTGGACGCCGATCTGGCGGCGGCAACCAAGACGGGAGTATTCAAGAAGGCATTCCCGGAACGCCATATCGACTGCGGTATCGCAGAGAGCAATATGATGGGAGTTGCGGCGGGGATCGCTACGACGGGCAAGGTTCCGTTCGCGAGTTCCTTCGCTATGTTCGCGGCGGGACGTGCATTTGAACAGGTGCGCAATTCCATCGGATATCCGCATCTGAATGTGAAGATCGGCGCGACCCATGCGGGGATCTCTGTAGGAGAAGACGGCGCGACCCATCAGTGTAATGAGGATATCGCGCTGATGAGGACGATCCCGGGGATGGTTGTGATCAATCCGTCGGATGATGTGGAAGCGAAGGCAGCGGTGAAGGCGGCTTACGAGCATGTGGGGCCGGTGTATCTGAGGTTCGGCAGACTGGCGGTTCCGGTCATCAATGAGAACGAGGACTATAAGTTCGAGCTTGGGAAGGCGATCACGCTGAGAGAAGGGACGGATGTTACCATCATCGCGTCCGGCCTCCCGGTATCCGAATCTCTGGCGGCAGCCGAGAAGCTGGCGGCGGAGGGGATCAGTGCAGAAGTTATCAATATGCATACGATCAAACCGCTGGATGAAGAGGCTGTGATCCGTGCGGCCGGGAAGACCGGCAAGATCGTGACGGTGGAGGAGCACTCCGTGATCGGCGGCCTTGGAAGCGCCGTGTGCGATGTGGTTGCACAGAAGGCGCCTGCGAAGGTTCTGAAGATCGGAATCAATGATGTATTCGGCGAATCCGGACCGGCGGTTCAGTTGATCAAGAAGTATGGGCTGGATTCAGAGAGTATCTACGAGAAGGTAAGGGAATTTGTGAAATAAAGAGTAAGCGAAGAGGGGATGTGCCGGCAGCGGCGCATCCTTTTTGCGTAGGAAGGATTTACAAGGAGATGTTCTCATGGTAAAATATTTCCGACTGTACGGTATGATCTGCAGGGTAAGGAGGTCGGAGAGATGCGTAATTTAAAAAGTTTGACAGACCGGCTGCCGGGGATTGCGGCGATACGGCGGATGAGGAAGCTCCGGCGCAGGTGGAGAAGAGAATTCTTCGAAGAGATCAGGGATATTGCCAGACATCCTGTGGTGAAGCACATGAAGAAATATACTCATCACGGGAAGACGACCTGTTACAGACATTGTCTGAATGTTGCCTATTATAATTACTGGCTTTGCCGTCTGCTGCATCTGGATGCACGTTCGGCGGCGCGGGCGGGGATGCTCCACGATCTGTTCCTGTATGACTGGCATACGCATGCCGCGAGGACGGGAGATCATTTCCACGGGCTGACCCATCCCGGCGCTGCTTACCGCAACGCAAGGAAGAATTTCTGGCTGAATAAGACGGAAAAGGATATTATCATTAATCATATGTGGCCGGTTACATTTTACCGGATGCCCAAGACGAAGGAAGGGTGGATTACGACGTTTACAGACAAGTATTGCGGAGCCTTTGAGACAACCCGTCGAAAGTGACTGTAACGTGCCGGAAATTTCACGGGACAAACCCCATCGATTGATAAAATACGCGAATTCCATATGCTATCATTAACAAAAATATGCAAAATGAGGTGAGAGTATATGGAAAGACAATTTCCGAAGAATGTAAGACAGATAGGAAACGTAAGCGATGAGCCTAAAATATACGTAGAAGATTATGTGGATATCTATCTGAACCAGCTTGGAACGCAGGCAGCAGAAGTTCCGGTCGGCATCATACTCATTGGCGAGATCCTGAGCCTGGAAGGACAGGATGTGGTCTGTGTGTCAGGGGCAATGAGGATGAAGGAAGTCCGGATGGAGGGTACGGAGATTGTCATAGAGGAGGATGTGCTTAAGGCGCTCAAGGAGGAGCGCAAGCAGTTCTTCCCGTCCGGCGAAGAGATCGGGTGGTGTCTGATCGAGAACGGTCAGCCGGCAGGACAGATGAAAGAGATCTCGCGGATACATAATAAGTCTTTCGCCAAAGATAATACGGTATTTATCTGGAAGGATGCGCTGGATAAAGAGGAAGTCTTCTATTCCTTCAAATACGGAGAGTTGATGCAGATGGGCGGCCATTATATCTATTATGAGAAGAATCCGTCCATGCAGAATTATATGATCGCCACACGCAAAAAGAATGGCGTGACACCCTGTGAAATGGTTGAAGATCGAGCTGCAAAGGATTTTCGTAGTGCAGTAAGGGTGAAGCTGGAGGAGAAGGAAAGACAGAATTCCAGGTTCGTATATCTTACGAGTACACTGCTGATAGTGGTAGTTCTGGCAATCGGTATTTCAACCGTTAATAATTTTGACAGGATGGAGGCGGTTCAGGACTCTCTGGAGTCCTTGTCCCAGTCGGTCAATAAGACGGAAGAGCAGACGGAGACGGTCAGTGAGGATAATGCTGCCGTGGAGGCGGGCAATATGGCGGAGCCGGTGGATGTAGGAAGCGAGCAGGAGCCGGCAGGGACGGTGCCGGAGACATCTACCATACAGGAGCAGCTAGGAGACGAGGATTACTATGTAGTCCAGAAGGGGGATACTTTGGACAGTATCAGTGTGAAACTGTACGGAGATACATCCCATGTGAAAGCAATCTGCAAGATGAATGGGCTGTCGGACGGCAATCTCATTTATATCGGACAAAAATTGTTACTACCATAGCGGTAAAATATGATATAATCAAGAAAACAAATGAATAGCAATGAAGGGGAGATGGATGAAACGGCGAAAAGATAGAAACCTTCATGTTGTCAGAGAACAAGAGGATCCAACAGATAGGATTGTAAGGGAGATACTGGAAGAACTGAACAGTGAGGACGGCCAGTACCAGGATGAAGAAGGACGGGGCAGGAAGAAGCGGACGAGATGGAAGCTTAAGTTCGGGCTTGTGCTGCTGGCTGCCGCTGCAGTCGGAGTCTATCTTCTGGTGAATCTCCAGACCTACAGCCAGGTGCGGATAACGGAAGTATATGAGAATGAAGGCGCGGCGAATAATAATTACAGAGAATTTGAGGGAGGCATCTTAAAGTACAGCAGAGATGGAATCTCCTATCTTAATCAGAACGGAAAAGAACAGTGGAATCACTCTTATCAGATCAAGAGTCCGTTTATCGAACTGGAACAGGAGACGGGAGTGATCGCAGATAAGGGCGGCAACGATATCTTCGTGATCCAGAAGGACGGGATCAAGGGGGAGATACATACTGCTATGCCTATTGAGAAAATATCTGTGTCAAAACAGGGAATCGTGAGTGCGGTACTGAAGAATGACTCCTCTGCGGAAGTGATCTGCTATGATATAAAGGGGAATGTTCTGGTGGAACATAAGACTTCTCCGGCAGGAACGGGTTACCCGTTGGATGTATCGTTGTCGCAGGACGGAGAAGTGATTCAGGTGCTCTATTTCCACACGCAGGACGGCAAGATCACTTCACGGGTTATGTATTATAATTTCGGTGAAGCGGGAGAGAAAGAGACGGATAACCAGGTGAGCGGCCAGGAATATGAGAATACGGTTATGGCTACTGGATTCTTTATGAATCAGGATACGTCGGCCGCGGTCGGGGATGATTGTCTTGTGATCTATAAAGGCAGGGAGATACCCCAGGAGAGTGTCAGAGTCAATATCGATAAGAAGATTAAGAATGTGTTTCACAGTGACAGATATATAGGCCTGATCCTTAAGAATGAGGGGAAGGAAGGATATGAACTGCGGCTGTACAGTGTTGACGGCAAGCTGGTCATATCGAAGGATTTTACAGGAGATTACAATAATGTGAAGATCTGTAAGAGGCAGGTGATCATGTACGACGGGAAGGAATGCTGTATCTTCATGAGGAATGGGATACAGAAATTCGTCGGCGAGATGGAGCATAATATCCTGGAGATCTTCCCGATAATGGGTGTTAACAAATACATTGTGATGAGTACAGACGGGATGGAGAAGATCCGGCTTGTAAAATAAGGAGAACATATGAATTGGTTGTTGATAGCAGTTATGATAATCTTTCTAATATGTATAATAGTGGGAGCTGTCAGAGGCGCCATCAAGATTACGGTTTCCCTGGTGACGACACTGCTTACTTTCGTGATCGTATCATTTGCAACGCCGTTTGTGGCGAAAGCAATTGCAGAGTTTACGCCGCTCGATGATGCGATAGAGACGCAGATCAGCAATACGATCACCGACGCCGCGGCGGCTCAGATCTTGGGCGTGAACGAAGAAGGATTGTCGGAAGAGGGAGTGAGGAAGGCTTTGAAGGCGGCGGGGGTCGATGAGAATACTCTCGCGGATTATGGGATTACGATAAAAGATATCGTGGAGGGAAAAGTCAGCAAGAGTGAGCTTGCCCAATATGGTATCTCCGGTAGTGTGTTGGACGGTGTGAATTCCGGTCAGCGTTCGGCGCAGGAGGTGTTGGGTGAGACAGAGATTCCGCGGGATGTACAGACCGAGGTGATCCAAAACGCAGATATTCCGGAGGTGTATAAGAAGCTGCTGACGGAGAACAACAACAGTGAGATCTACAAGCAGTTGGGGGTGGAGACCTTCGCGCAGTATGTGGGGAGTTATCTGGCCAAGCTGCTTATCAATATTGTATCCTTCCTGTGTACATTTCTGCTGGTGACGATTATTTTCAGGGCGATTGTGTTCGCGCTGGATATCGTGGCGGATCTTCCGGGGGTCGGCGCGGTGAATCATCTTCTGGGCGGACTTCTGGGAGCCTTGGGAGCGCTGGTGATCGTCTGGCTGCTCTATCTGTTCGTCACGTTATTCTTCACGACTCCGGTTGGCAAGATGTTCTTCGAGATGATACAGGAGAGTGAATTCCTGAAGGTATTGTATGACTTTAATCCGGTGATGAAGCTGGCTACGATATTTAAATAAATGAATCCAACTGTACGGCTGCAATTAATTTGGACAAAATAGAGGCTGGACGGCAGTATGTATCTCTTCAATATATGTGATGAATCTTAGAGGTTCATATCTATATATTGTATGGATGAAAGACTGCATGACAGCCTCTTTATTTTTTTGGAAAAACATGTAAAAAAGTTGTTGACAGGATTCGTCAAATATGGTAATCTAATTTGGCTGTCAGATGAAAGCAACTTGAGAAATGACGGCGAAAAAGAAATTAAAAAAAGTGAAAAAAGTTGTTGACAAGCTGAGAAAGATATGGTAATCTATCATAGCTGTCGCAAGTGAGACAACAGCGACGAACCTTGATAATTAAACAATAGACAACATCCCTGAAAATTTCTTATAAGAGAAAAATTCAGAACGAGACATCGAAAGATGTCAACCTTAAAACAGTAAAGTAAACGGGAAAAGAAAAGCTAAGCATTTTTCTTGACTCGGATTGAACTAAAGGATGCTTCGACAATACTAAGCTCGTGAAAAACCTCGCTAAGTATTGCGAAGCGTCTAAACGCTAAGGCTCGTGAGAGACCGAGCCTAAGCTTTTTAGACGAGAGTTTGATCCTGGCTCAGGATGAACGCTGGCGGCGTGCCTAACACATGCAAGTCGAGCGAAGCACTTGAATACGATTCTTCGGATGAGGATTCTTGTGACTGAGCGGCGGACGGGTGAGTAACGCGTGGGCAACCTGCCTTACACAGGGGGATAACAGTTAGAAATGACTGCTAATACCGCATAAGACCACAGTACTGCATGGTACAGTGGTAAAAACTCCGGTGGTGTAAGATGGGCCCGCGTCTGATTAGGTAGTTGGCGGGGTAACGGCCCACCAAGCCGACGATCAGTAGCCGACCTGAGAGGGTGACCGGCCACATTGGGACTGAGACACGGC
>CANTDX010000002.1 GCA_947652615.1 uncultured Dorea sp. | reverse complement strand
ACCTCTGTGATCTTAAAATGCTTTCTTGTTAAAGTTCTTACAACCTTCTCTTCTTTCACCTCTTCTACAGGTGCCGCAACCGCTGCCACTACACTTCCGCCTGCCGGTGCTTCTGCTGCCGCACTTCCGCCGCCAAGTGCTCCAACCGGGATCTCAAGATCGATATCCTTGCCTTCTCCGATATGGATCTTCAATACTCCGCCTGCTGCCGGTGCCGCTGCAACCGGTGATGCAACCGGCTCTGCCGCCGGTGCCGGCGCTGCTTCTTCTTCCGCTGCTGCCGGCTTGCTCGGCGCCTTAGCACCCTCTACAACATCCGCAGTAAGCGGGCAAAGTGAATCACAAGTTTTTGTAAGTTTTGCTCCCAAAACTTCCTCGATGGTCAATGCTCCATCCAGGTTCAATAATCCTGAATCTACCAAATCATCAAAGATCGCCGGATCTTCCAGATTAGCAGCTTCGATTGTAATGCCAGCTTCTGCTCTACAACATAATACCGCAGGATCATGAGCGTGTGCTTTCGCTGTTTCAGCTGTGATTGACATATTGTTTTCCCTCCTTAATTTGGTCCGAGCGTCCCTTACGGTCCGCATAGATTATAATCCCTGTTCCGGCCTGCTCTTATACATGCCGCACAGGCAGCCGCAGCTTACACGGCCTTTGATGTATATATACAGCCGCAGACGAAGCGGAGTATACCTCTGACGTCTCCAGCCTAAGGAATCGGGGGTCCTTCGGCTTATCATCCGCAGCAGTAATACCGTATACTTATTTGCCGTTCGGAAGCTGATCTACCTGCTTGGAAACAGTCAGCCTTCTGTACAGCGCGTGTCCGATCGTCCTCATCACATGGTCTGTCTGATGGAATGTCTTAAGCTTCATCTTCGGTGCAGAACCCATAACCGTATTCGAGCAGTCTGAGCAGTTGCCGATAATGATGTACTCTGCGCCGTCCTTCTTGAACTGCAGGCACTTCTGCGCCTGTCCCGGACAGTTGCCCGGATTCTCGCACTTCAATGCAGCGCCCGGCTTCGGCTCAACCGCCTGCTTACATCTTGCCACGGAAACCACTTTTCCATTCATCTTCTCGCAGATCTCGCGCATACGGTCTTCGCTTCCGCCGCATGCACAGACAAGAAGTCCGACCGGAGCCCCGTGCAGATCCGGGAATTCAATCGTTACGATGATGCCGCCTGTCGTCTTCGTAACCGGTGCGTCTAATGTCGTAGACTTCCCTGTAAATGGTCCGCCCATGATGATCTCTCCGTACGGTTCCTCGATACCGCCGGCCCTCTCGATCATGTCGCCCACGCTGGTTCCTACCGGAACATCCATGTACACGTGCGGTTCATTGCCGCCCTTGATCTTGCCGATCACCGTCATATTCTTAGAGAAGCACGGCTTCTTCTCCTCGATCGCCTCGGCAATACGAAGCAGGGTCTCACAGTTGATCACTACTGCATCCGCCGCTGACGGAAGCTGTGTCGGGTCCAGAAGCTTATCCAAGCATTCCCTTACGACCGCTCTCTCCTCTCCCATCGGGTAGATATCCGGGAGCAAATGGATCGTGAGGCTGTCGTCGCCCTTGATCGCCTCTCTCAAGATCTGTACCGCCTTCTCATTCTTCTTCTTGATTGCAATGATCCCCTTCGATGCATTGGAGATCTCCATACAATACTTAAGTCCCCTGATCGTAATGTCCGTCTTCTCTTCTAACTGCATAATGTTATGGCGCAGGCCCGGCTCACACTCCGCTGCGTTGACCAGGACATAGCCGCCCTTCAGGTCCGTTCCGATCTTCACGCCGGTCGGGAATCCGGCTCCGCCCATGCCTACGATACCCGCTTCCTTCACGATGGCAAGCTTATCGTTCTCGTCTTCCACTTCGATCGGTACGAACTCATCCTTCTGCTCTTCGCTGGGCCTGATCACGATCCTGTCTTCCAATACTTCTTCCACCACGCCGTATACGCTGGAAAAAATGTTCGCTCCAAGCCCTGTAGGCGTCGCGATCTTCGTGCCCTTTTTCACTTCATCCCCTGCCTGTACGATCGCCGCGCACGGTGCACCGACATGCTGACGCAATAAAATCTGTACATTTCCCATTGACATCCTTCTCCTTTACATTGATTATTAAGTAACAAACAGAACTTCTATAAAAAAATTCGTCTACTTACTTCCGCATCTATCTATAAATATCTTCTATAAATGATCCTCTTGGCGAGGGCATGTGGGAATCGAACCCACCCAGGACGCTCTTAACGCCCCACACTGGTTTTGAAGACCAGGAGGCACACCAGTCACCCATCTACCCCCATAAATGTTATTCATGTGTTTTACACGATAGCACAAATTGCTCTTCATTTCAACACTTTTTTTATATTTTTATAATACCAAAAAATCATTGACTTTTCAAGGTTTTTCGTCCATAATGTAGATAAGAAATTGAACAGCGTACTAGAACGTAGTCTAATTGTTAATTATTTGCTGTTCCCGCGGACCTTCCCCTGATTATTTTTGAAAAAGACACGGCGAGAGTAAGGGGACTTTCAACGTGTTTTTATAAACATTTATAGATTAATTCTATAAATCATAACCAATCTATCATTTTAGGAGGTACAAGAACTATGGAATTGAAAGCTAATGTTAATTTTGAGCGTTTCGAAGGTGCATTACAGGTCGTTGACTCCCATACCGTCGGAGAGTTCTGCCGCATCGTGATCGGCGGTTTCCCGGAGCCGGAAGGCAACACCATGATCGAGAAGAAGAAATGGATGGAAGAGAACTACGACCACGTTCGTACCGCTCTTATGTTCGAGCCCCGCGGACATCACGATATGTTCGGCGCATTCCTGTGCGAGCCAGTGAACAAGGAAGCTGATTTCGGCGTTATGTTCATGGATACAGGCGGGTATCTGAATATGTGCGGACACTGCACCATCGGCGCTGTTACCGTTGCTGTTGAGGCAGGGCTCGTAGATTCCAAGGAAGGCGAGAATGAGGTTGTCCTGGATGCTCCTGCAGGCCTGATCCGCACGAAAGCCATCGTTAAGAACGGCAAGGTTGAGAACGTTACACTGACCAACGTTCCGTCCTTCGTATACAAGGAGAACCAGAAGGTTACGATCGACGGCAAAGAGATCGAATTCACCATCTCCTTTGGCGGAAGCTTCTTCGCTCTGGTTGACACCACCAAGCTCGATATCGGCGAGATCAACCCTAAAACCGTTCCTGAGTACACGAAGCTTGGAATGAAGATGTTAGATATCATCAACAAGGAGATCGAGATCCAGCATCCGCTTCTTGACATCACAAGCGTTGACCTGGTTGAATTCTACGGACCGACTCCGAATCCGGAGAAGGCTACGATGAGGAACGTGGTTATCTTCGGCGACGCTATGGCAGACCGTTCACCGTGCGGAACCGGAACAAGCGCGAAGCTCGCGACTCTCCATCACTGGGGCGAGATCAAGGTCGGAGAAGAATTCATTTATGAGAGCTTCATCGGTTCCTTATTCAAGGGCGTGATCAAAGAGACCACGAAGGTCGGCGACTTTGACGCCGTTGTTCCGATGATCACCGGAAGCTGCTACCTGACGGGCGTAGCTACATACCTGATCGATCCGGAAGATCCGTTGAAGTACGGTTTCCAGGTAGGCTAAGAATAGGCTAAGAATAGCATTGCATTAATCTTTGCATTTTATGCAGAGATATGCTATACTTAATCAATAAGCAAAGAAGCGGGTTACTATTATGAATAATCCGCTTCTCTTCATATTCATTTACATTCATCTACAGACATTTACAGACGGAAAGGAGTGATGTCAATGCCACGTAAGAGGCGGTCAACGAAGAGCCGTATTGTAAAGGCTGCATGGAATTTATTTTACAAGAACGGATATGATAATACTACTGTAGAGGACATCATCACAGCCTCTAAGACTTCTAAGGGAACTTTTTATCACTATTTCAAGGGAAAGGAAGCATTATTGAACTCTCTTTCCTACTTATTTGACCAGAAGTACGAAGAACTCGCCGCCACGATCGATCCGGATATGTCGGCTTACAAGAAGCTCCTTCTTCTGAACCATGAACTGTTCCATATGATCGAGACAAGTGTTGACATTACTCTTCTTGCTTATCTCTATTCTTCTCAGCTTACTACGAAGGATAAGAAATCTCTGGCCGATAAGAAGCGCTTCTATTACAAATGGACCACAGAGATCATCGAAGCGGGTTTGGAGAGCGGAGAATTCAGCAATACCAGCACAACCGAAGACCTAATGAACATCTATGCCATGTACGAACGGGCATTACTCTATGACTGGGCACTTTTCAAAGGGAAATTTTCACTCACCGAGCAGAGCGACAGACTGCTGCCGCATGTGTTGGATATGTTTGTAAAAGGAATATAGACATGCAAAAAGGGATGCCAAAGCATCCCCTTTTTCGTTGGCCGCAGGCTACACCATACATTCGTGCATCTCTTCCTCTTCAATGCCGGTCATTCGCATCATAGAGACGATCTGCTCCCTGTCCTCAAGCGCAGCGCACCATGCCAGTCCGCACCCCGCCGAGATAGCCCTTGGCACCGGAATGATACGCCCCGGTGCCTGATGTTCCTTACAGGCCTTCTCCATCGCCATCGCATCCGCGGTCGTATGGAAGGTTACAACCAGTTTCAGTTCTTTTTTTCTCATGTCTACTCAATCACCACTTCGAAATATCCGTCCTTCTCGCTGGCAGTTGACTTCTTGCCGTGATCCTTGGCATATTTCTCAACATTCATCTTCTGATGAGGCTCCGTAACCAATATCTTCACCGGTCCTGACGCGCCTTTCAGCGCTTCTGCAGTAAGCATTAACGGTTCCGGGCAAGAAAGACCTCTTGCATCTACTTCCTTCATAATTATAATACCTTCTTTCCTAGAATACTATGTATCGTTTTGGATTGCAATCCTTTTTTCCAGTAACAAACTATTACTTAGCTTCATCCCTCTTATTGGTGAATGCGATAACAAAGCAGACAATGATACAGACGATACAAGCCACTTTCCCATGCGGCGGCACCGCGCCTGCAACGATCTCCTGCGTCTCTGCATTCATCGCCGTTCCGCTTGCCGCAAGCCCAAGCGTATGGCACAGCGCAGCGCCCACGAACATCCCCATCACCGTCACTGCCGAATCAGAAGATCCCTGTCCCGCAAGGATCAGCTGGCGCAGCGGGCATCCGCCAGCAAGCGTTGCCGCGAACCCTACGGTATACATACCAAGGATATTCCACAGATGGTTAGAATGCGCGATGATTCCAGGCGTATCGAACCCAACCACGAAACGTCCCGTTGCCAGATTGAATACCAGCATCACTACAAATAAACCTGCGATCACACTGAACAGGTCAAAATTCTTCATCAGAATCACGTCGCGGATACTTCCCGCGAAGCACATCCTGGACTTCTGGGCAACCGCTCCAAAGACCAGCCCGCCGACCAGAGACGCGATCAACGGTGCATGCATGCTTCCCGGTCCCGTCTCACTTGCCTTCAATACAGAAGAACACAATGCAAGGATCAGGATTCCGACCATGATTGCCGGAAGCATGGTTCCTCCCATCTTGTTCACCGCATGTGCACGTCCAAGACTGAAGCCCTTCTTAAGTGCAAATACACCTGTCGCCACACCAAGGATAAACCCTATCAAAGCAACCCATGCATTCAAGTCTCCCGCAGACATACGGATAATCATACGAAGCGGGCATCCCAGGAATACAAGGGAACCAATCACAATGATCATTCCCAGGACAAAACGGATCATCGGAGACGAACCTCCCGTAGAACGGTATTCCTTCGTCCCTACAGAGATTATAAACGCCCCAAGCACCAGACCGATGATCTCCGGTCTCGCATACTGAACCACTTCTGCCTGATGCATTCCAAGCGCTCCCGCGGTATCACGGATAAAGCACGCGATACAGAACGCCATGTTCGCCGGATTGCCAAGGAATGCAAGACATGCCGCTACAAGTCCGCAGATGACACCGGCAAGTGCCAGTTTTTTCTTAGAATCTGATAAATTCATGTTACTTCCTCCAATCTTTCCTGTGAGTACTCTCCTCCCGGCAGCCATAGCGGCTGCCATCCCCTTATCTCAAATGCCCAGATAGCCGATCACTCGCAACCGTTCAGACAAGCTGTCCTGTCACGATCACTCTTCATCTGCGGCAAGTTCCCGGACGGCCTTGACGGCAGCGTCCACTTCTTCATCCGTATTATAATGTGAGAAGCTGAACCTTACAGCCCCCTGCTCTACCGTCCCAAGAGCCTTATGCATAAGCGGTGCACAATGTCCTCCCGATCTTGTAGAAATACCATATCCTGTAAGAAGCTCGTCACTAACTTCTGAAGAATCATAATCACCGATATTCAGGGTTACGATCGCACAGCGGTCCATCGTATCAAAATCCCCGTACACCGTCACATTCTCAATGTCTTTTACCCCTTCATAGAACCGCCGCATCAACTCCTGCTCCCGCGCACGGATCTTATCGATCCCATGCTCCTCAAGGTAGATAAGAGCCGCGTGAAGCCCTGCAATCCCATGCCCGTTCAGGGTACCGGCCTCCAGCGCCGTGGGCATCTGTACCGGCTGCGTCTTGCTGTAAGTCTGCACACCGGTTCCGCCGGCCTTAAGCGGCCGGATATTCACGCCTTCCCGCACATACATGCCTCCGGTTCCCTGCGGTCCCAGAAGGCCCTTGTGCCCGGTAAAGCACAGCACATCTATCTTCATCTCTTCTACATTAATCGGAAATACCCCTGCCGTCTGAGACGCATCCACCACAAACAATATCCCGTGTTCCCTGGCAAATTCGCCGATGGGCTTAAGCTCCACATAATTCCCGGTCAGGTTCGATCCGTTCGTACAGACGATCATCTTCGTCTCCAGTCTGACCGCCTTCTTCATATCCTCTATATCGAATCTCCCTCTCTTATCACTCTCTATGATCGTAAGGCTTGTCCCCTTCGCTTCCAGGTCATAGAGCGGCCTTAACACAGAATTATGCTCCAGCATCGTTGTGATCACATGATCTCCCGGCGAAAGCAATCCTCTGATCGCAATATTAAGGCTCTCCGTAGAGTTGCAGGTCAGCACAACCTGCCTTGGGTCTGTCCCGCCGAACATACGGCAGAGTCTCTCCCTTGTGTCATAGATGATCCTGGATGCACTTAAGGATGCATCGTTCACACCTCTTCCCGCATTCCCCATGGAACTCATGGCAAGCACCACAGCATCGATCACTTCCTGCGGCTTACGCATGGTCGTTGCCGCATTGTCCAAATAAATCATATTATATTTCCTTCCTTTCTGCCGAAAAAAAGTCCCGAAACAAGTTATTTCGGGACCGTTCCTAGTTATAAGTATATTCCAAATCTTGCATTTCGTCTAATCGAATTCTATAATAAAATTCTTGTATTATAGATGATATCTATGAATCCTTCGTCTTCCTGACCTGATAGATCTCTTTCACCACTTTGATAAAGCGTTCCGCCGAACCTGTCAACTGGTAATTCTTGTTATATACCAGATTGATATCTCTGCCCTCGTCCGCCTGCGGGATCGGAAACGCAAGCAGATATCCGTCTCTCGTCTCATCCTTCGTGGCAAGACGGGACAATACCGATACCCCCATCCCCTGGCGTACAGACTTCTTGATGGTCTCCTGATTCTCAATACTGGCGATGATATCCAGGTCCGCCGGATTGATCCCCGCCTTTTTCAACTGCTTCTTAGCCTCCTTGCGCGTACCGGACCCTTCTTCCCGCATGATCACATGCTCCTTGAGGAGCCAATGTATATCTTCCGGCGACTCCTCCTGGAATCTGCGGTATTTCTCCGTATTCGGCGTAACGATCACCAGCTCATCCTTATAGAACGGCATGTATTTACAGTGCTTCTTCTCAAGCACCGTTCCCGTGAACCCTACGTCTGCCATATGGTCGATGATCTGCGTCACAACCTTCGTACTGTCGGTCTCTATGATCTTGATCTGTTCATTGGGATACTTCTCATTGAAACAGATCAGCACTCTCGGCAGCAAATACTGTGCCGGTATCGTAGACGCCGCGATCGTAATACAGTGCCGCTCTCCCGTCTCTTTCGTCCCAAAACGTTCTTCTATCTTCTTCTCCAGGTCCACGATCTGTTTGGCATATTTATACAAGTCCTTCCCGTCATCAGACAGGCCGACTTCTTTCGTATTCCTGACAAACAGCCTGGCGCCAAGTTCCTTCTCCAGAGAAGCAATATGCGCGCTGATGGTCGGCTGCGTCAGATATAGTTCCTTCGCGGCTCTTGAGAAACTGCCGCCTTCCGCCACCTGGACAAAAGCCTCTAATTGTTTCAAATTCATTAGTATGCAATCCTTTCGCTCTCTGCTCCTGTCTTCTTCGTCACCTTGATACTATCCATATATTCCAATATCGGCTTCGCGCTCTTCCTGCTAGTCTCGAACAGATCCCTGACCTGGGCGATCGTGATCAGCGGATCCTCCTTAAGCTTCTTAAGGATTACTTCTTTCGCGTGATCCATATACTCTGTCAGCGTATACATATCCTCCGTCACCTTCACAGCCCTTCCCTCTTCCAGAAGGATATTCAGGATATCATCTGCCGCGGCTCTGTCCGCTCCCTTAAGGTCGATCTCTGAATACCGGACGAAATCATACTTCGCATTCGCGAATGTATCCAACAGAATTCCCGAGATCTTATCATAGGTCCCGTCCTTCCTCACCTCATATTCCGGCGTACTTAAGAATTCGTCAATACGCTTCAGGCATCCTGCTTTGATCAGAAGCTCCAGGATCTTGTCGAATACGTTCGGCTTGATCTTCTGGAAATGTGTTGCCTGCACCTCCGCCTTCTTCATTCCATACCGATATGGATATTTCTCTTCATAAGCCCTCAGAGTCTTACCGATGGTCTGCTCGGCTGCCCGCCTGCTGTCTGCATGCCACACATAGGTATCCTTGCGCATAGGGAAGACGCACACCAATCCCTGGCTCTCCAACTGCTCCACATCCTCCTGCACTTCCTCAACCGAAAGCGCCGTCAGCTTCGCAAGCTCCGCAAGCGTGATCAGCGTATCTCCGTGTCCCTTCACATGCAACTCGATTACATCCGCCGTCGAACCAGACTCCTTTCTCTCAAGCTCTTCTATAACATTCTGCTGAAAACGCCGCTTCACTCCCGGATTCGGCTCCAACACCACGCCTCCTCCAATGGTCTCCATCGGCGAATAGAAACGAACCACAAACTTATCGCCGCGCCTTACCGCCACTTCATCCTCTAGCCTTAACTGCACATAGCCGCTCTCTCCCGGCCCGATCTCTTCCTTATCCAGAAGGACCGCCCGGCACAGGATCTCACTGGTCCCCGTGAAGAAATGCAGCCGCATATGATTCGTAAGGACACGCATCGACGAATCCAGGATCCGAAGCTTCACATCCAGGAGGTCTGTGTTCTTCATACTGTTCCTTGGCGCAAGCACGCATCCCCGCTTAATCTCTCTCTTCTTCACATTGGACAGGTTGATGGCCACGCGCTGGCCCGCATAACACTTATCCTTATCCTGCCCGTGCACCTGGATACTGCGGATCTTACACTCCTTGCCAACCGGATACATCTCAAGGGTATCCTCCTTAGAGATCGTGCCGGACACCAGTGTCCCGGTAATGATGGTTCCGAATCCCGACATAGAGAATGCACGGTCCACCGGAAGCCTAGGAATAGTCTGGATATCCTTCGCGACCACCTCGTCGCTGGTCATCCTCTCGATCGTGCTGATCAGACCGTCAAGCCCTTCGCCCGTAGCCGCCGATACCTTCACCACCGGCGCCTGCGAAAGAAATGTCCCTTCAAGCTCTTCCCTGACTTCTTCCTCCACAAGCTCCAGCCACTCTTCATCTACCAGGTCGCATTTGTTCAGCACGATAATACTCTTCTCGATTCCAAGCAGGCTCAAGATATCTACATGCTCCTTCGTCTGCGGCATGATCCCTTCATCCGCCGCAACCACCAGCAGCACCAGGTCCATGCCTACTACACCGGCAACCATGTTGTTGATAAATCTCTCATGCCCCGGCACATCTATGATACCTACACGGTCTCCGCCCGGAAGGTCAAAATAAGTGAACCCAAGATCAATGGTGATCCCTCTTCTCTGCTCTTCCTCCCAGCGGTCCGTATTCCTTCCCGTCAAAGCCTTGATCAGCGTCGTCTTGCCGTGATCAATATGCCCCGCCGTACCAACTATGATATTCTTCATATCCTTATTCCTTCCATAACTTCCTAAGCTGTTCCTCGATTACAGTAAAAGACCTCTCTTCAATCGTCCTGACATCCAGGAGCACCGTATCATTGACCGTCCGGGGAATGATCGGCACCGGAAGATGCCGCATACGCTCTTCTAACTCCGTCACGGTGATCTTCTCCGGGTGAATGGCAACCGCCATACTCGGTATCCGCTCAAGCGGCAGCGAGCCGCCCCCGATCTGGGACTCACAAGGCTCAAGCTCTATCCTTGCCGGAAGTCCTGCTTCCAGAAGAAGCTCCCGCAGACGCACAGCCTTCTGCGTCACCTCCTCAAGCGGCGCCGTGATCATCCGAAGCACCGGTATATTCTCTACCGCCTTCTCCTCAGACAAATATTCCTGCAGTACAAGCTCCAGCGCCGCCGCCGTGAACTTATCAATCCTGAGCGCACGGGTAAGCTGGTTCTTCTTCATCATATCAATGTATTTCCTTCGCCCGATGATAATCCCCGCCTGCGGCCCGCCAAGCAGCTTATCGCCGCTGAAACACACCACGTCTGCTCCCTTCCTGATGGAATCCTGAACAGTCGGCTCATATGTAATGCCATATTTGCTCAGATCAATGAGCACACCGCTCCCAAGATCCTCGATCACAGGGATCCCATGCTCCTTCGCGATCGGAATCAGCTCGTCGATCGCCACGCTCTCCGTGAATCCTACGATCCTGTAATTACTGGTGTGAACCTTAAGGAGCGCCTTCGTCTCCTCTGTGACCGCATTCTCGTAGTCGTCATAATGGGTCTTGTTGGTGGTGCCGACCTCAACCAGCGCAGCCCCGCTCTGCTCCATCACATCCGGAATACGGAACTTGCCGCCGATCTCTACCAGTTCCCCGCGGGAGACCACCACCTCACCGCCCTTCGCAAGGGAGCTTAAGATCAGCATCACGGCTGCCGCATTATTATTGACGGCCATAGCCGCCTCTGCCCCTGTGATCTTGCACAGGAGCTTCTCGAAATGAGAGTAACGCTCCCCTCTCCTGCCTGCCTCCAGATTATATTCCAGGTTGGAATATCCCGTGGCGATCTCAGACAAACGCTTCATATGCTCCTTGCCGATCGGTGCACGGCCAAGGTTCGTATGCAGGATCGTCCCGGTACCGTTGATAACCATGCGCATGTTCGGCGTGTGCATGGCGGCAACCGTCTTCCCGATATTCGTAAGGAGCAGACCGATCTGCTCCTTCGCAGCCTCTTCATCCTCACACGCACCGATAAACTTGCGCAGCCTGTCCATCTCAATGTGAATGGACTCCATCACGGTATCCCTGCTGTAGTCTTCGATCATCTTCTGGATGACATCTTCCAAAAGCAGTACGTCCACCTTGGGTATACTGCGGTACAACATATTCTTATTCATCTTCTCTAATCCTTTTCTTCTAATATAACCTGATCAGCTTATCGCTCTTCTCTGCCACCTTGCCGATCACAGAGACCGTCGTGTCCATCCCTGCCTTCTCAAAATCAGCCAATAATTCTGTAAGCTGCCCCGGGGCAACACTTAGAAGCAGCCCTCCCGAGGTCTGCGGGTCATAGAGCAGATCCAGATAATGCTCTTCTATCCCTTCCGCCTCCACCTTGCCGATCGAGTACCCCCGGTTCTTATAGGCTCCTGCCGGAACCAGGCCCATCTTCGCATAACCGATCGCATCTTCAAAATACGCGATATCCTTCACACGGATCTCGAAGGTCACCTCACTGGCCGACGCCATCTCCACACAGTGTCCGAGAAGGCCAAAACCTGTAATATCGGTACACGCCGACACATCATACTTCTCCACTGCCTGTTTGCCCTTCTTGTTCAGGGACGCCATCACAGTCTGTGCCTCCCTGACCGCGGAAGCGGATGCCATCTCTGCCTTGATGGCAGTATTCACGATGCCGCTCCCGATCTGCTTCGTCAGTACCAGGATATCTCCCGGCCTGCAGCCATAATTCTTAAATATCTTATCAGGGTGTACGAATCCGGATACACACAGACCGTATTTCGGCTCATCGTCCTGTACGGAATGTCCTCCTACCAGTACCGCCCCTGCTTCTTTCACCTTATCTGCGCCACCCGCAAGGATGTCGCCCAATATCGCCGGATCCAGACAATTGGGGAATCCGACTATGTTAAGTGCCACTGCCGGCTCTCCTCCCATCGCCCACACATCGCTCAAGGAGTTCGCCGCTGCTATCTGCCCAAACATATATGGGTCGTCTACGATCGGAGTGAAAAAATCAACCGTCTGGATCATCGCAATCTCGTCAGTGACCTTATAAATGGCTGCGTCATCGGACGTCTCAATCCCTACTATTAAATTATCGTCATGAAACTTGGGAAGCTTACTCAGAACCTGAGCAAGGGTCTCCGGACCAATCTTGGCCGCTCAGCCAGCCGTCTTACTTAATTGCGTCAATCTGACATCTGTTTTCATTTTTCATAATCCTCCTGTTCTTTTGATAAAAAGCCGAGTTCCTGATACCACAGGAGCCCGGCTGATATCTCTCTTACTCACAACTTCATCACTATGGTCTGATGATCTTACCTGCCTTCGCCATCGTCTCAACAATACTGTACATATTCGTCACGGAACCTACCGCCAGCTTGTCCTTCAATCCATAATAATCCAGACAGGTTCCGCAGGTAAGGATCTCCACTCCCTGTGCCTCTAAGGACTTCAGGTCTTCTAAGGACTCCGACCCTTCCGTCGTCAGGGTCGCCCCGCCGTTATAGAACAGCATGGTCTTGGGAAGCGTATCCAACTGGGTAACCGCAAATAGGAATCCCTTGATCAATACTTTGCCCAATTCGTCATTTCCTATACCCATTCTGTCAGAAGAAACTACTACCACGGTATTGCTCCTGGCATCCGGTGCGCATACAGCTTCCTCAGAAGCTTCCTTCACTGCGCCTTCCATCTGGATCGTAACCTTGAATTCAGCATCGTTCACCTTCTCTGAGGCAACCTGTCCGCCTGCTCCCTGGGCCATCTTCGTCACATTCTGGACCGCGATCTCATTGTCCACCAGCACTTCGATGGTCTCCGGGCCGGTAAGTGCCTCCATTGCCTTTTTGGTCTTAATAACCGGGATCGGGCAATTATCTCCCATTGCGTTGACTGTAATCATAATGATTCCACCTTTCTTGCTCCGCTCACTTTCGACACTTATAGATGTATTCTATCATTGTTTGACGAAAAGGTAAACGGAATATTTGATATATTATAAAATAGTTTGGGATAAACGCGGTTCCAGACATGGATCAAACCTGCAGTAATCCGGTTCCTTCCCATACTTTTTTATATCTAAGATATGATACTCACCGCCGCAGTAATAAGCCGGCTTCATCTGTCCTTCCTTGAATACGCGCAGGAACTCCTGCATAGTACGCACCTCCTCCGGGAAATATGTCGCACATAAGCCCACCTTCTCCGGTACATGGCAATCGCTCGAACCCAGTGTGAAGAGCCCCAGTTCGCGTGCATAATCCGCCGCTTTTCGGCAGGCAGCCCGGGACGTACTTCCGTTGAGCACTTCAAGGCCGTCTAATCCCCTGACCTTCCGGAGACACTCCTCTAAGCCCCGGTTATTGTTGCGGAAGGGATGCGCCGCGAAACACACGCCGCCCTCTCCCTTCACCAGATCGATAAAATCCTGGGCAGATATACGTTCTTTGGGATAATCCTGGATTCCAAAGGCAACGATATCCCCCTGCAGGGAGAAGAATTCTATCCCGACAAAGATCGGGAATCCCGTCCTCTCGGAATATTCCTGCGCATATTCCTTAAGCCCCATGCTGTCGTGGTCTGTAATACAGATTCCCCCAAGCCCTTTCCCCCTGGCGATCTCTACCATCTCATCTAGTTTCAGAAAGCTGTCCTTCGAATATGTCATCTCATGCATATGGGTATCTATAAACATATGGTCTTCTCCCCCCGTAAATGAATTGAACCTTACCTCCCGCCAAACAGGCCGGACATCTATACTTCCATTATATAAACCCTTGGCCCAGGCTTCAAATAGAGTTTTGTGATATATAACTCTTATATATTTATCTTATCTATAATACACATACAAAAAGGCCCGAGATCAACTCAGGCCTGACATCGCCACTCTGTTCAGATGGCTTACATCTTTTCTCTTCGTACTTAATCTTAACTCTTCTTGTTCTCGCAGGCAATCTAAGATCGCCTCATTCAGCGACAGCATCTTCTCATCCAATGATGACACCATCTCTGCACATTCTCTTAATTCCCGGCTGATATACTCGGGAGCATTTCCTTCGAATTTATAATAGATCTTATGTTCAAGGCTTGCCCAGAAGTCCATGGCAATGGTCCGTATCTGTATCTCTACCTTCGTATCTACCACACTGTCTGACAGAAAGATCGGCACGGATACCAACATATGATAACTCTTATAGCCGCTCGCTTTGGGGTTCCTGATGTAGTCCTTGATGGCCAAGACCTTCAGGTCACTCTGGTTCCCGATCATC
Organism: uncultured Dorea sp.; assembly: GCA_947652615.1. Lineage (GTDB taxonomy): Bacteria > Bacillota > Clostridia > Lachnospirales > Lachnospiraceae > Sporofaciens. The sequence continues at coordinate 156,090 of CANTDX010000002.1, read as the reverse complement.
TCTCCCAATCGATATATGTCGGATGTGAAGGAGCAGATCAGCCTCACGCCGGCAATATCATTGACATATCTGACCATATTCTCAATGGATATCTCATAACCGTTCTTTCTTAACTTCTTTACTATACTCTCTGGCGTCTTTACTCTTGTCTTGATATGCTCAATCGGATTATACTTATGCACATGTTGGAATTCATCATTCAATATCTCCAGCTTCGTTCCTACTTCCTTCAATGCTGAATTATACAGAAACATGATAGTCTTCCAACTGTCTACATCCTCATAATTCTTTATCGCATTCTCCATATAGTATCTCTCCTCTCATATCGAAGAGTTAATTCGTACTATATATCAGTATACCATATGAAGCAGAGTATGTCATGGAATTCACATTTATTTAAGAAATCAGAATTCAATCCCTTCCCTCGCCGTTCTCCCCAGGTCAAACTGATGCTTTACCTTGCGCACCTCCGTAACGTAATCCGCCATCTCTAACAGACTGTCCGGAGGATGGCGCCCTGTCAAGACGACCTCCAGCCCTCTTGGCTTGTGCCTGATAAAGCTGACCAGCTTCTCCTCGCTTAAGACGTCCAGGTTCAGGGCGTACAGCGCTTCATCCAGAACCAGCATATCGAACGGCCCGCAGAACTTGATGATCTCATCCAGCGCCTTATTGTTATAGTGGCGGAATTCTATCCGTTCATCCCCGTTCATCTTGCTCACGAATTTCACAGGTTCTCTGCCTGGAAGACAGGTGACGTTAGGCAATGTCTCAAGAACCTTCCGCTCATTGGAAGAATTATCCTTAAGGAATTGGAATACAAGCACCTTAAGCCCGCTTCCTGCCGCCCTTACTGCCAACCCCACGGCCGCGGTCGTCTTCCCCTTCCCGTCTCCGTAATATATGTGTATCCTTCCCGTACCTGTCATATTCTCTCCCCTTTTCCGAATAACATTACATCTCCAGCCGCATGTCTCCGAACTTGATCCAGCCCTTCCTGCGCATGAATTCCGATATCAACAGCGTCACAGCCGCCGGAAGGATGATCTGGATCAGCAGGATCTTGATCAGGACCATCATCGCCGGCTCCGTCTGGATCATCGTCTGCCAGGTCATGATCTGCCCTACCAGTCCGGCCGTTCCCATACCCGAACCGGTCGCATTGCTTGTCATATGCAGCGCCATCGTACCGACCGGACCGAGGATTGCGCTTGACAATATAGCCGGAAGCCAGATAACCGGCTTCCTCACGATATTCGGCACCTGGAGCATGGATGTCCCGATCCCCTGTGCCAGTAATCCCCCGATCTTATTCTCCCGGTAGCTTGCCACCGCGAATCCTACCATATTACAGCAGCATCCAACCGTCGCCGCCCCCGCCGCAAGGCCGGACAGATTAAGGATAATTCCAAGCGCCGCCGAACTGATCGGAAGCGTCAGGATCATTCCCATAAGCACCGATACGATGATTCCCATAAGGAAGGGCTGCTGTTCCGTCCCCCAGTTGATCAGTGACCCAAGCCACGCCATGAACCCTGAGATCGGCGGTCCTAAGAGGAGCCCTACCGCAGAGCCCGCCCCGATACTCACAAGCGGCGTTACCAGAATATCGACCTTCGTCTTCCCGGATATAAGATGCCCGAAAAAAATACCCACATAAGCCGCAATAAATGCGCCAAGCGGCTCTCCCGGCCCCGCATATATCATTGCCCCCTCCGAAAGAAGCGCTCCCGCGAGCAGCTTGCTTGCAAATGCCCCGACCATGCCCGCCGTTGCCGCCGAAACCACCACCAACGGGGATTCCTTGAACCTGTACGCCACCGCGGCGCCGATTCCCGCCCCCGTAAGCGAAGCCGCCACCTTACCGATCACATAGATCATATCCCCGAACGACCCGCCGAGCAGCGTGCCGACCTGCTGAATGATCGTTCCTATGATCAGCGTAGCAAAAAGCCCCTGCGCCATGGCGCTTAAACCCTCAATAAATATCTTGTCCAATATTTTCTTCAACCTGTCCATTTTTCTCTCCCTAGTGTGCTGTCTTTTTGTAAATTTACAACTGTCTTGTCACATGAGTTTATCATAACACAGATTCAAAGTCAAATAGTTATAAAACACTTTACAGATCCCTCAAAAGTGGCTATAGTAATGATACAGTTGTGTACATTACTAAGATTATTTCAAGGGAAATGAGGTACGGTCATGTTTCGATTATGGGGAAAAGAATTCAAAGACAACAGATTAGTCCGGGATACCGTCATCTGCGATGACACTGACGATACCCGGACCCATAAGATCTTCAACGCGCTCGACGCCATATGCTATGAATTCGATCTGAGCAAACCAATCTGGTTAGATGCCACCATCGAAGAATTCAAGCGCCATGACAAGACGCGGTTCACACAGGATAACTTCGTAGATTCTATAGATTTCGATTATCTGGAGATCCATATTATCGAAGAATGATCCCGCCTATTCATTGCGGATCGCCGCAAGCGGGCTTAACTTCATGGCCCGAAGCGCCGGGAAATATCCCGCGATCACGCCCACCAGCATGGCGAATCCCATGGACAGCAGGACCAGCCACAGCGGAATATATGAGATATTGCCGGAGATCCCCATGGATGCACCTCCGCCGGCTGCCAGGAAGTTGATCGCCGCCGACATCAGGAAGCTTAGGACATTGCCGATCATGCCTCCGAGCAATCCGATGAACGCAGCCTCCAAAAGGAACATCTGCTTGATGTTCTTAAGGCTGCAACCGAGCACCTTGATCACTCCGATCTCTTTCGTCCTCTCATAGATAGACATCATCATCGTATTGGCGATTCCGATCGCAGCTACGAAGAGCGAGACAGCGCCGATACCGCCAAGCACCGCCTGGATAATGGCGAACTGGCTCTTCATACTGTTCAGGTACTCTGCATTCGTCTCCACGTTATAACCCATCTCCCGGATTACCGCACAGACTTCTTCTACATTGTCGATGTCATCCACATTCACCTGCGCATAGGAATAACAGAACTCCTTATACGGCTTGCCTGATTTGGTCGTTGGCTGCCCCGGGATCGTCCTTCCTGCGAACTCCTTCTTAAGAATCTGTCTCAGTGTATCCAGATCACAATATATATAGTAGTAATTCGCCGTGTACTCATCCGGCCCGCCTTCTACAACGCCGCTTGCCTTCACCACGTGCTTCTGCACCGTCTTGGACTTGGCCTGCTGCCCGCCGAATTCGTCTGTGTTGCCCATATCGAATCCGCTGCCCATATCGTTATAGTAACCGTCCTGATCCAGGATCATGAACATGGAATCATTGGCAAGATCAATATCCGGCAGCTCGCCCGTCTCGTAATAACCCTTTCCTGTCCCTTTCTCATAGAAATTCGTCAAAACACCATTGCCGTATACCAGCTCCAGATTCCCGCTGTTCTGCGGCGGAAGCGTACCGGTTGCCAGCGGAATATTCTTGGCGGCAAGCCCCTGGGGCGTCATCGCCACCAACTGGCTGGAACCCTCGTACTTTCCCTTCACCATGTTAACCCACATCTCGTATACCGGCGACGCAACGGTCACATGTTCAAGCTGAGCCAGCTCGCTGATCGCCTGGTCGTTAATGTATTTCTGTGATTCTTCTCCTTCTTCTCCCGAAGAATAGGAGAATGAGAACATGGAATCACCTGCGCCCGCACCCATCACCTTGATGCTTGTCAGGCCACCGGATTGTTCCACCTCCTGATACAAGGACTCCTGGAGTCCAAGCCCCAGCGAGATCATGACGACGATGGACGCTGTTCCGATGATAACCCCAAGGACGGTCAGAAAGGTTCGAAGCTTCCGCCTCTTCAAATTGCTACCGCTCATCCTCAGAAGGTCTATCCAGCTCATCCAGCAATTCCTCCTCTTCATTCAGTCTCTTTCTTCTCTTCCTTCTCTTCGATATAACCACGATGATGATGATCAGAACAACCACACCCGCTGCCACCGCGACAGGCACCACCGGGAACTGCTTCGGCTCCTCCATCATCTCCATATCCATGGGCATCATATCGCCGCTCTCCATCGCTTCCATTACCTCAAGCTGCAGTTCCTTCTCTGCCACGGATATCTTGCCGGATTCATCCTCATAGCTGAGCGTCATCTTCACACTGGCCGGTCCTCCGGTTGCCTGTGTTCCTTCCAGCATAGCGTCAATCGAAGCCGTCGCGCCTGACTCTACGTTGCCGACAAACACCTCTTCCTTCTCAATGCATGCTCCTTCGAAGGTCGCCTTCACATTATAGAGCTTGATCCTTCCCATGTTATAGAGATTGCACATCACATTGGCCTCATCTCCCACGGAGATGGTGTCCGGACTGATCTCGAAATCACTGAATTCGAATCTGGCATCCTGCTTCACCGGAATGGACAGGCTGGAAGACGCATCTACCGGGGTTCCGTTCGCGCCTTCGTATTTCATACTCAGATCGACGCTGTAAGGCTTCTGCAGCAGATCCGCCTTGGCGTTGAGCTGAATGGAGATATCCGCCGTACCGTTCGCCTTGATCCCTTCCAGATAGATAGAACTGGAGCCGGACACCGGCAAGAAGGCAGGCGCCACCGTCTGCGCGTCGCTTCCTTCTGTCGGTGCGCTCAGGTCGAACAGCATGTTGCTGACCTTCGTAGTCTTCGACGTATTCTTCAGATGAATGATCAGGTTGAAATTACTTCCTGCGCGCACTTCCGCCGGGTCAGTGTTAAACCCGGTAACGATCACTCTGGGAACGGACCCTGAATCCGCGCTTCCTCCGCCGCCGGACACGTCTCCGTTGCTGAACCCGCCGGCATCCGCCGACATCATATCTCCGCTGATATCTCCTAACGACAGATCTCCCCCGGTGATCTGATCTAAGTCGATCATTTGATCTCCCGGGTTATCCGCCGGCTTCGCCGTTGTATTGACATAGAACTTCTGGGAAGCCGCCGGTTCTGCGCTGTCTTCCGTATATACATCAAACTGCAGCGTATGCCTTGAAGTCGCAACATCCTCACGCTGTTCGAAGACAAAGGTAACCGGCACGGACTCTCCCGCCGGAATCTCCTCTATCCTCTGCGCGTAATTCTGGTATTCCGTCTTAAACGGCCACTCGTCATTGGTGTCTCCAAGCCTGGGTGCAATCACCGCATTGCTTAACGGCGCATTGGAATTATTATGTACGATCAGGGTCCACTCCTGCGCGCCCTCTGTCGTGAATGTAGGCGCCTTGTTCCCATCGGATGTGACCGTGACCGACCCGGACGGCGCCGCCATGACCATGACCGATCCCGCCATCCCGGCCATCAGCGCGGCCACGCATACTCCCATCAGCAGCTTCTTAACTAATTTCATCTTCTTTTGCCCTCCTCAATCGCTATCTTCCGGTTATCTTCAATCTTAAGAATCTTCCCGTCCCGGATATGGAAGACTCTGTCGGCATAGGTTGCCAGATGCGCATCGTGAGTAACCATCACCAGAGTCTTCCTCTGTTCTCTCACCACCTGCTGCATCAGTCTCATGACCTCTTCTGATGTGTGGGAATCCAGATTCCCTGTCGGCTCATCCGCAAATATAATCTTGGGATCGACCACAAGGGCCCTTGCCACCCCCACTCTCTGCTGCTGTCCGCCCGACATCTGATTCGGCAGATGCTTCTTGTGCTTCTTAAGCTTCACCAGCTCTAGCATCTTATCCGCCTTGCGCATCCGTATATCCCTTGGGACTCCCCGGAAACTTAAGGGCAGCGCCACATTCTCCAGTGCATTCATGGTTCCCAGAAGATGAAAGGACTGAAAGATAAATCCTACATTCTCCCGCCGGAACCGGACTAACTGCTCCTCCGTCAGATTCTCGATATGCTGTCCCGCGATCACGACACTGCCCTTCGTTGGCTTCTCAAGTCCTGCAAGCATGTTCAAAAGTGTCGACTTACCGGAGCCGGAGGTTCCTACGATCGCACAGAATTCGCCTTCATATATCTCAAATCCCACTCCGTCAAGCGCACGCACGACTTCGTCGCCCACACGGTACAGCTTATACAGATCCTTTACTTCTATTACTTTGTCCATCGGCACTCCTCCCATTTTCTCTCCTACCATTATAGAACAAGAATCCAAACATTTTCGATAGAAATTATGAATTTTTTCTTAACTTTACAAAATGATTGCATTTCTTGGGAAAATGTATTATAATACATAACATGCAGATATAGTTCATCGGTAGAATGCTAGCTTCCCAAGCTGGAGAGGCGGGTTCGATTCCCGTTATCTGCTTAACAAGGGCTGGGACTGTTGTGAAATCAATGTTTCCAGTCCTTTTTGATACTAATATAACAACATAATATGCTTACCCAGGGAGCTGTTGAGGTGCTATCCTGGCCGCCGGTCTATAGAAAGGGGGCTAGGGGCTATGGTTACATACTACGACTTGTTTACGTTTGTAATTATGCTTTGTTCTGTTATCACCCTTGTTATAACGATACTCAGCAACAAAAAATAGCGCCCCTGCTCTGGTAAAGTAAGGCGCTATTTTTTACAACCTATTTTGCCGGCAGTCAGGCTCCATCTGACTAACGGCTCCCTTGTTAAGTATATTATAGTCAATCTCCTCAAATATGTCAATTATTATCCTTTCATTTCGAAACCTATTTCGAAACCGTCACCATTTTCAATGTTTTCTCCGCCTTGTCAGATTATAAGATGTGTCGTATAATGATGTAAGAAGTAAAACATTTTTCTACAAAAACAGACAGTTATGTCCAGGCAGGAGGAGATGAATTGAGAAAATTATTGAAACTGACCGCCGTCAATCTCGGCATCGCGGCTGCCGCCGTAATCCTGTATTCACCGGGACTTGTGGCGCTACGGCTGTCGGACTACAGCATATTCCGGGCAGGAATGTCCATCATAGCTGCGCTTGCGCTGATCGCAGTCTTCTTCCTGGCTAATATCAGGCTTCTTAGGGCCCCGGACCATAAGCCGGTCACACTGGAGGAGGTTCCTGACCTTGAGAAAGCCAAGAATATCTTAAAGGAACATTGCGGCGGCAAGTATTTCGGCAACATGGCAAGAACCGCCTCTGAACAGCTGGACCGCATTCTCAAGTGCAGGCAGCGGTTGTCCGGCATCCTGGAGCAGAAGTTTGCCAGAGGCTCCATGAGCTTTGACAAGTTCGACAGCGTTGCCGCGGCGGCGGAGGTCTCCGCCATCAAGAACGTGGTCGCAATGGCGAACCGGATGCGGCTCTTCGATGAGAAGGAATACGCAAGACTTCAGCATTACCGGGAAGACGATATCCCCGACGATATTCAGGAAGAGCAGCTTCGGCTGTACCAGAAGAATTTCGACAATGTCAGATCCACGATCTCGCTCAACGAGAAGATCCTGCTGAAGCTGGACGCACTGGCAATGGAGATCTCTTCCCTTAATTCCGGGGATGATAAGAACCTCAATCACGAGCTGATCCATGAGATTGAGAAGTTGATCGACGAGACCAGATACTATCAATAAAATATATCGGAGGAACAATCTATGAACAAGAAAACTGTGGGAATCCTTGCCGCCGTGGTCGTCATTGTATGCGCCGCCGTATTCGGCGGTATCTATGTGACACGCAACCTCGGCAAATCCGAGAAGGTGATATCCGAGGAGAACGCTGAGAAACGGCTGACCAGGATGGTAGACAAGATCAATCCCGTGACGGGTACCCCCGTCAAATCACCGATCGAATATGATTCGGAAGAGGATGAAGCGGCCGAACTGCCGGACATCGACACCTGTACCGTTCCCGTGGAAGCCGCAACCAGCCTGTATGCCGAGATCTACTCTTCACCGGAGAAGGCGGGCACCGGAACGGACGGATGGCTCTGTGAGATGGCAGAGGAATTCAACCAGGCAGGATATCAGGTTGACGGACAGAAGGTCTCCGTCCAGATACGCAACGTCAACAGCGGACAGGCCCTTGACTATATCGCCACCGGCAAAGCTGTTCCCGAAGGATTCGCCCCCTCCAACATGCTGTGGGTGGATATGCTGAACGCCAGGGGAACTGCCACCGAGACCGTAGCCGACAGCCTGGTGGGCAATGTGGCCGGAATCCTTCTTTCCAATAAGACCTATGACCAGATCGTAGAGAAATACGGAAGCGTCGACTTGAAGGCGATCACAGAAGCAACCGAGGCCGGAGAGTTCGCAATGGGTTATACGAACCCATTTGCCAGCAGCGCGGGGCTTAACTTCCTGATCTGCACGCTGGAGCGGTATGACCTTGACGACCCGCTGTCCGAGACGGCCACAGCCGGGTTCCAGAAGTTCCAGAAGAATGTGCCGTTCGTCGCCCTGACCACCATGCAGATGCGCGAGGCAGCCGAGAAAGGCTCTCTGGACGGCTTTATCATGGAATACCAGTCTTACGCCAACGACACGATGCTGTCCAAGAATTACAAATTCACTCCTTACGGTTACCGGCATGACAATCCGCTGGTCAGCGTGGAATCTGCCAGTCCGGAAGAAAAGGAGATACTCAAGCTGTTCGCCGATCATTGTGCTACCGCCAAGGCCAAAGCCAGAGCTGATGAGTATGGTTTCAACGGAATGAACGATTATGTATGCGAATACGAGACTGTTTCCGGTGATATCCTGACGGCGGCGCAGAAGCTATACAAGACGAATAAGGATAACGGCAGGCCGGTGATCGGCGTATTTGTGACGGACGTATCCGGAAGCATGGACGGCGAACCATTGATCGCCCTTCAGACTTCCCTGATCAACAGTATGAAATACATCAATCCGGAGAATTATATCGGCCTTGTAAGCTACGCCGATGATGTGACGATCGAGCTGCCGATCGGCCAGTTTAACCTAGAGCAGCAGACGTATTTCAAGGGAGCCGTAGAGAACCTGTACGCTTCCGGCGGAACCGCGACCTTCGACGCGATCTGTGTGGCGCTTAACATGATACGCGGTATGATGGACGAATATCCTGACGCGAAGCCGATGCTGTTCGTCCTAAGCGACGGAGAGACCAACGTCGGCTATAATCTGAACGATGTCCGGGATATCTTAAGCGGCCTGAAAATACCCGTATACACCATCGGCTACAATGCCGATCTGTCCGCACTGCAGAGCATCAGCTCTGTGAATGAGGCTGCAAGCATCGACGCATCTACCGACGACGTCGTATACCAGCTTAAGACACTATTCAACGCAAGCATGTAAGGAGTAAGATATATGAGCGGATTTACACTGGATTTACCAAATACCGAAGAGATCAAGAGAGAAGTCGCCGCGGAGTTGGAACCGCCGAAGGAGGTGAAGACCGTCATTGCCAGCACTGTCAAGGACAAGGCCGACCAGATCATGGCAGTAGACCTTGATTCGCTGGCCGAACGCCGGGAATTCGTTCAGGTGGTGGAGACGTTTGGCTCAGATATTGTACGGCAGTCCCAGGCCAAGAACAGCATTCTCCAGAAACGGATGGGAGAATTCGGCAAAGCAGGTGGAGAATCCGGCGAAGTTGCCAGGGGCTTAGAAGAACTTTCGATCAAGATGCGGGATCTGGACCCCTCCGGTCTGGACTTCACCAAGACCGGGGTACTTGGGAAGGTGTTCAACCCCATACGGCGGTATTTCGAGCGGTTTAAGACGGCTGACGCCGAGATCGCGGGGATCGTGAAGACACTGGAGAAGGGACGGACAACTCTCAAGAACGACAACACCACCCTGGAGATCGAACAGGCTGCCATGCGCGACCTGACGAAGCAATTGACCCAGAAGATCGAGCTTGGCACGCAGCTTGACAGCTACCTTGCCAATGCCGTTGAGAATGCCAGGATCTCCGGCGAATCCGAAGAACGTATCAAGTTCGTGGAAGAAGAGATCATCTTCCCGCTCAGACAACGGCTTATGGATTTCCAGCAGTTATTGGTGGTGAATCAGCAGGGGATCATCGCCATGGAAGTAATCCGCAAGAATAACCTGGAACTGATCCGCGCAGTCGACCGCGCCCAGACAGTGACCGTCGCCGCGCTCCGTGTGGCTGTCACGGTAGCCGGTGCGCTGTATAATCAGAAGATCGTCCTTGAGAAGGTACAGATGCTCAACGAGACGACGAACCATATGATCAGCGCCACTTCAAGGATGCTCAAGGAACAGGGAACCGCCATCCAGAGAGAAGCGGTGGAAGCCAGCATTTCCCCGGACACTCTGAAACAGGCATTCGCAGATACCTTATCCGCACTGGATGATATCAGCACCTACAAGGCGAAGGCGCTGCCGCAGATGGCACAGACGATCCAGGACTTCCGCATGATCGCGGATGAAGGCGAACGCCAACTTACGAATATGGAGAAAGGACGGAATCTAGGATTTTAGCCGAAGATTTTAGTCAAATAGGGACGTCGTAAAATTGCATTTTACGACGTCCCCATTTACTGTCTATCATTCTAAAACCAGGGCAGCGCCCCCATCACAACCGCCGTAATGATGGTGCAGACTGTCATCGACGTAACGTTCGCCACCGTTCCGTGCACGCCCTCCGGCAGCTTCTCCGAGAAATACTGCGCCACAGGGCCGCCCATGATGCCGCCAAGCACTCCCGCGAACAGGGCAACCGGAATGGTCGCTCCAAAGAACAGCACACACGCCGGCCCTACGCTTACTACCGGCACATAGGTCGCATACCATCCTCCGTCCGCGAACTTATCCACATAGAGGAATACTCCGACCGCCGCACCCACGAACTGAGACAGCAGGATCGCCGGAACCGCGCCTGAGCCGTATGCTCCGTGCGTCCCGCAGATGATCGTGTTGATGGTCACACCCGCCAATAAGAAGATCGACGCGACTTCATTTCCATAAAAGGGCGCTTCCGAGAAATCCGCCAGAACTCTTCTGACAAACCATGCCGTACTGTAGACATCCTCATTGACGCTGCTGCTTCTGTGAGGCTTGATCTCGGCCTTCTTCACAAACGGCAGGATCTTACATACCATACACACGATGATACCGGTGACCGCCATGGTCGATACATTCGCCACAACGCCCGGAAGATTCAGCGGCGTAACGATGGCATTCCCAATCCAGATGGCTGTCGGCGCACAGATCAGCCCGCCAAGGACAGATGCCGTAAGCAGCGCCGAGATGCTTGGCCCGTACAGGAGCATCACAGCCGGCGGCGCGCCTACAACCGTGATGAATGTATTCAGCCACGTCACCTGCGGATCGGCAAAGCCTCCGATATAGCGGAATACGAAGAGCGCCAGCGCAAGGGAAAGCACCTGGGATGCCAGTACCCACGGGAACATGGTGCTGCTCCCGTAACAGATATCGAATCCGGCAAACCTGGAATTCTTAAGCGCCAGTATCCACGCCGCAAAGCCTCCGAGAATCAGACCCATTCCTGCAAATACACTTGCATAGAACTGCGCCTCCGTAAAATTCATGAAAAACCACGCCATCTGCTTCGGGAAAGAATCCAGGATCCCGTCAATCAGATGATTATAGTCCAACGTCTGATTCGTTCCGCTAAGAGCCGTCAGGCCAAAATAAAACACAAAACCAATAACAATACACACCGCAAATCCGGCGGCAGATCCCGTCTGCCTGCCTTGACTATGTACATTTCCCGTCTCACTCATTTATCTTCCTCCTATATAACTGCTGTACAACTCGGTATACCTCGCAACGCTCGATAGAGAAATATGTTCATTGACGCAATGCGCCATCGCATCATCTCCCGGACCTGCTATGACAAAGGGAATCTGTCTTCCGTTCATCATCTGGGAAGCGTCTGTATAGAAATACAACCCCTTTGGCTCTGTGGAAATCCCCGCACGTTCTGCTTCTTCCATGATACGCCGGACAAACGGGCAATCCTCTGGCGTCTCAAGGGCCGGCCTGTTGTTCAGAACCTCTGTCTCCATATGTACCGCCGGGTTCTCCTTCATGATCTCCCCGCAGATCTCTCCTGCCCTGCGTATGATCTCATCATGGGATGTCCCGGGAACCGTGCGGATATCCAGTTCGATCTCGGCGCCGGACGGAATAATATTCGTCATGATCCCCCCGTGGAATCTTGTGACGGACACCGTGTTATGCCCCAGGATGGCATGGCTCTCCTTCCCTTCCACCGCTCTTTTAAGCCTCTCCACAAAACACATCCCATACTCTACCGCATTTACCCCAAGCTCCGGCCGCGACGCATGGGAAGACCTGCCGTGAACAGCCGCCCGCAGCCATAACGCCCCCTTCTCGCAGATACCGATCTTCTCATCGGAAGGCTCGCAGATGATGACCTCCTCTATCTGATCCAGATATTTCTCTTCCACGATGGCACGGATCCCCATCCCCTTACTCTCTTCGTCCGCAGTAAAGCAGAAATATACCGGCTTTGAAGGCTTCTTCCCGCTACGGACGATCCGTCTCAGAGTCAGGATCATCGCTGCGACGCCGCCCTTCATATCGGCGGCTCCGCGTCCGTATAAGATATCCCCTTTTACCTCTGCCTGGTGCGGAGGATAGGCCCAGCCGTCCTGTTCGCTGCAGGCCACCGTATCCAGATGCCCGATCAGCGCCAATCCGCCTTCCTCGATCTCCCCTTCCACCTTCACGGTCAGAGACGCCCTCCGGGCCGTATGCTTAATTCTATGACACACAAGCCCGGAAGGAAGCATCTCCATGATCAGGTCTGCAATCTCCCCTTCATTGCCCTCCGGCTGGCAGGTATCCACCCTCACCAGCCTTTCCAACACTTCCTGACACTCTTCTATCGTTGGTCTGTATCCCGCTTCCTCTCTCAATTTTCTTCCTCCAATGCATCGCCTACTTATAGGAGAACATCACAAGCTCCCCGACTCCGGTCTTCCTGACCATGCCAAACTTGCTGACCCATCCGCCGGCTCCGCAGTTTCTTCTGACCGCACGGTTCTCGAACGACACGATCTCCCCATTCACGATCGTGTAGGTGGCAAGCTTGTCCGCCTCGTCGACGATGGTCACATTCGCCAGAGCGCCCGCGCCCAGATGTCCTGTCTTCTCCGTCCACCAGTTGTTCGCCGTTCTCTTGGCGATCAGTCCGGCCGGATTGCAGGTCATGGCCGCGATGGACTGACTAAGCGTCAGCACGCCCATATCCGCAAGCTCAAGGATTGCCGGAATATTATCCCTCGTATCTCCGAATCCCTTCATCGTCGCCTGATTCTGCCCGTCGGAGATCAATATATTGACCTTACCGGAGCTTAGGGCATCGTATGCCAACTTCTGGGACTTCGCCGGAAGCTGAAGTCCTTCCCTGCTTCCGTGTCCCGCACGCAGCATAGTGGTTACGAATTCCGCCGTGATATTCTCTCCGTCGACCAGATCAATGACTCTTCTCATTCCTTCCGCCGCGTCCATATGCGTGCCGCATCCCGCCGCCGTCGCATGGGCCAGGTGAAGCGGGCGCCCCTTCGACAGGCTTACCAGCCGCTCTGCGTGCTCCGGATCCTGCGTGTGCGACATATAGATCAGATTAGCCTTGGAGGTAATCTCGAAGATCTTCTCAATATTCTCATCCGGCATGATAAAATGTCCCATATGATCCTTGATCCCTACCGTCAGCGGAGCCGTGGTAATGGTGATCCCGTTCCGGCTCATCTTCACAGACAGTGTATCCGCATCCATCTCGCCTCTGAACATCTTGATCAATTCTTCCACCGACAACCGTGTTCCAAGGACATTGACCGCCCCGAGATACACGCCGAGATTGATCGGCACACCGTGATCCACCTCTGCCCCCAGAAGAGACGGCGCCATAAATGTATTGCCTGCCCCCGGTGATAACCCCATCGTCACGCCGTCCTCTGCCGCACAGAAGATCGGGTTCGTGCTCACTTCAAACAAGTCTCCCAGATGAAGATGCATATCGATCAGCCCCGGCATGACCAATAATCCCTCACAGTCAATGATCCTGTCGCCGCTCTCAGCATGAATATCATCCCCAACCTGACAGACCACTCCCTTGTCGATCAGTATATCCGTTACCGTATCGACCTGATTCCCTGGATCCACCACATGTCCTCCCTTAAGAATCAGGCGGCCGCTTGCAGCGATGTCCCCAATCGTATCCTTCATCACATTCCCCTTTACCGTCGCCATTACGCCGTCCATAAATCCGACCTTGTTCTTGTACATATCTGTACCTCCTTTTCGAACCAGTACATTAAACTACCGTTACATGTCCAGTTCATTATATCAGCGCAGGTCTATAATATCATCATCTATAGGGTACTAGACTTTCGCCCTTTTATTGTCCTATAAGTACAATCTCTTCCTGATTAGGACTCGCATGGCCAAGAACAGGGATCTCTATGAGAGGGCACGGATCTGATACAGCTTCAGCGCAAGCTCCAGGTTCAGCCTTTGTTCCTGCTCCTGAAGATTCATTTCCAAGATCTGGCAGATCTTCCGGTAACGGTATTTCATCGAATTATAATGGATATACAGCTTCTCGGACGCCTCTTTCAGATTCCATCCGCAGGCTGCCAGAACCATCGCCGTTTCCAGAAGCTCCGTATGATGCCACAGATCATACGCCTTGATCCTCTGGACATATAGATACTGGAACTCTTTGGCCTCCTCACTCGCGCTGACCAATGACAGCAGCTTGTACACACCCAGCTCATCGTAGACCGATATCACATCTTCCCGCAGCATATTCCTCGAGATGACGACCGACTTCTTCGCCTCCTCCCAACTGTCATGGATCTGCGCGATATCCTTCCTGTAATTGCCGACGCCGACCGTCGCCGTAAATGCCGATGCCCGGTGAATCTCTTCCTTCACTTCCCCGAAGACATTCTTGATCCTCTCCATGAATCTGCTTCTCTTACCATAAGTCTCCGAGATCACAAATGCGATCTGGTCACTCATCCTGCTGTACACATAATGCGGGAACTCCTTCTTAACGATCCGCTTACTGATATTCAGGATCCGCCTCATGATCTCATCAAGCCTGCGGATCCTCTCCCTGTCAAGCTCCTGCAGGTATTGCTCCTTAAAACGGTCAATATCAACGACGACTGCAATGCCCCCAAAATGAAAATCCCAGTTGTAGATCCGACCCCGGTTGATGATCTCCTCCTTTGATCTGATATTCCCTGTCAGAATATCCTGGACAAATTGTTCCCTGTACTCCGTCTCTATCTGCGCCGTCGCCATCTGCTTCTGGATCTTAAGCGTCAGGATGATCCCCGCCTGCTCGATCGCGATCTGATAGTAATCCTGAAAGAACTCATCAAAGCCCTCAAGCCGCTCTCCTAAGATAATATGCCCGTACTCCTCTTCGTTGATATGCATCCGGTAGAAATCATACCCCGCTGTCCGCTCCGTAATATTGCCCGCATCCACATCCCACTGGTTCCACTCCTGATAGATACTGCAGCCCTCGTCCGTCTCCGACGCAAAATACACTTTGGAGAAACGCAGATCAATAAATGCCGTCTCCCTGTGAATGTGCTTTCTCAAGAACGCAAGGATCGCCGGAATCTCTTCATCCTTGAGCACCATCCTGGTGAACGCCTCATGAATGCTCTCGGAGTAAAGCAATTTCCTCGCCTGCTTGTCCACCACCTCCCACAGCACGGGATTGATCACATCTGTAAATGCGAATTCATAAGGGATCGATACGATCGGAAAGTCCAGCTCATCCGCCGCCTCAAGGGCATCCGCCGGAAACTCATGGATAAAGCGGTCGAATTTGACGCCCAGGGCCGCCGCGCCGCCTTTATCCAGGTTGATGATCAGCGACCGAATGTACTCCGGGCGGTCCTTCACCGCATATCCCGTGGTGATCAGGAATTCTCCGCCTTTCATCCATTTGTATATATCCGGGGCGTCCATCACGCTGACGGTCCCCACCTCTCTGTCTATCCCGCCTGCCCCGGCAACCACTCGGAAATCCCGGAACACCGGCATGGACAATATCTCTCTTAACTTAAGCACTGCTATTCCCCGCCTTCTTCTTACATCTAAAAGGTGTAAAATCCTTCGTTATCCAAAAGATTCTACACCTCTTCTATGACTGGTGCAAGGTTTTCCACAACAAATTGCAAAATGTCACTTTCCTGTCACATTACTCTGCTATGATATCTGAGAAGAAGGCTAAGGAGATCTATTTTCAGGCTGCCTTCTGACATTGTAACACTAGGAGGATGACTAAGTTATGGATATACTGCGATGTGACAATCTCACCAAAACCTACGGCCAGGGCGGCAACCAGATCACCGCCCTCGACCATATCAACCTGAAACTCGAACGCGGAAGCTTCACCGCCGTGATCGGCGCATCCGGCTCCGGCAAATCCACGCTTCTCCATATGTTAGGCGGGGTAGACCGGCCGACAGAGGGCAGCATCTATGTAGAGGATACCGACATCTCCACCCTGACCCTGGAACAGCTCGCCATATTCCGGCGCAGGAAGGTGGGGCTGGTCTATCAGTTCTACAACCTGATCCCCACTCTGAACGTGCGCAAGAACATCCTGCTTCCCGTCCTGCTGGACGGGGAGAAGCCGGACGAAGCCCGTTTTGACAAACTGGTGACAACTCTCGGACTATCCGACCGCCTCTCCCACTATCCCCGGGAGCTGTCCGGCGGACAGCAGCAGCGGGTTGCCATTGCAAGAAGCCTGATCTACCAGCCGGCAATCCTCCTTGCAGATGAGCCTACGGGCAATCTGGACCGGAAGAATTCCGACGAGACACTGGAATTGCTGCATCTGTCTAACCGGCAATACAAACAGACCGTACTCCTGATCACACATGATGAGAAGACCGCCCTTAAGGCCGACCGGATCATCACACTGGAAGACGGGAAAATCATATCGGACGAGGTGACAAACTGATGAAAATATTACGCGAATATGTCTGGGATACACTCCGGCAGAATAAACGCTCCGGCGTGATCATTATGGTCGCGCTGTTCCTTATGACCACCTTGATGTCTGTTTTCAGCGGGCTGGTCTATACTATGTGGACCGATGCCGTAGCACTAGAGAAATGGCATAATGGGGACTGGCACGGAGAATTATTCGATCATACCCCCGGATCCGCATTAGAACTGATCGAGAATTATGCTTCCGTCTCCGCAGTCATGATCAAGGGAGACTGGACCACGGCAAAGCTCCCCCAAGGAACCGGCCGCAGGCATTATCTTATCTTCCGCGGAGCCAGCCAGGAATACTGGGATTCCATGCCTGAGAAGGATACCGTCACCAAGGGGCGCCTCCCGGCATCCGAGACAGAGATTGTATTGTCTAAGCAGTATTTTGAAGACCATCCGGATATCCGGATCGGAGATACGCTCACGCTTCCGATCGGACAGCGTCTATATAACGGGCAGGTCTGTATGGATACAGAGCTTTTTCATGAGGGCGAAATCTTCCAGGAAGATGAGACGAAGACTTATACCATCGTCGGTTCCATGGATGCCACCACTTCATCCGCCGTACCCGCTTATACCGGCATGACCTGGCTTGACGAAGCCTCCATCCGCCCGGATGACGAGATCACGGTATATCTCCGCTTCGATCCTATGCGGAGCACCTACCGGGAGCTTCCCGCTCTCGCCAAGGCAGTCGGTTATGAAGAAGATGAATACGGGAAATATGTACTGCGCTATAATACCGGGCTGTTGTCCACTTACGGCATCTTTGAACCCACAGAGCGAATCTTCCCGGTCCACATGAGCTTCCTGGCCGTACCTCTGATGTTCCTGACATTTACGGCGTTTCTGGTGGCGGTATTCGTGCTCGTGATACACAATGCATTTGTCATGTCTGTCAACGAGAAGCTGATGCAGCTTGGAACCCTTGCGGGAATCGGCGCCACGCCAAAGCAGATCCGAAAGACCGTCCAGACCGAAGCTCTGGTACTTACTGCCCTCCCGCTTCCCCTTGGGGTATTCACCGGCTGGCTCCTGCTACTTAAGCTGTTCCGGCTGATCAATGCCTCCAATGACATCGGACGGGAAGCCCCGGATATCGTTGTGACCTTCGGCCTGCCTGCTATCCTTCCTGCTGTCCTGCTGTCGCTTCTGACCGCATGGCTGTCGGCAAGGATCCCTGCGAAGAAGGCCTCCCGGAAGCTGC
Source organism: uncultured Dorea sp. (assembly GCA_947652615.1). GTDB lineage: Bacteria > Bacillota > Clostridia > Lachnospirales > Lachnospiraceae > Sporofaciens. The sequence continues at coordinate 137,951 of CANTDX010000002.1, read as the reverse complement.
CGATCCAGATCCTCAAGCAGGAAGAAAACCAAGAGAAGAGGGGAAGGAGAAGACGAATCGAACGAAGACGGGTTCATTTCCCCGGAATTACCGGAGAACTCGCCGCCAACGCCGTCGCCGCGAGAAGGCACTCTTACCGGATGGCTGTCATCTCCTTATGTATGTCCTTCCTGCTGCTTGCAATCTTCCAGTTCATCATCACGGTCCAGGATGCCAACGACGGTATCTTCCGCACAGACCCTTCTGTGAGCGGTCATATCTTCTTATCTGTCAGCGACGGACGCGCACCGGATATGAACGCGATCGACGAGCTCAAGAAGACGCCGGGAGTTGATAAAACGCTGATACACAATTCCCTGCCCTGCGCAGTCTGGGTCAATCCTTCGGATATCTCCGAGGATATCAACACTCACCTTGGAGGAATGGATGAAATTATCGCGAAAAATAAATATTCTCCCATCGAGCAGGAAGGAAAATACCGGATCCAGGCTGTCATCTACGGACTGGAAGAAGACTGCTTTAGCGATTACTGTGAAGAGATCGGCGTCTCGCCGCAGCCCTATTACGATGATCCGTCGAAGGCCCTGGTCTATAATTACACCAAGGATCCCGAGAACAGCTCCAGAAGGAACGTACTGTACCGGGAACTTCTGAAGCTTGAGGAAGGTCAGAAGATGACCCTTACCGAGAGAAATCATGACGATATCGAGGGTGATTTTACATTTACCCTCACTACTGGAAAGCTGGTCAATAAAGAGGAACTGCCGGCAGCGATCACAGGCCTGTCCAACTTCACTCTGGCAATGGTGATGCCCATGGAACACGTGCTGGAGCTTGGAGAGTCCTGCTGCGAGAGACGCCGGAATTCTTCCCGAAATATAAGCGGCGCATTCTGGTCGGATGATCTTCCATCCATACAGGAAACTACCCGACGATTAGAGAAGGTACTCTCAAGCTACTATGGAAGCGGTGATTATCTCCTAAGTAATCTTGCCGAACGGGAGGAAATGGCACAGAATACACTGCACGTTATGAATCTGGTCATTACGTTCCTGACAGCATTCCTGGCGGTGATCGGGCTCTCCAACGTGTGGGCAAGTATCTCCGGCAATCTCCGGCACCGAAGGCAGGAATTCGCCATGCTCAAGTCGGTCGGGCTCTCACCGCGGCAGCTATGGAAGATGCTGCTTCTGGAAGGGCTCACATTGGGATTAAAACCTCTGATCTATTCCCTGCCGGTTCAGGCCGCGGTATTGGCGGCAATGCTCACTCTCTCAGAGATCTCTCTGCCGGAATACCTGCCCTATGCCCCCGCAGGGATCCTGCTTGGATATACCTGCCTGATCCTGGCGTCAATCGTCGGGGCATATGCTGTTGGGGGATGGAAGCTTCAGCGGGAAAATATTATTGACACGATTAAGGATGATACGATGTAAGGATTACTGATTGATATACTCTTCCTTATCAGATTTTCGTTTTCTGCCGATATATGTATAAAGTTTCGTTTTATTGTCACATACATAAGAAGCTATGAAACTGAAAGGAGACATTTGACATGATAAAGCGAATTCAAAATCTGAAGATCAGCATGAAGCTCTACATTCTGGTAGGTGTTGCACTGATCGGTATGCTTATTATCGGCGCCCTGTCTTTCAATCTGATGGGGAAACTGAACGAGAAGACCAGCGACATCTCAACGAGCTGGCTTCCCAGCGTAGATGCGGCCAGGGACATGACCGCCACCCTTTCCAATGTCCGGCTCAACGAGCTGGGATATCTCACCGCTATTTCCGATGATGTCGAGAAATCAAGCCTTGAATATCTTGAGAAGGAAAAGAGCGAGATGGACGCACTTCTTGCCAAATACGAAGGAATGATCGACGAGGAAGAGCAGCAGTTCTACGATACCGCCATGGGATTATGGACCCAGTACAGCCAGATGGATGACAAGCTGGTCACTTTGGCCAAGCAGGGCAGAGCAGACGAGGCGCGCGCCCTTCTGGAAGGGGACTGCGTAGAACTCTACAACTCTCTGAACAGTGCGTTTAACGATATCGTCACCTACAATCTGAACGGAAGCGAGGAAGAGACTCTGTCAAGCGAGAAGCTATACCGGAATGCTACCATCTTCCAGGCGTGCATTATTATACTCATTATTCTGATCGGCGTCTTCTTCTCCTTCGTGATCATCCGCGGAATCAAGCTTCCGATCTTCGAGATCGAAAAAGCCGCTTCCAGGATGGCTCAGGGCGATCTGGATATAGATATTTCCTATACTTCCAAGGATGAGCTTGGCGTACTGTCCGATCAGGTACGTGAGTTGATCCGGAAGCTTCAGATGATCATAGATGATGAGAACAAGTTTCTGGCTCAGATGGCTACCGGTGATTTTACGGTGGATTCCACCTGTGAGACGGAATATACCGGAGGCTTCCGGCCTCTTCTGACCTCTTTCCGCGCAATTGCCGAGAAGCTCAACCACACGATCCTGCAGATCAGCGAGAGTTCGGCCCAGGTGGCAAGCGGCTCCGACCAGGTATCAAGCGGAGCGCAGGCGCTCTCCCAGGGCGCCACCGAGCAGGCAAGCTCCGTGGAAGAGCTTGCGGCCACTATCAACGAGATATCCGCAAGGGTGAAGGAGAATGCAGAGAATGCGCGCCAGGCCAATGAGATGGCCGGTACGGTCGGCAATGAGATGCATCTGAGCAACCAGAAGATGCAGGAGATGATTCAGGCCATGAACGATATCAGCAGTTGCTCCGATGAGATCGGCAAGATTATCAAGACCATCGAAGATATCGCATTCCAGACCAATATCCTCGCATTGAATGCCGCCGTTGAAGCAGCGCGTGCCGGAACTGCCGGCAAGGGATTCGCTGTTGTGGCCGATGAGGTCCGCAACCTGGCAGGCAAGAGTGCGGAAGCTTCCAAGAACACCGCCGCCTTGATCGAGAATTCCTTGAGGGCGGTACAGAACGGAACCATGATCGCCGACGAGACAGCCAACTCGCTGCTCCAGACGGTCAAGGGCGTTGAGGAAGTTGCCGATACCATCAGTCAGATCTCAGAGGCCAGCAATACCCAGGCCGAAGCGATCGCCCAGATCACCATGGGGATCGATCAGATCTCCAGCGTGGTGCAGACCAACTCCGCAACCGCGCAGGAGAGCGCGGCGGCAAGCGAAGAACTGTCCAGCCAGTCTCAGCTTATGAAGGATCTGGTGGGAAGATTCCGGCTTCGCGGATAGATTTTACATACATAGCATGCATTGAGACTGCCGCAAAATAGATTTCTGCGGCAGTCTGTTATATTTACAGGACCGGCATCAACAGACCGGCATCTTGATATACTCTACGATCCCCTTCTTCTCAATCTCCCGATAGGCTATAGCCGGAACACTGATACAGATCAAAACCGAGATCACCGCTGCACACAGAAGCGGCACCGCCGGAATGACAAATTCTGCTCCCGTGTAATTCATCGACTGGTAGATCCAGTAAGTCGCTGCCGTTCCCGCAATGCCCGTGATCACCCAGGCGCCGCCTGCATACAGAAGCCCCTCGAGGATCAGCATCTTCTTCACCTGCCTGCCCGTCATTCCGATACTCTCAAGCACAGCGATCTCCACACGCCTGCTCCGGATATTTCCCACAAATGTATTGACATAATTCATCATTCCGATCAACGCAAGGATCAGCGCGATTCCGATCCCGATCTCCATCATATTGCCCTGCGCCTTCTCCACCTCTTTCTTCATCTCAATCCTGGATTCATAAGAATAATCCTTGCCATGAGGGCCTGCATCCAGTACGGAGAGGATCTCGGCTTCTGTCTTCGCATCATACTCTTCCCGGTATCGGATCCCGATCTTATATATGATCGGTTCCTCTGCAAATTCCCTCACCACATCTTCGCTGACAATGATGGTCGGGGGATATCCTAGCAGCGCCGTATAATCGTTCACGTCAACCAACCCTCCGATTTCAAATGTCTGCGTATGTGTTCTGTCTCCGTACGCCGCACAGGTGACGGACTTCCCTGTCACATCGCTGCTCTTAAACTCCAGCCCGTCGCGGTACAACAGACAGGTCTTGCCCTCAAGGAATTCCTCTTCATCCACCGGCTCCCCGGACGCCGCATTCAGCGCCTCAAAATCAGCCTTACTGATCCCCACCAGCGAGGATCCGAAGTTCTCCGGGAACTCCTTATATTCTTCCACCTCATCCTCATAAGGGATGTTCATCCAGGTCTCGTAGAATTCCCGCATCCACATATCGGCAAATTCAGGCTCCCAGGGTACGGTGATCTCCGCATAACGAAGAGGCGCCGTCTCTGCCACTCCTTCGATGGCATCCAGCCGGTCAAGCACCGTCTGATCGAAGATCTGGACGCGCTCCTCCTGTTCCTCCTTCCTCATGGTACTGTTTTTCACCACCATATCAAAATCCCGGAAATTATAATTATACTCTCTCTTCGCCTGTGAGGTCAGAAGCGTCGCTATACACAGGAACACCGACATCCCCGCTGCCAGGGACAGCATCACGATCCCGGCCTTCCTCTTATCCTTCGTGATCTGCTCCTTCGCCATGCGCCAGATCCGCGCGGACGGGCTTATATCACGGACAGTATCTTTGCATCCGCTCCTTGGCTGCCGCCCCGCCTTACGTCTGCTGCCGCCAAGCCGTCCTCTCCTTCTCACATCCGCCGACGGCCGATACCCCAGCGCTTCCATCGGCGAACACGTGACCGCAATCTTCGCCGGTTTCCTGCCGGCAATATAGACGGTGATTCCCGTCAGCAACAGAGTCAGCAACAGGATCAGCGGGTGGAATGACACCGCAATCTCACCGCCTTTCCCCATACGGATTCCCAGCGACTTCACCACAGACGGTACTACAAGAAATGACACACCGCTTCCCAAGAGCACGCCGCCCGCCAGACCAATTCCGCCGACCAGGAACATCTGCCTTCGGATCAGCCCGCAGATCTGTCTCCCTGTCATACCGATCGTCTGCAGCAGTCCATAATAACGGATATTCCCCGCCACCGACAGATACATGATATTATAGATCAGAAGATACGCACACAGGCAGATCACCAGCGCAAGTCCTGCGATCCCGGTCAAAATCTGCACGGAGAATGCAAAATCAACTGTAAAAAACAATCTCTGCTGCTTGCCAAGATTCATGGACGCGATAAATGCGTCCTGCTCCTCCTGGGAGATCAATTTCTGCCGGAAATCGATCAGAAATCTTCCGGAAGCCACATCTGCCGGATCCAAACCCGTCTGTTCATAGAATTTCTCCGACACATAGAACGCGCTCTTTTCTCCGAAGCCCTCCCAGATTCCCGATATCCGGAAGGTCTTCTCGCATTTGACTGCCCCGGCTCCATAGACAGCCGTGAACGTATCCCCCACATTCAGTCCATGGAATCCACATTTCTCCAGGGCATATTCTGTCACCATGACCTCGTCCTCTTCTACCGGATAATGCCCCTCTACCCGTTCCCTCGCCGGAGCCATGATCTCGTTCCAGCAGGTCTCATCCGCCCACATGAGCGTCACCTCCGGAGTATTGTCATATTCCGTCTCGTCGATGTAGCCTGACACGGCATGCACCCCGAATCTCAAGATATCCGGGTTCTCCCTGCAGGTTCTTAGCTGCTCATCTGTCACGCCATACATGATCGCGTCGAATTCCCCGCCGCCCAGGCGGATATTCTGAAGCCTCTGCATCTTGAAATACGTCATCCCCACCGTGAATACACCAAACAGCATGAACGCCGACAACAGAACCGCCAGGATCATCGTCACACTCTGCCGCCGGCCGCTCTTAAGCGACCGTCCCGCCATCCTTGTCAGAACCCGTGTGTTATTATTCTTAAGCATGAAGACCACGCCCCTTCCTGATCTGCCCGTCTTCGATGCACACGATCCGGTCCGCCATCTGAGCGATATCCTGATCATGTGTGATCAGGACGAGGGTCTGCTGGAACTGCTTCGCCACCACCTTCAATAATCCCAGTACGTCATGGCCGGACGCCGTATCCAGATTGCCGGTGGGCTCGTCTGCAAGGATGATGGCAGGCTTCGACGCAAGCGCTCTTGCAATGGCCGCTCTCTGCTGCTGCCCTCCGGACAGCATTCCCGGAAGGGCTTCCCGCTTCTCCGTAAGCTTCAGCACATCAAGAATCTCCGCTGTGAATTCCCGGTCAACACGTTTCCCGTCCAGCTCTATAGGTAAGACGACATTCTCATATACATTCAGATCCGGCACAAGATTATAATTCTGGAAGATGAAGCCCACCTTCCGTCTCCTGAATATGGCAAGCTCCTCCTTCGTCATGCCGGACAGGCTTCTTCCCGCTACCATGACCTCCCCTTCCGTAGGCGTATCCAATCCCCCTACCATATGGAGAAGGGTACTCTTCCCGCTTCCCGACCTGCCGATGATCGCGACGAATTCCTGTTCTCTGACTGTGAAATCCACACCGTCCAAGGCTCTGACTATATGATCGCCCAGCCTGTAATATTTCTTCAAACCTCTTGTCTCTACAATCCATGATTCCATCTTCCTGCTCCTTTCTCCCGGTAAACTAAAAATAGTACCACATCCGGCATCCTGTTATCTGCTGGACATAGTACTATCTTATCAGGTAAAAATCACAAAGCAGTCACAATCACGAACTATCACTAAACTGTGATTTTCATGCATTTGGCAGATACAGATTGAACTCTGCACCTTCGCCCTCCTGCGAACGCACCTCGATATACCCGTTCTGCAGTTCCAGGATCTTCCTTGCCAGATATAACCCGATACCGATTCCGCTCTCATCATGGATCTCCGGCTCCCTGTAGAAACGGGTGAAAATCTCCGCCTGACGCTCGGGTGCGATCCCCTTTCCCGTATCACGCACGCTGATCTTCGCGAATACTTCCTGACACTTCATCGCAACATGGATACTCCCGCCGGATTCCGTGTACTTTACCGCGTTATCCAGCACATTGAAGATTGCTTCCTCCGTCCACTTCCTGTCATGCTTTACCATAATCTCCTCGTCACAATCTACCGACAGCTCTATCCCCTTCTTCGCCGCGGCAGGTACGATCTCCCCCACCGCTCCCGCTATCGTCTCGTATAGCCTCGCCTCCTGCTGCCGGATATGAATGATTCCCGTCTCCAGTCTTGACATCTTAACCATACTCTGCAAGAGAAAATCCAGCTTCTCCGTCTGTCCTTCCAGGTGCCCTAGGAATTCCCGCCCCTTCCCGGAGAGCCCTTCTTCCTGCAGGAATTCCTGATACAGCTTCATATTGGCAATCGGCGTCCTGGTCTGATGGGAGATATCGGAGATCAGCTCCTTCATCAGCTCCTTCTCACGCCTGCCGGCCTCTTCCTTCTTCGTCCAGATACGGTTCACCCGCCAGAGCTTCTCCCTGCATTTGCCCCACAGGGAATCCGTGACGCCTTCCTCACCTTCCGTCATTCCTTTCCCGGACAGGATATCGTCAAGCGCGCTCTCCACCCGCTCCTCAAACTGATAGACTTCCCTTTTCAGGCGATACATCCTCCACACGGCGGTCACTGCCGCGCATCCGGCCAATACCGCTGTTACTGCTGACCAATCCATTGATATCCCATCCCGTATACATTTGAAATATATTTGTGCCCGTCATCCTCAATCTTGCCCCTGAGACGGTTGACATTCACAGCCAGCGCGTGCTTATCCATCAACTGCCCGCCGTTCTCCCACAGACGGTCTAAGAGAATGTTATAAGTAAGAAGCCGTTCCTTATTCAGGACAAATTCACGCAGGAGACGCAATTCCGTAGGGGTTACGCCGCATTCCTCTCCATGAAGAAATACCTTCGCCCGGTTCAGGTCGATCTTCAAATTGCCGTCGTCAAAAATAGTATCGTCTGTCTTCACATGCTTTAGGATCACGTCTATCTTCTTCAGAAGTATTTTCATGGAAAACGGCTTGGTCACGTAATCCTCCGCTCCCAGGTCATAGCCGGAGAGCACATCCTCCTCCAGATCCCGCGCCGTAAGGAATAATACCGGGATATTCTTCTGATCCTTCACCCATCGGCAGAAGCCGAATCCGTCCCCGTCCGGGAGATTGATATCCAGTATGATCAGGAGTAATTCTTCGTTTTCATAGATTTCCCTTGCTTCCTTGATCGAAGCCGCCGAGACTGCCGGGTATTTTCTCTTCTCTATGGCATAACAGAGCGCTGCGTTCAGTTCCCTGTCGTCTTCCACTATTAATATTTTCTGCATGATTTTTACCTTCTTTTACATATACCATTTGATCTGAAAGCAGGCGTGTCCGTCCGCCGAATTCTTCGCACAGATCTCTCCGTTCTGCCGCTCAAGCACCGCCTTCGCAAGCGCCAGTCCGATCCCTGCATTGTCCTTCGATGCTCCCGTCCCCCTGTAAAAGCGTTCAAATATATGGGGAAGCTCCGCCGCCTCGAACCCATTACCGCCGTCTTCTATCCGCAGTTCCGTATAAATCGGATTCTGGCTGTAACTGACCGCGATCCTTCCTCCTGCCGGCGTATGCTCCGCGCAGTTCTTCAGGATGTTCATCAGCGCTTCCTCCGTCCACTGCCGATCCCCGTATAGGAAGCATCCTGCCGTACGCTCTGTTTCCTTCCCTATCGCTTCTCCCTCCAGCGGCCCGCTCACCTCAAGTGCAACCTGCTTCTCCGACATAATTGCTTCTAACGGCTCGGCTGCCGCTTCTATCAATCCGGACATCTCCAACCGCTCCCGCCGGAATACAATCCCGTGGGAATCTAGCTTCGCCAGCGCCAGAAGCCCGGACACCAGATTCTTAAGCCGTTCGATCTGATTCGACAAACGGTTATAATACTCCTTCGTCTCACCGGTCTGATACTCTTCCAGCAATTCCGTCATCAGCGACATAGACGTCAACGGCGTTTTTAATTGATGGGCGATATCCGCGATCCGGTCCGCCAGGATCTCATGATTCTTCACGGCGGCTTCCCTGGTGCTCCCAAGCTCCATGACTGTCTTATAGATCTCATCCTCCAGATGCGAGAATCTATCCTCATTCCGGCACAGAACAGCGCCCTCGCCGGAATTCACCGCCCTAAGATACTCTGTGATCTCCCGGATCCGTCTCTGCTGTCTTTGGTCCTGGCGGCACCGGATTCCAAACATGACAATACCTGCTGCCAGAAAGAGAACAACACAGATTCCTGTTGTAAACGGCAGATAAACTTCCCAGTTCCTCATGGGATGATAGCCGTATGCTTCAAGGAATTCCCTTCCTTCTTCGCGGTACTGGGGGGAGCTCTCTTTTAAGCTGCGTGCGAAATTATCCGTATCCGACTGCTGTATTGCCCCCGCAAGCTTTGCTATCGTCTGATATTCATGATAGCTTAAGACAGCCGCCAGAAATGCTCCGGCGGCCGCCCCCAAAAGCAGCCAGAATACGAACTGTTCCACTGCTTTTCTTGCTATGTTCATTCCATTTCCTCCATCCGATACCCAATCCCTCTTACCGTCGTGATACACGAAGACTGCCGAAGCTTCCTGCGCAGCCGTTTGACCGCGACCGTCAGCGTATTATCATTCACAAAGTTCCCGTCAACATCCCACAAGCTTTCCAGGATCCGCCCCCTTTGCAGGATACATCCCTTATTCTCCATCAACAGAAGCAGCAGACGGTACTCCAGACTCGTCAGGGATATCTCCTCATTCTTCACATATGCCTGCATCTTTTCTGTGTCTATCCTGATACCGCCGCAGATGAGAATATGCCGCCCGCCATCTCCGTTATTGCTCTCTCTCGTATCCACACTACCCGGTAAGGCAGATTCTTCTCCGACCGCCCCCCGCCTTGCCGCTCTGCGGAGAACCGCCTGGATCCTGGATTCCAGCACCGCCATATGAAACGGCTTCGTAATATAATCATCCGCCCCCATATCAAGCCCGCGTGTGATATCCGCCACATCGTCTCTCACCGTCAGGAAGATGACCGGAGTATCCCTTTCACATTTCACCCAGTTACAGAGATCATACCCGCTTCCGTCCGGAAGATTCAGATCCAGCAGGATCAACTGCATTTCCCCGGAGAATATTCTCTTCGCCTCCGCGATATCATGACAGCAGACCACCTCGTATCCTTTCCTTGCAAGCCCCGACCGGATACCGAATGCAATCGTATCATCATCCTCTACCAACAGAATCTTCTGCATAATGAAATTCCCATCCCTTACAGTGCGGTCTCTAGGCATAAGACCTGATACCCTGCCAGTCTGACGATACCGTACATCTTCTCCCCGGAGAACAGATCCTTCATCTCCCGCTCCACCTGAATCTCCTGCTCCCCGGATGAATAATTCAATACGAAGAAATACTGCTTCCCGTCCTTCTCCCTGACGCATAATTCACATTCTTCCGGAAGCTTAAGCTGTGCTCCGTACGGCTTAAGAATCCCCAGATAACGAAGCAGCGCGCACACGGTCTCTCTGGTAAATGTCCCTCCGAGATGAAGCACTCTTCCTGCCCCTACCAAGCGTTCCGTCAGCGCCGGCTTCCCTTCATAATAGTTGGACGCAAAATGCGCCAGCACCTTCACATCCTCACTCTTGGCCGCTAAGATATCATTGAAGATCCCCGTATCCAGCTTCTCGCCGTTCCAATCCATACACACCGTTCCATCCAGAGCTCCCACAAAGGTGAATTCCTCCACCGACGTGCCGCTAAGCTCTGCCAACGCTCCCGGCATCGGCATCATCACACATCTGCCATGCTCTTCCTTCTGTCCGGTGCGGGCACCGATGATCAGGCATCCCCCCTTCTCCACATAAATCCTAAGAAGTGAAGCCCTCTGTTCCGTCAGGATCAGGCCGTGCGGATAGAACAGAACCGGATAACCCTTAAGCTCCTCATATTCCGTGCTGTCTGTAAGCAGCACATAGTCCATGGGCGTGTGGCTTAACTGAGACGCCGCAAATATCTCCTTCTTGCTCGCCTTCTCCACCCTTCTATGCCACACATCCACGTCCGCATCCCAGAGATTATCATAATCCTCCAATACCCCGAAGCTTGCCCGATATCCGGCGCCGGAAAGATTCCGGATCGAACCCAGCATTTCATGAAGGTCTCTGACCTCCTTAAGCTTCCGGTTATCCCGGTTATCATAATCCAGGATCCCATGCCAGTAGATCTCCGTTCCTACCGTACAGGTACGCCACCGGAAGAAGCTTATATAGTCCGCTCCATGGGCAATACTCTGCATCGCCCAGAGGGTCATCTGCCCGGGTTTCGGCGCCGGCGCTTCCATCCGGGTGTTCCAGCCGTTCGCCCCCGACTGCTGCTCCATGATCCCAAAATGCGGACATACCGAACGGACTCTGGACAGATGGTTACTCCATTTCCTGTCATTCAGGCCGCTGTTATGCACCGGATCCTCCGAAAGACAATATGCAAAATTCGGATAAGAATCATACGTATACACATCCAGAGCCTCATCCATCATCCTGTGATTGTCAAGATGGCCGAACATGCCGTTCGTCGTGATAAAGTCTCCCGGCTTCTTATATTTCCGTATAATATCACTCTGCATCTTGCAGAATGCGACCGCGCTCTCCGATACAAACCGGTAATATTCCAGAGTCAGATGCGGATTCGAAGAATCATGGATGGTCGTGCGCGGCACATAGATCTCATCCCAGCACGTATACTCCTGATTCCAGAATATCAGCCCCAGTTCCCGGTTCAGACTCTCAAGCGTACCGTACTTGTCCCGCAGATACCTGCGAAATGCTATGGTATCGCTCTCCGAATAGAATACATCCACCTCACAGTTGATCTCATTGTCGATCTGCCATCCCACCACACTGGGATGCGCCGCATAATGGCCGGCGAACTTCTCCACGATCCGCGCGCTCAATTCCTGATAAACCGGCGAATTATAATTATAATGCCTGCGCATGCCGTGACGGAACTTCACCCCGTCCATCCGGCAGTTGAGCACCTCCGGATACTTCTCCGTAAGCCACGCAGGAGGCGTCGCCGTCGGCGTGCCGAATATCACCTTCATATCCGTCGCGCTGACCGTCTCCAGGAATTCGTCAAAGAATTCATAGGTGAATTCCCCTTCTCTTGGCTCCACCTTACTCCAGGCAAATTCTCCGATACGGATCGTCTCAATCCCGGCCGCCTTCATCCGCGCCAGGTCCGCTTCCCACAGGGATCTGTCCCAGTGCTCCGGGTAGTAACAAGTACCTAACGATATGGTATCCCATTGAAAATTCTGCTGTTTTCTCATTGACTTCCCCCTCCTTTAATCTATACGACTACTTCCAGTATGACCCTATTCCCTATAACAATTTTCTTCATTTCAACCCTTTTATTCTTATTAAAATTAAAACTCAACATGTATCCATAGTCTAAATGGTAATAATCCAAATACTCGGTAAGCTGTTTTTCCCCTCTTCTGTTATATGCATCTCCACGCCATATTTTGACTTCGATCACAAATTGCCTCCCCAGATAATCTACGATAATATCTGTTCTTGTCTGATCCCTGGTCTGGGCTTCAATATAATAATTCCCAACGCCGTTGATGATCGGTTTCAGATAAAGCAGGAAGATGCGCCGTCCATTCTCTTCTATAAATTTCGTTGGACTTTTACCATATACATCCTGAAAATGCTCCATAAATTTTACCAGGACAAGTTCCATATCCAGCAGTCCGTTTTTTATAAACTGATTCTTTTCCAATTCGCCCGCCTGATAAGTAGAACTCTTCATCATCTCTTCCGAAAGGAACAGATTATAAAGCCTTGTTTCAAAAATACGGTTTGCAATCACCGCCTGTCCGTCCCTTTCAGTTATAAAACCAAACATGGAACCAATGTCGATTGCATAATTATCCAGATTATATGGATATGTTTCCCCTCTAAAAAGAATTGCATAGATTATATTGTTTAATTCCGGATAGTCAGTAATCTTTTTCCTCATATCATCAAACAGTGTACCCGGTTCCTTTAAAAGTATCTTTACCGCCTCGGTAACACCCGTTTGAGACCAATTACCATATATCTCTTGATTCTCCCTATTTTCATCAATCAGTTTGCAAATTCTAGACACCAGATACGGATACCCTGATGTATATTCATAGATTTCATCCGCAATCTTCTGAATCTCCATCTCTATATTTTTGTCTGCTGCATAATCTCTCAACATCCCTGCAATATCCGCCGCAGTAAAGCTCATATCTACACAGAAATCTGCCGCAATATTCCATGGACTATTATATTGATGTTCTTCATCATTTCGAATCCGTTGTTTTAAATTCTTAATATCATATACACCGGCAAGTATGACAGATTGAAAAACCGGGCGTGTCGTTCTTTTTAAATACTTGCTTCTGAGCATTCCCAAAAAATCCAAAAACACCTTATATCCACTTGCCTGATCAACCTCGTCGATCATCAGAACGATCGGCCGTTTTGCTGCGCCACATAAATCAGATATCATAGTCGATAATCCAAATAAATCTTCTATACTGTTATTCTGAACCGCATCATATATAATATTTTTCACCGGGTCTTCCAATGCCGGAACTTCACCATAACGAATTGCATCATACAAAAGCCTGCATATTATACTGCAAAAGGATGATTCCTTTTCAAAGACAGAATCGCCTAAACCCTCAAAACTGACAGAAAATACCGTATATTTTGAAGAAAGATATCTTACCATGAGATTTAGGAGAGTTGTTTTCCCATACTGTCTTGCCCGGTTTATTGTAAAATATTTCTTTTCATCAACTAATTTCCCAATCTCGTTCAGACGACTTCCCATATCTACCATATAATTTTCTTCCGGATAACAAGTACCGACTACATTAAAACTTTTACTCAACAGCCTCACCTTACTTTTTTATTTCAGTATAGTCCTTGTCCCGGAAAATCTCAAGGAAAGATTCAAATCGAATTACTGTTCTTCATCCTCCTCCGCCGGTCTCCATGCCTGTCCGAACTTCACATCCTTGAACAGCGCCGCCAACCCCGTAATCTGCTTCAGTCTCAGGATCTCATCCCGGTCCATCCCCAGATGCTTGGAGATCCACGCATCCGAGCGCCCCAACTCATGTAATTCCTTCACAATATTCCCCATCAGATCCACATCATGGCTTCCCCGCGCACGGTTATGGCGGATCGTACTCGCGATCCGCTGATCCATAGGCTTATCGATCACGGACACCGGAAGCATCCCACGCTCTCTGACGTAAATATCCTGATGCTCCAGCATGATCCGATAACGGTGGAAGCCGTCCACGATCACATAATGATCCTCCGCTTTATTATAATAACAGACGATCGGCATCGTATAACCGTCATTCTTGATACTCTCATAGAGAAGACGCATCTCCGGCGGAGCAACCGTATTGGGATTATAGCTATTCGGCACTACCTTCTCAACCGGAACGGATATCACATGATAAACGGGACTCTTATACTCCATAGGTCATTTCCTCCACACTCTTATATTTACGCCTGATTGCGTCAATCCGCCTCTGCTGATCCCTGGTCATGCCGAATCCCATGGAACGGCAGATATGGTCATTTTTCAAGATACAGCAGCACATGCGCTTCCAGCTTGGGATGTCTTTTGTCAATTTAATGTCATCTGTATTATCCGGTATCTTCCCCACGAAAACGATTCTTGATTTCTTACTCAGCGTATAGTTCGACACCCCGTTGCGCTTGATCTGATAGCCATGCTCCGTAAGCTCCTGTATCACCTCTTCATCCAGCCCGCCCCCGGTCTCATGCCAGAACTTGATGGATGTATTGAATTTCTTAACATAATTATTCCGCAGACGGATCGGCAGCGTATCCAGCAGAAACATGGTGTAAGACTTCCAGGTGTGTCCCTCCGGCAAAGTAATGTTCCGATATCCCATCGCCTTCGTCCGCCCGTACAGCGCGCCGAAATTCGCCCCCTTCACCCTTCCGACCAGCTTCACCCAGATCTCCGGATCTATCACCCTGTAGAGGTTCAGCGAATCCTTCGAATAGTCGTTAAACGGAGACGCCACCCGCATCTGTGATATCTTCAATCCGGCCTTATAATACATGTCATACAGATGATTGTAATCATAATCAAATATATAATTCGCGTGCCAGACATCCTTCGCAGTCCAGTCGTAGAGCGGGGAGGCACACCAGACATCCTTGAACTGCTTCGTGATCCAGCATTCTCCCTTGTAGCCGAATTTCTTATTCAGAAATCCGCTGTATCTCTGCAGAGACTCATCCGCCCGTATTCCCAGAAGACAGACCGTCTTCCCATTTCCATGCGAGATCTTGTACCACCGCCCGAACTGCTTCGCCAGATCCTCCTGGTGCATCCGGTAACGGTAGGTCGTGACCGGATTATGCGCAAGGTTGACCACATATTTCTTCTTAGGCATCTTCCTGACCCACAGCTCTTCCTTCTTATCATCCCACGGATACCAGTACATCTCATAACTGCTGAGAGCCGTCCTGGTCGCCATTGGAAGGCATACCCAGTACGGCTCTACTATATCCTTAACCCGCTCAAATGTACGCTCCACATATTCTGTCGTCACGGTATACTGTGCTTCAAAGTCCTGATGAAAGACACCGACCCTCTTATTTACAGCATATCTCTGCTGAAAATCCAACACCAGATTCAGCAAGAGTCCGCTGTCCTTTCCGCCAGAAAAAGAAACGTAAATATTGTCAAATTCCTCAAAAATAAACCGCAGCCGTTCCTGAAAGGCTTCATAAACATTCTGTCCTACATATTCCCGTATCATATCCATCTCCCAAGCCTGACGCATGAATTACCAAATATTGGAAACTATTTGAATGTTAATTTATCACAGAATACGATTAAATTCAATAAAATCAGCTAAAATTCGACACTTTTAAGAATTTTAAAGATTTCATTTGCAACGCGCCCAATCCGCGTTATAATTATGATACAAGCGTCAAAAAGCACGGAACAATCCGTGTATCATGCACACCAAAATCGGAAGGAGGATTCTGCCCTATGGTCTCTACTCTTGGACTATCTATCAAAGCATTAAAAAAAGAGCCTTTTTCAGGCTCTCATTGCGGAATGCGCTATTATCTGATCTTGGCCGACGACAGGCTGGCTGTATATGTCTATCCCGAACCCTGGTGCTTCGAGGCTACACCGGAAGACCAGAAAGAGAAGAATGACTTCCCGTTCAGCCAGGAGGGGCTTGACACAGCCGTTGCCTGGATCAACGAACGGTTCGAGACAGAGCGGGAGCGTTGGGAGAAGTAGATCTATTCAGCTACTTCTCAACTCTCGCCACATCGATCTTCACTCCCTGGTTACGAAGCTGTTCCAGATTCTCTACATCCGCATATTCATCCGTGATGAACACATCCAGCTCAGATATATCTGCGAATTTGGCAAAAGACACATTCTCAAGCTTAGAACTGTCGGCAAGAAGAATGCACTGTCTGGAATTCTCGATAATACGTTCCTTCAAAAGGGCCGTGTCAAGCTGCGGAGTCGTTGCTCCTTTCCGCAAGCTGATCCCGTTCGCTCCCATGAAAAATATAT
The DNA here is from genome assembly GCA_947652615.1 of uncultured Dorea sp. Classification (GTDB taxonomy): domain Bacteria; phylum Bacillota; class Clostridia; order Lachnospirales; family Lachnospiraceae; genus Sporofaciens. The sequence goes on along the minus strand of CANTDX010000002.1, from coordinate 121,332 downwards.
CCACGTTTAATTTTGCAACCGCTTCCATTGAAGTATTGCCCACCATATAGTGATGCCCCTTGCGTACCTCTCCTCCTGCTACAAACAAGGACACCTCCGTATTGCTGTCCAAGTAACCTGCAATATTCAAATCATAGGTGACCACCATTAATTTTTTATACCCTTTCAGCAGCTTCGCAAGCTCATACACCGTCGTTCCCGCATCCAAAGCTATGCAATCCCCTTCGTTAATGTATTTCAGGGCTTCTCTGGCTATACACCGCTTCTCCTTCTGGAATTTGTCATGTTTTTCATTGGTCACCGGCTCAAAATTCGTCTGGGTATTCGCAAGCGCGCCTCCGTGCGTCCGCTTGATCAGCCCTTTCTCATGCAATTCATTCAGATCATTCCGAATCGTAGCCGGTGATACGGAAAACTCTGTACAGAGATCTCCTACCGTCACACGCATATTCTTATTCACATAGGTAAGTATCTGGCGTTTTCGCTCTTCGGCAAACATTCCGGCTTCACTTTGACCGTTCACTGCTTGTCCTCCTTCCTTATGGCAATTTCTTCCTCACATTTCTGATTATACATCACACGCACTTCTCTTGCAAATACATCCAGACAAACTTACATTTACTTACATTTACTCATATTTACTTTAATCCTTTGCAATAAGGAGACAGCTCCCGCGCATAACGGTTATACTGCTCCTTAAGTTCCCCGTAACGCGCTGCGCGCTCTTTATTGGGCCTGTAAACCTCTTTCACATGTACATGCGCCCCTGCCGCCTCTCTTACGTCTTCTATAAGTCCGATACCGTTTGCCGCAAGTAAGCAGGCGCCCCAAAGAGCAATATCTTCTCTGTCCAGACGTTCAAAGGTCTTCTGGCTTACATCCGCCAACATCTGCGTCCACACCTTCGATCTTGCCCCTCCCCCTATGATCTTCACAGAGTCCTGCCCGCAGCCCGGGTATCTGGCATTGATGCGGTCAATTGCCGTTGATACGGCATAAGAGAAGCTCTCCTGCAGCGCACGGTAGAAATGTTCCTTCCTGTGCGCCCAGTTAAATCCCATCCACACCCCCTTAAGGCTGCCGTCAAAAGGCATCGCCGTACCGCCCATCATTCCGATCGCCATCAGACCGTCGCATCCCGGCGGAATCTGATCCACTCTCTCATCCATCTGTGCGAACGCTGCTCCCAACGATTCCTCTCCTTTTCTTGCGAAATGATCCATGAACCAATTCAGCGTGATCCCGGACCCCGGAATATAGTAATGCGCATACAGATCCTCCTCAAAAGCGCCGCAGAGAACATCGAAATACCTCTGATCGTAATCCGGCCTGAAATCATCAACCAGGCAGCTAAGCCCCGCATAAGATGCCGCCTCAAAGATCATATCGCCTTTGTTCAGCACATTCGCTCCCACACATCCCGCTATCTTATCCCCCGCGCCGGAAACCAGCGCAATTCCGCTTCTAAGCCCGGCCGCCTCCGCCGCCTTTTGTGAGAGACGGCCCACGATTTCATTGGACTGAGAGATCCTTGGAAGGAATCCTTGGGGGATCTCTAATTTCTTACAGATCGTCTCCGACCAGCTTCGGTTCTTAATATCTGCCAGCCCCGTCCAGGCAAGGAACGATCCATCCATAACGGCCTCCTCGATCGGCACTTCTCCCAGCTTGCCGATCACATAGCCGCTGATCATGAGATATTTCGCAATCCGGTCAGCCTCTCCTGGAAAATCATTCTTAAACCATTCGTATTTTGTAGAAAACAGCGGTGAATTCGTTCCTGAGATGCTCAAGAATTCATCCGACAGCTTCTCCATCTGCTTCTCCGCATATGGAGCGAACCGTGTATCCAATGAACAAGACCAGCCTGTCACATCGTTCCAATCCTTATCTACACCCATGAACCCCGCCATCTGACCCGTAAAAGCAATCGCCTCTATATCCTTCGTTCTATCTGGTATTTGTTCGGAGATTTTCCGGATACATCGGATCACTGAGTCCACCAATTCCTCGCCATGCTGAATAAATATCCCGGGAGCCGGCCGTTCGTCTTTCACCGCTTCACTTGCTGCGGCGATGCATTCACTATCCAGGTTATAGACCCCGCATTTTACAAAGCTTGTTCCAAGATCTACCGCCATCAGGAGCTCTTTCTTCATACACTATCCCTCCGTAACCATACTTATACTTCCATATCAAACAGCACTTTGATATATGGAAAGCTTCTTTCTGCCATATCCTTTAGCACCTCCGGCATGCGCTCCAACGGGAACGTATGCGTGATCAAAGGCTCAAGTATTAATTTCCCTTCTTCCAGATACCGGATGATCTCCGTCCATTCTTTGCCTGGATAAGGCGACGAATAGGAATTCCAGGAACCAACCGTACGGATCTCTCCCCGTACGATTCTTTCAAACGTCTCTGCCGGGAAAATGACTTCTCTGTGCGCGGTTCCCAGGAACAAAACTTCTCCCTGATCCCTTACCGCGCGGATGCATTGTTCCTGCGTAACCGGAGTACCTGCCGTCTCCGCCGCAGCATGGACGCCTCCGTATTTCTTCCGGATCCACGTGACCGGATCTTCCTCAAGTGAATCTATTGTCTGATCCGCACCTAATTCCCTCGCCAGTTTCAATTTCTTTTTATCAATGTCTATCGCTATGACACTGCTTGCTCCTAATAGTTTTGCCAGACTCACTGCCAATAATCCAATCGCTCCGCATCCGAATATGGCAACTGTTTCCCGCCCCGTAAGCCGAAGCTTATAGAGACCATGAAGCGTTACCGCCGCTGGTTCTATCAACGCTGCTTCCCTGTAAGAGACAGTCTCCGGAAGCAATAACAGATTCTCTTCCGGAACCGCCGCGTATTCCGCGAATCCCCCGTCTCTTCTGGACCCAAGGAAATCATAATCTTCACATTGCCCGTAGAAACCCTGTCGGCACATACCGCATTCCATACACGGTATTAACGGCGTGACCACCACCCTGTCTCCGACTGCAAATCTTGTGATCGTCCTTTCGCATTCCACGATCTCTCCGGAGAATTCATGCCCCGGTGTGCAAGGGAAATGATAAGTTCCTGTCGTCATGATCCTTGGAACGTCACTTCCGCATACGCCTGCCGCGTGAACTTTCACCAATACCTGCCCCTTATGAGGGGTCGGACGCTTCGTCTCTTCGACTCTAAGATCCCCCGGCCGATATAATCTGGCTGCCCGCATATGATCTGCTTCCCCCTTTTAATCGAATTCGATCGCTGTCTTCAGGCCTTTCCCTGCCATAGCATGCCAAAATGCGTCCTGAATATCATCGATCGCAAATTTATCCGTGATCAGGCCTGCAATATTTGTCTTATCCGTAGCGATAATATTTATCGCGTCTTTATACTGCTTCAGGCTGGATCCAGTCGTTGCTACGACCGTCAGTTCCTTATAGTGAATCAGATTGGTATGAAGCCCAACCTCATCCCTGCCGCTTGGAAGACCGCCAAAGAAGCTGATCCGCCCCATAGGCGCCGCCAATTCCAAGGCCTGAGCCTGAACCGCCGGAACCGAACATGCCGTGATCACAACGTCTGCTCCATGCCCCTTTGTCTCTCTCTTCAAAGCTTCTGCCAACTCTTCTTTTGAAGTATCTATCAATGTAAAATCCCCGAATGCCTTCATCTGTTCCAGGCGGGCGGCAGACAAGTCCGCCATGATCACCCTGGCCGCCCCTGCTCTTTGATTCAGGATCGCATGCATAGCTCCGATCGGCCCTGCTCCGATGATCAGAACATAATCTGTCGGTTTCGTATGAAGCATCTGAAAGGAATTAAAGCAACAGGAGAACGGCTCTGCAAGGACCGCCTCTTCATAGCTCATTCCCTCGGGAATCTTAAGGACATTCCCATGAATGACCGCTTCATACGGAATCTTCATATACTCCTCGAACCCACCGTCATAGCTGATGCCGAAAGCCTCGTAATCCGGGCACATATGATTATATCCCTGGATACACATATCGCAGATTCCGCATCCTATATTCGGTGCAACGGCAATTCTCTGTCCGGCCTTGAATTCCTTGACTTCTTTGCCGACCTTTACCAATTCCCCTACAAGTTCATGCCCAAGCACTCGCTTCGTACCTTCCGGAATCTTGAAATGTCCGAACCGGTAAATGCGCTGATCTGTTCCGCAGATACATGCCAATTTAATCTTTACCAGCATTTCTCTGTCTGTAATATCCGGAATCGGAACTTCTTCTACCCGGATATTTTCTTTTCCACAATAATATGCCGCTTTCATTTGTAAACCTCCACTTAACAATCATTTATTATTTTTTCAGCTTTTATTTTGTATAATCATATTACTTTTCTATTATTTTGTCAATTATTTTATATTGTTTTTTATTGTTTTCTAGCTTTTATTATTTTTATTTATTGACAACTATTATTTTTTAGTCTATATTTTTAATTGAACAGACAACAGAAAGGAGATGGAATATCTATGAACAACTACATTCCCGCAACCTGTCCCACCATTTATTTTATAGGAGTGACAACCACAAGCTCATCCATTATGAAGGTCTTTCCCAAGTGGGCGAAGGCACTCCGCTTAGATGATGCCGTAATCAAAGGCATGGATTTTCAGCCTCATTCAGATCCGGAGAGTTACCGCGAGGCAGTAACCTTTATAAAAAATGATCCGCTATCCCTGGGAGCTTTGGTCACTACACATAAGATTGACTTATTTCATTCTTGTAAGGACTTATTTGATTATATTGACCCTTTTGCCGAGCAGTTAGGTGAAGTATCTTCTATTTCGAAGAAGGACGGCAAGCTCTGCGCCCATGCAAAGGATCCGATCTCCAGCGGACTTGCTCTGGAAAGCTTCGTCCCTGAGAATTTCTGGGACAACTATGACGGCGATGTTCTCCTGATCGGCGCCGGAGGCAGCTCTCTTGCGATGTCCGTATATTTTACTCAGGAAAAATTCGGTACGAATGTTCCAAAACACATCATCATCGCCAACCGCAGCCAGCCAAGATTAGATTCCGCAAAAGAAATATTGAAAGGTCTGAATCCTCAGACCAGATTCGAATTCATACTGAATCCGACTCCCGCAGATAACGATAAGACGCTTGCCTCTCTAAAACCGCATTCCGTCATTGTCAATGCTACCGGACTTGGCAAAGACGCCCCAGGTTCCCCATTGACCGATCGCTGCCAATTCCCGGAAGACAGTTATGTCTGGGAGATCAATTACCGGGGCGATCTGCTCTTCAAGGATCAGGCCGCTGCCCAGGCAAGCCAGAAACATCTGCACATCGAAGACGGATGGACCTATTTCATCCACGGATGGACACAGGTAATTTCCGAGGTCTTCCATATCGAGATCAAGGGTGCATTATTAGAAGAATTAAGTGAAATCGCGAAGAATTGAAAGGAGAATTGACATGAATAATTTTAATTGGGACAAAAGCTTTCTGGTTGATTTTGATACCGTAACAGGCGTTTCCAAGACTGCCGTTACAACCAAACGTTATTTATCACAGATGAAAGACATGTTCTTTGATTCCGCGGCTGCAGAGGAGATCTTGGAGACCGGCGATCCGCTTATCTATGAATTCTATGAGCTTGGCTGCCCGGAACGCGCAGGCGATCTGCTGTTTGGCACGACCGTCTTATATCCCGGCAAGGTCGGCAGCGAATATTTTATGACCAAAGGACACTTTCATACGCAATTAGAAACTGCTGAGGTTTATTACACCCTGGACGGCGAGGGCTATATGGTCATGGAGAATCCCGAAGGCGACACCATGGAGCTTCCGCTGTCGAAAGGACAGGCCGTCTATGTTCCCCGCCGTTATGCTCACCGCACCGTGAATACCGGTGATAAACCCTTAATCCTTTTCTTCACATTTGCCGCTGACGCCGGGCACGATTACGGCACCATCGAGACCAAAGGCTATCACAAGATGCTGGTAGAGCAAGACGGAAAACCTGCAGTCATCGATAATCCCAAATGGAAGTAAAGGATATAAAACGGAAATTAATCTCGGTATGCGGTCCCATATCCCCCGAAGAACTTGGTTTCTGCCAGAGCCATGAGCATCTGGCGCTAAGCCGGGGAAGATCCTGGGAGATCGATCCCAATCTCTGTATAGACGACGTAGAGAAGAGTATCCAGGAAGTCCTCCTGTACCGGCAGGCCGGAGGTATGGCAATCCTGGAAGCACAGCCCGGCGGCTGCAACCGTATGACAGAAGAACTTGTGAAAATCTCCGAGAGAAGCGGTATACATATCATCGCTTCCACAGGTTTTCATAAATTACGTTTTTATTACGAGGATCACTGGATTTTCTCCCGTTCTCAAGAAGAATTAACGGATTTTTTCATTCGAGAATTAACCGAAGGCATGTTTACAGATGCAGACACCATTTTTGAAGGGAATCAGATACAAGCCAAAGCAGGATTTATCAAAACGGCTCTGGATTCCTGCGGTCTCACACCTGCGTATCGGCGTCTGTTCCTTGCGGCCGCCGATGCTGCAAGAACCGCAAAACGTTCTGTCATGATCCATGTGGAGAAAGGCTCTGATCCGGTTGCACTGCTTGATTTCCTCATTCAGTGCGGGCTCTCTGCGAACCGCCTGATCTTCTGTCACCTGGACCGCGCCTGCCCTGCCCCGGATACCCTGCTTGCACTGTTAGAAAAAGGTTCTTTTCTGGAGCTTGATACCATTGGACGCTTTAAATATCACGATGACCAGGCTGAAGCCCGTATTTTCCAAGATCTTATAGGAAAGGGATATGAAGATCAGCTCTTATTCTCTCTGGATACAACACGTGCAAGAATGAAATCATACACCCCCGGCGCCATCGGGCTTGACTATCTGCTGCTCGTCTTCCTTGGCCGATTGCGGGAATTGGGAATTACAGAAGAACAGATCAGAAAATTTTCGCATGAAAATGTTCTGCGGTCTTTATTATAAGTAGAAAGGAATGAACATATATCTATGAATCAGACAGCATTATTACCTAAGTTAGAAGCGCTGAAATTAGTCCCTGTTATTAAATTAGATTCCGCCGATGACGCTTTGCCGCTGGCCGAAGCCTTGATCGCCGGCGGCCTTCCGGTTGCCGAGATCACCTTCCGGACCGATGCCGCCAAAGAGTCCATCCGCAAGATCAGATCCGCCTGTCCCGAGATGCTGACGGGCGCGGGCACAGTCCTTAACCTTGAACAAGCGAAATCCGCTGCCGACGCCGGGGCGTCCTTTATCGTATCTCCCGGAATGAGCCGTGAAGTTGTAGAATTCTCTATCGAAAACAACATCCCTGTATTCCCCGGAGCATGCACCCCTACCGAGATCATGACGGCTATGGAATACGGGCTGGAGGTTGTCAAATTCTTCCCCGCCAGGCAATATGGAGGACTTGATACGATCAAGGCTTTATCTGCGCCGTTCCCTTCCGTGCGCTTCATGCCGACAGGAGGTATCTCTGACGCCAATATCAAAGACTTCCTCGCCTTTCCTAAGATCATCGCATGCGGCGGAAGCTTTATGGCGGCCGGGAATCTCATCTCTCAAAAGAAATTTGATGTTATCCAGGATTTGACCGCCAAAGTGGTAGCACTGATAAAATCATAATCGAATTACGGAGGATATGATTCATGAAAATACTTGTCACACCAACTACACTACAGCCAGGGAAAAATTCTGCAGCGCTGAAATCGCTGCAGGATTTCTCTCACAACCTTGTGTTCAACCCCACAGGAAAACCTCTCACCGAAGATGAATTGATTCCACTGCTCAAAGACTGTGACGGATATATTGCCGGATTAGACTTTATTACAGAGAAAGCAATTGATGCCTGCCCCCATCTTAAAGTAATTTCACGCTATGGCACAGGATATGATCGCGTAGACATCATGGCCGCAAAGAAAAAAGGCGTAATCGTCACCAACACTCCCGGAGTGAATGCCGAAGCAGTAGGCGAACTCACCTTTGGCCTGATTCTCTCCGCCGCAAGAAATATCCCGCATCTTGACCGAAGCACAAGAGAAGGTGGCTGGATCCGCTCTACGGGTATGGAATTAAAGGGGAAAACACTTGGAATCATGGGTCTTGGCGCCATCGGGAAAGTAGTCGCACGATGTGCTCAGGGATTTGATATGGAGGTAATCGCCTACGATCCCTATATCAATCTGGAATATTGCCAGAATCACCGCATCAAGAGCACAACCATAGACGAAGTTCTCTCCTGTTCCAATGTCCTAAGTCTCCATCTCCCTTTGAATGACGAGACCTATCATCTGATCAATCGGGAGTCAATATCCAGAATGCCGGAAGGCGCTATTATCATTAATGCCTCCCGGGGCGGGATCATTGATGAGGAAGCCGCATACGAGGCTCTTACATCCGGTCATCTGGGAGGGTTAGGGCTTGACGCATTTGAACAGGAGCCGCCAAAGAACTCTCCTCTTTTCCAACTGCCAAATGTGATCGCTACCCCGCACACCGGGGCGCACACCAGAGAAGCTACCGACCATATGGCCGCCCTCGCAATCTCCAATCTGATAGACGTCTTGTCCGGGCAGGAGTGTGAGTATGTTGTAAACCGATAGATGTTCCTTAAAAGGGGACATAGTAAACTTCCATTTTACTACGTCCCCTTTTATCTCGATTTTATCTCGATTTTATCTCAATTCTTCCGTTCTATTACTTCCTTGGCCGCCTGAATTATGTACTCTTTGGTGAGTCCGAACAACTCTGACAGATATGCCAGATCTCCCACTTCTCCAAACCGATCCCTGACACCGACCCGCTTCATCGGACAGGGAACATGTTCCGCAAGCACTTCTGCAACCGCCGATCCAAGCCCGCCTATCACATTATGATTCTCTGCCGTAACCACCGCGCCTGTCTTCCTGGCGCTTGCACATATACATTCCGCATCTATCGGCTTTACCGTGAATACATCGATCACTTCTGCCTGTATACCCTCTGTCTCTAATCTATCTGCCGCCTTCAGCGCTTCCACAACCTCAATCCCGGAGGCTGCGATTGTAACGTCTCTGCCCGCGCGCAGTACATTGGCTCTCCCAATCTCGAATCCTTCTTTATCATAATAGGCATAGCAGCCTTTGCGCGGAAAACGCAGATAGAACATGCCGTATCTTTTCGCCGTCTCCCGCAGGACAAACCGAAACAGACTTGGCTCCGCAATATCCAGTACCGTCATCTCCGGAAACGAACGGTAAATCGCCATATCCTCCAAAGGCATGTGTGTTCCCCCGTTCGCCTCTGCCGAGATCCCAGGATCGGAACCCAGGATACGGACGTTCGCGCCATTATAACAACCGGACAAAAAAGCCTGGTCCGCACACCGTCTGGACGCAAATGTACCAAAGCTATGTATGAACGGGATCTTCCCCTTCACCGACATCCCCGCCGCTGCACCGGCCATATTCGCCTCCATTATCCCGACATTAACAGCCTGTCCCAGGAAATCCTCAAACAAGCTGCCCGTCCCAAGCGCGCCGCCCAGATCCGCTTCCATATATATGATGTTTCTGTCCTCTTCCATCATGGAACGAAGTTCACACGCAAGCACCTTGCGAAGCTCTGTCTTATCATTTTTGATCATAGCCATACTCAAAGACTCCTTTTCCTATCTTCCAGTTCTCTATACGCCTCCTCAAGATCTTCCCTGGTAACACTGCAGGAATGACAGTTCTCCATTTCGGCATATTTACTGACTCCCGCCCCCTTCACCGTATGCAGGATAATAGCCGTGGGCTTCTGCGTCTCTTCCTTCGCCTCCACGATCGCCCGGTAGATCTGTTCCGGGTCATTGCCGTTATCCACAGCAATCGTATTGCAACCAAAAGATGCGAACTTTGCCGCAATATCTCCAAGAGCACAGATCTCATCCGTTGTACCGTCCAATTGCTTCCCGTTCGCATCCACAAATATGATCAGGCGGCTAAGCTTCTGATGCGCCGCAAACATGATGCTTTCCCAGACCTGTCCCTCATCCAGTTCCCCGTCGCCCAGGATCAGATACGTATAATTATCACGTCCGTCAAGTTTATCTGCAAATGCGGCGCCGGCTGCCAGGGACGCTCCCTGGCCCAGCGATCCAGTCGTAAGGTCGATCCCCGGCGTCTTCAAGCGGTCCGTATGACTGGGCAGCATGGTCCCGCCGCGGTTCAGGGTATCCAGAGCCTCCATAGGGAAAAATCCCCTCAGCGCCAGCGCCGCATACACAGCCGGACCCGCATGGCCTTTTGATATCACAAGATAGTCTCTGTCCTCCATCTGCGGATTGGCAGGGTCCACCTTCATTACACCGCCATAGAGCACTGCCAGTACATCCGCAATTGACAGCGAACCTCCCACATGACCGCTTCCCTTAGACGCGATTGCGCGAAGCAGGCTCTTCCTGATCTCTATGGCGAAACGTTCCGTCTGTATCTTATCAAATCTCATAGCCCTACCTCTCTGCCTTAACCGTCAGACAGTTTCTTACGAATCACACAATCCAAAGCAAGAACCAGTACAATCACGATTCCCTGAATAATATCCTGATAGTAGCTTGCCAGACCGGCCATATCCATACCTGTATTGATGATAGCCATAATCAGGACACCGATCAGCGTTCCGACCATTCTCCCGGAACCACCGTTAATAGATGTACCTCCGACCACTACACAGGCGATTGCATCCAGTTCGTAACCTGAACCCATCAACGCGTTGGCTGAATTCAGACGTCCTACCAACACAAGTCCCCCGATCGCCGCGAATGCCGCCGACAGGACACAAGCCCATATCTTCGTGCTTATAATCTTGACTCCGGAAACCCTCGCCGCCTCTTTGTTGCCGCCGATCGCCAGAAAATTCCGGCCCAGCGTCGTCTTCTCCTGCAGAAACCAACCCACCAGCAACACCCCGAAGAATGCAACTGCCGCATACGGAAAGCCTATCCCCAGTCCTGACTTTGCACCGATCGTAGTGATCGATTTCGCAATACCGGTGATCGACAGCCCGCCGGTAATCAACAGCGCCAAACCATTCAAGATCGTCTGTGTTCCCAGTGTCGCAATGAAATCCGGTATATTCACGATCGCCGTCAGAATTCCGTTGATCAGACCAACCGCGAGCGCAATCGCGAATCCGATCAAAAGCGCAGTGACAGGCGACATTCCCATCTTCGCATTCAAGAAAGAGATCATACATCCCGTAAAACAACAAACCGCACTGACAGACAGATCGATACCGCCCGTCATGATCATATAGGTCTCACCGATTGCAAGGATACCGTAAACCGCACACTGCTTCAGCAGGTTCATCAAGCTTGCACGCTGCAAGAACGACGGATTGACAATCGTCATAACACCAAACAAAACCGCCAGAATTACGATCGGGCTGAACTTCTGAATCATCGTCAGCCGCTTTACTCTGCGTGTAGCTATACTTTCATTCATTTTTATTTCCTCCTGCGATAATATTCATAATATGCTCCTGTTTACAATTGCGGGCGTCAAATTCCGCCGCAATCGTGCCATCCACCGCAACAATAATACGATCCGACATACCGATCAATTCAGGAAGCTGGGAAGAGATCAGGATGACCGAGCACCCTTCCTTGGTCAGTTCATTGATGGATTCATATACATCAACCTTCGCGCCCACATCAATACCACGTGTAGGATCATCCATAATAAAAAGCCTGCTTTTCGCACACAGCAGACGGGAAATAACTACCTTCTGCTGATTGCCGCCGCTAAGTGAATTAGCCAGCTTCTCCAACGATTCCGCTTTCAGCCGCAGTTTTTTTGCATAGATTCCGGACTCCATACGCTCCTTGCCTTGCAGCCGGACAATTTTAAGCTTCACAAATTCAATAAAATTCGATAAAGTAATGTTACAATAAATAGGCATATGAAGCAGAACACTGGACTTGCGGTCCTTCGTCAGCATCCCCAGCCCCCGCCGCAGTGAATGATGCGGCGTTATCTTATCCAATTCCTTATCCTGGAAAATAATCTTACCGCCATCCAGCTTTTTCAATCCGAATATCGCCTCAACAATCTCCGTCGTCCCGCTTCCGACCAATCCTGCGACGCCAAGAACTTCTCCTTCTCTCACGCTGAAATTCACATCATGGAAATACTTATAATTCGTAAGTCCTTCCACCCGCAGCAGATCCTTCGCCCCTTCCTTCACGTTATACTCTTTGGGATAAAACTCTGTAATCTCACGTCCGACCATACGGGTGATCATATCATGTTCTTCTATCTGCCCAACCTTCTTGGTTTCACCGATCACCTCTCCGTCACGCAGAATAGAAACGCGGGATCCGATGCGTTCCACCTCTTCTAATTTGTGAGTAATAAAAATAAATGATATCTTTTCCTTCTGCAGATCTCCAATAATAGAAAACAGATTATCCACCTCTGTTTCCGTCAATGCAGAAGTAGGCTCATCCAAGATCAGCAGCCTTGCGTTTCCTGACAAGCCTTTTGCAATCTCTATTAATTGTCTGACACCCAGACTGAGCGTTTCGATTCTTGTATCTACATTCAGGGAACCAAGCCCCACGCGCTCCAACGCTTTCCTGGCATGCTCTTTACATGCAGCTCTGTCGAGAACGATCGTTTTGCCCCGGCAATCCATACTGCCCATCAAAACATTCTCAAGCACGGTCATAGTCTCGACTAAGGCAAGCTCCTGATATACCATACTGATCCCCAGTTCATGCGCTACAGAAGGCGATGATATCTGAATCTCTTTCCCGTCCCAATATATCGCTCCGCTATCTGCTTTCAATGAACCGGCAAGGATCTTCATCAAGGTAGATTTCCCTGCGCCATTTTCGCCCAACAGCATATGAACTTCGCCCTGCTCGACAGTAAAGCTGACTTTCTTTAAAGCATGCGTTGCACCAAAAGACTTATCAATGTCTCTCATCTCTAACACTATATTGCCCATATACGCTCTCTCCTGCAATCTGACTTTGGGGGCTGCCGGAAAATGCTGCATTTTCTGACACCCCCAACCATTTAACACTCTATACTATTTCCCCTGTCGGCTTCTTACTATTAACGGCCTGCTTCTTTCAGAATACCTTCCCAGTCAATAGGATCAAACTCAGGATCAATGAAGACATCGACATTATCACTATACTCCGTTCTTGGCCCGATATCGATAAACTTATCCACATCCAGTCCCAGACAGATCTTCACTGCCGTTTCCACTCCGTACCATCCCCACTCCGGGAAGCCATGCCATGTCTCCGCAACGATCAGTCCATCCTTGATGGTCTGAAGCGATTCATTCGTACCGTCATTTCCAAATACCAGAACATCGCCTGTCTTATTCGCATTCTCAACCGCAACCGTTGCCGCCATCTCGCTCTCTGCACACATTGCAAAGATCGCATCCAGATCATTGGCCTGAAGCATATTCTCTGCCGCTGCCAGGGAAGTATCACGATCCCAGTCGCCGTTCAGAGTCGCTGCAATATTTACATTGGATGCCTGAGATACAACATTTGCGAAACCGTCATATCTTTCTATCGTATAGATCGATCCCTCAATACCAGAGATGATTCCTACATCCACCTTCTCTATGGTACTATAGTCAAAATCCTTATATAACTCTTCCCACCACTCAAGGGTCATCTTGGTATCCGGGTCCACATCTACCTTCTCGCCTGTACCAAGAACTCCGGGACCTCCATAATAATCAAGGAATGCATATCCGGAAACCGCACCGGCTGTCTCATTGTTAAATCCTACCAGATAGCTGTCGATTCCTTCCGGGGATTCTGCAATATTAAAGAGGATCAACGGTACGCCCGCATTGTTAATTTCTTCAAATACATTATGGCACGCATCCTCTGAACCAGGCGAACAGAAGATTGCATCACAGCCCTGTGCCAGTAGATTCTCCAGATTCGTTACCTGAGATTCATAATTCGTCTCATTACCCGTTGGTTCCGCGACAATCAGCTCAATATCTATTCCATGCTCTTTCGCGTCCTCCACACCTTTTCTTAAGTAATTCTCTGCCGACTTGAATACCTCCGTTACATTTGGCGGAGCATACCCGAATTTCAAATGAACCGTATCGTCACCTTCATCTGAACCCGAATTCTCATTCTCAGCCGCAGGTTCGCCGCTGTCTGCCGCGCCTTTGTCGTTGCAGCCCACAACCATACTTGCCATCAACATGATCGTCATCAGCAGTGCAATCGTCTTTTTCATCATCTTCATTTTCCTCCTTTTAATTGATCTGTTCTATAATAAATGTTTCCGCACATTTATTAACTCTATTTGTTCTCAAAAACTTTTTTCACGAATACCAGTGACTCGGCGATATCCTCGTCAAGCTTCTTCTCATCCGCATTGCCGGACAGATCTCTCCACACATGGATATCCCGTCCTACGATGCCGCCTTCCTTCACGAATGGTTCCATTACGACACATTCTTCATATCCGATCTCATGTAACGCCTGTCCGATCTCATCCCATGCAATATGCCCTTTTCCGGGCACCTTACGGTTCGCCTCTCCAATATGAACATGGCCAAGATAAGAGCCTGCGCATAAGAACGCGTCTCGGAATGTATCTTCCTCAATATTCATATGGAACGTATCCAACAAGATCTTCACATTCGGCTTATCAATCTCCTTGACAAAGCTTACCGCCTCAGCCGCACAGTTCAAAAGAGGATGTTCAAAGCGGTTGACCACCTCAAGATTCAGGGTGATTCCATACCCTGCCGCATAATCTGCGATCTCACGCACGCTCTGAACCGCAAATCTTCGCATCACAGCCTTATCAAATTCCTGCGTATAATCAAAGGGCCAATAGGAATGAGTAATCCCGCTTAGACGGTCAATACCCGCAATATGCATATGATCCAGCAGCCGTTTCATAAATGCGATTCCTTTCGCACGTACATCAGCATCCACAGATGAAACATCACAGTCCTTCGAAAGTCCAATACATGCCGTCAGCTTTATCTCATACTTCTCCGCTTCCTGACGCAATTCTCTAAGCTCCTCTTCCGTCATGCTGTAGATACCGGCGCCGCCGACTTCCAGTACATCAAAGCCAAGGGAAGATACCTTTTTACAGTATTGCAGATAGTCCGTATCCCATTCACTCTCCCAATATGCAAAATAAGTTCCAAATTTCATAGATACAATTCCTCCTTTTCTTAAATACAACTATATCCTCCATCCATAATCACACGGGAACCCGTCATATAAGCCGACGCGTCGGAAGCTAGGAATAAGACTGCCGCCCCCACGTCATCTACTTCTCCGAAATGTCCCATCGGCGTCATACTGCGCCAGGTAGGCGCCAAATCCTCCATCACCATCTCCGTCTGGATATATCCCGGACAGACCGCATTCACACGGATCCTATGCCCGGCCCACTCCACAGCAAGACACTGGGTCATGGAACAGATCGCCGCTTTCGACATATTGTAGGTCAACTGTTTCTGCGGAATATTCGCCAGATAAGCGCTCATGGACGCAACCATGACGATACTCCCCTTGATGCCATTCTCCATCATGTGTCTTCCGACCGCCGTACTCATAAAAAACGTTCCCCTGACATTCGTATTCATCAAATGGTCATACTGTCTCTCACTTATATTCTCTGCCGGTGTGTGGTCTGTAATTCCTGCATTATTTACCAATACGTCAATTTTCCCAAAGTCTCTGATCACACTCTCCACAAACTTCTCTATCTGTGTACAATCCGTAATATCCACCGTATAAAACCGGCAATTCACATGATCCGCTCGTAATTCTCCGGCAACCTTCTCTCCCGCCTCCGTATTTCTTCCGCAGATAGCAATATCCGCGCCGGCCGCCGCAAAATTGCGGACAATTCCAAGGCCGATTCCTCTGTAACCGCCTGTTACGATCACCGTCTTACCCTTTTGATCCAGCTTGTCATAAATCGTATTCACAGCTTTCCCCCTCTCCGTCTCATCAACGTTTCACGAATTCCAGCTCAAATCCGTTTGGATCCCTCATAAGCCCGCACACACAACCAAGTTCATCATTATATGCCGGATGCAAATGAAAAGAATATCCCGCATCTTCCAATTCCCGCACAGCCTGATCCATATCTTCTACTTCAAAAGCAAAATGCCTGCAGCTTCCAACGGCAAGTTTATTACCATCAAAAATCCCCGTATCATCGTTATAATGAATCAGTTCCAGGCGTGTCCCTCCCGGAAGCCGGAAATAATAAATTGTCTGCCCCTCCATCTTTACAGAAGGAAGCTGTTCAAGTTCCAGAATGCTGCCGTAAAAGTGGAGTGAATGATCTAAGTCCTTTACATTAATTGTAATATGGTCAACCGCGCTTATCTTCATTATCCATTCCCTCCAAGCTCATATAAACTTTTATTTTTATTTACTATCGTTTATTATCTATTTTCTGACTTTAATTATAATAATATTTTTGTTTACTGTCAATATTTCTTTTATTTATTATTCTTTTTTGTCGATTAATACAATTATTACTTTCATTTTTTGTCTATTATTAACAAATCAAATTGTTTTTGATGATATTGCTTCTGAAATTCCACGGTACTGTGCATAGGATGCCCGGTATCTGTCTCTATTCTTCTCGTCTGGTTCATAAACACAATGCTCAAAACCTGTGAATCTCAAGCAGGCCTCTTCTACAGAGCGGAATATCCCCGTCCCAACACCTGCAATCAGACATGCACCCAGGCCGGCCTGTTCCCGTACAACCGATGTAACCACCGGTAATTCGAAGATATCTGCCTGCATCTGAAGCCAAACCGGGCTATTTGCGCCGCCGCCGGAAGCAATCACCCTTGAAGCCGGAACCCCATTTTCAGCCAAAATACGCAGAGAGTCTTTCAGTGAATACACCACTCCTTCCATAACAGCCCTGGTAAGATGCCTTCTGTCATGACAGAGCTTCATTCCCCAGAACATTCCGCTCACATTCGGATCCATCAGCGGCGTGCGTTCCCCGCACAGATACGGCAGATAGATAAGTCCGGTACATCCAGGCTCAATCTCACTTGCCATCCTGTTCATCTGTTCATATCCATTCATACAAAGAACCTGGTTCTTCATCCATTTCAGCGACATCCCTGCACAGAGCGTTGCGCCGAAGATTGTATATCCACGGTTTATTGCATGGCAGAATGTCTGGAGCCGCAGTTTCGGATCGTATCGATCGGTCTCAGAATACGTTGAGATCTGGCCTCCGGTGCCAATATTACAGATGACATCTCCCTCCCGAATCTGACCATTGCCAATTCCCTGTGCCGGCTGGTCTCCGGAACCATACACAACCGGTATTCCTGCCGGCAGTCCCGTCTCCTTTGCACAATCGTCCGTAACCTGCCCCGCAATCTCCCACGCTTCATGAATCTCCGGGAAGATCTCTCTTCTGAGATGGAATCTGTCAATGATATCCCACGCCCATTCTCTTCTCTTCTCATCCGCAAGGCAGGAGGACGACGCATCTGAAGCATCCGTTCCAATCATTCCGGTTAATTTCATACGGATATAATCCTTAGGCAGCATGATCGAAGCGATCCTGTCATAATTATCCGGTTCATAATCACGAACCCATAGCAGAGAGGGAAATGCGTAACCTGTAAATACACGGTTATGGAAGATCTCTCCCATCTCTGACTCAGACACCTGCGCAGCAATCTGCTCCGCCTGTTCCTTAGAGCGCTGATCCAGCCAGATGATCGCCGGGCGTACTGCCGCTCCCGTATCATCCACGGCAACCAATCCATGCATCTGCCCCGACAAACCAACGGCAGCAATGTACCTCATCGCCCAAGGCTCTTTATTACCGAGCTTTCCAAGCGTCTGTATAACCGCATTCCACCAAATGTCCGGAGACTGCTGTGCATAACCAGCGGCAGGTATCTCAACGGTATACTCCGCAGATGCGGATGCGATAATCCCTCTCTCCGCTTCCAGGAGCATTGCTTTTGCGCTGGAGGTTCCCAAATCAATACCTAAAATTATTCTCACTTTCCATGCTCCTTTAAACAGTAAGTATCACTTTCTGCGCCTTCTGCTTGTTTGCTTCTATGTATTCATACGCCTCTTTGCAATCTTTTATCGGAAACACCCTGCTGATCAGAGTATGTATGTCTATCTTTCCATCGTCCGCCAGACGGATCGCTTCCACATAGTCTTCGTGTACATACATCAACGTACCGATCAGGGAATACTCCCGATCCTGCACATTCGCAATATTAATCCCCGGCAGCCCCGCAAACACTCCGACAATTACAATCGGGATCCCCTTTCCCACGCATCCAAGCACCTGGTTCAGTGCTTTAGGATTAGCTGTACATTCATATACCGCGTCGATCCCTTCACTTCCAAAATATTTTTCAATAGCGTCCGCCAAATCTTCCCTGCCTGTATTGACCGCACAGTCTATCCCGCATTCTCGTGCTATCTCAAGCTTGTCATCATAGAAATCCGTAACCATTATCTTCGACGCTCCCAACGCCTTTGCGCTCTGCGCCACAAGATTGCCGATCGTCCCGGCTCCAAGCACCAGGACATTCTTCCCTTCCGGATCATTGAGTCCTCTCTTCACCGCATGCACTGCAACCGAAAGAGGTTCTATCACGGTCCCCTGAATAAAGTCTACATTCTCCGGCAAACGGTACAATAATTCTGCATCTACCGCAAAATATTCCGAACTTCCTCCCATACACTGGCAGCCTACCACTTCCAAAGATTCACAGATATTGTATCTCCCCTGCCGGCACGGTCGGCATCTGCCGCAAACCTTCTGCGGACGCATTACAACACGGTCTCCCACCTTCTTATCCGAAACATTGTCCCCAAGCTCTACAATCTCCCCTGCCATCTCATGTCCTAGCACGATCGGAAAACTCATAAACGGATGCTCTCCATAATAGGCGTGAATATCAGAACCACATATACCGACAGCCTTCACTCTTACCAATGCCTGATCTGACGTGATCTCCGGCACAGGAACTTCTCGCATTTCAAATGTTTCCTTCGCCGTCAAAACAATCTGTTTCATCATGTTACCTTTTCCTTTCGTTAAATTTTTATTTTATATTATTTTCTATCATTTAATCATTTTTGTAAGTATTTGTCAATATATTATCATTTTATTCTTTCACTTTCGTCACATTTAACATATTATTTATTGTCATTATTTATCTTTTTCTTGACTTCCGCTTATATTAATACTAAAATCAGACTATCAACATTAAGGAGGATATTTTATGAACAGGCTTAAAGACAAGGTATGCATCATTACAGGCGCCGCATCCGGACTCGGAAAGAGCATCGCCTGGAAATTCAGTGAAGAAGGGGCCGTCGTCGTTATACTGGACTTTAATGAAAAAGAAGGACAGAGATTTGCCCGGGAACTCGCCAAAAACGGTGTCCCCTCCACGTTCCTGCAGACTAACGTTACAGAATCAGAACATTGGACAAATTCTGTCGCCGCTGTCATAGAAAAATACGGCCGAATAGACGTACTGGTCAATAATACCGGAATTTTTAAGGACGGCAACGCGCTCACATCCAGCGAAGAAGACTTCAAAAACATATTGGATGTCAACGTTAACGGCACCTATCTCGGCATGAAGGCCGTTCTGCCGCAGATGCTTCGGCAGAAAAAAGGATCCATCGTCAATATTGCGTCTGAAGCAGGCCTGATCGCCATCCGAAACCAGATCGCCTACAACACCTCGAAAGCGGCTGTAATCATGATGACCAAAAGTGTTGCCGTTGATTTTGCATCTGACGGAATCCGCGCCAACTGTATCTGTCCCGGACGCATGCACACCGCCCTCGTCCAGCGCATCCTCGATTCCGCCGAAGACTATGACGCACAGTTTAAGCTTATGTCCGAAGACCGCCCGCTTATGCGGATGGGTACTCCCGACGAAGTCGCTATGGGAGCCGTCTATCTCGCAAGTGATGAATCACCGTTCGCAACCGGAAGCGTCTTAAGTATTGACGGCGGGTATGCCTGTGTGTAACCTAAGGGACACTCCGTGATGCTTTCCCCTGTCGGGGCGGACGGACTTCCGCCTGATAAGTATATTTTTAACGCAAAAACTCCCGGATGATTCGATAAAAGAATCACCCGGGAGTTTTTGCTGAATGCAGCTCTTCATGGTCTGAACACATTGCAACTTGCATCAGGGCCAGGCCGCGAACCGCGTGTCTGTACATCAGCACACATCCACATGTATAAATTCGATATGACTTGCGTTAGGCAGATCCCTAAGCTTCGCACCGATATCTGCATCCGAAATGATCACATCTATATCTGCAAGCGAAGCAAAATAGACGAATGAATTACTCTGGAACTTACTCTTATCCGCAAGCAGCACTACTCTGCTGGACGTCTGGATCAACTTACGTTTGATATTCGCCACCTCAACATTGGGAGTGCTAAGCCCATGTTCTAAGCTTACCCCATTGGTGGCAAGAAACAGGGTATCTATATGAAGCTTGTCTAAAGCCTCCATCACAAAACTGCCCAGGGTACAGCAGAAGTGCTTCCGCACGATCCCTCCCAGCAGCATGATATTCACATCACTGTTATATTCCAGGAAAAGCGCTGTTTCCAGATCGTTCGTCACAACAGTCAGATTCTTAGACGATACCAGAAGCTTGGCAAGCTCCAATCCTGTCGTTCCCGTATCGACAGCAATCGCATCTCCTGAACAGACGAATCGCAGAGCTTCCCTGGCAATTGCTTCTTTCGCAGCAATATTCTGCACAACCTTCTCTTTGGACGTCAATTCATACCCTGCATTCCCGATCATGATCGCTCCGCCGTGCGTCCGTTTCAACTGTCCGGAGGACTCCAATTCCTTCAAATCCGTTCGTATCGTAGCCGGAGAGACAGAAAACTTCTCACACAAAGCATTTACTGTTATTTTCCCTTCTTTTTGAACCAAAGCGCTGATTTCCTGCCGTCGGACCTCTGCAAACAAACTGTTTTGATGTTTCGGCATTTTGTCCCCCTCTTAAATAGCGATTTTAACCTTACCGGACGACCGTCCGCCGGCAGGGGCAAGCATTACGGGATGCCCTCCGGTATAACTTAACATAATTATTAAAAAAAAGCAATATAGCAAGAATAAACTATCATTTATTATCTTTTATATATTATTTTATCAATAAAACATATTAAATAAAAATAAATGATTGAAAACAACAGCGCAATATACTATAATATTGGTGAAACTCATCAACTTTCTAAGACGAGAGGTGTTATTTATGAATAATAAGACAATCCGCATCTGCCTGATCGGCTGCGGCAGAGCCGGTATGATCCATGCAAGAAATTACAAAAATAAAGTAGCAAACGCATCCATTACAGCCGTTGTTGATGCCGTCCATGATGCTGCCAAAGCTGCTGCCGAAGAATTAGGAATCGCCAAATATTTCACAGATTACCACAGTATTTTAGATGACGAAGATATCGATGCCGTAATCGTCGTCGCCCCAACTAATCTGCACCGCCAGATCGTTATCGACTGCGCCAATGCAGGGAAACACATTTTCTGCGAAAAACCGATGGCAATGAATACCCGGGAATGTGATGAAATGATAGAGGCATGTGAACGGAATCATGTGAAACTGCAGATTGGTTTCATGCGCCGTTTTGACTCCAGCTTCCGCGAAGCTAAGCACCTTCTCGAAGAAGGCGAGATCGGAGATCTTGTTCAGGTACATTCCTGCACCCGCGGTCCCAGCAAACCTCAGCCCTGGATGTACGACCTCAAGAAGTCAAACGGAATTCTCGCCGAAGTCAATAGCCATGATATAGATTCTCTGCGCTGGATGACCGGAAGCGATATTGATACACTCTATGCCGTTGCCGGTAATTTCCGGAATCCTGAAGCCAAAGAAGATTATCCTGATTATTATGACAGTGTATTAATGAACGGAACCACAAAGAACGGAATCCATTTCTGTATCGACGGAGCCGCTTATATTCAATATGGATATGACTCCAAGATGGAACTGATCGGAACCAAGGGCAAGATTCAGGTTGGACGGTCCGACAAAGAATTCGTTCACTGCACCACAGTAGAAAACGGCACGAAGACACCTTTCGTTAATAGTTGGCGGACGCTTTTTATTGACGCTTATCTCGAAGAAGATACCGCATTTGTACAGGCTATCCTCAATGATACCCCAACCGAAGTGACCGGACTGGACGGCCGAATGGTTGTCGCCACCGTGGAAGCCGGGAACAGATCTATCACCAAGAAAGAAGTTGTGGTGGTCGAATAGATTATATGTAAAGAAAAATCCCCGGGACGGGTATGCCTCCGGGGATTCCTTATTGTTCTTTATAATTTCTGATCGGATCTGCCTACACAAGCCGCCTTCCATACCTCTCCAAATAAGCATTATCAATCTTAATTACAAAATCTGAAATCCGCTCTTCGATATCTTTCCTTCCATCAGCAGTCTCACTTTCGGTCAAATATCCCTCCGAAGGCAGAGCCTCCACCTTGGCATCCATGGAGTAATTCTTCCCGAACGAATCATTGATCACAGAAATGAATAATCTTTTGTGTTTGCTCTTCATTGTCTTAAATACGTTATCGTAGTCCGGCGTCCTTTTCTGCATATTCCATTATATCCTTTCGCAAACATCGTCCTTGGTTATACGGTATGGTGGTTTATCTTTATTATATCGTCAATGTGCTTTTCTGACAACTGAAAATGAAATTTTCCCCATGCCCCCATGCAAAACCATTTATTCTCTACATCACACCAAATACTTCACACATTTTACAGCACATGCATCCAGACCCTCATTTCTCCTTCTCCTCTGTTATTCCACATACAATATGGAACTGCTTTTATATCCATCGGTTTATATCGCTTTCTCCATGGCTGATAGAGTTCTCCTTCCCACTCTTCATGACTCAATCTATAAGCTTTTGCCAATATCGTACAGACTCCCTCAAGACCATCTACCTCATCTCCAATATGCATCTCTTCCTCTGGATCCAGATAGATTGATCCAAGCTCTGCACCGTTATCAACCTCCTCCAGGCAATACACAATAGGTCCCCGCATGATCGCCGCCTTCCCCACATCTGCAACAACCGACGGATTTGCCGCAATCAACTGCGCCCTTAACGGAATCGTGAAATTCAGCGTAAAACATGCTCCCCACCGTCTGGGGGAAATGTATAGATACCCCTTCCTCCGCTCAAAATGAATCTTTTCACACTCATTACACCGGATCTCATCTATCACAGCCCAGTCCGGTTCACGAAACGCCACTCCCATATTGACAGTCTCCTCACACTCTACTTCAATTCTTACTTCCCCTTCGTATGGGTAGTGAGTTTCCATCCTACATCGTACTTCCGCCCCGTTCACCCTGGCCACCATCTCCCCGGCAATATACAAATTCACATAGATTGTTTCCTCATCCACTGAATAGATATAATTACCAAGTCCGGTCAATGTTCTGGCAATATTAGGCGGACAGCATGCTACTCCCAGCCATCTTCTCCTGTGCAAAAGCACATGATGCAGAGTACGGTTTGCCCTTAGCTGATTGGGAATCACTTCCAACGGATTCACATAGAAGAATTCCGTTCCAGTGAGCGACATCCCGCCTAATATCGTATTATACAACGCTCTTTCCACCACATCCATATAACGGCCGTCACGTTCGATCTGAAACATTCGATATGCAAACATAGCAAGCGCAACCGAAGCACAGGTCTCCGAATAATTATAATTATTGGGAAGATCATAGTCACAGGTAAAGCATTCTCCGTCTGCTGCCGCTCCCACACTTCCAGTAATGAACATCTGGCAGTTAACAATATTATCAAAAAGATTACGGCACGCCGCCAGCAAACCATCATCGCCGCATTCATAGCCCACGTCAGCCATTGCAGAATACAGATACAACGCTCTCACCGCATGTCCATCCGCCTTGTTTTGCCGGCGCACAGGCTTATGTGCCGAGATATTATTATATCCCAAATGCTCAAATTCTGGAAATATATGGTGAAATCCCTCTGCTTTTTGTTCCTCATCAAAATGATCCGGCGACTGATTCCCACGTATATCCAGGAAATATTTTGCCATATTAAGATACTCTTTCTTTTTTGTCAGCCGATATAACTTCACCAACGCCAATTCAATCTCCGGATGTCCCGGGCACCCGTGTATCTTCCCCTCATCCTCACCAAACACCCTGCAAATACAGTCTGCCATCTTACAGCAAATATGCAGAAATTTCTTCTTTCCTGTCGCCTGATAATATGCCGCACCGGCTTCAATCATATGCCCCGCAACATATAATTCGTGTCCTTCCCGCAGATTGCTCCACCTTCCAGCCGGCTCCTTGATTGTATAATAAGTATTCATATATCCGTCTTCATCCTGCGCTTTCTCAAAGATGTCGACTACTGAATCAACGGCAGTTTCCAACTGAGCATTTTCATGTGTTTCCAGATTATATGAGACAGCTTCTATCCATTTTGCCACATCTGAATCCTGAAACACCTGTCCATAATATTCTCCCCGGCTGATTCCTGCCGCAATCCTGAAATTCTCTATACAATGACTGGGAGCCGCATCTGCAATCCGGTCATTTAGCGCCTCCCACTGATATGGAAGCATTTTTTCACGGACCAGGTCAATATATCGATTCCAGAATCCATCGCTGATTTTTATGTCTTTTAATCTGATCGAGTCTAATTTTCTCATTATTTTCCTCCCTTATCCCTTCACGGAACCGCTTACAAGACCTTCCACAATATACTTCTGCAATATGATAAACAATATCAATACAGGAAGCGATACCAAGACGCCATATGCCATAATATAATTCCACTTCATCCCATAAAGATCCATATAATTATAGATGGTCGCTGTCATTGGGCGAAGCGTCTCCTTCATGTTAAATGTAATCGAATACATCAGATCATTCCATCCATAAATAAAGCAAAAGGCCAAACCTGTGACCGTTCCGTTTTTACTGATCGGTAATATTACATGGAAGAATGCAGTAAAGCGGTTGCACCCGTCAATCCTCCCTGCCTCCTCCAGCTCTTTTGGAAGGCTTGCAAAGATAGGACGCAGTACCAAGATAACAAACGGTATGGAAATTGTCGCTGTAGAAATAATCGGTGCAAGATACGTATTCAAAATATGTACCTTGTTGAAAATCAAGTATAGTGGTGTCAGAATCAATGAGGACGGCAACATCTGCGTAACCAAAAATGTCATGATCATGACCTTCTTGCCTCTGAAGCGAAAACGAGCCAAACCATAAGCACAGGGAACTGACAATAACATAGATAACACCGTTGATCCACTCGCTATGATAAAACTGTTTTTGATCGCTCGTAAAGTATCCGGATTGGTTAACTGACTTACATAAGTTTCCACAACACTTTTTTTGGGGAAAAAGGTAGGAATCTTCCGAAATATTTCTGCATCTCCTTTCAAGGAACTGATGATAACCCAATATAACGGAAACAACAAAGGAATCGCAATCAGCACTGCTATTATGGTGTAGACTGCACTTCTGTTTTTCTTTTTATACATAAATCTGGACAATCTATTCATTTTCATCTTCCTTTCCAATCAACTTGACGTAGATCAACCCCACGAGAAATAGGCAGACAAAGAGTACATTGGCAGACGCCGCGCCCGTTCCGAAATTAAAATATTGAAACGATTCTCTATAAGAATACGTAGACAGTACTTCAGTTGCATTGATCGGCCCGCCTCCGGTCATCACATATACTAGATCAAACACCTTAAATGTATATACAAAGCCAAGAACCAATACTGCCAGAATAGACTGCTTAAGCAACGGTAATGTAATATAGAAAAACCGCTTTATTCCATTTGCCCCATCAATCATTGCACTTTCATAAACATCCGCCGGAATGTTCGATAACCCAGTTGCCAGCAAGAGCATATTAAACGGAATCCCAACCCAACTGTTGGTAATAATGACCGACGGCATTGCCATCTTTGTACTGGTCAACCACTCGATTGGTTCCCTGATAATATGTAATTGCTGCAGAAGATAATTAATAATCCCTGAATCACTGAACATATATTTAAACATCAGCGCTACTACCGTCATAGGCATAATCCAACTGATAACCAGAAATCCTCTGAGCGGTTTTGCCAGGCGGAACTTCTGGTTAAAAAGCAACGCCAACGCAAAACCGATACTAAACTGAAATATCAGGCAGCACACTGTATATACCAATGTATTGATAAACGCCGTTTGAAAATCCGGATCTGTCAAAACAGTTATATAATTTTCTATTCCCGAGAAAGAAATGGTTCCTGAATTAAATGTCCGTGACGTCATATTTGTAAAACTAATATACCAATTATAGATTACCGGGAATCCGATCACCGCAATCATAAACGCAAAAGCCGGTACGGAAAATATGTAACCCATCCTCTTTTCTCTCATCCGGTCATTCATAGTATTCCTCCTTTTCATCCTTTTAAATTAAAAAGGGCTTTGCAGCCCTTTTTATCGTAATCATACCACCATCTCACGAACACGCTACTCTTCTGCATTAATTGCATCGATTTCTTTCTGTGCCTCTGCCATAGCGTCCTTTGCCGATTCTTCACCTGAAAATACTTTCTGATATGCTACTTGCAATGCAGATGCACATTCTGTCCATCTTGGATGTACACGCGCCACCGTATCCTTCATATAATTAGCAAAAAACAATGTGATCTCATCATCAAACCATTCTTCATTCTTAACATCTGAGCGGCCGGAGAAACGGCTCATATCTTTGCAGAACTTAGGACTGATCTCTTTGCCGCACAGCCAGCTTATGAATTCCCAGCATGCATCCACTTCGGCGCCCGCCGTAACACAGAGATTCTCTCCACCCAGTGTTGTGGCATTCTTTCCGCCCTCCGGAATCGGAATATACGCTACATTCCATTTCATATCCGGAGCATCCGCACGAAGAGGCTCTACCTGCCATACTCCGTTGATCATCATCGCTATATTTCCAGATGCAAACTGCTTCTCCAAGTCTGCCTGGGACCAGTTCATTATTTCCTTACTAACAGATCCTTCCTCGATCATATCACCGATCATCTGTACTGCCTCAATACTTCCTTCCGAATCCAGGTGGTTGATATCTCCTCCGGCTGACGCAATCAGCGGATACATCTGAAATGTTCCTTCTCCATCCTTAGCACCGCACAGCGCGAATCCAGTATGCTCATCTGTTGTAAGCGCCGCTGCCGCCGTCTTCAATTCGTCCCATGATGTCGGAACTTCAACCTTTGCCTCGGCGAGCATCTCCTCATTGTAGAACAACGCCAGACAATTGCTCGCATACGGGATACCATAAATCCCCTCATTATATGTTACCGATTGCAGCGGTCCTTCAAGAAATTGATTCTCATTCCAATTGTTATAGTGATCCGTCAGCTCCTCCAGTACTCCGGACGCCGCAAATTCTGATGTATAGCAATTGTCCATCAGCACCATATCCGCCATATCACCGGCGATATTACCAATCGTCAACTGTTTGATCATTTCATCTGTCGGTGTGTAGACTAGCGTCACTTCCGCACTTTTGCTCTGTGCATTAAAATCATCCACATAAGACTGCACCAGATCAACCTCTTCATCTGTCAGCGCATGCCAAAGCGTCACTTCTGTTTTTCCTTCTGTCCCCTCGGAAGCTTCACTTCCATCTGCCTTAGAATCTCCCGTAGAAGACGCATCATTTCCGCCTCCGCATCCTGCCAGCATCCCGGCCGCTATTACCGTCGTCATCAAAGCCGCTATTACTCTGTTCTTCATTTTTCATTCCTCCCTTGGATCTGTGTTTTTGATATACTGATTATCCCACAAAAAATTGTCAAAAAAAATTGTAATATTTTCATTTTTGTCAACTAATTTAATCAACATACATTTTTATTTCGTGATATACTAATAAACGAAAATGAAATTAAGACTTGGAGATATACTATGATTAAAAAAGTGTTACAGAAAATAAAATTAAACTCTTCGCTATTTATCTATATTTCCTTAGCGCTCATACCGCTGATATTTGTGACCGCGTTCGTTATACGAATGACATCCTCTACATTATCTGAAAACTCCCAGGCTCTAATCGAATATCAGAGCAATCATGTGGTGGAAATATTCAACGAAGAAACAGATTCTCTTCTGGAAGTTTTCTACAGCACCATAACAGACCAGCAGCTTAGCTCTCTTTGCACAAAATTCAGCCATAATCAGGATGTGGAATACACTTCTTCTCTGCTGAAAGACCGGTTTAATTTCTACATGAATCTCAATCCTACTATCTCTCAATGCATATTTATCAGCATGGACGGCAGATACACAACCGCTCAGCACTATCGGTCCAATACATCTGCAACAGAATGGCAGGATGAAGAATATCGGAATAGCATATTGACGAAGATTACTGAAAATGGAGGGCTTACTATTTTCCCTGCTCATAAGATCAACAATTCCTATTCCTCTTTTCCTGTTTTTTATGTGGGTATTCCCTATGGTACTAATGCTGCCGGCAGTAACTTCGGGGTACTGATTCTGGGTATTCAAAAATCCTTTTTCAGTTCCGCTTTTTTTGAAACAAAGTCTGACACTGACAGCAAACTTCCGGAAATATTACAGTTTGCTCAACTAATTCTCACAGATCAGGATGAGATGATCATCTATGCAAGCGATGTCTCTATGATTGGATATACACTTCAAAATTACACCGCGAGATATTCTCTCTCAGAAGCAGATTATGTGAAAACCAAATATAATATTGAAAAAACCAATTGGTTATTTTTCTCTTACTCTCCCAAAACCATTGTATTTGCATCTGTGGAGAAAGCTTTGAAGCTCTTATATATACTGATTGCTATTTACGCATGTTTTTTAATCTATGCATGTATAGTTATTGTTTCTCACCAAAACAGAAGAATATACATGATTGCCGATGGAATCCAGAATTTTAGAGGAAATGAAAAGGGCTATCATATTCCTCTTTTTTCAAACGAATACCTGAATATCATTATTACAGAATTTAATCTAATGGCAGATCGAATCTCTTTACTGACTGAAAATCTGAAATCAGAACAGAAAAAGAATCAGGAAGAGATAAATCTACGCAGAAAAGCGGAGATCAAAACATTGGAAGCACAGATTAATCCGCATTTTCTATATAATACATTAGACACCATCAACTGGATGGCTATCATAAATGGCGAGATGGAGATCAGCACAATGTTGGGGATACTTGGAAGCCTTCTTCGCTACAGTGTAACCAATATTGATTCACCCGTCCTCATAAAAGCCGAGATTGAATGGATCAAAAAATATTTGTTTCTGCAAAGCAAAAGATTTCAGAATCTTTTTACTTACAAAATAATAATCGAACCAAATATTGAAAATTATACCATTTATAAAATGCTAATTCAGCCATTGGTCGAGAATTCTATTATTCATGGCTTTGATCATATTAAAGAAGGGGGTTTTATTCTTATTGAGATGTGGACTGCAAACAGCGATCTCTTTATCTCCATAACTGATAATGGGTGCGGTCTTTCTTCTGATAAGCTTTTGCAGGTTCAGGAACTAATATCAAATCCCAACACTTATACAGGAGAGAATATCGGATTTTTCAATGTGGTAAGCCGATTACATGCATACTATAAGAATCAGTTTCATATTGAGATCACTTCGGGGAATGGAACCAAGATAACGTTTTCCATTCCCATTGATTCAAATTAACGGAGGTGTCAAACATGCTAAATATTATTATTGTAGAAGATGAATTTATCATACGGAACGGCTTATGCCATTTAATTCCTAAGCTGAATGAAAAATACCGTGTAATCGGAAGCGCCGAAGACGGATATGAAGGATTACAGCTAATTAAGCGCTTAAAACCAGATATTGCCATCTGTGACATACAGATGAAGAAGCTCACTGGCTTGGAAATGATTCAGCAGCTTAATGATGCCAATATTAATTGTAAGTATATAATACTCAGCGGTTATTCAGAGTTTGTTTATGCACAGACAGCTATATCTCTGCGCGTTATGGGGTATCTTCTAAAGCCAATCGTTCCGGCAGAACTGACAGAACTTCTGGTTAAAGCAGATGCAGAATTATCCCGGCAAACTTCCTTAGATATGTCTCACATCGCTTCCGGTGAAGTGTCCGGTTACTCGTCCTTGATACAGTCTGCCATAGAAAAAATATCAACCGGTTATCAACAAGAAATCACTCTTTCAACTACCGCAAAGAATCTGGGTGTGACACCAGAATATTTAAGTTCACGTTTTACACTGGAAACAGGGGAAAATTTTATGATATACCTCAGAAATTACCGGATTCAAAAAGCATGCGAATTGCTCCGGAACACCGATAAGAAAATGTATGAGATTGCCTTTATGGTGGGATATGACAATCCACAGTATTTTAGCAGCGTTTTTAAGAATGTTATGGGTATCAGTCCCAAATCTTATCTGCGGGAAGTGCAAAACAGGCAGATCTGATTAGATCTGCCTACACAAGCCGCCTCCCGTACCTCTCTAAGTAAGCAGTTGCCGTTTCCAAGGAGATACCGGTCTTTTCCTGGAGTCTCTTCAAAATGGCCGTATCATCTAATCCAAACTCCTGACCCATTCCAATAATCTCTTCCGCTCTTCCTTCCGCTCTTCCTTTACGGAACAACTTCTCGGATTCTGTCTCAATTACTATTCCGCCCATAATATTTACATACTTCCCATCTTACTGCACTACCTTCTCAAAATCAGACGCCGAATGCTTACACAGCGGACAGATGAAATCTGCCGGAATCTCCTCTCCTTCATATACATAACCGCATACCGTACACCGCCACACCGTCTTCCCCGCAGCAGCAGCTATCTCCGGCTTCGGCTTTATAGCAGACTGATAATAAGCATAAGTCGCCGACGGCACATCAGAGAGCACTTCCATATCCTCCACAGCGGCAATAAACATCGTATGGCTGCCCAGATCTATGCTTTGCTCCACCGCCGCACTGATATAACCATTAGTCCCCGCCGTAACATAATAAAGTCCATTCGCCGACCGCTTACAATCCGCATAATCAGCGAATTTGTCCACATCCCGCCCCGACTGGAAGCCAAAATGCTTAAACGTATCAAAATTTGCCGCCTCACTGAGGATGGAGACGTTGAATTTCCCGCTCTTCTTCACCAGATCGTGCGTAAAATTAGACTTGTTGACTGTGATACTGATCCGGTTAGGCTCGCTTGTCACCTGCCCCGCCGTGTTGATGATACATCCGCTGTCCTTTCCCTCCGATGCAGAAGTAAGAACGAACAGGCCGTAGGTAAGTTTGTACATTGTTTTCTTATCCATGATATCCTCCTTCATTGATTGCCGCCCCGCAAGGCAAACGACAAAATTACTTATTAATTAATATTGCCATCCTTACTATATCTTGTCAAGGAAAGGATTTTTGTGGTGATTTTTGTCTGATTGTCATTCCACTCAGACGATTGACTATATTGTATAAATCAAATATAATATAGATAAAATATTACTACCATTACTGAGTATGAGGAGGTATCATTATGAATATTCGCCCATCTGCGGCAATACGTCAAAATTACAACGAAATTGCTGATCTGTGCAGAAAAACTGCAGAACCAATTTTCCTAACTAAGAATGGTGAGGGAGATTTGGTCGTTATGGACGTCGAAACTTTTAACCGCAGAGAGAAGATGTTAAAGCTTCGCGAAGAACTCTTAACAGTAGAAGAAGGCAGAATACATGGCCAAAAAGGCTATTCTGTCGGAGAAGTCGCTACTATGATGCGCAATGCAATCAAGGAGACAACAGGCCATGGGACAGCAAAATAAATACCATGTTATTGTATCACAACAAGCAACGCAGATGCTTATATCCCATGCCGCATTTCTGGCGCAAGTCAGCCAAGAGGCAGCGGAACGGCTAACTGTAAATTTCGAAAAGACTGCAGCTTCACTGGAACTGATGCCGCAAAGATGCCCATGGCTTACGGGTGAATATATCCCCAGACATACTTATCGTTTTATCATGTTTGAAAAACGCTATATGATAATCTTCCAGATTGCAGACGATATCGTTTATGCAGACTACGTAGTAGATTGCAGACAAGATTACGATTGGCTCATTCGATAGTCAAAGACCCTGCTGCAAGTAATGGGGCTCAAAAGAGCCCCTCTCACCTCGGCCATCTCTTCTCCTTCTCCAGAAGCTTGGGAAAACCATTATGCGGCTCCCTCTGATACCAGTAGGCGACGCTAGACAGATCATCCTGCCGCTCGAATAACCCGTTATGCCCGACCCCGATCTGCTGGACCGTCACCTTCAGATCTTCTTCAAAGAAAACCGGATCCGGCACATGCCAGCGGTAGAATCCTCTCATCGGCGGGCAGTCGTCATTATGATAGGCATTCCACACCAGATCGTCATGCCTGGAATAATACGGATATCCAAGGAAAGCCGTACTATAGGTCTGTTCCACCGTCCTCCCGGCCTCCTGCACGGCAAAGCTCCACGACCCTCCGAAGTAATCCTCCATCCCTGTTCCGCAGATCGTCGGATATTCCTGGTCACCGTCTATATAGAACTTCACTTCGCCTTCTCCCCACCAATACCGCTGCAGGACCGACAGCGCGATGTA
Source organism: uncultured Dorea sp. (assembly GCA_947652615.1). Taxonomy (GTDB): domain Bacteria; phylum Bacillota; class Clostridia; order Lachnospirales; family Lachnospiraceae; genus Sporofaciens. The sequence goes on along the minus strand of CANTDX010000002.1, from coordinate 88,556 downwards.
TGTTCCGATATACTGCCCCTGTCCCCTGATACCGTCCACGATCACATAATCCTTCCCAAGCTCCGTCAACTCCTGCCTTCTCCACTGTGCATGGAAATACGCCGTATTCTCAGGAAGCGCATCATACAGCGTATAGTCGATCTGATAGAAGAACGCCGGTATCGCATTGACATGCTGATTCTCCAGTGTGATCACCGCCTTCTTCCGGAACGGCATCTGAAAATACGCGTTCAGACCTCTGGCCGGAACGACCGTCACAAGCTCGGAATTCACCATACATTCTTTCCCGAAGCCGCAGCAGAAGAAGTCCCCAAGCGGCGCCTCCACCGACGGCTCCTCTTCCCCGTCCCAGTACATTCGGATCACCAGGTCGCGCAGCACGAAGCAGTCCCCTTCTGACGTCTTATTGTCCACCGTCATCCAGATGTGGTGGATCACTCCTGTCCCATTGATCTCGCCCAATACAACCTTCTCTCCCGGCTCAATATCCCGGAGGCACGGGCTTCCCTTCCTGGACGCCCCCAGAGGGCTGGCTGCCATGCCGCCCCTCCCTTTCTCTCCGTCTCGGTTCTCTGCGTTGATTGCCCGGCTCCTTCCCCTCGTCAGGAAGGGCAGCGCCCCGGCGCCTCCCGGAAGTACAATTCCTCTTAACCCTTGTTCTCTCATCGTACACCTATCCTTTCGTTGCTCCCATCGTCATACCTGCCGTCACCCATTTATTCAGCGCAAAATAGATCAGAAGAGGCGGCAGGATCGAGATTGCGATCGCCGCGAAGGTGGAACCCCAGTCTACATTTCCAAAGGCGCCCACATAATCCTTCAGGCCCATTGCCACCGTCTTTGCCGAGCTCTCGCTGATGAAGGTATTGGCAAAGATAAAATCATTCCAGATCAAGATACTGTACATAGACGCGATCGTGATCACCGTGTTCCTCGCAAGAGGAAATACGATCTGGATAAATGTCCGAAACGGCGAGCAGCCATCCACGATCGCCGCCTCGATCAATTCGTTCGGCACGAATTCATAGAAGCTTACAAACATCATGACCGACAGCGGCAGCGCGAATCCCACCTGCGGCAATATCAGCGAGAAACTGGTATTCAGAATCCCCATATTACTGTAGAATATAAACAGCGGAATCAGCGTGATCTGTACCGGAACCATAATTCCGAATGTGAAAAAGGAATAGATCGTCTTCTTCCCCCTCACTCTGAACTTGGACAACGCGTATCCGGCCGTGGCGCTAAGCGTCACGATCAATATCAGCGAGATCCCTGTGACCTTCAGACTGTTCCACATATACAGACCGATCTTGCCGTCCGAGAGCACATTTACGAAATTTTCCAAAGTAGCCTTCTTAGGAAATGCAAACGGCGCGGCAGACAGCTCAACCGTAGGCTTTATACTGGCAATAAACAGCCAGATAACCGGATAGATCTGGACGATCAGGAAGAGTATGATCAGAACCGCGAATATCATCTTCATTGCCTTTTTCTTCATCATCTCTCCCTCCTTCTCTGTCTCTTCTGCATCCGTTCCAGTCTCCGTGCTTCCTTGTCCTCCCTGGATGTAAATATCCTCCGAAGCAGGTAAACCACCAGGATACTCTCTATAATGATGAATACTGCCAGTGCGCTTCCATAGCCGTACTGGTTACTGGAAAATGCTTTCTTATACATGTACGTGGACATCAGCTCGCTTGCATTCCCAGGGCCGCCGCTTGTCAGCAGGAACGGAATATCGAATCCTCTCAAAGCTCCCGTCAGGCACATGGTAAGCGTCAGCAGGATAATATCTTTGATCAGGGGCATTTTGATCTTGAATAAGATCTGCAGTTCCGTCGCCCCGTCCACCTTTGCCGCCTCATATACCGACGGATCTAATGACACCAGCGCCGCATAGAAGATCACCATGTACATGCCGGTGAACCTCCACCCTTCCGGTATGGAGACTGCCGCCAGCGCAGTGCTCACCTCTGCCAGCCACGAGGTAACCATTCCGTCAAGTCCAACCGCCTGTAAGAACTGATTCAGAAGTCCCATCGGCTCTGTGGAATAGATACTCCTGAATAACTGTGTGATCGCAACCGTCGTAATGATACAGGGAACATAATACAGGGTTTTCACCAGTGTCACATGCCGGGTCATATAAGTCAGCAGGATCGCGAAGAACAGTCCGACCGCGAGCTGCATAGATACTACGATCACCAGATAGATCAGATTATTGAGAAATGCCGTGTAAAAAACTTTGTCATGAAACATGGCAATATAATTCTCAAACCCGACGAATTCCTTCTCTCCGATCCCGCCCCATCTCATGAAGCTCAACCGGATCGACTCTTCGATCGGGTAAAATACCGCCAATATATAGAACAGCAGTCCCGGAAGCAGAAATGCCAGAAATGCCTTCTTATTCTTGATAACTCCCATCACACCCTCCTCTCTGACACTATTGCCAGACAGATCTGTTCACCTGCAGGGCATACGCTGCACACGCCGCATGCCCCGCCGATACTTCTAATTCACATTTTCCGCGATCGAATCGTCAATCAATTTACAGAACTCGTCCACAGTCAGATCTCCGGACGCCAACAGCAGCAGATTATCCTGCATGATCGTATTGGTGTTGGAATCCAGATAGGTATCCCACGGTTTCAGGAAATTCTCTCCGGTATTCTGCATATCTTCCTGAATCTTCAGATAGAGATCGGAATAATCCACCTCCTCTGAAAGCTCCGTCTTGATCGGAGACATCTGCTGCTTTGCCGCATATAATTTCCCATAATTCTCGATCACATACAGCACGAAATCCTTCGTCTTCTCATCAAATGTCTCTGCGTTAAATGCCATCCCGATACCCGAATTGACACAGAATTCATTTGCCTGCGTCTTCGCCCCTTCTGTCATCGGAAGATAGAAGTAATCGATCTTTCCCTGTTCATACGCCTCCTGCATTGCAGCAATCTCCCAGTCGCCGATGTAATACATGGCAGACTTGCCGTCTAAGAACATAGACTGTGCCGTCGCATAATCGGTCGCCGCAAATCCGTCATTAAAATACTGTCCCATCTCCGCCATAAATTCAGCGGCCTGTCTGCCCGTATCACTGTCCATCTTCGCTTTCCCGTCCCGAAGGTCAATGATAAAATCATTACCTGATTCCCGGAACGGAAGCATTGCCAGATACCTCTGAACCGGCCATCTGTCAACGCCGTCTACAGAGATCGGCGTAATCCCGTTATCCTTCAAGGTCTTGCATACATTCAGCCATTCATCCATGGTAGCCGGAGGAGTCAGCTTATATTTGTCAAAGATCTCCTTGTTATACCATGTCATCTCCACATGGTACTCCAGCGGCAGCGTGTACATCGTGCCGTCGGTGAACTCCTGGTATTTTAATGAAATGGGGTAGAAATCATCGTATTTATCATTTTCCTCCAGGAACTTCTTGACATCCACCAGCATCCCCGCATCCACAAGCTCCTGGCAATATGGATCCGCGTCGATATCAATGATGTCCGGCATATTCTTCCCGGCGATCAGGGTCTTTAATTTCTGGAGATAAGACGGCCTGTCTGCGGTCGTCTCGAATTCGATCTTCCATTTCCCGCCCTTTTCCTCACTGTACTGATCAGCGATCTCATGCATAACCTGATCGATCTCTCCGTCCACCGGTCTGGACGTCATCCATTTCACCGTCGTCACGCCGTCTTCCTCTGACTTGCCCTCCTGGTCCTTAGATCCACAGCCTGCTGCCAATCCTGCGATCAGACCTGCCGCCAACAATACACTTAACAATCTCTTCTTCATTTGCCTTCCTCCTGATTTCTTGTTTTTACCACATAGTTACTTAGCTTTACTTCTCCCTGCACGACATAGATCCCTGCATAGCCGCCTTTATGGTCGTACATTCTGGCAGACAGCGCGACTTCATCATTGATATATACCACACAGATATCTTCTTCCCTGATGATCAATACATGATAGTCGTCTGCACGGGGCAGTCTCCTTGCCGTCTCGACCTGGAAGGGAACATCCCCCTTGATCTGCCACTGGTATTTCCCTTGCTCTGACCGCGGCCACATATCCCATGCCGTCTCTCCCCGCTGCCGGTCCATCCGAAGGAAATATCCCCGCTCCATTGTCTGATCTACATGCAGCGCGATCCCGAATTCATGGGCCTGCGTCACGTGGATGTCCATCTCTATAGAGAAGCAGTCCCGCGGGATCTCATAAAGCCCCGCGCCCAATGTCTCGCTTGTGACCCGAATCCCGTCTGCACACTCCTCAAGCTTCCCGTTGTAGCTGACCGCCTCGCCGTTTCCCTGCAAGACCGGATAGAATTCCTTCACCCCCGGGACCGCCCTTACCTTCAGCGTTCCGTCTGCCGGGTTCTGGATCAGTTCGTGGAACACCATCGTTCCGCCCCACTCCCACGGACCAAAATCACAGTTTCCGTACTTGCTGGCGATCCATCCGAATGCAAATCTCCTCTCCCCGTCCGACGCCGTCTTGATCGCATAGTCCGATCTGTTATCAAACACATCGTCCTTTGGAATCATCCACGGTCCTTTGGGATTCCTGCCAATCCGGTAATGCGTCGTAAAACGGTCCGAAAATGTCGAGAATACCAGATACCAGTAATCCCCCATCCGAAATAATTCCGGACACTCCATGGTAATGTACATTCCCGGCGCATAGAACGGTTCCTCATAGGACCAGTGCATCAGATCCTTCGAGCTGCACCGTGCAATGCATCCGCCCCGCAGCGCTCCCGCTCCTTTGATCCTGGAAGCCAGAAGCATATCATAGCATTGCTCTTCTTCGTTCCAGTATACATAAGGGTCCCGCCAGTCGAATTCCTCATAACGCTCCCCGTCGGATACGAATAAGAAGTCTTCCACCGTCTTAAGATGTTCCGGGTCTGTTCCCACCGCCTGCATAACGGACTGTATACTCTTCCCGCCGACCTTGAATTCTTCATTATATGCCGTGTAAAATGCGTGATACACTCCTTCTTCATCCTTGATCACCGACCCGGTATATGCATTCTTATTCGGCCTGTCGTCCCCCCCTCTTTGGATGGCCTCGCCCTTGTATTCGAGATGAACGAAATCTTCTGTCGTCACCAAATGCCAGGTGGTCTCTTCTGCATATTCCTTATCTCTGATCCTTGGATCATGCAGATAAAATCCATAATATGTACCATTATCATAATATGGGATCAGATCTCCTACCCATGCATTTTCCGGTTTATAAAATAATCTGTGCATGTTTCCTCCTTTCAACTCTTGCACTATTTGCATGTTTTTATCTTGCTTTTTATGACTAAAATGTTATCACATGCACACTTTATTTTCAACATTTATAGTGCATTTTTATCTTTTTCCCTTTTTTACACATAATAAAACCGGCTGTTTTATGCACATTATATATATTCTCATTCTGTTTTTGTGCATTTCGTGCATTTTAATTTTTGCATCATTTTTCGCTTCCATTATATGACAGATAGTGTTACAATAGCAGTGGAGGTGAGAACATGAAATGCACCATTAAACAGATCGCAGAGGAACTGAACCTTTCAAGAAATACAGTCGCCAAGGCGTTGAAGAACAGCAACCAGGTTTCCCTGAAGACAAAGCAACTGGTCCTTAAGAAAGCAAAGGAAATGAATTATACGAATATAGAAGAATCCGGACTTACGCCCGCACCGACCGAATCTGCGGCGCCGTCTCCTGCAAACAACGGTTTTATCCTGTTCCTGACCAGGACTTACGCCCCGGATTCGGAATTCTGGACCGCTGTCCTCACAGGGATCGAATCTATACTGTCAAGCGCGAATTACCACTTGGTGATCGGTATTATGTCCGAGAGTGATCTGAAGAAATTAGAATTCCCTTCTTCTATACATGATCCGTCGATCAAAGGAATCATTATCGTCGAGATCTGTGACGCCGCGGTGTGCAATGCATTATTGCAGTATAGCCTGCCCATCGTTACCGTCGATCTGCCAAAGCTGCACACCAAAGCGCTCGATCTGATCGATGTGATCACTATGGAGAATAAGAAGAATGTACGGCGCATCATACAGCAGTTGATCGAGAAAGGCGCCGAGCGCTTCGGCTTTATCGGAGATATCTACTCCTCTAACGTCGGACGCGGGTTTCAGGAGCGGTATGACGCACTTCGCGAATGTCTGGCTGACAACCGATTGGAACTCGACACCCGATACTGCCTGCTGAACGAGACGCCGGACGACTTCAGGAATTTTCAATTGGTTGTCAGGAAGATCCAGGAGATGCCTTCCCTTCCCGATGTATTTATCTGCGGAAATGACTGGACGGCGATCCAACTGATGTACGCCCTGCAGTTCTTAGGCTACCAGATTCCCAAGGATGTGAGCATTGTCGGATTCGACGATATCCCGGCTTCCGAGAGGATCACTCCTTCGCTTACAACCATACATACGCCGAAGAAGTATCTCGGAATCGCAGCCGCGCGCCAGATGCTTGAGCGGATTCAGTTCCCGAACTCTCCCCATGTATATTCCGAGTACGAGACAGAACTGATCATCCGCGATTCAACGATTTGAGAAAGGATTAAGGAAGGATGAGAGCATTGGAAAGGTTTTTTCTGTTCATGAACAAATTAACGGATTTGATCATTTTGAATCTATTATTTTTTATTACCTGCATCCCCATAGTTACCGTCGGTGCATCCTGCACCGCTCTCTGCCAGAGTACGCTTCGTCTCGCGGACAATACCGAATCCTATATTGTCCGCGGCTACTTTGCCGAATGGAAGAAGAACCTAAAACAAGGGACCCTCATCTGGATCCCTTCTCTTGCCATGCTTGCTCTATGCGTATTCAACCTGTCCGTACTCCCGGCCATGCCGCAGAGCTTCTACCGTACTGCCGCATTCTGCATACAAGTCCTGATTCTGTTCATTCTGTATGGTTCGCTCCTGCATTCGTTCTTTCTGCCGGAAATTTACAGGCAGACCGCAAGAAGCACCTGTAAAAATGCATTATATATGACGTTCAAATATCTGCCCCATACTTTCCTGAACATCTGTATCAGTGCGCTTCCGGTCACGCTCGCCCTGATCCTTCCAAAGGCTGCCGGGCTGATCCTGTCGGTTTTCATCGTAATGGGCTGGTCTGCCGTCTCTTATGTTCAGTCACTCGTCTTTCGGCACCTGATTAAAGCAATCTTATAAACTCCTCAACAATTCCTGTGGTTTCAGCCGGCAGATACTTCTTCTTTTCCTTCCCATAATGCAAGGAAATCTGCTACAAGGTTCTCTTCCCTTTTATCCGTACATTTTCCAAGCAGGAATTCTCTGTCATTTAGCATATCTGCCGTGTGGTATATGCCAAATTTCTTATTCAGCCGAAGAATGGACTTTATAAGTTTACTATCTGTCCGTATTCCCGCGGCTGCAAGCTTTTTTTCTATGCCTGCTCCCTCTGTTCCGCCTCCATACTCTGGTATATGACTTCTTTAAGCTTTGTGTCTTTATTTTCCTTTACAATCCTCGTTATGTCATAACGGTATGGCAGGTCACGGAAAAACGAATCCCTGTCACGGTCATTCTGATACGTTGTCATAAAAGAATTGCAATGGTAAAGGCCTTTGCCACTCTCCGATCTGACAAGCCCCAAATGCAGGATTTTCTTCCCAGTCTCATGTACAAGCAGGTAATCACTCTGAAACTCCGATTCCTTGTTTTTCTCTTTTTCATACAGGTACAGCTTTGAATAAGACGAGAACATTTGCCCTAATTCTGCGAGGTTATCCAGTTTTCTGTGGATCATTTCAAGCATCCTGCGCTGCTTTTCCTCCGTCTTATAGTATTTCCGCACCAGCTTTTCCACCGATTCCATTGTGACACGCTGCTTTTTTATCGCGTAGGCGCCGAAGTCCCCGGTAAACTGGTTTGGTTTTCCAAGATACTGCATCCCCATTAGATGCGGTATCTTAATCTCTGAATTTGTAAGATGGAGGATACGCTTCTGTGTGTGGATATAATAGTCATACTCACACAGCACCTCTTTCGTTTCCTGGAAAATCTGCAAAAGCGTCTGCATTGTCTCATCCTTCCGTAAAAAGAAACTGCCTGAGCGGTTAGGCTCAGGCATTACATTTCTTTTTTGAATTGCAATTCTGGGAGCAGTCCTATGATAATTCCATAGGCAGAGACGACCTTTGTATTTGTATTGCCCGCAAAGTCGGGACGGGTAGCTCCTCTCTGTCGCCGCAAAAGCACCGAAGCTTTTCATTATCTATAATCTATCATGCCCCTGCCGCATTGTCAACTGCTTTGCCTTATAAAGGAGAAAAATCATTATTAACCGCTAACCTCTTACGCCCCTTCCAGCACTTCCTCCGCGATATTCCTCGCATGGTCAGAGATACGCTCCAGACACACCAACGCATCCAGGAACACAATCCCCGCGTCCGTAGTACACTGGTTCGCCGCCAGACGCTTGATATGCTTGCTCCGAAGCGAGATCTCCAGATCATCCGCCTGCGTCTCCTTCTCAATCACCTTCAGGGCCTTCTCCTTGCTCTGCTCCGCGAATGCCTCGCATGCGTACTTATAGCTGTCCGCACACACATCGAACATTTCCCGCAGATGCGCAGCCCCGGTCTCCGAGAAGGATGCCTTCTTCTCGTACATAGTCTCTGCGAACTCGGATATATTCTCGCAATAGTCGCTGACACGCTCGATATCCGACACCATCTGCAGAAGATGCGCCACATCCTGATGCTCCTTCTCGCTGATCCGAAGGGAACCCAGCTTCACCGCATACTCGGTGATCCCGGCGCTTAATTTATCCACCGTATCCTCTTCTTCTTTTAAGAATTGGATATCTTCTTTCTTGAGGGTAAATAACACATTCTTCGCGACCTCCAGGGATTCTTCCACAATCCCCGCCATACGGGCCACCTCTCTGACCGTAGACTGCAGCGCGATACCCGGCGTCTCTAAGATACGTTCATCGAGAAGCACAACGCTCTTATCCTGCGCATCCTCGTCCACCCTGCCGATCTTCTTGGCAAGCTTGATGATCCACCCCGACAGCGGGAAGAGAACCACCGTTGTACCAATATTGAAGACCGTATGCACCATACTGATCTCTGTCTGGGAAATATAACCAAACCCGATCTCAGGATTCACAAGCTCATAGTATATGATCGCCATAATACTGAAAATCGCGGTTCCTATGATATTGAACAGCAGATGCATCAAAGCAGCCGTCTTGGCATTCTTCTTCGCCCCGAGGCTTGACAGGATCGCCGTCACACAGGTACCGATATTCTGACCCATGATGATATAGACCGCCGCGCTGAACGGAACCAGCCCCGCAGCCGCAAGGCTCTGCAGAATACCGACAGACGCGGACGAACTCTGGATCACCGCCGTCACAAGTGTACCCGCCAGGATCCCAAGCAGCGGGTTATCCCCAAGAGTCACGAATATATTACAGAAGCTCTCGGACTCCTGCAGAGGCGAAACCGCAGAAGACATGGTCGTGATACCGATAAAGAGCAGACCGAATCCCACGATGATACTCGCAATCTCCTTGGAAGAGCGGCGCTTCCCTGTCAGCATAATGATCACGCCCAGCATAACGGCGATCGGCGCAAGCTTCGACGGGCTTAAGAACTTCGCCCACTCAACCGCAGACACCAGCCATCCGGTCACCGTCGTACCGATATTCGCTCCCATGATCACACCCATGGCCTGCGACAGGTTCATGATCCCCGCATTGACAAAACCAACCACCATAACCGTCGTAGCGGACGAACTCTGGATCACCGCCGTGATCGCCGCCCCCAGCATTACCCCCATCAGCTTATTCTTCGTCAGAACCTCTAACAGGGACTTCATCTTGTTCCCGGCCGCATTCTCCAACCCCTGGGCCATAATCTGCATACCATAGATGAACATTCCCAGTCCACCCGCAAATGGTATGATAATATCCAAGTAATTCATTACTTCCTCCTAATGTACATACTGAATCTTTTTAAACCCTACTTTTCTACAATACCATTTGCATACATAGAAAGCAACAAATATTTTTACCGGCGTGAATGGGAATCCATTTCTACTTCTTCATCTTCGGATCGAACATCAGCGAAGCCAGATAACTGAACACCAGCGCCGCACAGATCCCTACCGCGCTCGCCTTGAATCCTCCCATGAAGATCCCGATAAATCCTTCCTTATCCACGGCCTCTTTCACACCCTTCCACAGCAAGTTCCCGAATCCTGTAAGCGGCACGCTTGCGCCCGCCCCGGCGAAATCCTGAAACGGCTGATAGATATGCAGCGCCCCAAGCACCGCCCCGCTGCACACCAGGAGAACCATAACTCTTCCCGGCATCAGCTTCGTCCTGTCAAGTAAGATCTGCACCAGCGCGCAGATCACCCCTCCGATCCAAAATGCATTTATATAATCCATAGCCTATCTCCCTCTCCTTCACATTCTCTCACACAACCGTTCAGGCAAGCTGCCCTGCCAAAACTGTTACTGCCAGACATCAGCAATGCTCCAGCACGATACCGTGTGCGATACCAGGCACGCTCGCGCCCTCATTATAGCTCACGGTCGACATCAGCGCCCCGGTCGGCACGAAAAGCACCCGCTTCCACTCTCCGCGTTCAACCTTCGGCAGAATGTACGCAGACAGCGTCGTGGCCGCACAGCCGCAGCCGCTTCCGCCCGCGTGGGTGTCCTGCGTCATCTGGTCGAATATGGTCATCCCGCAGTCCATATGGTTCTTCTTGATATCATATCCCTTGCCGCGCATCAGATCAAACAGGATACTCTGGCCGACATACCCCAGATCCCCGGTAATAATCCGGTTATAATCCTCTGCCTTCCTTCCGAAATCCTCCAGATTGCGGATAATCGTGTCACAGGCCGCAGGAGCCATGCAAGCGCCCATATTCTGGGAATCCTTAAGCCCATAGTCTACGATCTTGCCGACCGTCACACCCGTGATCCTCACATGGCTTCGCTTCGTCCCCACCAGGAAAGCCCCGCTTCCGGTGACCGTCCACTGTGCAGACAGTGGACGCTGATTCGCATATCCCAACGGGAAACGGAACTCCTTCTCCGCGCTTCCGAAATGGCTCGACGTGACAGCAAGCATATACTCCCCATATCCTGCCGCCACACTCATAGAGGCCAGTGCAAGAGCCTCCCCCGATGTAGAACAGGCTCCGAACAGCCCGAACAGCGGAATATTCAGCTCCGATACTCCCATAGAAGTAGCGACTCCCTGCCTCAGAAGATCCCCGCCGAACAGATACCTCACATCCTTCGCCTCCACATGCGCCTTCCCCATCGCAAGAAGGCATGCTTCCTTCTGCATGGTACTCTCTGCCTCTTCCCATGTATTTTCCCCGAACAGGTCTTCCTTCTCTACCATATCAAACATCTTCCCCAGAGGGCCCTCGCCCTCCTTCTTGCCCGCAACAGACGCACTGCTGACCAGGTAGGGAGACTCTTTAAAAGCAATACTCTGTAATCCCTTCGTCATCGTTTCCTTCCCTCCCTGTTTCTACGCGATGATACCGCTGACCTTAAGAAGCCAGTATCCGAATCCCAGCACCCAGCTGGTAAATATCCCATACAGGATCACCGGCCCCGCGATCGTGAAGATCTTGCAGCCAATTCCCATGACCTGCCCTTCCTTCTTATACTCGATCGCCGGCGCCGCAACCGAATTGGCAAACCCGGTGATCGGAACCAGCGTCCCTGCACCGCCCCATTTGGCGATCCGCGGATAGATATTGAATCCCGTAAGGAGGACGCTTGCGACCACCAGGATCATCGAAGTCCATCCCCCGCTCACATCCTTATCAAGTCCAAGCTTCTCACAAATATTCAGCACGGCTTGCCCGACCGTGCAGATCACGCCTCCCGCGATGAATGCCTTCCCCATATTCGCCGGAAGGTTATGCACCGGCGTCTTCTTCTTCACATAATTCTCATACGCCTGCTGCTGCCGTTCCTTATCCATATCCAGTTTCCTCCTTCTCAAAATCGATTAAAGAAAAATATAAATGCCCCGATCCCTTTCCCCAGTGCAACCCCAAGAATCAAGTATTGAATCCCCCGAAGCAGCTTGACCCTGCGGACGAAGATCGGGAACACATTCAGGATCTCCGCCAGCGCCATCGACCAGCATCCCACAAATATCCCGCCGAATAACCCGAATACCGGTGTAAGCCAAGCGCCGTAGGGAATCTGTATTCCATAGATGAAGAACATATTTCCCAGGATACCGCCCAGCGCCACACTGTCCTCATACAGAAGGATATGCTCGCCGGTATGCGTCCGGTCCGCAAAATCCGATATCACCCCAAGTCCGCTGATGAACGAGAAGAGACCTCCCGCCACGACCATACCTGCGCTAAGTCCGATGACTGCCAGTAGAATTTGCACCCACATCCAGTTCCTTCTCCTTTCTGGAATACGTCTCGATCAGGGTGGACTGAATGTCGTTCTCATACAGACGCATCTCGACTTCCATCGGCGTTGGGTCCACCGAGAACTTCTTCTTTCCGAAATGATTGAAGAATGTAAGAATCCCTATAACCAGTCCGATACAATAAGTCAGCTCCAGGATGGTGAACCCATCCGATTTATTTCCCGTAAGCAGTTCATAGATCTGGGAAAACATTTTCGTAGTATCAACATCGTTATTAAATGCCATAATAGAGAAGGCGGCTCCGATAAAACTGATCACCACCACCACCGCGGCCTTCATATAATGTACTGCTCCCTCGGCCGTCTGCTGCTCCTCATAAGTCACGATAAAGTCCGTCTCCCCCATATTCTGTACGTCGATATTCGGATATTGCTCATGAATACACTGGATCACCCGCAATATCGACACTGCCGTGCGGTTCTGATGCTTCTTATCCGTATGATGGAACTTAAGCAGCTTCAATGTATTCAGCTTCGGAACCATATTGGGGTTGGAACATTCTATCTTAAGAACATCCCCAAGCGTGACCTCCGGTTTCGTGACCTCCACATTCCTGTCCGCTTTGATATATACAGTCTCACTTCCTGCCATACTTGTCCTCTTCTTTCCTTAATCTTATGCCTGTTCGCCGCCTCGAAGCGTTATATAATGCCGCACAAGCGTCCCCTCATCCATTGTACTGCGCGTCCTCACATCATTAAAATAATAGGCAAACCCAACGATCACCGCCGCCATTACAACACAGATCAGGCATACCCTGAGTTTTTTTCTTGCATCATCCATACTTTCCACCTTCTTTATTCCTTTTGCGGATTAGTATGGATGGTTATCAAGAAAAATATACATGGTATGCCTGTTATATTCGTTCCCGAAGATTTTTTAAAATTTTCTTTTCCATCCGCGACACCTGAACCTGGGAGATTCCAAGAGCCGCGCCCACCTGCGTCTGGGTCTGGTTGGCGAAATACCTTAGATAGATCAGCCTCCGTTCGTCCCGGTTGAGATACGCTAGAAGCTGCTTTAACAGCATATGGTTCAAGATCTGGTCTTCCTCTGTCTCCGTCTTCTGAAGCTTGTCCATCAGACGTATTTCCTGCCCTTCCTTCTGGTAAATGGGCTTGTGCAGAGATTCGATATCTCCGCTGGCATCCAACGCCTGCGACAGCTCTTCTCTCTCCACCCCCAGCTCGTCTGCAATCTCCGAGACGGTCGGATCCCTGCCCCATTTCTCCTGAAGCTTCTCCTGGCAGAGATATGCTTTATAAGCCAGTTCCTTAAGCGAACGGCTGACCTTGATCATTCCGTCGTCCCTTAAGAATCTCTTGATCTCCCCTGATATCATCGGTACCGCATAGGTCGAGAACTTTACATCATAAGACATATCGAACTTATCGATCGCCTTCAGAAGCCCGATATTCCCGACCTGGAACAGATCTTCCGCTTCCACGCCCCGGTTATAGAATCTCTTGACGATGCACCATACAAGCCCTGTATTCTCTTCAACCAATCGTGCCCTTGCTTCTTCATCCCCCTCGTGAGATCTCTGAATCAAAGCGATTGTGTGGTCCATAGTCTCCTTCCTTTTCCAATGGTTTTTTCCATCCGCACCGTCGTTCCCTTGCCTGGAGCCGAGAACACCTCCAGCCTGTCCATGAACGCCTCCATAAACGAGAATCCCATTCCCGACCGGTCAAGCTCCGGCTTCGTAGTAAAAAGCGGCTCCATTGCCTGCTTCACATCCTCGATTCCTCTGCCCGTATCCTCCACCTCCAGATACAAGGTCTTACCCTCCGTGCGGCACCGGATACAGATACTATGTACTTCATTCTCATATCCGTGAATGATCGCGTTCGTCACCGCTTCCGATACCGCTGTTTTTACATCCGAGACCTCTTCTACCGTAGGATTCAGGGATGTCATAAAGGCCGCCACCGTCACTCTTGCAAATGACTCATTGGATGAACGGCTGTCAAAGATTAACTGCATCTCATTGGTATGCTCCATCTACTCTTCCTCCTCATATATCTGCATGATTTTGGTCACTCCCGACATGGTCAATATCTTCCTCATTCTCTCATTCGCATGCACCGCACACATCTCTCCTCCCAGCAAATAGATACGCTTATAACGCCCCATGATCACTCCGATCCCCGAACTGTCCATGAAATTCGTCTCCTTAAAATCGAAGATCACATACCGGATATGATTATGCTCGATCAGGTGATCCGACTCCTTTCTGATCTCTTCCGCATTGTGATGATCCAGCTCATTGGGCAGGAATACCGTCAGGCAGTTCTCCTGTACCTGATATTTCATATACATCCTCCTTCTTGCGCCTGTTTTTACAGCAGGAGCGAAACCATTCCCCTGCCCGCCGTTATCCCGGCCTCTTCCTATATAACAAAAAGGATATGCCTCCCACGCATATCCTTTTCTTTCGTAAGTTATTCCTCGCCGCTTTCCGTATCGTCCCCGCCTTCTTCGTCTTCCTCCGGCGCGGTATCGCTGTTCCTTGCCTTCAGCGCATCCTTGGCCTCTTCTGCCGCCTCCGTATCCGGATAACTCTCCACAAGCTTCTGGTATTTGAGGTTGGCCTGCTCATTATTGCCGCTCTTCTCATAGGACTGCGCAAGAAGCAGCAGTGCGGCCCCATCGCTGTAACCTTCGTTCATCTGCATTACCTGCTCCAGGTTCGAGATCGCGGTCTCATAATTGGCGACCTGATAGTTCTCCCGCGAGGTGCTGTATAAGGAAGAACACATCCTTGGATACAACTCTGCGGTGATCTCATCATAATCTTCCCGCCCGATCGTTCCAAGCGAATTCGGATTCACCTTCAGAAGCTCCTCCACCATGGCGGCATCGCTCATATCTTCCGCCCGATAATGGGACGCGACCGATATCACGATCTCGTAGCTTTCCTGCGTTGATGCCGCCGTCGCCTGTACGTTCTCTGTCTCTTCACTGGTCGACCGGTATTCCTCCAGTTCCTTCTTGAGCGCGCTGATCTGAGCCGTCTGCGTGGCGATCTGGTCGCTGAATTTCACCGTCTGCTCATTCACCTCATCCTGACGCGACGCATTGATGGCCGGCATGATCAGAAACCACATCACCGCAACCCCCACCACCGTCCCAAGCACGATATTGAGGACGGTATGAAGCCCCGCATTGTCCTTAATACTGCTGGATACCGGCTGGATGATCGTCTCATTGCCAAGATTATAGGTGATCGTATGCTTGTCCTTCTTCTCCTTCTCCTTGATCTTGACATTCCTGGATCTGCGGATCTGGTTCAGCTCATGCATACAGCGCAGGGTAAACTCGTCCGTCGTATCCAGCTTGTACGCCGTACGGATCGACTGCCTCGCATACGCATACTGCTCCGTATGCATATAGATCAGGGCCAGGAGTTGATGGGCCTTCACGAATGTCGGATGCACGGTCACAGCCTTCTTAAGCTGGATGATCGCCAGGTCTTCTCCGTTCTGCCAGCAGTATTCCAGAGATTGATTGTATTTCTTCACTGCCTGATTGATCGCTTCCAGCTCTCCCGTCGTCTCACGGACCTTCTGGATATAATAATTGGCAATGTTGTCATGAGACTGGAAATTCTTGCTGAGGATCCACTCCACAAGCGCCTCGACCACATCTCCGCGTCCGTAGTATACAAGCCCCAGCAGGTTCCTTGCCGCAATATTCGCTCTATTATATTGTAAACTCTTCTTCAAAGACGTGATTGCGCCGGACAGATCCCGAATCTTCGCTTTCTTCAATCCGTCGTTATACCAGTGCATGGACTGGTAGGAAAGCTTCTGTGTATACTCCATATACGATCCTCTACTCTTCTACTTCGTCTGTTCCATCATCTCCCGGAGGATGTCCGTCATATCCGTCAGATCCTCCTGATAGACTGCATTCTCTATATCCTCAACCTCCAGGCTTGGCTGGAATTTCTTGAGTTCCTCTTCATAATCAAGCATGCCGACCGCTCCTTCCTATATGCTTCTTAATCATCCCCGCAAGATACAGGGAACCCAGACAGTAGATATCTCCGTCTTCCCCGCGCTCTTCCTCCGCGGCGCGTAAGGCTTCCGCAAGTCCGTCCCTCCTTAAAACCTTCCCTGCGGTATGCTGCCTGAACACCCGCTCAAGCTCTGCCGCCGGAACTCTCCTTGTATCATCTACTTCCGTGACCACATACGCTTTTACATTCAGATTCCTGCACAGATATTCGATCATCTGTCCGTACTTCTTGTCACTGACTGCCGAGAAAAGGATCACCGGGCCTTCTCCCCTGTCGGCTCCAAACGCCTTCATACTTTCCACAAATGCCTCGATCGCCCCGGGATTATGCGCGCCGTCTATGTACAGATTAGGAGCCGCCTCTTCCATCCGCCCTTCCCAGCGGACAGACGCCAGCGCTTCCTGCCACCGTTCACCGTGAATCTCTTCTTCTCTCAGGAGATACTCTGCCGCCTCCAGCGCGATCTCAGCGTTCATTGCCTGATAGCATCCACAGATCGGAACCCTTACGTTCATAACATCTTTATCATACGCATTCGTCCGTGAAAAAGCAATATATTTCCGGGTAACTTCTTGGATTTCGAACGCATTTTTCGATATTTCTCTACAGGGCGCCCCCCTTTCAAGCGCCGTACTTCGGATCACCTCAGACGCTTCCCGGCTGCTCCCGTCATAGAATACAGGCGCCCCCGGCTTAATGATCCCCGCCTTCTCCGCGGCAATCTGCCGGATGGTATCTCCCAGGATCTCCGTATGGTCCAGGCTTATAGAAGTAATGACCGTAAGACACGGATGCTCCGCCGAATTCGTCGCGTCCAACCGCCCTCCAAGTCCTGTCTCCAAGATGATATATTCCACATCCATCCCGGCAAATGCTTCCATCCCCATGCCGAACAAGAATTCAAAATAAGACGGATGTTCGATCCCGTCCTCTTCCATCTGCCTGACAACAGCCACCACCTCCGCAAATACCGCAAGAAAAGTCTCATCGTCAATGGGGACGTTGTTCCTCCTGATCCGTTCATTGACGGTTACCAGATGCGGGGACGTGAAGAAGCCCACGCTCTTGCCTTCCGCCATCAGGATCGCCTGCAGGTACGCGCACACAGATCCCTTCCCGTTAGTTCCCGCCACATGGATGATCTTGCGGTCAAACGCCGGATTTCCAAGTCTCCTTAAGAATTCCTTCGTATGCTCAAGCGTATGCTTCTTCGTGAACCTGGGTATCTCCTCAATATAGGCCGCAGCCTCCTCATACGACAGGAAGCCCGGATGATTCGGGCATTCTGAAATATCCTGACTGTGTGTATATGAATCCGCCATCCTTCTATCCTTCCTCGTCCAGCTGCTCTGTCCAGGACCTGGTCTTATCTGTCGCCGTTCCTTCCTGAACGACCAGCTCCTTATCCTGATAGAGATATTCGTCAGACTTACGAAATGTTGTATTACTTGATCCCATCTGGCTTACCACGATCACATCATCCTCATAAAGCTCCGTCTCCGGCAGATCGATCCTGGTATTATTAAGAAATGTGCTCTTCTGCTTCTCACCATTGACAAATACCTTGCTTGACTTGGTGAAATTCTCTCCGTACAGGCTATAGCCCTCTCCGAGATGCGGAATGACGTTCTGAAGCATCACATCTCTTACTCCCATCACCATATGTCCTCCCGTGATCGGAGGCTTCCCGTCATATACATACTGGTCGCCGTACAGAATATCGTACTGCAAAAGCTCCAGGTCCGCCAGATAATTCTTGGTCTTCCTTCTCTCCTGATGGTAATTGAACACCGTACCCGAATGAATGTCCAGACGGTCCAGCACATCCGACATGATCTGATAAGACGGGATGTTGCGGTCTTCCTTCTTCAGTCCGATATTATCCCATATCACATAATTCGTGTTATACAGATAGCGGCTCTTCAAGTCTTCCGCCTTTAATCCCATGGTCGGAAGATGGTCTCCGTAGAACACGGCCACCGAAGGCTCTCCCCGATTCTCCAGAGCCTTCACCAGATTCCCTGCAAACTGATCCATCTCATAGACCTGATTCACATAATATTCCCACTTGTTCTTAGCCGCCTCATCCTCGATCCCCTCCACCAGAATCTTCGGATTCTCGATCACCCTCTCCTCAGGATAGTCGCCGTGACCCTGAACGCTGATGCCGAATACAAAATCCTGCTGCTTAGTGGAATCCATTGCGTCCATGATATGCTGAATCAGAATATCATCCTTGGCCCATCCATTTTCCGTCATCTGAAGAATATTCATGAACTCCTTACTGGTATAGCTGTCAAATCCGATATTGTTGAACACCCTTGCCCGGCTGTAGAAATTCCCGCCGTTATTATGGAGCGCATGCGCCCCGTATCCAAGCTTCGTAAGCGCAGTCGCCGCGCTCTCACTGACCTGGTTCTTGAGCACCGTCTTATACGGATACTCCCCTGGCCCGAAATACCGCAGATTCATACCGGTCAGCACCTCGAACTCTGTATTGGCCGTTCCCGCGCCGATCGAAGGCACCTTGAAATATCCGGATGAATACTGGTCATACATGGCATGGAGATTCGGACACGCATCCTCCGAGGTTGTGAAGAATTCCGCCTCCTCCACATCAAAATACGACTCAAGCTGTATAAATATAATATTCGGCAGCTCATCCTCGCCGCGCCCTGTCTCATTCTTGGTGATCTCCCGGCCGTTACTGATCTCAACGATCGTCTTCTCATTGTAATCATTTGGTTCCGTGATTCCGGTATTAAACACACTGGCCATAAAACAGTACGGAAGCCCATAATCCTCATATGCAAATGCAATATTTCCGAAATACGTGGACACGATCCGCTTCTCCACAGCCAGGTCTGACATTACCCCGTAGATTGCAAACCAGACAACAACTCCCGCAAGCGCCCACAGGCGGCGCACCTTACCGTCATACTGGCCGCCCCGCCTCCACATGGAGATAACCCAGATCACAACAGCCCCGATCCCAACGGCAAGCCCTACCAGCTCGATCCCGTTGAAATAATTATTGATCAGCGTCAGTCCGTCCTTTGCGACCTTAAAATCCTGGGCGTTAAAAGGCGTAACCCTCTTCATCAGCATATAACCGTTCGCCACGCCAAGCGTCAGCCAGAGGACACTGATGATAATCCGGACAAACATCCTGCGCCTGACCAGATATACGACAGAAAACGTGACAAAGATCATAAAAGCATTATACAGGAACACCAATGGTGTCCCTGTCATATAATTCCATGCCTCGATCGCAGAATGCCTGGAGATCGCTTCTATTACAAAGTTGATCATACACGCCAGGACTGCATGAAGCAGCAGCGAGATCTGGTTCATAAACCGATATACCGGTTTCATCTTCCTGGCAAATGCACTGTTCTTTCTCTCCTCAAGAATCCTCGCCCGTCTCTCGCGCTTTGCCGTCCAGTACGCTTTCACATCTTCCTTTTTCAAGTTTTTTAATTTGTGAACTGCCCCTTTTACATCAGGCTTCCTGATCTGAATCTTCTTCATAATATCCCCTTATGCTCTGTAACCAATCTGCTTTGCAATTCCCGTCTTACTTCTTCGCTTTCAATCCATCTAACCTTTCGCTTACCTGTTCCTTCATCTGTCTGTATTTCTCAAGCTTCTCGCGTTCTTCCTGAACCTTGTCTTTCGGCGCCTTGCTGACGAACTTCTCATTCTTAAGCATTCCTTCTGCACGCGCGATCTCCTTGGATAGCCTCGTCTCTTCCTTGGTCAGACGTTCGATCTCCTGATCGAAATCAATCAACTCCTCAAGCGGAACGTATACAGTCGCATCCGGTACTACGATAGACACGGCGTCCTCCGCGATACCCGCCTTATCATTCTGGATAATGAATTCATTGGCTGCCGCCATCATCACCGCCGAATTGCTTAAGAATGAAAGCCCCGTGCATAACTGCTGGTCCTCACAAACCACATATACGGTCGCCTTGCGGGAATTCGGGACATTCATCTCCGCACGTACATTACGCACGCCGCGGATGATCTCCTTGAAGTGCTCCACGATATTCTCCGCCATCGGGAAATGATGCTTTTCCTCATATACCGGCCAACTGGACATCATCAGAGACTCTTCCTCCGGCACCAGCTTACTGTAGATCTCCTCCGTGACAAACGGCATATACGGATGCAGAAGCTTCAGGGAATCCTTAAGGACCTCCCTTAAGGTCCACAGCGCATCGTTAGCGCTCTCGGCATCCTCATCCGCATGATAGATCCGGTACTTGGCAAGCTCGATATACCAGTCGCAGAACTCATCCCACAGGAAATCATAGATCTTGGAAAGCGCGATGCCAAGCTCGAACTTATCCATGTTCTCGGTTACTTCTTTCACAAGATTATTACACTTGGAGATAATCCATCTGTCTCCCGGACGGAGCTTGAAGTCCTCCGGCTTCTTAAGCTCCTTATCCCCAAGGTTCATCATGATAAATCTTGACGCATTCCACACCTTGTTGGCGAAATTCCGGCTTGCCTCCACTCTCTCGTTATAGAAACGCATGTCATTGCCGGGTGCATTGCCTGTCATCAGCGTCATACGCAGGGCGTCCGCGCCGTACTGGTCGATGATCTCCAGCGGGTCGATTCCATTGCCAAAGGACTTGCTCATCTTACGTCCCAGGGAATCCCGCACAAGGCCGTGGATGAATACCGTGTGGAACGGTGATTTCCCGGTATGCTCGTACCCGGAGAATACCATACGGATCACCCAGAAGAAGATGATATCATACCCTGTCACCAATACGTCCGTCGGATAGAAGTAATCCAGATCCTCCGTATGCTCCGGCCACCCAAGCGTTGAGAACGGCCACAGCGCAGAAGAAAACCAGGTATCCAGTGTATCTTCATCCTGTGTAAAATGCGTACATCCGCATTTCGGACATCTGTCCGGTACGCTCTTGGCTACCACAACCTCGCCGCACTCGTCACAATAATACGCCGGGATCCGATGCCCCCACCAGATCTGCCTGGAAATACACCAGTCACGGATATTCTCAAGCCAGTGCAGATAGATCTTGTCGAATCTCTCGGGCACAAACCTTAATTCCCCGTTCTTGACTGCCTCGATCGCCGGCTTCGCCAGCTCTTCCATCCGCACAAACCACTGCTGCTTTATAAGCGGCTCTACCGTTGTGTGACACCTGTCATGGGTTCCTACATTATGAGAGTGCGGAACCACCTTCACAAGATAACCCTGCTCCTCCAGATCCTTGACGATAGCTTTCCTTGCCTCATAACGCTCCATCCCGGCGTACCTGCCGCCCTCTTTGTTGATGGTCGCGTCGTCGTTCATAATATTGATCTCAGGCAGGTCATGACGCTTCCCGACTTCGAAATCATTTGGGTCATGGGCCGGCGTGATCTTAACCGCACCGGTTCCGAATTCCTTGTCTACATAATAATCTGCCACGATCGGAATCTCTCTGTTCACAAGCGGCAGAAGCGCTTTCTTTCCTATGATA
Source organism: uncultured Dorea sp. (assembly GCA_947652615.1). Lineage (GTDB taxonomy): Bacteria > Bacillota > Clostridia > Lachnospirales > Lachnospiraceae > Sporofaciens. Next base: position 66,510 of record CANTDX010000002.1, on the reverse strand, counting down.
TCCTTGTATCTGTCGTCGTCCGGATGTACGGCAATGGCGGTATCTCCAAGCATCGTCTCCGGACGGGTTGTCGCAATCTCAAGGAACTGATCTGCTCCCACGATCGGATACTTGATATGCCAGAAGAATCCGTCCTGCTCCTCATGCTCAACCTCCGCATCAGACAGGGAAGTCTTACATACCGGACACCAGTTGATGATCCTGGAACCCTTATAGATATATCCCTTCTCATAGAGCCTGATAAATACTTCCTCTACCGCCTTCGAGCATCCTTCATCCATAGTGAACCGTTCTCTGTCCCAGTCACAGGATACTCCCAGCTTCTCAAGCTGCTTCTCGATGGTCCCCGCATACTCTTCCTTCCACTGCCAGGTCCTCTCTAAGAACTTCTCACGTCCCAGCTCCTTCTTGTCGATTCCTTCATCCTTCAACTGGTTCGTTACCTTCACCTCTGTGGAGATGGCCGCGTGGTCGGTTCCTGGAACCCAAAGTGTATTATATCCCTGCATCCTCTTATAACGGATCAGAATATCCTGCATGGTATTATCCAGTGCATGCCCCATATGAAGCTTACCCGTGATATTCGGCGGCGGCATCACCGTGGTAAACGGCTTCCTGCTGCGGTCTACTTCCGCATGAAAATACTTATTCTCACACCATTTCTTATATAACTTCGGTTCAATCTCTTTCGGGTTATAGGTTGTTGCCAGATTCTCACTCATCTCGTCCTCCTTGTCTGTACTGTTATGTACCATGTACTCTTTTCTATACACTCAAGGGCGTTAAAAAAATCGCCCTTTACACCGTAAAGGGCGATCAGACATCTAATCGCGGTACCACCTTTATCTATTATATAGAAGAAACTTCCTTCTATATCTCTCCTCTTATTCTGTAACGGGAACGACTCCGGGACAACCTACTCCTATCGTTTCAATCATCCGGCTCCAAAGCTACCTTCCGCATCTCTGTCCTCAAGCGCCTTCCAGCCGTCAGGATCACAGATAACCCTTGCCGATTCCTGCGGGCAACTCTCTCTGTCAGGATGAAACAATGCGTACTCCTCTTCTTCAACGCCTTTATTTCTTGACTTTAAACAGGATTATAGACACCGGATAGTGGTTTGTCAAGGAGTTTAGGGAATTTTCAGAAAGTCTTAAGGAGTCCTGATTATAATTCATCCAATACCCCGCCTACCATCCTCCAATATGCCGCGCGCTCCTCATCGACCGGGATAATGCCGCCTTCGGCGTAAAGCTTGGCTAACTGGCGGGCAGCATAGCCTTCGTCCGTCTCGCTTGCCTTCTCGTACCACTCAATTCCTTTCTGGATGTCCTTCTTGACTCCGGTTCCGTTAAGATAGAACTCGGCAACCCGTGACTGTGCATAGGCATCCCCCTTTTCCGCCTGCTTAAGGCTGCTCTTGAAATCCGCCTTCTCACGCTTGAGCTTCTGCTTCTCCTGGATTCCATTCAACAGCTCCATTGCCTCCTTGTGGCTCTTGGCCGCCGCCTTCTCTAACCACTGGACGCACAACTCTTCATTCTTCTTCACGCCCTCACCATAGTAATAGGCGCAGGCAAGCTGATACTGTGCGTCTACATGCTCCTTCTCTGCTGCCTTCTGGAAATACTGTGCCGCCTCCTTGGGATAAGTATAGTATCCGTCTCCCTTCTGGCAGTACATTCCCATCTCGTAATATCCGGAGGCCGTACTTGGGTTGCGGATCCCTGCATCGAACCGCTCCCTGGCATCCTGTATATCTCCAAGCACCTTCTCCATCAGCCGCTCCGCCGACTCATCGCCAAGCACCGCCCTCTCCCCCAAGATCGCAAGACCTGCATCCACATCCTGTCTGCCTGCCAATCCATAGATATACGCGTCTGCCAGAGCGAACTGCCCCTTGGGGTCTCCCGTAGCCGCCGCCTTCTTCACCCAGCTCATGGCAAGCTGGAAATTCTGCTTCACCTGCTCTCCATCCCTGTAGAACTGCATCATCCGAAGCATTGCCGGCACATACTCCGCCTTCGCAGACTCCCGGAACCAGCGAAGCGCCTGCTTCACATCCTTATCCGTCTGTACGCCTTCATAATACATCTCGGCAAGGCGGTACATGGAAGCCCGATCACCCTCTTCTGCCTGCTTAAGCGCCTGCTCATATGACTGCGCATCTGCCATGTCTGAACCTTCTGACTGTTCCGTTCCCGCCAGTTCTTCCTGTCCATGCTGCACTTCGGATTCATCCAAATCGTCTATATCCTCTACATCTTCTATGTCTTCCAGATCTGTCAGATCCTCTAGCTGAATAATCTCAATAGGAAGATGCTCATCCTCCCCAATCAGATCCAACAACTCCGCATGCTCTGACTCCCCGTCGTCCTGCAACATTCCCGTCTTCTCTGTCACCTCTACCGCTATCCCGGCGTCTTCTGCCTGTCCGCTCTTCATCCGGCTGCCTTCCGTCACCTCTGCCGCCACTCTGACTCCTTGGACGGATTCTGATACACCTGTATCCTCTGCAACTCTTCTGCTTCTTACAAGGTCTTCATTGCCGTCCATCCCGACTCGTTCCGTAATCTTTGCAGGTGCAACAGAACCGGCTGCCTTCTCAAATCCAGCGCCCCCTGTCTGCTCCGGCTCCTTCAGATGCTCCCCATCCTCTTCCTCGGACTCCTCATGTGCCTTCCTCTGCCCGATCATCATATTCAGTACGTCAACCACATCCAGAAATACTGAGACATCTACTTCCCTTGTTCTTCCGTCTTCATACGTCAGCACGCAGCAGCTATTATTCTCCGGACGCACAGACGCGCTCTCAAGGAACATCAATTCAACCGGTCCTTCATCCTTATATCTGTCACCATACAGGTAACGCTCCGTGAATAAAAACCCCGTCTTACCCGATCTGAACACCGTCGTATCCATCAATGCGACCACTTCCTCTGGTTTAACGATCTTCGCATATTTCTCTATCGCCTGGCTGATCTGTCTCTCCTTCAGGTCCTTCGCCAGTTGAAAACCAAAAGAATTCTTGCTCCGATAGTTCTCTACCGCATATTCGATCCACCGTCTCATACTTTATCCCCTACTTTCTGATACCTCAATAGGAACAGTTCCTTCGTATTGATTTATTTTACCACATCCAGGCATATTTGTCATATATAGTATTTATCTATATATAAATCCTCTTATAAATTCTGTAAATTTGACATTCACCCCTATCGCCTTTAAACTAAAACTAATATATTTTATAGAACGGAGAGGATAAACCATATGGAAACTTTAGAATTACCAAAATCATTTGACGAATTTGTAGACGCAAGAAAAGCCGGATTCCTGAAGGTAAAAGAATATGTTGAGAACGACGGACATCTGGTAGGAATGTTCTGTTCCTACACTCCGTTAGAACTCTTTGACGCAGCCGGAGTATCCGTTGTAGGTCTTTGCGGGACAAGCAACGAACCGATCGCCGATGCAGAGAAGGTTCTGCCGAAGAACTTATGTCCGCTTATCAAGTCAAGCTATGGATTCGCTTACACAGAGAAATGTCCATATACATATTTCTGTGACTTCATCGTGGGAGAGACCACCTGCGACGGCAAAAAGAAAATGTTCGAACTTCTCAATGACATTAAGGAGACTTACGTGCTCCACCTTCCGCAGAGCCAGAAGAGAGATTACGCGAAAGAGATCTGGTATCAGGAAGTGAAGCTTCTCAAGGAATACATGGAAGAGAAATACGGCATTGAGATCACGGATGAGAAATTAAGAGAAGCAGCTCATAAGAGAAATGAGATGCGCAAGACACAGATGGAATTATATGCATTACAAGGCGCCGTACCTCCGGCAATGAAGGCAACGGAAGTAATGTCCACACTCGCTCAGGGAATGTTCAACTTCGGCGTAGACGCACAGCACGCAAGCTATAAGGCCAAATTAGATGCCGCAAAAGAAGCATTGGCGAACGGCGCAAAACCTGTTGATGAGAATGCTAAGAGAATCCTTCTGACAGGCTGTCCGTCAACCGGCGTCATCCAGAAGGTCGGCATGACCATCGAAAATAACGGCGGCGTGATCGTCTGTCTCGATGACTGCGGCGGCGAGAGAACACAGAAGATGCTCGTCGACGAGAATGCAGACGACATCTTAAGAGCCATCTCTGACCGTTACCTTGAGATCCACTGTTCCGTTATGACGACAAACGAAGGCCGCGTTGCCAATACGAAGGAAATGTGCCAAAAATATAAAGTCGACGGCGTGATCGAGATGGTGCTCCAGGCATGTCATACATTTAACGTGGAAGCTACTCTGATGCAGAACATGTGCGATGATGAAGGAATCCCGTATATGAAACTGGAAACCGATTATTCCACAACAGACAGCGGACAGATCGAAACAAGACTTGCCGCCTTCATCGAAATGTTGTAACATATGAAAAGAGCAGGGGGATCCCAAATGTATCAAGTAGGAATAGACATCGGCTCCAGCGCCGCAAAAGCGGCCGTGATCAAAGACAATGAAGTGATCAGAACGCTGCTGCTAGACACCGGATTCAGCAGCCGGAAGGTCGCAGATACGATCTATACTACGCTGGAAGCCGAAGGAATCACAAAAGAAAATACAACTTACGTCGCCACCGGTTACGGACGTATCTCCGTTCCTTATGCCGATCATATCGTGACCGAGATCACCTGCCATGGGAAGGGGTCTCATTTCCTCTTCGGAGAAAACGGCACTGTTATTGATATCGGCGGCCAGGACACCAAAGGGATCTCCCTGAAAAACGGACGCGTCATGAAATTCGTCATGAATGATAAGTGCTCTGCCGGAACAGGCAAATTCCTGGAGATCATGACCAACCGGCTTGGTGTCACACCGGAAGAACTCTCCGCACTTGCGCGGAAGGGCAGCGAGATCACCATCAGCTCCATGTGCACGGTATTCGCCGAATCAGAGGTTATCAGCCTGATCGGAAAAGAGACGCCAAGGGAAGACATTGCCTTTGGCGTCGTCGAATCTGTTGTGAATAAGGTCGTATCGCTTCTTGCACAGGTTCCGAATGATAAGTATTTCCTGACGGGCGGATTGTGTGAGGATGATTATATGATTGAACGCCTGTCAAAAGCGTTGAACGCACCGGTAACAACCACACCGCTTGCCAGATATGCGGGGGCGATCGGGGCGGCGCTTGCCTGTTAAGAATTATATACAAGAGGGATGCCGTAAATCACAATGATTCTACAGCATCCCCTTTGATTATTTTCTATATGGTTTTGTACATAAGAATGAAGAAAAAACAATGAACAGAAGCAGAACCTCCGCAATTCTGGCCCACGTAATATGCCCCGCATTAAGATCATAACTATTGGCATTTCCTGGGAAAACAGTTGCAAACAAATTAATAGAATAATGCATAAAAGCACACACCCACACATTATTTGATTTCATATAAGCGTATCCTATGATTATTGCAAAACTCACTGTAGAGAATAATCTTAACACTAACCCCAGACCATCCACCCGATAGACACTGAACCAGATCGGCATATGCCAGATCTCCCATATAACTCCTAACAAAACAACTCCTGCTCTCTTACCGAATCTTCTCTGCATCTTCTCCTGCAGGAATCCCCTCCATCCATACTCTTCTCCAAAAAATGCAGCCCCCTGCAGAAAGAAGAATACATAGCTGACCGGAAGCGTTGCTATAAATAGGAAATCAATGTTCGACGTTCCTATACCGGAAATAATTCCTCCTACAATCAAAGAAATCATAAATATCAGCAATACCCGCCGCACCTCTTTCCAATTCCTTCCGACACTAAGTGCGCCTCCGTCCAACAATGCAAATATAAAAAGCAGTACAGATACTATTGGCAGCAATATATAATTTGTGACCATCTCCAAAAAAGCCTCACTTATAATACCTCCGATTCTAAGAAACATAAGAAACACAAAACCAACAAAACATCCCACATATATCAAATGAATCCTTCTATTCTCATCATTTCTTACATTTCTATACAATTTGGCAACAGAAACTCCTGTAGCCGGCAATGTCATCATAAAAAGAGCCATCGTATATCCGCTCATAAATTCATCATAATAATTTAAAATGCCAATACCCCAGCATATACCATATGCCACTAAGAAAAATAACATAGTTTCTATAGATTCTCTGTTTCTATCCATCCCATTCAACTCCCATATTATATATCTGTTCGCTGCTTCATTATTTGACCTAATTATTTCATTCCCGCATCTATTTCCATAAACCATCTTGACATTTTCAATATTTTTTCATATCATAGATACCGTATTAGGCGAAATGCCTTGATCCACGTCTGTTAGGGAAAATCCCTGACAGGCGTATTTTTTATGGGAGGAACATATTATTATGAACACATTCTTATCACTCATATCCGTAATCATCGGGAATTTCCTGTACGCTCTGACGGTTAAGCTCTTCCTGCTCCCGGCAGGCCTTGTGTCCGGCGGAACCACCGGAATCGCACTGACTGTCAACCACCTGACAGACCTTCCGATCTCCTGGTTCGTCCTTGCATTCAACATCCTGATGCTGGCTCTTGGCTTCTTCATCCTGGGGAAGTCCTTCGCCGTCACCACGCTCGCAAGCACCTTCTTATATCCGTTATCATTAGAACTCCTGGACCGGATACTGGGAGACTATATACTCACTCAGGATATCCTGCTGTGCACACTCTTCTCCGGGCTTGGAATCGGAATAGCGCTTGGGATCGTAATCCGCTCCGGTGCTTCCACCGGCGGTATGGACATACCTCCATTAGTGCTCCACAAGACACTGCGTATCCCTGTCTCTGTCAGCATGTACGCTTTCGACGTATGCATCCTGCTGTCACAGGCAATCTTCCGTCCGGCTGAAAATATTCTGTATGGAGTCGTATTGGTATTGATCTATACGATCGTGCTGGACAAAATGCTGCTCATGGGTGAGACCCGGACAGAAGTCAAAGTGATAAGCGCAAATTCAGACGCGATCCGAGATGCAATCCTGACACAGATTGACCGCGGTGTTACTATACTGAACGGAGAGAGCGGCTACCTGCATAACCCCTCCCCCGTTATCTTAAGTATCATCTCGAACCGGGAACTGCCTAAGGTGGAGAAAATCATTCACAATATTGATCCCGAGAGCTTCATCGTCGTCAGCCGGGTAAGCGAAGTACGCGGGCGCGGCTTCTCACTCAATAAACGTTACCAGTAGATTGCATCCAGCTCACCTTGCATGACCGGTATTAAACAGTTGCGACAGATTATCCTGCAAAGCGATGCGTACAGTTTGCGGGAATGAATTAGTGGATAGTCTGGCGCATCCTCTCCACCACACTGACCCGGTTCATGCTCCTGTGGCACGCCGCCGGCACCAAGAGCACCACCGCAAGCAGTACCGGAAGACACAGCGCAAGCGGCATCAGCGTGAAATGCCAGCGAAAGAAGAACATCTCATCCCCGTAAGGCTTCACCACCAATACACTGACCGCAGCCGACAGGATCACCGAGAATATCCCCGTATACAGGGCATAATACCCTCCTTCAAAGCACAGCATCCTCCTAAGCTGCCCTCCGGTCATCCCCACAGCCTCCATCATGGCAAATTCCTGCTCTCTCGACAGAACAGACGTAACGATCGTATTGATAAAATTCAGCACACCGATCAATCCCAGGATGAAAGCCAGCAAGCTTCCCGTCAGTGCAAATAAGTTCTTAAATTCCATAAACTGATCCACAATCTTCGCCTTAGACGTATATAAGAGCGCCGGATCGACATTCTCACAATAATCGGACAGCCACTCATCCATATCCGCTTCCTGCTCTGGTGTTACATTGAAGAGCGTCCGCATCGGCTGCTGCTCCCCCATAAGGTCCAGATACTCCCCCTCCGGCAGGAAATAATCACAGTCACATGTGCCAAACCACTGCAAGCCGCAGGCATACGGCATATCTGCCGACGCAAGCACCTCATACTCCCGTCCTTCACCCGCTTCGTTATACACCGTCACCTTCTCACCTGGCAGGAAGAAATCAATCCCCTCTTCCTCAATCGTATCGAATCTGGACGCGATCACATAATCTCCGGAATTGAATTTCTCCCAATCAAGCTCTCCTCCTGGGTTCTCAAGCAAGTTCATCACGAACTCACTGATGCCATATACTTTCCCGTCCATATAATGCTCTTCTCTGTAGTAATCAAGCAATTCCGGATCATCTCCGAACTTCCATTCCATGGTTGCCTGTGCCTTGGGATTATCGAAGATCCGCTCCTCGATCAACGCATAATTCTCCTCACTGATCACCGGGTCAATCTCTTTCACGTAGATATTCCCGATCTCTTCCATTCCCTCCTGTCTCTCCAGATCTCTTAGAAAATCCGCCGTCACACCATCCGTTACGATCGATTCCTTGGTTACCGAGAAGTTATCTAACGTAGCGTCTGAGACAGAGAAATCACTGAGCACCTTCCCCGAAACGAATCTGTCCATATCGAATCCCCGGATCAGACTATAGATACTGTTCAGCAGGACCAGCGCCATAGACAGGGAAGCCACCACGATCACCACCTTCTTACGGTTCCGTCTGATATTCTGTGCGGCAAGCGCTCTTGGATTCACCCGTCTTGTCTTCTTAACGGCTTTCCTGCCCCGCCCTGCCTTCTGTCTTCTACTCCCCGTATCCTGCCCTTCGGTATACCGTACTGCCTCCACCGGCGACACTTTCGACGCGATCCGGCATGGCTTGATACAGCTTATCATAACCGTAAGGAAGGCGAATGCCGCCGCTCCGGCGAATACCCATACCTTCAGCTCAATCTCTGCATCTTCTGATGCCGTAAAGTCAAAATTCCCCATAACGACCGGAAGCATGATCTTCCCCACCAGGACGCCGATCACAAGCCCCGCAGGTATCCCGTACAGCGACAGCATATACGCCTGACGGTATACCATGCGGCGAAGCTGCCTGCCTGTCATACCTATCGTCTTCAACAAGCCGTAGTGACGGATATCCTGATAGATATTGATATAGAAGATATTGTAAATGATCAGGTAACCGGATGCCAGTATCATCAAGAGAAGACCGACGATTAACAGCAGCAGTTCCAGATTCGCTTCTTCCCCCATATAGGCCCAGTTGATCCCTGCCGGCGCATCCTCCGGGAATCCGCACCGCCTGGACAGCTCTGCCACCTGTTTCCCCAGATTGAAGCCGAATGCGAAATTAAAATCCGCCGTGATTCTGCCCGCATAGTCCGACCCGTCGATATCCGTATCCATCACGGAAGTCTTCGGCGTAGGCGCCACCCGGTCCGCATATGCCCTTGATACCGCCGCAACCTGCGACCTTGCAATAGGATCACCCTGGAAATAGCCGCACAATGTGAAAATATCCTCATGGACCACATCATTTACCCGAATGGACAGCGGCACCTTCGTTCCGATCTCACAAGGAATCCCAAGGGCACGAAGGGTAAGGTCGCTCAGTACGATCTCATCTTCTTTCTGCGGCATACGACCGGTCTCTGGATAGCAGAAGCTCATCCTGGCATCCAGATCTTCATAGTAACCCACCTCCGTGCGCAGCTTCACCAGATCCTCGTTGACCGCATCCCCAACCTGGATCCGGAAGGACACCTCCCTTAGCTTCTCATCCTTCCTGACAATATCATACTCCTCCTGTGTCAGATATTTATAGCTTGCATGGGAAGTTCCTCCCACCTGGCGCATAGCTGCCTCCTGCTGCTTCGTGATGATACTCCCGCCGACCGTGAATACCGCCGTAAACAGCACCGTTGTCAGCGCGATTGCCAGAACCGCTATAAGATTACGTCCCTTTCCCGCCTTCCTCGTCCGGTCGGCGATCCGGCGGATCACCTTATGATTCTTCACCTTACGCATCCTTCTCACCGCCTTTGACGATCCTGCCATCCTCGATGCGGATAATACGGTCGGCAAGCTGCGCGATCTCCTCATTGTGGGTGATCATCACAATGGTCTGCCCGAATTTCTCCCCGGTCACCTTAAGAAGTCCAAGCACATCCTGACTGGTCTTAGAATCCAGATTCCCGGTAGGTTCATCCGCAAGAAGGATGGCAGGCTTGGAAGCAAGCGCTCTCGCAATGGCGACCCTCTGCTGCTGACCGCCCGACAACTGGGACGGCAGACTGTCAAGCTTATCCTTAAGGCCAAGGACGCTGATCACACGCTCCACGTAATTCCGGTCAATCTCATTTCCGTCCAGTTCAACCGGAAATACAATGTTCTCATACACATTCAGCACAGGCACCAGATTAAAACTCTGGAATACGAATCCTATCTTCCTTCTCCGAAATATACATAGCGCGTCATCCTTCAATCCGGATATGTCTTTGCCGTCCACATACACCTTCCCGGACGTAGGGCGGTCCAACCCGCCAAGCATATGCAGAAGAGTTGATTTCCCGCTCCCGCTGGTTCCAACAACCGCAAGGAATTCTCCCTGTTCCACCGTAAGGTCAATGCCATCCAACGCCCTGACCTGATTCTCTCCTGTTCCGTAATATTTCTTCAGATTATCGGTTTGCAATACATTCATTCTGATACCTCCTTACACGCAGCTCTTGGTAACACGGCCCTTGTACTGCTTCCCCATAATCATAGCTTACCGGTCTTTCCAGAGTCTTACTGAAATCTAACACTTGTGAAAGAATTCCTCCGCCTCCCTTGGCAGATACATTACAAATTCAGACCCATTTCCCGGTTTGGATTTCACCCTGATATAACCGTTCTCTTTCCGCAATATCTCCCGGGTCAGATACAGCCCGATCCCCACACCGTCCTCCTGCTGTACTTCCTCCGCCCGGTAGAATCTGCCGAAGATCTTCGCCGTATCCTCCTCCCTGATGCCGATCCCGTCATCCTTCACCGAGACCGCCGCATACAGTTCATACTCCGCGACGGATATGCGGATACTGCCGCCAAAGTGAGAATATTTCACCGCGTTATCCAGTACATTCCCCAGCGCCTCCTTCGTCCACTTCATATCGTAAGCTGCGCTGCCCGTTCCGCCGTAGGTATTGATGATCTCTATCTCCCTGTGTTCTGCCTTAAGCCTCACATCCTGTATGGCGGCTCCGATTAATTCCGATAGCTTCTGCCTGACCGGCCTCACCTCCACAATATTGCTCTCAAGGCGCGACAGCTTCGTCAATGATTGTATCAGAAAATCAAGCTTCTTCGCCTGTACGCCGATCTCATTCAGCAGCTTAAGATTCTGGCTCTTCTGCGCAAAGTCCGGCCCCGACTCAAGATTCTCTCTTAGAAGCTCCGCATATAACTGGATATTTGCCATGGGCGTCTTCGTCTGATGGGAAATATCTGACACAAGGCTCTTGACACTCTCCTTTTCCTTCTCCATATTCTCTCTGGTCAGTACCGACATCCCCAGATATTGCTTCCACTTGGACTCCAGCTTCGATAAATGTGTCTCATCATAATCCGATTCCTGGAAATTCCCCGCGATTGCTTCATCTAACATATGCTCCACTCTGTCTAACGTCTTTCGTCCGAACATATCACACCGCTTCTTTCCTCCACATATACCCCTGCCCATATATGGTCTGAATAAATGAATACCCATCCTTCTTATCCTCCAGCTTGCTTCGAAGCCGGTTCACCGTAACAGACAGCGCATTCTCGTCTACATACTCTCCTCCGTCGCTCCACAGCCTGTCCACCAGTGTACTCCGGGGCAGCACCCTTCCCCGGTTCTCTATCAGAAGCCGCAGCAACCGCTGTTCATTCACACTTAACGCTATCTCTCTGCCATCCTTGGCAAATACAAGTCCTCCGAAATCAAATCGAAACGGCTCTTCCGCATAGACACTCTCCTTCTGTGCCTGTCCGCGCCGGACCAGGGCTTTGATCCGCGCCCGAAGCACCGCAAGACTGAACGGCTTCGTCATATAGTCGTCCGCTCCCAACATAAGTCCCTTGATCTCATCAATCTCCATATCATTCGCTGTCAGGATCAATACCGGTATCTGCGACCGCTCCCGAACCCATCTCAGATATTCATATCCGCTTCCATCCGGCAGATTGATATCCAATATGAGCAGCTCTGGCTTCCGATTTTCAAATGCCTCTCTGGCCGTCCGAACCGAAACACTCTGGACAAATTCTATCCCTGGCTCCGCAAGCGCTATGGCAATGCCCTCGCTCAACGCCCTGTCATCTTCTACGATCTGAACTCTCATGACATATCTCCTTATATCTGATGAGTCAATTATAGAGAATATTCACTTATTCTACAAGGGAAACCAGATGGCTGTTCCAAATTTTTCAAAAAAATTAAAAAAAGGGGTTGATTTTTGTAGAAAAGCTGTTATAATATAACATGTTCGCTAGAGACATTGCGGAATGGTGTAATTGGCAGCACAGCAGACTCTGACTCTGTTAGTAGGGGTTCAAGTCCCTTTTCCGTAGTTCCTTGGCAGGGGCGCTGGGTATCTTGGTGAACGGGATATCCAGTCTAATTTATCGGAGTGTGGCTCAGCTTGGTAGAGCGCTACGTTCGGGACGTAGAGGTCGCGTGTTCGAATCACGTCACTCCGATTCTAAGAAATGGCTTAAACACTTTGATTATAAGGTGTTTAAGTCTTTTTTATACTTGATTCCGTTTGGAAACTGCAAGATTTGTAGCAATATCTTTCGTATAGTATCTTTTATGTTTAATAGAATAGAGTTACTTCACTTCTCCTATCACTATTCTCCACAATACCAAAACCTCACATCCAGATCACCACATTTTAAACTCAAATATGGGGTTAAATCCTATAGTAATCCCCGACAAAATATGATAAAATATCTTTAATCAGTATAGACAGTATGGGGATAGTTCCTTGGTTGCCCTTTTCGGAGACGGAAAGGAGATTGCTATGAACACGTTAGAAGTATTGACGCTGCTCTTGGTGGTATTCGCCGCCCTGACATACATAGATAATCATGGTAACCGTAAATAGGCAGAAAAAAGCTATCCTCTACCGCAAATAGGGGATAGCTTGTGTAACTTGTAAACTTAGTTCACATAAGTTTCCGTCTAGGGTAATGGGGACGATCCAATATCTCCGTTACCTCTATACTGATTATAAATGATTCCTTGCTCATTTGCAAGTGAAAATTTAGGGAATGGGGATGTTCCGGCGGCATCCTCTTTTCTTATTTCTTCCTTTTCACAATCTATAGATTATATTTTCAATAAAAATTCTTTTATCTACTCTTTTTCACATTTACTTCTGCTTTTACCATAAGTTTATTACACAAATATTCGCCAAACACTCCATCTACTAAAAATATACGGCACTTCTCTAGAAATGTCATTATCTATTCTCAAATCTTCTATTCGCTTGCTTTCATTATTTTAAGGTACATGAATAATTTTAAAATCCTCATCCGAATGTAATTGCTTATTGACAAAAGTATATATACATACTATTATAGTATATAAATTGGAATATATCAGAAAAAAGGAGTGATTTTATGTGGCTTATTATGGCTGTATTTTCCGCATTCTTTGCCGGTCTGACGGCAATTCTTGCAAAATGCGGAATTAAAAAGACGGATTCTGATGTTGCGACTGCATTGCGGACTATGGTGGTGCTACTATTTTCGTGGATCATGGTATTTGTCGTTGGGTCTGCTGGAACGATAACACAGATAAGCGGGGAATCCTTAGTTTTTCTGATCCTGTCAGGGCTGTCCACAGGAGCGTCCTGGATTTGCTATTTCAAGGCATTATCAGCCGGAGATGTCAATAAAGTAGTCCCTATCGACAAGTCCAGTACCATACTATCTGTTTTGATGGCGCTTTTCCTGCTGGGTGAAACAGAACATCTGGCTGTCAAACTGGGAGGAACTGTGCTTCTAGCCCTGGGCGTTTTCCTGATGATTGAGCAGAAGAAGACAGAAAGCACAAAGGGGAACGGAATATGGATGCCTTATGCCATTGCATCTGCGGTCTTTGCTGCTCTTACCGCAATTCTTGCAAAAATTGGTATCAGCGGTGTGGAATCTAATCTGGGAACTGCAATCCGCACAGGAGTTGTTCTCGTAATGGCGTGGTTAATCGTATTGTCAAAGGGAAAGCTGGGACAGGTACGGGAGATTGACCGGAGGGAACTGCTCTATATTTCTCTCTCAGGTCTCGCTACAGGAGTATCTTGGTTATGCTATTATTATGCCATTCAGAACGGCGTTGTCAGCGTGGTTATCCCCATTGACAAACTGAGCATTCTCGTTACAGTGGTCTTTTCCTATGTGGTATTCAAGGAAAAACTGTCCAGAAAAGCAGTCGTCGGGCTTACGCTTATGGTGCTTGGAACATTGCTCATGGCTATGTGGGCTTGAATTTAAAAAATGATTTGAACGGCTTTTGAGAAATCAAAAGCCGTCATTTTTGAAACGGACCGTCCTGAAATTTTCAATTACGAGCGGACGGCCTATTCGTTCTCTAATTTTCGTGCCATTTCTTTTTCAAAGACCGTATTATACAAGGTGATGGAATCAATCATCTGCTGTACTCTGTCCTTTCCCATGATCTGCAGTACACGGTGTTCCAGCTCCTTAAGCGGCGCCAGTAATTCCCGTGCATAAGAAGCTCCCTCTTCCGTTAAGGAAACCTGCTTTTCCCGTTTGTCTCCGGTGCCTGGTGAAAGGATGACATACCCTTCTTTTTTCAGGGATCGGATCACATTGTTTACCGTCTGTTTTGTCAGACCTGTAGAATTGCAGATCTTTTTCTGTGTCATGGCCTTTTGTCCATCCAAGGCATACAGGACAAAGAGTAGATAGTAGTTAATGTTCTTAGAAGCAGCCCAAAAATCATATAATGAACCGGCCTGTCCCCATACTTGCCACAATTTTTCCTCATCAGTCAGCATAGCAACTCCTCCATTCTTATCCAGTCTTTTTAAAAGTTATTATAGTATATCGGAATACTGTTAGCAATAGTTTTTCTTCAAAATATTTCTTGACATTTAGTAAATATACGGACTATAATGACATTAACGCATTATCGGGAGTTTATGCGATTGTAGATGGGTTTTTTGTAGGAAACAGTATCGGTGACGCAGGGCTGTCCGCCGTGAACATTGCGTACCCAATCGTTGCAGTCATCCAGGCGATCGGTACAGGGATCGGTATGGGCGGCGCAATCTATTATTCCATCAATACGGCGGAGAAACAGGAGAAACGGGCCAGGGAGTTTACGGCAGGCGCATTATGGGTTCTGATCCTTTCCAGTATCCTCTTCACATTTTTGATCTTCGTATTAAACAGGCCGCTTTTCCTTCGGACTTGCCATGAGCCCGAATATCTCCCTGATTAATGTATCATTTATCTGATCTTCCAGGGTGTGGGCGACGGATGCCAACCGCTGCTCAGCCAGTGTTACGGGGAAAAGGATTATACCAGGATGGCTTCCAGTGAAGTCAATATAGAGATTGCAAAGATCATACCGATCTTTCTGGTTTCTGTGCCTTTTGTCGCAATCATCCGTGTGGCGACGGCAAGCTTCTATGCAACGGAAAAAAGCATGTATTCTTATATTTTAACTTTTATAGAACCTGTTTTTATGCTGGTCCTCATGCTGATCCTGCCGCCCCTGTTCGGAGGCCAGATCATGATCTGGTGGAGTACGGTAAACGCAAGGATTTTGTCCGCACTCTTAGCTTTATTATTAAAACAGCGGGTAGATAAAGAGGATTTGTACAAAGGAGGAGAATTGGCGTGAAGAATGATCAGGAAGAAGATGAGAATTCTCTTCGATACCGACCAGGCGTATATCCTGTGACCTCTTTGAAGCTCTTTCCCAAATGGCTCTGAGAAGAAAATCCCAGATACGCGGCAATCTCACTATAAGTATACTTGGAATACGTCAGGAGGTTTTTTGCCAGTTCGATCTTTTCACGCCTGATATATGATTTCAGAGTAATCCCCTCATATTCATGAAAAAGCTCTGACAAGTAGCTGATATTAAGGCATAGATGTTCCGCAATATCTGCTACCTCCAGCTTATCATGAAGATGGGAGAATACATAATCCTTGCATTGTTCGATATAAGGATTCTTCTCCTGCTTCCTGTTTTGCTGCTTCTTTAATTGCTGCACCATCTTGGCATATTGGAATTCAGCGTCCCGGCACAGATGCATAACCTGGATCTGTGCCGTACATTCGTCAATTTTCTGTATATAAGAATCAGAAAGAGAAAAAGCAAGCTCCGGCGTCAGTCCGCCGCGGATGGCGGATCGGCTTGCAAGACTGATCACAACAACAGCAAGATATTTATCGTTGCGCAAGGGGTCTTTGGATACAATCCCCAGTTCGCCAATATAATCCTCTTCGAGACTTTTTTGCAAAAGTTCCAGATTCCCTTGTTCGATGCTGTACTGCTCCCGCATTTCCTGATCGTAGGGATTATGTTTCCTGCCCGCTTCCCGGTTCCTGAATACCAGTTCTGAATAGGCTTTGAGGGGAGCGGTATCTTCGCCTTTCGATATGCAGCAGCTCCTAAAAAGATAATCCTGCTCCAACTCCTTCTCATGATAGAGATTGTATACAAGTAAAATAGAGCAGAGGAAATCTTCAAATGTGCAAATAGGAATGTCTGTTATCCGGCTTGTATTGTCACAGTCCGATTGAAACTGATAATTAAGGATAACCGGATAAGGAAACTGCACCGGGCCAATCAAAAAGGCTCCGTCACAATCCGGAATCCAACTATAGCAAAAGGAAGAATCCACTTCGAAGATCATGGGAAATGGCGCCTTCCGGCACTGTTGACAGCAATAAGGAACAAGCTCTTCGGACAAGGCGAAATCATCAAAATTGAGGTGTCCGCAAAAATGCTCCGTCAATACACCGTTGATATCGAAATATTTCACAAAGGTATGAAGTTGATAGGAAATATGTCTCATCAAATAAGATCTGTTCATCTGCATCCTCCCATTTGCTCTGGTAATTATACTGCGCGCCAGATAAATCTGCCGCACAGCATAACATGATGCACACAGCCGCATATGGAATTATGCCGCTTTGCGGCTGCGGCTGGCGCGATACTCACGGCAGATTTCATCGGCCGCGAGTATAACATAAACTATTATCTCATATTTTCCCGAAAAATGTAACAAAAAACCGAAGAATATAATATAAACTCTTATGCTCCATGTATTAAACTATGCTAAAAGCGTAAAGGAGTAAAAGAGATGAGAATTAAAGGAGTAAATCTTGGAAACTGGCTGGTTTTGGAAAAATGGATGAGTCCGTCACTGTTTGAGGGAACTACCGCAGAAGATGAATATTATCTTCCGACTCAGCTTTCGCCGGAGGTATATGAGGCAAGGATTAAGATTCACCGCAGTGAATATATAACAGAACGGGATTTTGCGACAATTAAGCGCTGCGGAATGAATGCAGTCCGAATTCCGGTCCCTTATTTCATCTTTGGCGACCGTCCGCCGTATATCGGCTGTATCGCAGAGCTGGATAAGGCATTTTCCTGGGCTGAAAAATACGAACTGAAGATTCTGATAGACCTGCATACAGCGCCTATGAGCCAGAATGGATTTGACAACGGCGGACTTAGCGGAGTATGCCGTTGGAGCCAGATCCCGGAGGAAGTAGAGTTTGAATTGACTGTCCTTGAGAGACTGGCAGAACGTTATGGACACAGGGAGGGGCTTCTTGGGATTACGCCAATCAATGAGCCGGTGACAGAGCCAATGTGGAGCCTGATGGATATCCCCAATCGCTATCCGCCTGTAGACCCTGAGCTAGCCAAAGGTACCGCGCCGAATACAATGGAGTTCTTGAAGGGATTCTACCACGACGCGCACAGCCGGATCCGCCCGCATCTGGCAGAGGATAAATATATCGTATTCCATGACGCGTTCCGGTTAAAGGATTGGAAAGAGTTCTTCGAAGAAGCAAAATACGATCACGTCATCCTGGATACACACCAATACCTGATGAGTGCGGAGATGATGGGATGTGAGCAGACTTTGGAAGGATATCTGGAATACATCAGGGATGTTTTCGCGAAGGATATTGCCGAAGTACAGCAATACGTGGACGTAATATGCGGAGAATGGTGCCTGTTTAACAGCCTTGCGGTGGGAACGGATACCAAAGGCGGTCAGTCTGTTTTGAATGGAGTAGATCTTACTACAGACAAAAAGACAATGGACGCGGATACGAAGAAAGAGATATACAGACAACTTGCAAATGCACAGTTAGAAGCATGGAATCAGGGATCCGGGTATTTCTATTGGAGCTATAAACTGCTTCTGGATACTGTGAACGAACCGGTATGGAGCGGATGGGACAGCTGGGATTTCGGAAAGAGCGTAGACGAAGGCTGGTTCCCGGCAGAAGGGTAATACGTGAGAGGAGAGTAGAATATATGATTAAGAACCCCATACTTCCCGGTTCCAATCCGGATCCATGTATTTGCAGAAAAGGAGACGATTATTATATCGCAGTATCTACTTTCGAGTGGTTCCCGGGTATTCCGGTGTATCACTCCAAAGATCTAAAAAACTGGGAATTATATACCCATGTTCTGACGGATGATGAAGAAGTGGATCTAAAGAAGCTTCCAAGTGCAAAGGGGATCTGGGCTCCGTGCCTGACCTATTGTGAAGCAGAAGATCTGTTCTATGTGATCTACGGCGTTATGAATTCTATGAATGCACGGTATTTTGACGTAGATAATTTTCTCATTACTTCGAAGGATATCCGCGGGCCGTGGAGCGAACCTGTATACCTGCATTCTTCTGGTTTTGATGCGTCTATTTTTCACGATGACGACGGGAAAAAGTATATCGTATCTTTGGAATGGGAAACCAGGGAAGGCTACGAGAAACCCGGCACGATCTGTATGGCAGAGTATTCACCAAAGAAGAAGGAAATCATCGGTTATCCAAAGAGAATGTGGAGAGGCGGTACAGACAGGGGATGTATTGAGGCGCCCCATTTAACAAAACGGGGAGATTTCTATTATATTATGTGTGCGGAAGGCGGTACCGGGTATAATCATTGCGTGACTATGGGGCGTTCCCAGAATGTATGGGGTCCCTATGAAAAAGATCCGGCAAATCCTATTGTGACCAGTGTTCCGCAAGAGTCCTTTGAACGGCATGACCCGGATCATCTTAAAACCAGATATTACAACCCAGAGACCGTCTTGCAGAAATCCGGGCATGGAAGCTATGTAGAACTTCCGACGGGTGAAGTATACTTGGTTCACCTTTGCGCAAGGCCCTTTGTGCCGGAACTTAGGTGTACTCTTGGACGGGAAACCGCGATTCAGAAAATGAAGTGGACCGATGACGGATGGCTTCGTATGGCGGATGGAAGTAATCTGGCAAAGGTGGACGTGCCGGAAAGCATGCTTCCGGAAGCGCCCGTGCAGGAAGCCGTAGTATTTGACGATTTTGACGGACCGGAGTTAGGCAATTATTATTATGCGCCTCGAATCATGCCCTCACGCTTTGCGGATGTGAACGCACGCCCCGGTTATGTCAGGATTCGGGGGCAAGAATCAAGGACGTCTTTGAATAAAGTGAGTATTCTGGCACGGAAGCTGACCAGCGTATATGCAAGGATAACGACAAAAATGGAGTTCCAGCCAGAGATACATCAACATAGCGCGGGATTGATTTTATATTATGATAATATGAACTATATTAATCTGAGGAAATACTACAGTGAGACTTTGAAGCAAAGTGCGATTTCTATTATCTATCTTGAAAATGGAGAGAAAACGGAATTTCTGAATACCAGACTTCCCGTGGAAGACAGACCGATTTATCTGCGCCTCTATATCGAAGGAAGAAAGTCCTGGTTTGAATGGAGTTATGATAATGAGGATTATCATAAAATCGGGCAGATATTCGATACAACGAAGTTTTCAGATGAATATTGTAAATACGGAGAATTTACAGGAACGATGGTTGGAATTACCTGCGCTGACAGAGTCAAACACCAGCATTATGCGGATTTTGATTTTTTTGAATATCTCCCTCTCTCTATTGACAAATAAACATTTCAACGTATAATGGATAATACTGGCCTTATCCCAGGAGAATACATAATGAGAGGAAGTGACGCATGAAAAACGAGAAAACGAATTGGGGAAATTTCTTTCGGATCGTATTTACAATCGCATTGCCTATCGCGTTCCAGAATTTCCTGTCCACCACGGCGAGTATGGTAGACACCATCATGATCGGAAGCCAGGGTGAATTATCCGTAGCGGCGGTTGGGATCTGCTCTCAGATCACATCCTTATTTTTCTCCAGCTATTTTGGTTTCGCAAGCGGAGGGCTGCTGTTTTTCTCACAATACTGGGGTGCGCGCAACGAGAAGGGCATCAACCGTGCCTTTGGCCTGGCGCTTACCTGTATGCTGGTAATATCCTTATTGTTTGGCGGAACGGCAGTTGCCAACCCGGAATTCATACTGGGGATCTATACGGACAAAGAAGCAATCATCGCGATCGGCGCTCCTTATATCCGGATCGTAGGCTTTGCATATCCCCTCCAGGTTCTTGCCATGATCGTAAGCTTCCTGATGCGCTCGACCGAACGGGTGAAGCCGCCTTTGATCAGCTCGATCCTTGCGCTGATCACGAATTTCGTCCTGAACTGGGTCCTGATCTACGGACGTTTCGGCATGCCTAAGATGGGTGCGGCAGGCGCCGCGGTCGGCACTTTGGTATCCGGCGTTGTCAATATCATCGTGCTGTTCATTTTCCTGATGAGGGATAAGAATACGCTTGTACTGAGGCTGAAGGATATGTTCTCCTGGCAGGATGGATTCCTCAAGGAATATATGGGGAAATGTCTCCCGATCATCTTCAATGAACTGTTCTACGGGATCGGACAGATGTTGATCAATATCGTAATCGGCCATCAATCGGAATCGGCCATCGCGGCTATGGCGGCATTCCGTGTCCTGGAAGGCTTCGTATTCGCCTTCTTCGGCGGACTTGCCGACGCGTCTTCCGTGGTGGTCGGCAAGGAAGTCGGCTCCGGGCATCTCATGAACGGCTACCAGTATGTGAAGAAATTCGCCATCCTGTGTCCGGCGATCACCTTCTGCATCAGCCTGACCGGCCTGACCTTAAACAGACCGATGCTGTCCCTGTTCGGCCTGGGGACGGATGCCATGTTCTATGGGAAATACATGATCCTGATCTACCTGGCCGCAGGAACCATCCGCACCTGCAACTATATCATGAACAGCTGCTACCGTGCCGGGGGTGAATCCGTATTCGGAACTCTGCTGGAGATCATCTGCCTGTTCACCGTGAGTGTTCCGGCGACCTGGATTGCCGGTATGATACTGCATCTACCGTTCCTTGCAGTATTCGCCTTCATATATACGGATGAGCTGATCCGGCTGGTCTTCGAACTATGGTACACCAGGAGCGGGAAATGGATCAAGCCCGTAACAGAGCTTGGAAGGGCGGCGCTGCCGGAATTCAAGGAGGCGCTGTCGATGAAGAGAGGCTAAAAAGGAAAATAGACAAGATGGCTATCCCTGCCTTGGGATAGCCGTTCCTTCGCTTGACACTATACGACCGCCTCTACAATTACTTTTCCCTCTAATCGAATTGTCTTTACACCGGTCTGTTTGTTTTTATTAAAATTAAAACTCAACATATATCCCTTCTGAATATGATAGTAATCCAGATATTCACAGAGCTGTCTCTCCCCGCGTGTATTATATTCTTCTCCATGCCACAGCTTCATTTCCAGGATAAATTGTTCACCGTGATAATCCACAATCACATCTGTACGCCGCTGATCCCTTGTCTGCGCCTCTATATAATAGTTCCCCGCTCCATTGATGATCGGTCGAAGATATAACAGGAAAAAGCGTCTTCCATCTTCTTCTAAGAATCTTTCTGCTCTGTCACCATATAAATCATTAAAATGCTCGACAAACTTTTTGAGAATTAATTCCATATCTAATCGTCCGCTTTGAATAAATTGATTCTTTTCCAATGCGCCCGCTTTTGATATGTCACTCTCTGTAATCTCCTGCGAGAGAAACCAATCACAAAGCATAGTTTCAAATATACGATTTGCGATTGCAGCAGTACCTTCCTGATTTTTCAAAAAACCATACACAACCGCCAAATGGATGGATGCATCATATGGATTATATGGTATATTCTGTCCCTCAAACAAAAGTGAAAATAATAATTTACATAACTTCTCATCGTCTTCCAGTTTATTTATCATACTTTCAAACAACGGTATTCTGTCTGTTAAGATTCTTTTTTCAGCCTCTAAAATTCCATCTTTTGTCCATGCGTCCGATCTTGTCGGATAACACTCTGAACCGGCGATCTTCTCATCAATCAATTTACACATATTGGAAACCAGAACCGGATATCCCGAAGTATAATCATAGATCAACTGTGCCATTTCAGCAATGTGCATACCCGTATGATAATCCTCTTCATAATCCCTTAGCATACCGGCAATGTCTTTCGAAGAAAAGCTCATCTCTATATCAAACCTGGACGCAATGTTCCAAGGACTATTATGCTTATGCTCCGTATCGGAACGGATTTTCTGCCGAAGATTCCGAATATCGTGCACTCCTGCAAGAATGACAGACTGAAATGTCGGACGTTTATCCCGATGAATATAATATCCTCTAAGCTGTGCCAGGAAATCAAGGAATACCTGATTATTGCTGGCGCTGTCCACCTCATCAACCATTAGTACGATCCCTCTTTCGGCCTCATCACACCAATCACTCAGACATTCAAACAGATCTGCAAGTACATATTCTTTTTCCTGCCTGCTCCTTAACATTTTCAGACGATCCTGTATTTCACTGCTCATATATGACCGACAGCTTCTTAACTGCCGTAATTCACGCGCAAATGCAGCTACAAAACTTGAAGCGTCCTGGAAATCTTCATGGCTTAAAAATTGAAAATCCAAGTATACAACGATATAATCGCTACTTAAAAATCTCTCCAGTGCATTCAATGTTGTAGTTTTTCCATACTGTCTGGCACGGTTGATCACAAAATATTGCCCGTCATCAATCATTCCTTTAATGTCAGAAAGTCTGGCGCGAAGATCCACCATATAATGGATATCCGGATTACATGCCGCAGTTATGTTGAACTTACGCATCTTATACGGCCTCCTTTGAAATGTTCTCTTATAAACGGTATATCATAAATGAAGCAGAATTACAAGCTCATACCATCCTTATCAACATATTTTAAACAGCCTTTTGATATGTCCGATACAGCGCCGGCAGCAACGCCGCCGTCAACACTGCATATAACACGATGATAACCGGTATTTCCCCAACAATCTTTCCTCCAATGGAATACAGATTAAAGAAATTAAGTGCATTTCCCGCCTGCAGCAGCTGATCCGGCAACAGCCCAAGGATCTTATTTACCACGGGGCTTTTGATATTACCGACAAAGGAGGGAAGAAAAAGCACCATAACAGGGGCTATCATTGCCATCACCGTCGACTTCGTCCTGGCAGATACGAACATACTCAAAAAAGAGAGGAATAAGCATCCGATATATCCGCCCGCTCCGATCACGAGATACTTCTTAAGATTCGTGATATGATAAAAATATTTCCATCCCGCCATGCTTGACTGAACCTGGAGATTCCATCCGTCCGCACCCAGATACAGCAGCATGATTCCCGTGTACACGAAGAATATTGCAAAATATACCGCCGTTACAATACATAATCCTGCCTTGATCTTCGCCAATACTGCTCTATTTCTACCATATTCGCTTGAAAAAAAGACAGCATCCGATTTCCAGGCAAATTCATTTGAAAAAACCCCTGACACAAGATAACACAAGATTAACATACTAATCATCACGATCGTCGGCGCAAACTCAAATAACTGCACCCATCCCGCCATGTAATCATAATAAAAGGGCGTCTTAAGGCTCTCGTACCGTTCAATCAGATATTGCTTCTCTTTATCAGAAAATTGATCCTTCGCTTCGCCTTCCAGCCATTCCTTCAACAGCGCCGTCCTGTTCTTGTAGAAATCTGCCGCCATCTCTTCTGTCAGAGAATCTGCTCGGTAGTAATCATATTCCCGGAATCCCTTCGCATAAGCACAATTCAGAAGTTCTCGTATCTCCTTGATCCCCTGCCCCCGGCTGTAAGCGATCTCATTCTGGGTAATATCCTGCGCGAGTGCCTCCGGAGAAGTCCGTATTCTCCGATTCTCTGCAATCACCTGACTGATCTTTTCTTCGTCCAGCTCACCCGCCCATTCCTTCTGCGCCGCCTTAAGTTTTGAAACTGCATCCAGTCCTTTCTGTGTATTGCCTTCTTCATCCACATAAGAAATATCCAACGCAAAGAAGCAGGTAACACCCATCACAAGAAACAACACCAAAACCGCGATCTTACTGCTCGTTCTGGAGAAGACTTTCTTCACCTCATATCTCATCATCGTTCTCACCTGCTCTCTCACCAAAATAATCCAAAAACAAATCCTCCAATGTTGCTTCTTCCCTTACGGCACGGCTACTGGGTTTCTCTGACGATATCAACCGTAAGACAGCCCCTCCCGGTATCGTTTTCACATTAGACACTTTATAATTTCTCATATACCGCTCTATTTCTTTCTTTTCCACCTCAAGAGACCACACCTCTTCCGGCATCGCGGACAGCAACTCCTCAGCAGTTCCGGATGCCTTGATCTCTCCGCCCTGCATCAGCAGTATCTCATTCGCGATATACTCAATATCCGATACGATGTGGGTGGAGAACAGGACCAGTCTCTCACCTGCAAGCTCGCTGATCAGATTGCGGAAACGGATCCTCTCATTCGGATCCAGCCCGGCAGTCGGCTCGTCAAGAATTAAGATCTTCGGATCTCCCAACATGGCCTGCGCGATCCCTACCCGCCGTTTCATCCCTCCTGATAATTTCTTCATCTTCCTTTTTGCCGCTTTCTTCATACCGACCTGATCCAGCAGGAGCTTGATCTGCTGCCGGGCAGCGGCCGGGCGTACCCCCTTGATAGATGCGATATACATCAGATAATCGTAAACCGTAAAATCCGGATAATACCCGAAATCCTGCGGGAGATACCCCAGGATCTTCCGGTATTCCCCATCCATTTCAAATATATCTTCACCATCCCATGTAATACTTCCGCCTGTCGGTTTTAACAACGTACACAGCATACGCATAAGTGTAGTTTTCCCTGCTCCGTTGATGCCCAGCAGCCCATACACCCCTGCTGTCATCGTATATGATACATTTCTAACAGCCGTCATATCTCTGAATTTCTTCGTCAAATTCGACATTTTTAATTCCATAATGTGCTTACCTCCCACATCTTCACACAGTTGTCCTGCCCTCTGCGCACACAGTATACCAGATATCCTGCGGCAATTATTGTCACTGCGATCCACACCGGCAAAGTGATCGCTCCGTATATTTCCTCATTCAGTACAATCTGTGTCCATACAATACAAAATACAACACATAACGAGAGTGCAAATGCCTCTGAACCCATTCTGTTGCTAGATAACACCCGAAAGCAAATACAGCAGGTCACAATATACGGAAGGAAAAACTGAATCATCATTTCTTCCGCAAATACGGTTCCAGTCAACACTACCGATAGAGTAAATGCGCAGATCAGCAGGAAATCCACCAAGGCAAATGCGAGGATCCTGGCCGAATAGATCTGCCTCAGAGAATAATAAGATACACTTTCGATTTCCAGCGCATTCGCATTCCGGTTCTTCCAGAGCTCCGGCAATAACAAGATCGCAAATAGCGAAGCCGCAATGCCCATATACCTCTGCACGTAGATACTGCTCTCTGTCATCTGCAGCATAAACCATATCAGGAGCAGGAGCATTCCCTGCAATATCCACCAACGTTTGTGGATGTACCGGCTCTGCTGATATAGAAATTCAGCATATGAAGTATCATTCTTTGCTTCACTCTCTGCGAACGCCGCTTTTGACCTCTCTATGGTTTCCGCTAATCCTTTGTCTGTATAAAGTATTTCTTTCTTCGCTCCAAGACGGTTTCGAAGCTGATAATCTGATAATCTCATATATCCTCCTTCCTACTCTGTAAAATACTCAGACAGCAATTCTCTTGCCCTTCGTATTCTATATTTGACAAGTGCAACACCGATCCCCAGGATAGCGGCAATATCTTTCTGCCTGCGTTCCTGTATGAAGAACAGGATTGCCGTCTCCCTAAGTTCATCCGAAAGCCTGTCCAAAGCCTCTGCGATCTCTATCTGTTCATCCATGCCGCCTGCATCCTGCTCCGCCATCTCCGGCAGGTCTTCAAGCAAGAGTTCCTTCCGCTTCCGGTGATAATCCCTGCAGGCATTGGCAGCGATCACATACAGATAATTCACCGCTTTCCCATAATGCTTATATTGTCTGAAAGTCCGGAAAAATCGTGTGAAGGTTTCCTGCGTCATATCCTCTGCGTATCCGTAATCCTTGATATGTATCTGGCAGTATTTCATTATTGCGGGATAGTATTTCGTGACAAACCTATCAAATGCATTCTCATCTCCCAGACGCATTTTCTGCACCAGTAGAAAATCCTCGTCCACGTCATGATTCCCTCCTTTCTTAAGTTTCAAAAGCGCTTTCTATATACTATAACGTTGGTTGGCCGTAAAAGGATAGTCTAATCATAAGAAAATATGAGGACAAGAGGAAAGCGCCCGGTATAATACCGAGCGCCTTGCATTAGCTATATTGTTCGTGTGTAACATGACCTGTCATAATCGTACACTCATGTTCCTTACTCTTCTTATTATAACTAATACCAACCAACAATATGTTCCCGGAATAATCATGTAATGACTCCGGGTATTGCTTATCGAGAATCTGCCGTATTGCTCCCTGAGATGATTGATCCCATTTAAGTTCAATTACCATTGCAGGTTTATCAATATTTCTTCGCGGCAAAAATACAATATCGGCAAATCCTTTCCCAGAAGGTAATTCACGAATAAGCATATAATCTTTCCGTGCAAAAAAATAAGCTATACTTATTACACAACTAAGAGCATTCTCATTATTGTAAGATATAATTGACGTATTTTCCAAATGAATTTTGTCAATATATTGAGCAACGGTATCGCAGTCGCCGGCAAGAGTAGCAGCCAAAAGCGATTCCGACGCAGCAAGTGCAGAAGCAATTATATTCCATCCACTGTCTTCTATAGCATTTTTAAACTCATCGGCAATCTCCAGATTGGGGATAAAAACTTCACTCGACCGAATATCATATGCCAGATAACCAAGATGTATGAGCAGTGTGAACACATCATCCTTGCTATTGATATTTATCATATCATTTTGGAACCGGCGTGTCGTAATCTTACAGCTATTTCCGGCAAGCATATATATAATATCTTCTTTTAAATGATCAAAATTACTGTTTATATAAGATTTCAATGATTCATAAGTCTCTGTCTGTGTCCAATAATTGTTAAGTTGCCTGCGTCTGACGGCATCAAGCACGGACTTGGGACTATAGATATGAAGATTCTCTCCCAGAATATAACCGTCATACCAATTCTGCACTTCATCGAAATCAAGGCTTGCGGCAGTACACAGGGTACGGACTTCCTGTTCCGTAAAACCTACATATTTTTCCAGAGGCTCCGGCTGAATCATCGTATATTCGTAGAAGTCACTCATAGCCGACTGAGTTCCATACTTTTTAATCGGAAGGATACCTGTCATATATGCGGCTTCTATCATGCGGTCTGTGAGACTGCTTCGGAATAATCCCCGCAACAGGTCTATATAAGCAGTCTGCAATTCACTATCATTCTTAGCTTCTCGAAACAAGGCATCCCATTCATCTATGATAATGATAAATTTCTCTCCTGTCGCCTGATTGATCTTCGAGAGAACCATAGGCAGTGTAGTAACATCCGCGGCAATATACTCAGAGTAGTACATCTTTAATTCCTTAATGATCTCCTGCTGAAGATTTCTGACCGTATCTTTTATATCGCCGGAATTGACAAGAAACCATGTCATATCAAGATACAGCACATTAAACTGGTTAAGATATACACTGAAATCCGTATCAGAAGCAATCTTCAAATCCCGAAAAAGGCTTCTTGAATCACAGCTTTTATCATAATATGCACATAGCATCTGAGCAGCAAATGATTTGCCGAATCTTCGAGGTCTGCTGACACATATCAACTTTTCTTTGGTTCCAAGCCTTGCATTGACAAAAGAGATAAGCTCCGATTTATCAATATATATTCCCTTCCTAATAGATTGAAAACTTGCATTACCAGGATTCAGATATATTCCCATAACCGTATTGCTCCTTCCTGATATAAATGTAATTAAAGTGTAGCATAGTTTTACTAAGAAAGGCAATAGAAAAGCGCCCGGAATAATCCCGAGCGCCTTGTATCTTCCCATTACCGGAAATGCGATTACTTCTATGCATGTTTTCTTTTATGTTCGTATATCATAATTCCCATTGCCGCAGCACATAAGAGCAGCCACGGATACACCATCGTATAGTCTCCGGTTCTTGGACTTCTTGTGACATTATTATTCGTGTTTGACGCAGATGTAGTGCCATTCTGATCCATTCCTGCCGGCATCAGATTCTCCGGCACATCTGTCTGAGACATCGCCTGAGCCGACATCACAAGCAAATAATCGGACGCATGGCTGAATTCCAGGCTTACATTTCCTTCTGAATTAATCTGGCCGGCATTGATGAATACCATCTTTCCGGCGCTGTCATGATAATACAGATTGCCATACTTGCCGGCATACTCCGAACCAACACCGATATTCAGCGTTGCCTTGAAGCCGAAATTTCCTTCGTGAACAAGGGAAATCTGCATACATGGATTGCTGCCTGCAAGCGCCTTTACCGTTGAACTTGGAATATGATCCGTATGCTTGATCACTTTAAGGTTGATATCCTTAAGGTTCGCTGCCTGAATATCTTTGCCGTTAATTGTCCAGCTATATCCGTCCATTTCCAGAACTACATTCACATCTTTTCCTCTTGCAGCTTCCAGAATTTCCTTTGACACAGTGGTCTTCGAATTCATATTCACCTGAATCGTCTGCCCTGGTGCTGAATTGTTAACCTTTTCGATGACAGAATTGACAACGCTGTCAGGAAGTTTCGTATCTTCCGGAACATCTGTTTTGTTATCAGAATCAGAAGTCGACCCGGATGGTTTGGATGGCTTGGATGGTTGATCTGGCTTCTCCGGATCACTCGGAACGTCTGGATCTATGACTGCACTGTCTGCGTCTCCATAGAAGGTCATATGTTCATTAACAACAAAAGTTTCTTCCGGCGCATAGCCAATCTCCCATGTAATCTCTCCAAGATTGTCAAACGATGTCAATGCCTTAACTGTTTCTCCTTTTTCTGCTACCTGGCAATAGATGTTCTCTCCATTATCCGACCATATAATGTAACGAATCAGGCAATTCTCATATATCGCATCCTGTCCAAAAGCATCTCCATTCTTTACCACAGCCGTTCCTTCTGTCTCCATATATGGATTTACAGCCCATTCTTTGAATCTCAGGCCTTCATAAGACTGCGGCGGCTCTGACTTACTCAGCACATTTATTACATCATTAACTGTTGTGCCCTCTTTTACTGCCAGAACTTCTGATCCATTATCATCGTTTGCTTCCTGATCAAAATAATGAGGGAATATCCGCAGCAACGTCACATCGGCAAATTTCGCAGCAGCAGAAATATACTCTACCCGATCCGATATCACATCATCTTCTTTGTAATAATCGTCTTCATACTCCCAACCGATAAATGAATATTCCTTCGTGATATCCTCCGGTACAAACCCATTTATTTGCTTTAAAAGCTCTCCGTAGGTTTCGCCATGTTCATACAAGAACTTTTGATCCGTACTCTGCCAATTACCTTCTGCATCCGGATATTCATAATACGCATGTATGATACCTTTATCATATTTGGCATATATCTGTATATATTCTTCATTAAAGAGGGCCATATCTTCCGTAATCTCTCTTCCCTCTTGGTCTATCCAGCCTGTTTGGGTCAAACCTGCATACTCGGACTTCATTGCCGGGAATGCAACGCCGATCTCTTTCATCGTCTGGCGTCGCTCAACATTCTCCTTCTTCACTTCACTGACGATTTGATAATCTCCATTTTTATCTAACGCCATAAATGCAATATCCACATCAAACGACGGATTAACGAAAGCTTCTTCGTTATATACACACACATAATATGGATATCTTTCCTTATCCGGGAATTCTTGCTCGTACCAACTATCATCTTCGATACGAATATCCTCCACATACCATTCACATGGATACATATTTTCTATCTTCAAAGTCCCATGATATTTCGAATCTTCACCCAGCGTCAAATCAACATACCGGCTGCTGTCATCGATATCCGGCGCCGCCGCATAGAAATAGACAGTTCCATATTGCGGCAATGGCTCATCGCTCTTATTCGTCACGCCTACGGTAATCTCTACTTCGTCTCCCTGTTTTACCTGCTGCGTATTCTTATTCAGCACAACAGACTCAAGCTCAAGCTTCGATTCCGACTCACTCCAATCCGGATCCTTTGTAATGATAAAGCTATACTCCTCTTTATTCTCCATCTCCAACGGAATCTCCGTGTCAAAAAGTCCCCGTTCCAAATAAACCTTCTTTAACACATATCGCCCGCTGCTGCTATTGCCCGAGTAGCTCCACATACGATCAAATATCTGGTTGGAAATACCATATTCCTCCGGTGAAAGGCGCAGAATACAGTAAGAATTATCTTCTTTGTCATTCTCAAATCGCAAATAGATCGCATCGTCTTCTATTGCTCTGTCTGTTTCTAGTGAAATATCCTGTTCTCCAATCTCACCGATCGTCTCTACCGATTGCCCATTCCTGGAGAAAGAGAAATTCTTCACACGGATCGGTTCACTTGCCGCCGCTTCCGCATTCACCCAATACTTGCTCTCTCCTGTCTCAAAATCATATACATCATAATTGGTCAAGTTACTGTGCTCATCAACAACTACGATAGAATAAATCTCAAGTTTGCCCGTCACATAACCATCCAGTTGATATGTAAGAATATATTCTTTCTCATTCTCTCCTTTGGTCCACTCCATCTGCTCCGAGCCGCCAAATTCCTCTGATGTGATATCCGCGCGAATATCCGAGATCTCCGAATCATCATACACATATAATGATAACGTCAA
This sequence comes from uncultured Dorea sp., assembly GCA_947652615.1. Classification (GTDB taxonomy): domain Bacteria; phylum Bacillota; class Clostridia; order Lachnospirales; family Lachnospiraceae; genus Sporofaciens. The sequence goes on along the minus strand of CANTDX010000002.1, from coordinate 35,164 downwards.
CACCGAATCATTCTTTACCGTCGTTCCATTCTGTTTGAAATCAACCTCTTCAATTACCGGAGCTGTTGATTCGAACTTATTTGCCCGCGCTTCAATCGACTTTCCGTCAACAGAAATCTTTCCCGAGTCAACATCCTCTTTCGCCGGTTCTTCCGTTTGCTCGCTGTATTCTTCTAATTCCACTGCAGCCTCTTTCGGCGCATTATCTACGTTCCCCTCTGCTTCATCCGCATAACTGCCGACAGGATGAAGCATTGTGAGCAACAGCGTCAGAAGTAATACATACGTTATCCTACCCTTCATTTGTTTCCTGTGAACTCCCATTAGTTTTTCTCCTTTTACTTTAACTTTTGATTCCACTTATATTCTACATATTCTGTTTGACACACACTCCTCCTTCCTGCCTCCCCTTTACCTATTGGAAACTTTAACCAAATTATACTCTTCCTCTTCTTAGTCTGTCAACATCAGCAAAGAAGTTGCCAGACAATACCGCAGTCTGCCGGTTACTGTAAGCTCGATAATAATCTTCTTTCCTTTCCAATATTGACAAATACAATGATGTACGCAACTTATACACAAAATCAATTTTACATTCCTCCAAAGGAAATTTATAATAAAACACAAGACAAAACATTCAGAAAACGAAGGAGGAAATTAATGATGAATGTAAAAATGGGGGCAAAAGAGGTTAGTCTGCGAAAGGTTCAAAAAGACGCCGAAGATTCCTTCAGAGGCGGATATTTCTGCTGCGAAGCAGTCATGAATGCAATCAGGAATAATTTCGAGATCGACGTACCAAAAGAAGTGATCGGCATGGCATCGGCAATGTCTGTCGGAGCAGGCCGTTCCGGCTGTATGTGCGGCGCATTGAACGGCGGAATCCTGGCATTGGGCATGATCTTCGGAAGAACCGAACCATTAGGGCCAAAGGATCCGGATGTGAACAAGTGTATGTCTTATTCCAACGAACTCCATACCTGGTTCAAAGAGCACAATGGGAAGAACGCTGTCTGCTGCAGGATTCTCACGAAAGAATTCGATATGGGGAAAGGCGAACACAAGGAGCAGTGCATCTATTTCACAGGATTATGTGCCTGGAAGGTTGCCGATATCGTCTGCCGTGAACTGGGTATCACCAACACCGATACAGAGACAGAACCGGCTCCCCGCAGTTAACCCGACGACAGAGAGATGAGGTAGATCAAATGAAAGACATCATCAAAAGAGTTCCCATACCGCTGTGCGGCGTCATGCTTGGACTTGCAGCGCTTGGGAACCTCTTACAGAGCTATTCCGAAGGTATCCGCTATGTATGCGGTATTGCAGCGGGCCTTCTGCTGATTCTGATATTGCTTAAGCTGATTCTTTTCCCGGCGGCAATAAAGGAAGATATGAAGAACCCGATCATGGCCAGTGTATCCGGTACATTTTCCATGGCGCTTATGCTTCTCAGCGCTTATGTGAAACCATTCATCGGACCTGCTGCATATTACATCTGGCTGTTCGCCATCGCGCTGCATGTGGTTCTGATCATATATTTTACAGTGAAATTCATCGCAAAGCTTCAGATGCCGAAAGTATTCGCAAGCTATTATATCGTATATGTAGGAATTGCAGTCGCGGCGATCACGGCGCCGGCCTATGAGAAACTAAGTATCGGAAGCGCCGCGTTCTGGTTCGGATTCGTATCTTTGCTCGTACTGCTTGTGCTGGTCACAGTCCGTTATGTCAAGTATACAGAGATCCCCGATCCGGCGAAACCGCTGATCTGCATCTACGCGGCCCCTACGAGCCTGTGTATCGCCGGATATGTGCAGTCTGTAATGCCGAAATCCTACGGAATGCTTATGGCAATGTTTGTATTGGCAAGTGTATTGTATGTGTTTGCTCTTGTGAAAGCGATCGGGTATTTCAAGCTCCCGTTTTTCCCAAGCTATGCGTCGTTCACCTTCCCATTTGTCATCAGCGCGATCGCTTCCAAACAGACAATGGCATGCCTGGCTAATATGGAACGACCGATCCCGGCGCTTAAGTATGTGGTTCTGATCGAGACGGTCATCGCAGCAGTATTCGTACTGTATACGTTAGTAAGATTCCTGCAGTTTATCTTCGCAGGGCCAAAGAAGTGATACAATCAAATCGGGCTGTCTCCGCAACAGAGACAGCCTTCCTATATCAGATCCTTTTGATCCTCTCAATCGCCGCAGCAGTATTCTCATAAGACCCGAATGCCGTCAGACGGAAATATCCCTCTCCGCTTGGTCCAAACCCTGATCCGGGCGTTCCCACAACATTCGCGCGTTCTAACAGATGGTCGAAGAATTCCCATGACGTCATCCCTGCCGGTGTCTTAAGCCAGATATACGGCGCATTCACCCCGCCCGACACCTGATAGCCCGCATCCTTCAATCCTTCATAGATCACTTTGGCATTCTTCATGTAATACGCGACCTGTTCCTTAAGCTGCGCTTTCCCTGCTTCGGAATACACGGCTTCTCCCGCCTTCTGCACGATATACGGCGCTCCGTTATATTTGGTGCCATGGCGTCTCGCCCACAGAGAGTGAAGCATAACCTCCCCGCACTTCACATCCTTGGGGATCACCGTTGCGCCAAGCCGCACGCCCGTGAACCCGGCATTCTTCGAGAAGCTTCGAAGCTCAACGGCACAGGTTCTCGCCCCCTCGCACTCGTAGATACTGTGCGGTACATCCTCCTGGGAAATGTATGCCTCATAGGCTGCGTCATAGATAATGACCGCTCCGACCTTGTTGGCATAATCCACCCATTCCTGAAGCTGCGCCTTCGTGATGGTGGACCCGGTCGGATTATTGGGGAAACACAGATAGATGATGTCCGGCGTCTCTTTCGGAAGCTCCGGCGCAAAATCCGTCTCCTCCGTACACGGCATATAGATCACATCGCTCCAGGTCTCCTTATCCGTATCATAGGTTCCGGTACGCCCCGCCATCACATTCGTATCCACATAGACCGGATAGACCGGGTCGCATACGGCGATCTTATTATCCTTCGCGAAGATCTCCTGGATATTGCCGGAATCGCACTTGGCTCCGTCCGAGATGAACACCTCATCCGCCTTGATATCACACCCTCTGTCCTGATAATCATTCTTCGCCATGGCGTTTCTCAAGAACTCATAACCAAGATCCGGCGCATAACCATGAAATGTCTCCGCATGCGCCATCTCGTCCACCGCACTGTGCAGCGCCTCTATGATCGCAGGCGCGAGCGGCTGCGTCACGTCACCGATTCCAAGACGGATGATACTCTTATCCGGGTTCGCCGCCTGGAATGCCGCTACCTTCTTTCCTATGGTTGAAAATAAATAACTGCCCGGTAATTTCAGATAATCTTCATTCACTTTAAACATATGTCTTCCTCCTTTTTAAAGACCCGCCAGACGCCAAAGCCTTTGCCTGGCACAACTGAAACCGTCATTCTACATTCCGGCCGGAAGCTCAATCTCTCCCTCGAATACCGTCACCGCCGGTCCTGTCATATAGACCTTGCCGCTCTCTTCATCCCATTCGATCAGCAGGCTTCCGCCTGACAGCTTCACCGTAACCTTCCGCTCGGCAAGTCCGTTAAGAATACTTGCCACGGCTGCGGCGCAGGCCCCTGTTCCGCAGGCAAGCGTTTCTCCGGAGCCGCGCTCCCACACGCGCATCTCTATGGTCTCCCTGTCGATCACACGGACGAATTCCGTATTGATCCTGTGGGGGAATCTCTCATGATTCTCGAACTTCGGCCCGATCCTGTCGATATCCAATTTCTCCACATCTTCCAGGAATACTACCGCATGCGGATTGCCCATGGATACACCTGTGATCTTATATTCCATCCCGTCCACCACGATCGGTTCATCGATTACCACTTTATCTTGATCTCCCGCATCTGCAGACTGCTCTCCTGCATCCGCTGCAGGCTCCATGGCTTCCTGCCCCACAAACTGTTCATTATCGCCGAATACTTCTTCTCCTAACACCGCAGCTTCATCCGGCGTACATTCCTCCGGAACCTCGAAGAGAATCGGTATTCTCTCCGCCCTAAGCTCCGGCATCCCCATATCTACTCTGATCTGCACGGCCTTGCCGTCTTCCACCGTCAGATCCAGATATTTGATACCGCCCAGTGTCTCAACCGATATACTGGTCTTATCCGTAAGACCATAGTCATAGACATACTTTGCAACACAGCGGATTCCATTCCCGCACATCTCGCTGCGGGAGCCGTCTGCGTTATACATCACCATCTCGAAATCCGCCTTCTCTGACGGACAGATCAGGATCAAACCATCCGATCCGATCCCGAAATGTCTGTCGCTTACATATCTCGCCGCTTCCGCCGGATTCTCCACCTTCTCTTTAAAACAATTCACATAGACATAATCATTTCCTAATCCATGCATCTTCGTAAATCTCATCTCTCAAACTTCCTTTCCTTCTCTATTCCTACTCTGTCATAACGCTCAAAACCATCTCCGCCGTCTCGACCATATTCGTACCGCTGTCCATACTGCTCTTCTGCAGATATCTGTGGGCTTCCGCCTCCGACATATTGTTGCGGCTCATCAGCAGCTCCTTCGCCTTCGTTATCACCGCTTTCTGCTGGGAATTCCGGTTCTTCTGCTCTAATTTCCGCCTCTTACGCCTCTGCTCTATGGTGCGGTGCATCATTTCCAGGGTATTCATCAGATCATACGCCTTGACCGGCATGGACAGACCGATCACGCCTTCCATAGCGCCCCCGGTCCATTTATCCGAGGATGCTACCAGAAGCATCTCGAAATCACCAGGCAGATACTCCCGAAGCTCCGTATACATCATATCCTTCAACTTATACCCGCACACCACGATTCCCTCATCTGCCATATCTGCATATTGCAGTGCTTGTGCGCCTGCCGTGCAGACTCCGGTGACATCCATCCCGCCGCGCACTATCAGGTTGCGAATCTTGGCCGCATTATCCCTATTGGGAAATGCAACTATAATACTAACCAAACTCACACCCCCTGCCGTCCTACATCCGATGCAGATACCTTCCAATCTCCCACTCTGTAACCTGTGCACGGTAATCCGCATACTCCTTCTCCTTCGCCTGGATCAGCTTCCTTGACAGATCTTCCCCAAGTACAGACTGGATATACGGATCCTTCTTGAATTCCCCTGCCGCCTCCAGGAGACTTCCAGGCAGCTTCTCTATCCCGGCTCTCTCCCTCTGCTCTTCCGTCATCTCGAAGATATTACAGTCAATGCTGGCCGGCGGTAAGATCTCCTGCCTGATTCCCTCCATACCTGCTGCCAGACATACCGCAAGGGCAAGATACGGATTCGCGGTCGGATCCGGACTTCTAAGCTCCACTCTTGCCGATGTCCCCTTGACTGCCGGAATCCGCAAGAGCGGCGTCCGGTTCTTAGCCGACCATGCAATATAAACAGGAGCTTCATACCCCGGTACCAGCCTCTTATAAGAATTCACAATCGGATTCGTGATGAAGCTGACCGCTTTCATATGCTTCATGAGTCCGCCGATAAAATAATACGCCTCCCGGCTCAATCCCCTCTCATCCTTTGCGTCCGCGAATACATTGACCCCGTCCCTGTGCAGGGACATATTGATATGCATCCCGGAACCGCTGATCCCGTACTTGGGCTTGGGCATAAATGTAGCGTGCAGGCCGTGCCGCTTCGCAATCGTCTTCGCCACCATCTTAAATGTCATGATGTTATCCGCCATCTCCAGCGCCTCGCCGTACTGCAGGTCAATCTCGTGCTGCGCAGGAGCGATCTCATGATGGGACGCCTCTATCACGAATCCCATATCCTCCAAGGTCAGCACCATATCGCGTCTTGCATTCTCCCCCAAGTCGAGGGGACCCACGTCAAAATACGTTGCTCTCTCATGTGACAGAGTGGTCGGCCTCCCGTCCTCATCCGCATGGAACAGGAAGAACTCACATTCCGGCCCCACATTGAAGTCATACCCCGAAGCCTTCGCCTCTGACAGCACCTTCTTCAGAATATATCTCGGGTCACTCTCGAAGATACTCCCGTCCGGCTTATAGACATCGCAGATCAGCCTTGCCACCTTGCCTTGCTGCGGCCTCCACGGAAATATGGTAAATGTATCAAGATCCGGGTACAGATACATATCCGAATCCTCAATTCGCGCAAATCCCTCAATCGACGACCCGTCGAATATGATCTGGTTATCCAGCGCCTTCTCAAGCTGGCTCGTCGTAATGGCGACATTCTTCATCGTACCGAAGATATCCGTGAACTGCAGCCGGATAAAGCCCACGTCCTCTTCTTCCACTAATCTTAAGATATCCTTTCGTGTATAGTGATTCATATATATCTCCCTCCAGGATGGTATAAAAATGGGCGTTCTCATGCCATGATGAAAACGCCTTTGTTTTGTCTCATTGATTATAGAATAAAAATATGCAGTTTGTCAACTTCTATTCGGCCTCTTCCCAGCTTCCGTCCGCTCCTGACATATAAGAGTTGCCGTTGTTGTTGCCGCAGCTAATGCCTCTCTTGATGGGGGCAAGGCAGAATCCCTTGATCACGCCGAACAGAATGCAGCACAGGATCACCAGCACCTTCTCTGCCGGCGTCCAGTCCCTTCCGAAAAATTCCTTAATGCTTTCCCATATATCTCTCACCAGAATATCCTCCTTCTTCATTATAGATACCATTTTAATTAATTATAAGATATTTCCAGGCAAAATGGAAGCCATACATTGAAAAAGAATTTTATATTTGTTAAAATGAGATTGCTGTTCAAGCAATGAATCCTACGAATGAGGTGATAAGACTATGGGACTTGCAATTCCAATTGAGACAAGCGCGCGGCACATCCATCTGTGCCGGGAAGATTTTGATATATTATTCGGAGAAGGGAAGGAACTGACCTTCAAGGCTGAATTAAGCCAGCCCGGACAGTACGTCTGCGAAGAACGGCTTGCCGTGAGAGGCCCGAAGAGCTCCTTTGAGAATGTTGCCGTTCTGGGACCTTTCCGTAACGAGACACAGGTGGAGATCTCCATGACCGATTCCCGCAAGCTAGGGATCCCCGGTATCATCCGTCAGTCCGGAGATACGAAGGATACTCCCGGCTGCATCTTAGAAGGTCCGTTCGGCCAGATCGAACTGGACCACGGTGTGATCGTCGCCAAACGCCATATCCACATGACTCCCGTCCAGGCAATCCAGCTCAACGTGAAGGACAACGACGAAGTATTCGTGATCATGGAGAGCTTCGAACGCTCCCTGATCTTCGCCGATGTAGTAGTCCGCGTCCATCCGAACTTCGCACTTGCCATGCATGTAGATACCGACGAAGCCAATGCCTTCGCCAATGAGAATAATCCGACCGGAGCGCTTCTGAAGCTCTTTGGCGGACGTACATATAATTTACAGAAGTGGGCGGAAGAACTGCAGAACGGAATCAACCGCTTCTGACTTACGCTACATCTTCGCCGTCAGCGTCTTCGCGCTGACTCCGCTGAGCATCCCAAGCTTGCCGGACAGTGAACTGGTTGCGTCCCCGGGCGCATCCAGTACCACACTGATAATCGACACTCCCCGTTCTCTGTAGGGAATCCCCATACGTCCGACTACATACTGCCGGAATTCATGGAGCAGTTCATTGACTGCACCCGCCGACTCTTCCTCCTTAATAATGATACTGATCACCGATACCCTGTTATCCATCGTCTCTTCCTTTCTTCTCCTATTACCGATCCTTCATCTGCCGTCCCGCGGCATCCAGATGATACCCTTCCTTATAGATCAATTCCGACACCGGAACCAGCCGATATCCCTTCTTCTCCAGACCATTGATCAGCTTCTCCAGAGCCTTGGCCGTGTATTTCGTTCCGCTGTGAAGCCGGATGATCGCTCCGTTCTTCAGATTCTCATCCTTCAATACCGTCTTCGCGATCTGCTTCGCTCCGTAATCCTTCCAATCGAGACTGTCAATCGACCATTGGATCGGATAATAACCGCATGCCTCTATCACCCGGATCAGGGAATCATCATAACTATCATAGGGCAGGCGGAATAGCTGCATATCCGCACCCGTCAGCGCTTTCACCTTCTCATGAACCTCCATGATCTCCGCACGCTGCTGCTCTTCATCCATCTCCACCATACTCTTATGGCTCTTACTGTGATTGGCAAGGTCATGACCCTCTTCCTTGATCATACCTGCAAGCTCCGGGTATTTCTCCACCCAGTCGCCGGTCACAAAAAACGTCGCATGGATCCCATGTATTTTCAATATATCCAGAATTTGCCGGATATCCTCGTCACCCCAGGCTGTCTCAAACGACAGTGCAACCGCTCTCTTACCGGTCTCCACAGAACAGATCGGCATCTCCTTACCGTTCACATTGCCGGAAACCGTCGAAAAACCGGAAATATACTTGAAGGATCCCGCGAGCACAATCATCAGCGTCAGCGCAAGGATCCCGTAATTCTTCCATCTCTTAAGCTTCTCTTCCATATACATAACTCCAGACATTCGCCTTTGTTAACAGTATATGAATTCTCCTCCCGGAAATATACAATTAGTGATGCCGTGCCTTATATTCTCCTACATTCGTCTCCAGTACGATCTTACGGATCGGAAGGATACTGCCGGGCGCTACAGACAGCTCATCCACTCCCATAGCAAGGAATTCTCCAGTCAATGTCTGGTCCGCTCCGAGTTCCCCGCAGATCCCTGCCCATATCCCCGCCTTATGCGCATTCTCCACTACCATAGCGATCATACGCAGGATAGCCGGATGATGCGGATCATAGAATTCATCGAGCTTCGGATTCTGACGGTCGACCGCAAGCGTATACTGCGTCAAGTCATTGGTCCCGATGCTGAAGAAATCCACTTCTCTGGCAAGCAGATCGCTCACAAGTGCCGCAGCCGGCGTCTCGATCATGATCCCTTGCTCCGGCTCGCCATAAGGCGTCTTCTGTGCGTCTAACTCTGCCTTTACCTCAGATACGATCTCCTGGATCCTTCTTATCTCCTTAATACTGGTGATCATAGGATACATGATTGCAATTTTCCCAAAGGCGCTGGCTCTGAATAATGCCCGAAGCTGCGTCTTAAACACCTCCGGTCTGGTCAGACAGATACGGATCGCACGATATCCTAGCGCCGGATTCTCCTCATGCTCCATCTCAAAATAATCACACTGCTTATCCGCCCCGATATCCAGCGTCCGGATAATGACTCTCTTTCCCGCCATCGTCTCCGCCGCCTGCTTATATATCTGAAACTGCTCCTCTTCCGTCGGGTAATCTTCCTTTTCAAGATAAATGAATTCGCTGCGGAACAGACCGATCCCTTCCGCATCGTTCTGCATTACCATCGCCAAGTCTTTGATATTTCCAATGTTAGCATACAGCATCACTTTCTGACCGTCAAGTGTAACATTCTCTCTGCCCTTCAATGTCTGAAGCAATTCCTTCTTTTTTAATTCCTCCTGCTGCCTTTTCGTCATTTCAGCCAGGATCTTCTCATCAGGATCCACATAGATCCTTCCGGTTCCGCCGTCCACAATGCCAAGCTTACCGTCCACCGTCTCATCCATCGGCAGAGCTGTATTGACTAACGCCGGGATCCCCATCATCCTCGCCAGAATCGCAGTGTGGGAATTCGTAGACCCATGAACGGTCACAAATGACAGCACCATATCCTTATCAAGCTGCACCGTCTCTGACGGCGCCAGATCGTCTGCCACGATGATCGAAGGTTCCTCTGTCACCGCCCTGTGTTCTCCGTCTCCATTCAATATCGTCAGAATTCTCTCGGAAATATCCCTGACATCCGCCGCACGTTCCCGCATGTAATCATCATCCATCGCCGCAAACATCCTGGAAAAATTATCTCCCGTTGCCGCAACCGCATATTCCACATTCACCTCTTGGCTGCGCACGATATTTTCCACCGATTCATTGTAATCCACATCCTCAAGCATCATCTGATGCACTTCAAATATGGTGGCATTCGCCTCTCCCACTTCCTTCAAAGCCTTATTATACAGCTCTTGAAGCTGTCTGGCCGCCTCTTCCTTCGCTGCCGCAAAGCGTGCAAGTTCTTCTTCTATATCTGAAATCTTCACTCGCTTAACCTGCTGCTCGTCTTTCTTATATACACAGATCTTACCGATCGCAATACCGCTAAATACGCTTTTTCCATTATATATTCTCATGATATCTATATCAAACTCTCATAGGAATTCTCCATCACATTCGGAAGCAGAGAATAGATGTTGCAGCCGCACAATCCGTCAAAATACTTCTTAACCTCCATGAACGCCCGCCACTTATCTAATGTAAAATCCGGCAGACCATTCCTAAGCGCAACATCTACTAATCTCTTCTCCATGATACATGCCCCGCCGGGCAGCGATACCGCATCACATAACTGTATCAGCTTATCATAATCATCATATTCTATCTGATCCAGATATTCTTCAAGGAAGGCCAATTGATCATCCGAGCAGTCATATCTCCCCGCGAAAGTATGGACGTCCTTCATCGGAAACGAATGGGTCAGGCAGATACGGGCAAGCTCCGGCTGATCAAGCTTCATCATATAGTCATACCCGTCAAAAATGTGCAGGATGCCCTTGATTCCCGCCCTTCGCCCGATATCATGCATCAGTCCCATGATATATGCCGTATCGGCATCCATCCCTTCTGCTTTCCCGGCAATCAGCCTGGCATTACCGGCAACAGACAGACTATGCTCTCTCCACGGTCCGGGATTCAGCTTTACTCCCTGTTCCAATTCCCTCTCGGCTTCTCTTGCTGTCAGCACCGCGCATTCCCTCCCTGTGCATCATTGAATTAGCAGAATTCAATCCCATTCTCTTCGCTCATGCTCTTAACCCGCGCCAGCGACTCTACTCTCACACCCATCTCCCGGATCCTCTGGCCGCCCGGCTGAAATGCCTTCTCAATACAGATACCCGCACCGATCAACGTCGCTCCTGCTTCCCTCACCAGCGTGATCAGCCCCATCAAGGCCGCTCCGTTCGCCAGGAAATCATCGATCAGCAGTACCCGGTCCTCTGGCCTTAAGAACTCCCTGGATACGATAATGTCGTACACCCGCCCGTGGGTAAATGATTCCACCTTCGACGTATATACGTCCCCCGCGATATTCTTCGTCTTGTTCTTCTTGGCAAAAAGCACCGGCACGCCGAAGCACTGGGCCGCTACACATGCGATCCCGATTCCCGATGCCTCGATCGTCAGAATCTTCGTGATCTTCTCCCCTTCAAATAACCGCTGAAATTCCTTCCCAATCTCTGTAAACAGCTCCACATCCATCTGGTGATTCAAAAACTTGTCCACCTTAAGTACATCATTACCCTTCACGACACCGTCTTTTCGGATCCGGTCTTCCAATAATCTCATAAGTATCTTCCTCACTCTTCTTTTGGCACATCGTTCATATATTGATTTCATTATAACAATTAGCAATTTTTATGTAAAGCCTTTTCCGCTATTGGGAAGTAGTGATATACTTAAATACAGAGAAACTATAACATAAAAGGAATTATGAACGATCATGAAAAAGATACTTCGCAATCTCTTATACACACTCATCATACTACTCTTCGCAACCGGGCTGGCATTCTTATTCTTCCATTTTGTGAAGGATAATACCGCCAATATCGCACTGGTCTATATCCTGGCCCTCATCCTGATTGCGCGGGGAACCACCGGATACCTGTACGGCATCCTCTCTTCCCTGTTCTGCGTCATTTTTATCAACGGATGTTTTACTTATCCGTTTTTTGAGATCAACTTTTCCATGAGCGGATATCCGGTCACTTTCGTATGTATGCTGATCATTGCCATCACAACCAGCGCCATGACCACCAAGCTCACCAAACAGGATGAGATGATCGCGGAGAGAGAACGCAAACTCAATGAAGCTGAAAAAGAACGGATCCGAGCAAATCTCCTGCGTGCCATTTCCCACGATCTGCGCACACCCCTGACCAGCATCATCGGCTCTTCTGCTTCTTATATAGAAAACCATACAGAGCTTAGCTCCGAAGAAAAATTAGAACTGATCACCACCATTAATGAAGATTCGAACTGGCTCCTTAACATGGTGGAGAATCTATTGTCCGTCACCAGGCTTCACAGCGACGGACATAAAGTCACCAAAGAACAGGAAATCGTAGAAGAAGTTGTATCTGAAGCAATCGACCGGTTAGAGAAACGTCTGCCTGACGCCTCCATCCTCGTCTCTGCTCCGGATGAGATGCTTATGATTCCCATGGACCCGCTTCTCATCGAACAAGTTCTGATCAATCTGTTGGAAAATGCTGTGGTTCACTCGGAGAGCGCACGGCCTGTAGAGCTGGTTATTACTGACGACGGACCAACGGTCACCTTCCACGTGATCGACCACGGAAAAGGCATACAGGAATCCGCCCTGCCAGATATCTTCAGCGGTCAGTATAAGGGTTCTCTTACCTCTGACACCAAACGCGGCATGGGAATCGGACTCTCCATCTGCCGCACGATCATACAGGCGCATGACGGCACGATAACCGCGCGGAATCATGAAGACGGCGCGGAATTCGCATTTTCCCTTCCGGCATCATAACATTATAACCGTGATGTCCAAACATCCCGACAGATTCATGGGCACGCTGCACATAGCCCCATTCCCTGATCCTTAATATAATGAAATCAGTAGTTTGATGGTAACCGTACCAAAGAAAGGATGATAGGCTATGAAGCACGAAGAGTTACGTTCTCTGGTCGAGGACAGGAAAGAGGAACTGATTCAGCTATGCAGTGAAATGATTCGCATTCCCAGCGAGAACCCTCCGGGAGAAATGGATGCGATGATATCGTATTTGTGTGCATACCTTGACAAGCATGGAATTCAATATGAGATTGTAAAGGGAAATGAGTCCGCGCCTAATATCATTGCCCGAATGGGGCAAAAAGACGGACGCGTGCTGCTCCTGAACGGGCATTGCGACGTTGTCCCGGCCGGCAATCTTGAAAAATGGGATTTCGATCCTTTCGGCGGCGAAGTACGCGACGGGAAAATCCTGGGCCGCGGCGCCTCCGATATGAAAACCGGTCTTGCCGGTCTGCTGTTCGCTATGGGGATTTTGGCGGACCATAACGTGCCCCTCAATGGAGAAGTTGTCCTTAGCATTGTTCCCGATGAAGAAGTCAGCGGCCAGTTTGGTACAAAGTGGCTGGTCGAAAATAACATAATCCACGGTGACGCCTGCCTGATCGCCGAACCTACCGGATCCCTGAACTGTGAGATCGGACAAAAGGGCTGCTGCTGGCTCAAGCTGACGGCATCCGGAGAACCTGCACACGGCAGTTTGGCGCCGTTCGCCGGCGACAATGCGATCAACAGGCTGATCAAAGTTCTGAACAGAATCGAGGCGATCCGTGACATTACGCCGAGATATGATGACGCAACGGCTGCTGTCATGGAGAAATCCCGCGATATGGCCAAGAAGCTGATCCAGGCAAAGGGCGCACAGCATGTCCTGAATCACTGTACCGTTAACCTCGGCAAGATCAGCGGAGGAACAAAGGTGAATATGGTACCTGATTACGCGGAGGCCGAGATAGATATCCGTATACCGATCGGCGTTTCCTGTGAGATGGTGGAAGAACAGGTGATCCGCATCATCAAGGAGAGCGGAGTCGCAGGCGTTTCCTATTCCTTCTGCTGGCAATCCGAAGCAAACAGCACTTCCGATACAGAAGAGATCGTAGAGATTGTCGCTGACCACGTTGCCAAGATATGGGGCGAGCCGCTAGCACGCACTTATCAGTGGGCGAGCAGCGACGCACGCTTCTTCCGCTATGCCGGTATTCCGACTCTTCAATATGGTCCGGCTAACCTGGAAGGTATTCATGCTTATAACGAAAGCGTCGATGTTCAGGATGTTGTCAACGCAGCCAAAATCTATACCTGTACCATCATAGACTATCTGAATGGGAAGAATTAAAGTAAGGAGTATGTATGGAGAAACGCTGGAAAGCCGGATTAATCCGTGTTGTTACATTAGCTGATGATTCTCTTACGAATATTCACGGAGAAATCATAATGAAGAAATTCCCGTGTTTACAGATAGAAACCAAATGTATACCAGATCAACCCGAAGGCATACACAGCCCGGAAACAAAAGCAGCAGCAATACCCAAAATCATAGAACTTGCCAAAGCTTTTAAAGACATCGACGCATTGATCATAAGCTGTGCGGATGATCCAGCAGTTCCAGAATTAAAAGAACAGCTTGGTATTCCTGTCATTGGAGCGGGCAGCAGCGTTGCCGCACTGGCCGCCAGATATGGACGCCGCGCCGGAGTTCTCGGGATTACGGAATACGCACCGGAACCTTATGAACACATCTTTGGGAAAGACCTGATCAACCTTGGGAAGCCAGACGGGGTGAATCATACACTTGATCTTATGACAGATGCAGGAAAAGAGTCTGTCGTTCGTCTTGCGATGAGATTAAAAAGGGCAGGCGCCGATTCCATCGCATTAGCATGTACCGGTATGAGTACAATACGTGTTGCAGAGTTACTATCAAGAGAAACGGGGCTGCCAGTCATTGATCCTGTAACGGCAGAGGGTCTTATGACCTATTATGAGTATATAAAAACATTATAAATTGAGAGGAAACGGCGGAAAAACAAATATGAATAAAAAGATTGGCGCCATTACAATCGGCCAGTCTCCCCGAAATGATCTGATTCCTGAAATCGAATCTTATCTAGGGGGAGCGGAAATACTTCAAATGGGCGCATTGGACGGCTTAGATAAATCCGAAATCCAGAAGCTTGCACCAGACACGGACGATACCGTACTTGTATCAAAGCTTCGTGATAATAGTTGGGCCGTCATGGGAGAACGAAAAATTATACCGTTATTACAGAAATGCGCCGATACGCTGAGCAGTCAACAAGTATCATTGATTGTTCTGTTCTGTACTGGGAAATTCCCGGATGTTCTGCGGGCAGATGTACCGATCATCTATCCGCAAAAGCTGATATACAATATTGTGCCGGTATTGGCGGATGGAAAACGAGTCGGAATTATTAATCCTGAAGCTGCTCAGACCGAGCAATGCATCAGAAATTGGAGCGCAGCATCGGATAAAATTATTGTAACAGATCTGAATCCCTATGATCCCAATGCGGATATTGAAGGGGCTGCGTCTATAATGATGAAGAATCATGCGGATATCATACTTCTTGATTGTATCGGCTATACCAGAAGAATGAAATCCCAAATAGAAGAATTGACAGGTAAACCGGTTATCCTACCAAGAACATTAATTGCAAGGATTGTGGGGGAACTTCTTGAATAAAGCAGAAAATACAAAATACATACAGTTTTCACTTACTGTATCGGAAGGTAAATGGCTGATCGCACATGCGATCAGCCAGATGCAGTCCGTCCGGCATGCCATGGAAAATGGCAAGATCATTTTCAAAGGCGGAACGACCGTCTCATGCGTTGCGGAACTTCTTACCGGAACACCTTTAAGGATCTGCGGACGGATCTCCAAGAGAGGCGCTGTGTCTTCCAGAATCAGAGAAGGCGCGGCACACTCTCTGTTATATAGCCAGGGACGAATCACGAACATTGATGAGGATTATGAGGACAGGATCCTGGAATTGGGAGCTGAGGATATCATAATCACCGGCGCAAATATCATTGATATACACGGTAACGCTGCAATGCTCGCAGGAAGTCCGGCAGGGAACCGCTGCGGCAGGGGCGTATCTGCAATGGCAGTTGAAGGTGCGAAAGTATTCATTGCGGCCGGTCTGGAAAAGTTAATTCCTGGTTCCGTGCATGACAGTATCAAAAGTGCACGGAGAAAAGGAATCGATTCTTCCAGAGGAATGGCCTGCGGTCTATTCCCGGTCATTGGCGAACTCGTCACCGAATTAGAAGCAATCAAAGAAATCAGCAATGTCAGCGTCATTCCAATCGGAAAAGGCGGCATTGCCGGAGCCGAAGGGAGTTGTCTATTTCAGGCATGGGGATCGGAACCTGAAATCACACGGCTTGAAGATGTTCTGAGTCTATGTTATGGTAAAGATATAAGCGGTAATGCCGAAAGCCTTATGGAATGCAGTTTTCCATGCGCCGGCTGCCGCGAACATCTTTCCTGCGGTTACAAACATGGTGTTTTGACTTATATTCAAAAGTAGTGTTGACAGGTCTTAATGAATAGAGTATATTGACGTTTGGAAGATGTACAATAATGTATCGGAGAAGAAAGTATGCCAACTCCAAACTATACTATACTAATCATTGAAGATGAGAAAAATATTACAGATTTTATGTTGAAAGCGTTGAAATCCAACGGCTACCGGGTGATCACAGCAGATTCCGGCAAATCCGGGTTATCACTGATCAGTTCTCAATGCCCGGATCTCGTACTCCTGGATCTGGGACTTCCCGATATTGACGGGAATGATATCATCACATCCGTACGGGAATGGACGAGCTGTCCCATCATCGTGATCTCTGCGCGGACAAATGAGCGGGATAAGGTAACGGCCCTGGATCTGGGGGCTGACGATTACATTACCAAACCCTTCGGCACTCCCGAATTAATGGCGAGGATACGCGCTTCCTTACGGCACAGTAACCGGATGGACTCTAATTCAGCCCTTTATATCAGACCGTACAAATGCAAAGGTTTGTATCTGGACTTCGAGAAACGGATGATCGTACTTGACGGTGAAGAGATTCATCTGACTCAGGTCGAATATAAGATTGTCGCTTTTCTGGCAAGAAATTCCGGCAAGGTCATGACCTACTCCGCGATCATGTCCAATGTGTGGGGCCCTTACACCAGCGACAACAACCGGATCCTCCGCGTCAATATGGCGAATATACGCCGAAAGATCGAGAAGAATCCTTCACAGCCGCAATTTATATTCACGGAGGTCGGTGTTGGATACCGGATGCGTGAGGATGAGAATGAATTGTGTTAAATTTGTGCTAAGAAACCTTTCAGATACTATCTAAAAGCAGTGAGTATCTGGTAGAATAGAGAGCGAAGGTGGCATATCGTAATAAAGCCTCATTCATTATTCTCTCAAAAAGAGGATGCGCCCATCCCATAGGGCCGCATCCTCTTTTTTGTACCGCTCTAATCATGCTGATTCAGCCATTCCTTCATCAGCTCCACGTATCTGTCCGTATCCTCCACAAAACACATATGCCGGCATGTCCGGAATAATTCCCACCTGGAATTCGGAATCCTGTCATACATATATTTCGCAATATAAGGCGTACACAGATCGTTGCCTCCGCTGATCACAAGCGCAGGCTCCTTAATATCCGCAAGCTGCTCTGTCACATCATAGTCCTTCAAGGTTCCCATCGGTGTATACTCATTCGGTCCCCATCCTACAACATAGGCTTCCTTCCCTGCCTTCTTCGGGCGCTTCAGGCATTCCGGCGAATCTTCCGTCACCTCGCCCGCCGCATGGCGAAGCATGTATTCCGTCTCGGCGGCCATATATGCCGGATCGCTGTAATCGTTAGACGCGGTCGCCTTCTCTATCGCATCCTGCATCTCCTGCGGCAGCTCCTTGATCATACGATGCTGCTCGATTCCCCACATCCAGGATGCCGGCAATGTACTGGACAGGATCAGGCTCTTAAGTCCTTCCGGTTTCCGGTTGCAGACATACTCCAAAAGCTGCATTCCGCCCCAGGACTGTCCCAGAAGATGGATCTCATCAAGTCCCAGATGTTCTCTTAACGCCACCAGTTCATCGACCCAGGTCTTCGCATTCCACAGATCCGGGCGGTTCTCCACATAGGATTCCCCGCAGCCGATCTGATCATACATGATAAGCTCACGGCCATCCTCCTGGGCAAGCCGGTCCAGCACTTCAAAATAATTATGCGTAGATCCCGGCCCTCCGTGCAGCAGCACCAGCGGCTTCTTATTCCCCGTCTTCTTTCCCACAATACGGTAATATGTCTTGTACTCCAGGTATGGCATATATCCCTCTCTTATCTCCATCTTATCTCCTCCTTTTCTCCCTGTCAGATTATTCGTTTCCATCTCCGGCTTTGTCTCTGTCTTGTTTTTTCCCCTCTATTGTTTCGATACAATCAACAATGTCGTCACTTGAAAAATTCCGGGCTTTCAGCCACTCAATAAGATTCAATATTTCTCTGGCCGTCATTACTTTTAATACCTCCATCTTCTAATCTCCCTTCCGCCGTGAATCAGATGTACTTGTCTATCCGATACTATTATTATATAACTTTTATCCGTTTTAGCCAATGGATTTTTACTACCCGATCAAAATCTTCTTCCCTTCAAATGCAAATCCATATTTCCGAATTCGCCCGGTCGGTATCCCTTGTGATTCCAAATCTGCAGTATAATGCATCCTGTCAATCTGATCTAATGCTTCTGCTACGGTATCCTCCAAGGTCTGCTTCTTCTTCGCATTGCAGACCTTGAATTCGATAATTATGGCATCATCCGAAGAATGAAGCGGCTCCAGCATCACATCATATCTTCCGAATCCGCTCTCACGGTTAGACGTGATCCTGTACTTGTCTGCCAGTTCAACAATCAGCCCAAGTACGAAACCATGATAGAAACGTTCCGGTTCCGTCTCTTCAGAAGGATCCCTGCCGGAAGCAACGCGGTTTATATAGGTATTCATAGCATCCACATCCCCTAACAGAAGAGCTTTGATAAATGTATTATATGCAGAGGCAGATGCCGGCAGCCTGAACCATTCAGCCACCATCCGCCTGAACATCGCAAAGACCTCCCAGTTGGTCAGCCTCAATTCGCATTCCGGGTATCCACTGTCGAAATACTCAAACTGCTCTACCCGCAGATAACCACTCGCCAGCAGCAGGCTCCAGACCGCATTTTCATCGGCATCCAACATACTGAATACGACCTGTTCATCAATCTGTGCACAGAGCGGCCTGCCAGATAACAGATCCTCCATGGCAGTCTTCAGATCCGGACTCCCCTCCCGAATCAGCTTCCCTACCAGGCTGTTGCTGCTGGTATTGGCCCAGTATGGAGAGAAACGGCGTTTATCCAGATAATTGATGATGGACCAGGGATTATAGATATCCGGCTTTCTGCCGAAGGTAAAACCGTCATACCAGTGCCGCACCTGTTCCCGCTGCTCATACAGACCATATTCTTTCAGGGCCTCCCAGACCTCTTCCTGTGTGAAGCCGAAGGAATCCTCGTATTTTTCGGAGGTCGTAGTCACCACCTCCAAATTATTCAAGTCGGAGAAAACAGACTCCTTGCTGACCCGCGTGATCCCCGTCATCAACGCCCGTTCCAGATAGGGGTTGGACTTAAATGTGGAATTGAACAGATTTCTGATAAAGGAAATCAGCTCATCCCAATATCCGCCTACATAGGCTTCATGCATAGGCGTATCGTATTCATCCAAAAGGATGATGACCTTTTTCCCGTAATAGCGCATCAGATAATCAGAGAGATTAGACAGGGATTCCGATGCGAGATAATCTTCCATGTCAGCAGATATATCCCAATATGCCTTTTTTTCACTTTCATTCAAATAGCTGCCTTCCAATAGAAAATCGTATTTATTGTAGAGATTCTTTATAAGCTGGCATATCTTCTGCCTTGCATTCCGAAAGGATACTTCTTTCACATTTGCAAAGCTTAAGAAGATCACCGGCCAGGTTCCCTGCAGTCTCCGGTACGCTTCCTCCTCCCAGATCGCGAGATCCTGGAATAAGCTGTCTCTGCCGGCATTATGTGTGTATTCTATAGAAAAAAAATTCTCCACCATGCTCAGGTTCAGCGTCTTTCCAAAGCGTCTGGGACGGGTGATCAGTGTGACTTCATCCCCGCTTTCCCACCATTCCTTGATAAACTTCGTCTTATCGATATAAAAGTAATCATTTGTGATCAATTTCTCAAAATTCTGATGGCCGATCCCAACTGTCCTGGGCATAACCACACCTCCTCTATCGCCGGAATCTCTTTTTAATTCTATGAACATAGTATACATGACTTAAAGTTAAAATTGCAATAAAAATCCCGATATGATATGATAAACACACCAAATACTGAGAACCGGAGGTGATCGGATCATTGGGGAAAATATTTAATACCAACGGCTGCTGCGATCCCGACCTGCATTATATGGTCGATCTGACTGAACGCCTGCAGAATATCAAGTCAATGGTAGACGCAGGAAAATATTTCTCGATCAATAGGGCACGGCAATATGGTAAGACTACTATTTTAGCTGCTCTGGCAGATTATCTGGAAAAGGATTATGACGTTATAAGCATGGATTTTCAAACCATGAGTTCTTTATCCTTTGAAAGCGAACAGGCATTCGTTTCTGCCTTTTCCGCCGAATTGCTGGATCTGTATCACAGATTCCCGGATGATATAGAAGAGCGGCTCGTCTCGTTTGTAGAAAAAACAGCAGGAATAATGTCCCTGCAGTCACTTTTCAAGGTGATAAAAAACTGGTGTCAAAAGACGGAGAAGAAAATTGTCTTGATCATAGACGAAGTAGATACTGCGTCAAATAATCAGGTATTTCTTGATTTTCTTGCCCAGCTCCGTGCTTATTATTTAAGACGCGGGAGAACCGCAGCTTTTCAGTCTGTAATTCTTGCCGGCGTCTATGATATCCGCAATATCAGGCAGAAAATACGTCCAGATGAAGCGCATAGACAGAATAGCCCCTGGAACATTGCCGCTGACTTTGATGTATCTATGAGTTTCTCTTTGGAAGATATCTCCGGCATGCTGAAGCAATACGAAGCAGATCACCATACGGGTATGAATATTCCGGAAGTTTCCGGTCTGCTCTACGATTATACTTCCGGTTATCCCTTTCTGGTATCTCGGCTCTGTCAACTGGCGGATGAAAAAGTCGGCACAGCGGCCTGGTCAAATGCAGGTATTCTTGAAGCAGTTAAGCTCCTGCTGTCTGAAAAGAATTCATTGTTCGACTCTCTGATCAGCAAATTAAATGATTACCCTGCCCTCAGAGATATGATTTACCGACTTCTGTTCCAAGGGCAAACGATCATGTACAATGCTGATGATACGGCAACTGATATGCTTCTTATGTTTGGATTTATAAAGGTTGAACATGAAACTATAAATATTGCAAACAGAATCTTTGAGACACGGCTGTACAATTATTTTCTGACGTTGCCTGAGATCCAAAACGATGACATGTACCGGCTGGCTCTCCGTTCTAAAAACTTATTCATCCAAAAAGGCGAGCTAGATATGGAACTTCTTCTTGCAAAATTTGTCGAACATTTTGACGATATCTATGGAGACCAAAACCAAACCTTTTATGAAGATGACGGACGCCGGTATTTTATGCTCTATCTGAAACCGATCATTAACGGAATTGGTAACTATTACGTGGAATCCCGTACCAGAAATCAAGAACGTACGGATCTGATTATCGACTACCGCGGCGCTCAATATATAATTGAAACAAAAATTTGGCGCGGAAATGCTTATCATGAGCGCGGTGAAGCGCAGCTTATTGAATACCTGGATCATTATCATCTAAAGAAAGGGTATATGCTCAGCTTCAATTTTAATCAGAAAAAGGAGATTGGAATCAAGAAGCTCCAGATCGGAGATAAGATACTGATTGAGGCTGTTGTCTAAAATTCCTTAAAAAGCAGACACTTTGACAGAGTGCCTGCTTTTTTCATTATACATTTAGTTGACACGAGTACGAAATCGGACTATAATAACATTTACGGCGCAATGAGTCCGATATCGGACTTGAAATTAATATTTAAAAAGGAGGACAACTATGGCACCAGAACTACATCCGGGAATGAAAGAATTCAACCGAATCTTCAAAGAATGTAACCACATTTACCATGACATTGCACTAAAGCTTGGATTGTCTGACAGCGGCTTTGACATTCTGTATACTCTATGTGAGATCGGAGACGGCTGTCTGCAGAAGGATATCTGTGACGCCACCATGCTCAGCAAACAGACCATCCACTCTTCTGTCCAGAAGCTTGCGAGAGACGGTTATCTCTCCCTGCAGCCCGGCAAGGGACGGGATCTGCATATTCACCTGACTTCTGCCGGTAAGGCGCTTATGGAAGAAAAGATAACTCCTGCAATCCAGACCGAAAATCTTGCATTTACTGATATGAGCAAGGATGAACAAGAAGAATTTCTCCGGCTTAACCGGAAATACGCGGACAGCCTTCGCAGGCATGCCGCACAATTATAACGAGATTTTTCCAAAAAGGAGGACATTAAGATGAGAATACAACTGTCTGAACATTTTACTTACAAGAAACTGATTCAATTCGTACTGCCTTCCATCATTATGATGATATTCACTTCTATCTACGGAGTGATCGACGGCCTGTTCGTCTCCAACTTCGTAGGGAAGACGGCTTTCGCCGCCATCAACCTGATTATGCCGCTTCTGATGGGGTTAAGCGCCCTTGGCTTCATGATCGGTACAGGCGGCAGCGCTATCGTATCCAAGGCTTTGGGCGAAGGGAAGCGCGAACTGGCAAACCAGTATTTCTCTATGCTGGTCTACGTCTCTGTCATCGGAGGCATTATCCTTGCCGTAAGCGGGATGTTTCTGCTGCGTCCGATCGCCATCCTGCTTGGCGCAACCGGTGAACTTGTGGAGCTCTGTGTGCTGTACGGAAGAATCCTTCTGGTGTCTTTAACTGCATTTCTCCTGCAGAACGTATTCCAGAGCTTCTTCGTGACCGCTGAGAAACCACAGCTTGGGTTAAAAGTAACAGTTGCCGCCGGACTTGCGAATATTGTACTGGATTATCTCTTTATCGCTGTATTCCATTGGGGAATCACAGGGGCCGCCGTCGCAACGGCGATCAGCGAGTTCATCGGCGGACTCTTCCCCCTATTCTACTTTTCACGCAGAAATGAGAGTTTGCTGCGCCTGGTCAAAGCGCGTCTGGATATCCGTGCCCTGGGGCGGGCATGCGCCAACGGTTCGTCCGAGCTGATGACCAATCTGTCGCTGTCGGTTGTCAATTCACTCTACAATCTGCAATTGATATCGATTGCGTGAGAAAACGGTGTGGCGGCTTATGGTACAATCATGTATGTGAATTTTATATTTATCGCTATCTTCCTGGGGTATTCCATTGGGAGCGCCCCGATCATCGGCTATCACTACGGCGCCGGCAATCACGGTGAGCTTAAGAATCTGCTGCGGATGAGTCTGTCAATGGTGGGCGTCTGCGGCGTGGGGCTGATGCTGCTTGCGGAAGTGCTGGCAGCTCCTCTTGCCAATATCTTCGTGGGATACGACAGCGCTCTGGCAGCCATGACCTGCCATGGATTCCGCCTGTATGCGATTTCCTTCCTGATCAATGGTTTCAATATTTTCGGCTCTGCGTTCTTCACCGCGCTGAGTAACGGGATCGTGTCGGCAACGATATCATTCCTGCGGACACTGGTATTCCAGGTTGCGGTTGTGCTGACGCTGCCGATTGTACTGGGAATTGATGGGATCTGGCTGGCTGTCGCTGTTGCGGAAGCGCTGACACTGGTCATAACGGTGTGGTTCCTGGTAAACCGTAAGAAGCAGTATCATTATGCATAATATTTTAGGGTGGATAAGAATTCCTATTCTATCCACCCTTCCAAACCAACACTTATTAATGCCGGATGCAATATTTCTCAATTATACATTCGTGAGCTTTTTCTTTTTTCTTATAATTAATCCCTACCAACAATATATCACCCGTATATTCCTGAATCCAAGAAGCATATTCTCTTTTTTTAATCTGGTCTATAGCTCCTAGCGCTGATTGATCCCATTTCAACTCCACCAAAAGTGCCGGCCGATCCACTTCTTTCCTTGGAAGATACACCACATCTGCAAAACCTTTTCCAGACGGCAGTTCCAATAACGGGTTCATATAATATGCCTTGGCGCTATAATATGCCATAAGAATCGTACATGTAAGAGCATTCTCATTGTTATATTCAAGCATTGATGCCGTTTCATTGTGTATTGCAGCTACTCCCTCGGCCACTGCCTCAGAATCAAGATTCCACGTACTTTTCAGCAATTCATCCGAACGATTCAAGGCCTTGGTCAGACCTTCCCATCCCGGCTCATCAACCGCATTCAAGAATTCCTGTGCTATTTCCTGATTCGGGATAAACGTTTTCCCTTTCGTCTCATCATAAGCCAGATATCCCAGATGGATCAACAGAGTCAATACATCATCCTTTGATTTAAATGTAGTCATATCATTCTGAAATTTCCGTGTATTTATCTCGCATTGTCCATTTCCAAGCATCTTTATGACCGACTCCTTAAGGCCGTCATAATTCCTGTCAATATAGACTTTCAATGCTTCATAAGTTTCCGTTCCCGTCCAATAGCTCCTAATCCGTTTTCTCCGCATTACATCTACAACTGACTTAGGATTATAGATATGTTTTCCATTTAAAAGGTATCCGTCATACCAACGCTGTACTTCATCAAAATCCACATCATTCTGAATGCATAAACCCAAAACCTCCGTCTCAGTAAATCCAAAATATTCAGCCAAATCTGCTGAATCTGTCATAGAATATTCATCAAAAATATTAATCGCAGAATGATCACCATATTTTTTGATCGGAAGAATTCCTGTCATATAAACCAGTTCCACATAATCAGATCCTTTGAACAGCCCTCGCAAAAAATTCAAATATTTCTGCTGACAATCCGTACGATCTTGAGCCAGACGAAACACGCAATCCCATTCATCAATGATAAAGATGAATTTCTCTCCTGCATTGGCATATATCTGCTCCAGAACACCAGGAAGTCCGTATGGATCCGTCTCAAAATACTCGCCATATACTCCCTTAAGTTCCTTTATGACCACTGCTTGAATCCTGTCAATAAATATATCAAGATGCGCTTCATCGAACAAAAATCTCTGTACATCTAGCCGAATCACATTATGTTTATTAAGATGTAACATGAATGAATCTTTGCTTTCTACTGCCCGTCCTGCAAATAATCCATCTGACTTACACCCTCGGCTATAATAGGCGGTGAGCATATCGGCAGCCATAGACTTTCCAAAACGACGGGGTCTGCTGACACAGATATATTTTTCTTTGGTATTAATAATAGAATTTATACGTGAAATTAATTGGCTCTTATCCACATAAATTACAGAATTCACAGCTTCCTTAAATGCTTCATTTCCCGGATTAACATAAATACCCATAGTTCCTATGTCTCCTTCGTTCCTGATTATCGTATGTATATTATATCGACTGGAAATTTCCGTGTAAAGCATCTATTGCAATAAATCACAAATTCAAAAATTGCAGCAGCATCTCCAGCTTCAGCCTTGCAATCCTATCCTCCAGCGGCAGATCGAGAAGCTCCTTCATCTTGTCGATCCTCTTACGGATCGTATTAATATGAACATACATCTTCTCTGCCGTAATACTGTAATTCATATTGTTCTCCAAATACACTTTCAATGTCTTCAGAGGCTCCCTGTTCCTCTCATCCTGCAAAAGCAGGCGATACTGAGCGAGCATAGCCTCAAGTTCCTCCTCCTTAATATCGATCCACGCATAAGGACCAAGCATCTCATAATCCCAGATATGATTCTGCGGGAACAATTTCTTTCCCATCAGCATGACTTTCTGGCATTTTTTTACGCTGTCTTTTAAGGACAGCATATTAGCCTCATCGCGGCATATTGCAAACTCCAATTCCATATCATTGCATTTTGCCTTTATTTTGAGGCGGAATTCGTCCAGTACATGACAGAAATATTCCAGATCATATGGATTCTCACCCTGTGTGTCCCACAGAATAATTCCTCTGTTCTCCTCTAAAAACGCCACTTTTCCGAATTTTGAGACAACACTGTCCAAAAAAGCCCTCACAAAATTCTTCCGTTCATCCCTGGCGCTCACCGTCTCATCTTTCGACTGGGCGAACATAATACAGATATACTTCTTCGACATGGAGATTCCGTGCTGGCTCGCCTGATAGATCAGCCTGTCCTGATCCTTCTCATCATAGTTAAGCGCATACAGCACAAAATTCTCAAACCCTATGTTCCCGATACTCTGTGCAACCATGATCTGTTCATAGACCGACTGCAGCTCTAGGAACGCGATCCGTATGGAATACTCGTCACAATAATCCAGGAAATCCTTGGATTCCATCACCACGAAAAAGGCCTGCGTCACATCATTCATAATAATCGGAATCAATACCCAACTGATCCTGGGGCCGTCCGGATTCACTGGATCAATCAGCCGATATCTGGTCATATGCATATGTTCACACAAATTATGTTTACTGTGTTCTCTTGAAGGACGCCAATAATCTTCATCTTTCAAACCAAATCTCTCGGAAATCTTCTTGAAATTAGCAGAACTGTAGAATGATTTTTCTTCATTTATATCATACAAAAATGCCGGGAAACTCATCTCCGCTTCAACCGCCTGCAGAATCTTCTTGATCTTCCGCTCCTTAAAACTCAAGTTTGACAGACGGTATACACTGTCATTCCGGATACGGAAGCTCTTGAACGCCTGGTTCATCACAGCTATATTGACCTGATTGATGACATCCATAAATGCAATCTCAAAGGGCATACTGATCAATGGGACATCATGCTTGCGAAACAATTCGATCACATGCTCCGGGATCGTATCCAGGTAGCGCTGCCGCTTGATCATAAATCCTGTCGCTAACTGAGCCGCTCCCTCCTGAAAATTCTTCTCCAGGCAATGCGGCTCTTTCGAAAGCGCATATCCTGAAGTCATGATCAATTCTTTCCCCTTTGTCCACCGAAGCGCATCCGGCGCATCCATAACCGCAACGCCCTGCACCTCTCTCGACAAACCCTTTTGACCTGTTACCACATGAAAATCCTTAAAATACTCCTGTGCCAGCAGTTGATACAGCGCAATTCCCATCTCTGTCTCCTCTTTGTAAAACATCTTTCCAAACAAATAAAGTGTAACATCCGCTCTGACCTTGTGTCAAGAAATCGATATTACACTTATTTATGTCTGACGAGTACATTATACCTCATACATCGGGGTATATTCATCCTTCTTCTCATTGAATTCTTTCAAAATTGCCTCTCTTGCATCGGACTTATGATACAGATCATACGCGATACCTGCGATAACCTGTGCCGCGCTTAATGCTCCCTTTTCTCCCAATGAACACCCGGCTGCCGCCGTCGCCTGCCATGTGTGGGGCGCAACCCCTGCCGGCCAACAAGATGTAGAGAGGACACACATGGGCATAACGTGGCTGACATCTCCGCTGTCTGAGGATGCCGTCAGCGGATTGACCTGGTACAGATTGCGGTCATTCAGCTTCCAGGTCATCGGCCTGCCTTCTGTGTCGTACAACATCTGTGCTTTCTGTGCGTCTGCCTTCGTCACAGTATCCACCAGACGTTGTGCAAATGCCATTTCCTCCTCGTCAAAAACCGGAAGCTCTGCTTCCTTCATATTCTGATACGCAAGGTCACCGTATGCGTGGTTTTCCAACAACTCACAGCAACCGTAGTCTATCTTCATCTCCATCTCCGTCTCGGTCATAAGCGCCGCGCCTTCCGCTACCTTCCTTATTCTTTCGAGGATCTCTTTTACATCTGATATGTATGGCGCGCGCACAAAATACCAGGAACCTGCGAATGGCGGCACAATATTCGGAGCGAATCCGCCGCTGTCTGTCGTATAGTGGATTCTCGCCTTAGAAGTCACATGCTCCCTCAGATAATTCACGCCAACATTCATTAGCTCGACCGCATCCAGGGCGCTTCTTCCCAATTCCGGTGCAAATGCGGCATGAGAGCTTCTTCCCTTGAATTCAAAATGCGCCGACGCACTTGCCAGATAACCGCTGTCATAAACCATATTGGCACTCATCGGATGCCAGCTGATCGCAAAATCACAGCCATCGAACATATGATAATAGACCATCTTTACCTTGCCGCTTAAACGCTCTTCCTCCGGGCAACCGTAGAAACGTACTGTTCCGCTGATCTTCTCTGTTTCCAGATACCGTTTTACGGCAATCGCACCAACCGCAGCAGCCGAGCCCAGCAGATTATGCCCGCATCCATGTCCCGGCGCTCCTTCTGTGACAGGCTCTTTCCTGTCTGCCACCTTCTGTGACAGGCCAGGAAGAGCATCATACTCTCCCAGGATCGCGATCACAGGCTTCCCCGAACCATATTCCGCACAAAATGCATGCTCCAGATGCTCTTCGTTCACGATCTTAAAGCCTTCATCCTTAAGAACCTTCCTGAAATAATCTGCCGATTCCTTTTCATTGCCTCCGGTTTCCGGGTTCTCCCAGATCGTCCTGCAGCTGCTTTGAAGCAGGGCTTCCATCTTCTTCACTTCATTATGAAGATCTTTCTTTTCCATTTTTTATCTTTCCTTTCGACTATGACTTCTTCGCATTCGACAAGGTTGCAATGCCCACCGCAATACTGATAAATACGCATCCCAAAGTTCCAAGCCAGTTCGATGCGCCCGGAAGCCAGTTAAATACACCCATGCCAATCGCAAAATAGAGCGCAAATGCAACCACGACCATGATAACACTGTGCCGGATCATCTTCATTCCAAACTGAACTAACAATGCGCCGAACAGAGCCGGAAGCAGGTAGTTGAGAGCCGCCTTGATGGAATCCGGAA
Organism: uncultured Dorea sp.; assembly: GCA_947652615.1. Lineage (GTDB taxonomy): Bacteria > Bacillota > Clostridia > Lachnospirales > Lachnospiraceae > Sporofaciens. The sequence continues at coordinate 6,358 of CANTDX010000002.1, read as the reverse complement.
GCAGGGCCAGCACAGAAGTACCAAGAATCGCACCGATCGTAAGCACAGATACATTAATAATGATAGATACTGCCATTCCCAGTGTCGCAACAATCGATCCCTTCTCTGTACCCGGCTCAACCTCTGCCGCAACCTGAGCCATACTTGCACATGGGATTCTCATATTAGATATATTTCCCGACAAAAAGGCCATATAAGTTCCTGCAGGACCTACTACCGGGAAATAAGAGATCGGCTCGACAAACCACAGCACGCCAAACGCACTGGCGCCGCTGATAAATGCAGTTAACAACGCTGCCGGCTTTGGAACGATCCCGTATACCACCGCCAGCACGACCACCGGGATAAATGCAAGCACAACTCCAAGATACCCTGTCAGTTTACCTATTTTATGAACCTGAGGTGTATATTCATCTTTATAAAAATCTTTATTCATATCCGCCATGTCTGTCTCCTCCTTATACTAACGCTGTAATAATCATTGCGCCCAGAATTGTAATCGTAAGCGACCATTCCTTCAGCCACCCAATATCCTTTTTATTGGCCGCCTTAGTCAGCACAAACATGATAACAGCGCCCAGGATACACGCCAGCATATTATGCCATGCAGATGACATAGCCAGTTCCTCAGCTTTCTGCAGCATAGAATAGAACGGTTTGGATATATGACTTGCAACCATGGCGGAGAATACACCGATGATCGCCGCTGAAGCGATCGTTGTCAGCGTTCCGGCATTTCCCTTGGAGAGCTTGTGTTCGATCTTCTCCATCTTGTTCGCGGAAAATGTAGCGAACAACACCCATCCTACAGAACATAATACCATAGTCCATACTGCCATGCCAAATGCTTCTTCTGTCATGGCGTCCGTACCCAGGGTCACACCTACCGCCGAGGTTCCAAGACCCGCCGCAATGGATTCAAACATAACCGAACCGATCATGGAAAGACGCATCCAGCCTACCGGTCCTCCCACTGTTACCAATAATGACAGCATACCGCTGAGTACAACAATTGACGGCCCGATCGATGTTACGGCGCTGCTCTTCATCGCTTTCCTCATCTTATCATCCGTAAGGCCGACCTTCTTTCCCGCGCTGTACGCCCCCTTTGCGAAAAGGACGGCCTGAATAACCACGAATACTACCGGAATTCCACAGGCAATCCACATAAGCAATCCGTTTGCCATCTGCATTACATCCATTTTTTCTCCTCCTTTTATATAACTTTTTTCTATAAGTATTATTTGCAATAATTATACAAGGCTCACCAGTGGGATAAAAATAAAAATAAATTCACTTTTCTCGTTAGTTCCATATATAGTGAATAATTTTTCACTTTTTCCTGCGCTTTTTGTCAAAAACAGTCTGATTGAACCATTTTATCCTCAAATATAGAAAAAATTTTCTTACTCCTTCGACAAGAACACGGTATTCTATCCTTAAATACTTATATCTACAGGAGGGAGTCAATCTATTATGAAAAATCAGATCATGTTGGAAGCAGAACAGCTTCTAGAGGAAATGACCGCATGGAGACGCGAACTGCACCAGATTCCTGAAATCGGCCTCGCACTTCCCCAGACAGTTGCATTCGTAACAAAGAAACTGAAAGAAATGAACATCAAGTATACCGTCTACGAAGACAGTTCTAATATCGTTGCATACATCGGTCAGGGCAGCGCATGCTATATGATCCGCGGAGACATGGATGCACTTCCTATCAAAGAACAGTCCCAGGAACCCTTCGCCTCTGCAAACGGCTGTATGCATGCCTGCGGTCACGATATGCATACAGCGATGATGCTTGGTGCGGCAAACTTGATCAAAGCACACGAGACAGAACTTCACGGCGTTGCCAAACTGGTATTCCAATCTGCAGAAGAGATCTTCGCAGGCGCTAAAGCGCTGATCCATGACGGTGTTATGGAAAATCCACATGTTGATGCCGCTCTCGCACTGCATGTATTTTCTCAGAAACCTCTTGGCACATTGGGCGGACATACGAATCCCTGCGCCGGAGTCTATGGTTTCCGTATTAAACTGACCGGCCAAGGCGTACATGGTTCATCCCCGGAAGGCGGCATTGACCCGATCAATACTGCAATCCATATTCACCTGGGATTGCAGGAACTAATGGCAAGAGAAATCTCAGGATTTAATGAGGTTGCTTTGACAATCGGGAAATTCCATGCGGGAAGCGCCGCAAACATTATTCCCGAGACTGCAGAAATGGAAGGGACTCTTCGCGTATTCGATCCCAAGGTCCGCGAGAGAATAATCCGGCGGATCCATGAGATCACAGAGAATATCGCATCCGCCTACCGCACAAAAGCAGAGATCGAAGTCCTCAGTGATGTTCCTCCTCTGGTCTGCGATGAGAAGGAACTTGCCTGGTGCCGGGAAGTAATCCTGGATGTGGATGATTCGCTGACCGTAGATACATTCCACGCTATGGGATCAGAGGACTTCGCCTGTTATTCTGAATTGGTTCCTGCCGCCTTCTATATGCTGGGAGCAGGAGTTGAAGATCCCAAAGATCGTCTGCCGCAGCATAATCCGAAGATCCGTTTTAATGAGGATGTACTTCCGATTGGGGCAGCAATCTATGCGACGGCTGTATTGAAAAGACTGGGGAATTAAAATCACGACTATATAATCCCCTCTTTCCCGAATATCCACATCAGCATCTTCCCGTGGACCAGAGCCAACAGCGCTCCTCCCGCGAACACGCCCGCACCAAACACCGGCGTCCACAAAAGCGCCGCCGCAAGAAAGACGCCGGTGATAAAGAGCAGATACACCGATTGAGGCAGATACTTTAGCACCAACAGCATCCCGTTGCGGAAGGTTCTCCCTGCCGCCGTCTCCATCCTCGCCGCAAGCGGAAATACATAGATCACAAGTGCAATCCACAATCCTGACAGGACGCAGATCAACACCCGCATACCTTCGGCAAGGTTCCCTTCCACCTCCCGCCAGAACATATAGTCGAAGATAAGTGTAATAGCCGCGGCAAGAAGCGGGAGCCATAGCTTCAGGGACAGTCTCATCTTGCTTCGATATACCGTCCAGAAATCCCGGAACACATATCCTTCTTCACCTTCAAGAATCCTTACTGCCGTCACGTGAAGGGCGCATAACGCCGCGCCCGCAGTCACCAACGGAAGCGAACACAGAACCCATATGATATTTAATTTGATCAGATTGACCGTCTTCTCCACGATCTGAAACAATCTGCTCTCCATACGAAACGCTCCTGTCATAGCTCCCACTCCTTTTCTCTAACCCTTGATTCCCGTAGACGCAATACCTTCCACATAATATTTCTGCAGGAAGATAAACATCAGAAGCATCGGGATCGCCGATATGGTCAGGGATGCCATAATCGGCCCGTAGTTAATCGGTTTCGACCCAAAGAAGGTCTGGATCGCCAACTGGATGGTACGCTTCTCTTCTCCTGTAACCACCAGCAAAGGCCACATAAAATCATTCCAGTGTGCAACGAAATCCAGAATAAAGATAGTCGCATACACCGTTCCTGAGATCGGCATCACCACCTGGAAGAATGTCTTGACCGGTCCGCACCCATCGATAGACGCCGCTTCTAAGAGTTCATTCGGAATATCCAGGAAGAACTGCCGGAACATATAGATGCTGAAGCATTTTGCAACAAAGGGTACGATCAGAGACGCCCAGGAGTTGATCCATCCCAGGTCGGCCATCTCCCTGTACATCGGAAGCATGATCGCCTCCGCCGGGAATACCATCAGACTGATCACCAGTGTCAATAAGAGATTCTTCCCTTTGAATTCGAATTTCGCCAGTGCATACCCGCAGATGGAATTCACCAGCAGGTCCAACAGGATGATCACCAATACATAGAACAAGCTGTTTCCAATGAATTTCCACATATTGATCCGCTGGAATACTTCTGCATAGTTATTCAATGACGCACCTTTGGGAATAAATGTGGACAGCGAATTCAATCCTTTGAAGATCTGCGCTTCCGGTTTCAGGGATGATGCGATCATCCAGATCAGCGGCGATACAAATATCAGCGCGATCAAAGTATTGCCAAGGTAAAATGCAACATTCCCTAATGTTTTTCTCTTTGTCATAGTATTCACTCCTCCCCGGTCTAATCCGCTTTGATAATCTTCTTCATTCCCAGTGACAGGCTGATAACGATCACGAAGAATATCGCCGCCACCGCGCAGGCGTACCCGAAGTTCCTCTTCTGGAAGCCCTGCTCATAGATATAGTACACCAGTGTCCTGGTAGAATTCTGCGGTCCGCCCTTGGTCATGACATAAGGCTGTGTGAAGAGCTTCATCGCCTGGATCACCGTAATCATGACGACATACTGGATCACATTCTTAAGCCCCGGAAGCGTCACATAGAAGAAGCTCGCAATCTTACCGGCGCCGTCTATAGAAGCCGCCTCATACTGTTCCGCAGAGATTCCCTGCAGTCCGGCAAGGAAGATCATCATCTGATATCCTGCTCCCTGCCATGCGGACATGAATATGATCGAGTTCATCGCCGTATTCGGGTCGTTCAGGAACCCGCACGGCTCCAGCCCCAGATTCACCAGCAGCGCATTCAGAAGGCCGCTGTCCGGGCTTGAGTTGTACATAACCGTCCAGAGGATGGCAACGACTACCATAGATGTAACCTGCGGGCTGAAATACGCCGCACGGAAGATCGCCACACCCTTTCTTCTGGAAGAGATCAGGAGCGCCAGTGCAAGCGCCAGCACCGTCTGGAACGGTACGACCAGAACGGTAAAGTAGAGTGTATTCTTCACCGCGATCCAGAAATCTTCATCTTGAAACAGTTCTGCAAAATTATTGAACCCGCAGAATACAATCCGGTCGGGACGCATGATATTATAATCCGTGAATGCATACCGCACCGTCTGCAAGGACGGATAGATCAAGAATGCTGCCAGCAGGACGACTGCCGGAAGAATGAATATGTATGCTGCTTTTCTCTCACTCACTTTGTTTACTGATTTGTGCATAACCAATCCCCCTTTTCCTCGTTAATCATTCGCATAATATTTGTTATAATCTTTGTCCATGGCCGCTGCCGCCGCGTCAAGCGCCTCCTGCGGGTCTACGCCGGTGAAGATATTCAACATAGCCTCCGCGAACTCTGCCGTCAGCACACTATAGGAAGGCGTCCTTGGCCTTGGATGTCCGGTCTCCATAAGCTGTTCCTTGAATATAGAACGCGGATATTCATTGTATTCCTCCAGGACATCATAGCTTGACACCCTTGTAGGCGGTTTCGAGATCGCCTGTGCATAAGTGGTCACATTATCTTCGGAGAAAAGGAACTGCATCACTTCCTTAACTGCATCCATATCCTGGACATTCTTGGTGACAGAAGCAGCCCAGTCTCCGGTCGGGGATGTTAAGATCCCGTCTCCGTCTGCCACCGGGAAATAAGTCACTCCCCAGTTCAAATCCGGATAATCCTTCTCAAGTGTCGCTACTTCCCAGGAACCGCCAAGCATAGTCGCAGCCTTGCCGTTGTGGAATTCCTTCTGGATCGGATCAATATTGGCATAGCCATCCTGTATCAGACTATTCAGGAATCTGGCTGCCTCAACGCCCTTATCGCTGTTCAGATAGCCGTCCGCCGAGCTTCCGTCCTCATTGACGAAATCCGTCCCGTTGGAGATCCAGAACTGCTCCAGTACATAGGAAAGTCCCTCTCCCTTATCCATGATGATATTCGTCCCAACTACTCCGTCCTTCGTGAGCTTCTTCGCCGCCTCATAATATTCAGACCAGGTCCATGCGTCCTCCTTACTCTCCGGCACCTCGATATCAGCCGCATCCAGCATATCCTTGTTGTAGTATAATGCGACGGAACTCTCGGTCGCACCCACCGCATAGATATTGCCGTCGTAGGTGTTCTGCTGCTTCGACGAATCGAAGAAATCAGCCCATTCTTCCTCCGAGAAGAAATCATCAAGCGGAAGAGTTACTTCATTGGCCGCATAGATCGACACATTCGGTCCGTCCACATACAGGATATCCGGCAGGTCATTGGATGTAATCGCGGCATTGACCTTATCTTCATACGCGTAAGAATCCGCACGCACGATCGCCTCCCGGCGAAGCTCGATCTCTCCCTCATGCGCCTGGTTGAATTCCTCGATCTTCTCGACCCACCAATCCTCAATCGCCGGCTCATCGCTGGGGCTCCACACGGTTATCACCGATTCCCCCTCTTCATTCACCCGCTCCTTCGTCTTCCCGCATCCCGTGAGGGCACCTGATACCATCACGGTGCATATTACGGAAAAAGGGCGAAACCAATCCGCGCCAACGGCGCGGTGGTTCGC
>CANTDX010000001.1 GCA_947652615.1 uncultured Dorea sp. | reverse complement strand
AGGTAATATCTAACTTAGTCTGTAACCGCAGTAAAATATCCTTTTTGGACATGGAGAATTCAAAACCGGTATCAATAATTTCTTGTGCCCTGCCTTCAATCTTACTCTCTTTAGCAATTTCATCAAATAAAGTACACATTGCAGAATCTCCTTTCTTGAAAGAATTGTAATTAATTTTAGTATTAGTAGCGCCCGCGATTGCCATAATAACGGATTTATCAGTCTGATGTTCATTACTGTATAGAATGGCTTCCTGTCTGGCGTCTTTGCGGGATAAATTCTTATTAAGAATGATTCCCATGAGGTTAAAGAAATCTATATTGTCAGAGTTATGAAAAACCAAATCGGGATTGCGCGCCTCAATCAGCAGAATCTTGTAGTCATTCACATACTTCTTAAATTCGTTTGGAATGTTCAACATTTCATGAAGAGACCTAGCACCGTCCCAAGGTTCCTCGCCATAATAAATAACAATAGTTATAACCGGAGAGAATTTATCAGTACGCTTCATTCTGGAAAGAAATTCATTCGGATCCAGTTTATCGGGAGTATCGGCAGGTATCACTTCGTTAGAGATGTTGTCAGGTGTATTAATAAGGTCAGCCTGCGTTGCCGAACCTTTGGCTCTGTATTTGGAAGCATTAATGTCATACTGCCGTTTATAGGAGCTATAGTCATATCCCATAACGCGCAAGGGCGTAGCATAATGGATATGTGCTTGATTTTCGATGCCGAGAATTGCGAATTCCAAGCCAAGTACAGAAGAATTCTTCCGTATTTTGAGGAGGTCTCTGGCGCCTTTATAAGATTCGGAATGATTGTTATGCTCCAAGATAAAAGAAGCTTCAGTATCTTGTTCTTCCAATTCGTCGGGTTTGATGATCTGTCTGCCGTGAAAAAGGGAGGCGTTGAAGAGATCAGCAAATCGATCGTTATTACGCCAGAAATCTTTTAAAAAGATATCGGCATTATGGTAATGATTATTTTTAGACATAAGATTCCTTCCTTCTTTACTATACTATTTGGCGATATGAATTTCAATATAATAACAGAAAATAATTTGAATGTAAAATTCAATAAATCGTGGTAAAATATTTCGAATATGAAATATATGACACAATATTCATGTGGTGATTAATTGTAAATGACAGAATGTCATCTGTGTGATGAATATAGCTTAACAAATATTAGAAGCAAATGCAATATGGATTATTCTTAAATTAAACTTAAGAGAAAGAGATTAATATGGTTAAAAAGACTTCGGAAGATTCACTTCCGAAGTCTTTATTATAGTTCTGTAAATACCTTATTTAACGGCCTTTCTTTGTTGTCGTTGTCTTCTTGGCTGTGCCAGAAGCAGGTTTCTTAGTTGTCGTCTTCTTTGCCGTTGTTGAGGCAGACTTTTTAGCTGTTGTTGCAGCAGGCTTTTTCGCTGTTGCAGAGGTCTTCGAGGATGAAGAAGATTTCGCTTTCTTACCCTTCTTAGCCTTACTGCGGAGAACTGCTATTACTGCGATACATGCGGCTACGGCGGCTACAACCCACATAATAATCTTACTGGTATCTCCTGTCTTTGGAAGGAGAGAAGCTGCCGCAGATTTCAGTGCGTCTACTGCAGACTGGGCCGCAGATTTGGCATCTTCACCGTTCGCGTCGGTTCCATCAGCATTTGTAGCGTTAGGATCAGCAGCGTTGTTGGCATTAGGATCAGCAGCGTTGGCGTCACCATTGTTGCCATCCGGGTTATTAGGATCTGTTCCATTCGGATTATTCGGATCATTGTTGTCCGGGTTGTTCGGATCATTGTTGTCCGGATTGTTCGGATCCTCTGGGTTATTCGGATTATTCGGATCCTCTGGATCGGTTGGTTCTTCTGGAGCGGTTGACCATGCAATTCCGACAGGTGATGTACCATTTACTACAAAGGTTACACCTTTACCAGATCCCTGGAATACTTCGGAGCCTTCACTGCTTAAACATGTCTCGATCTCACCGGCTGAGTATTCTGCAAAATCATTTGATGCAAACATATGTGCGGCTGAGAACTGATTCTCTGTTGCCACAACTCCCTGTGGAAGGGACTTAGCCGGTAATGTTACAGGAATACCGCCATCCTCGAAGTCACCTGGTTGAGCATCTCTGGTCTCTGGTTCGCCTGCATCATTACGAGTAATAACTTGTATTGTTACATCGTAGAATGCCGTATGTTCTTGATCCTGATATGCTCCCAAACCAGAAAGATGTCTTGTTAAGTCAGTAGTAACCTCCTGCATACTTGCATATTCAGCATCTTTCAATGCATCTGGAAGTTCTATACTGTCCGATTGATTCGGAATAATACGTTTCCATTTAGTCTTGTACTTCGGTCCAGAGTCAGCTAACGGTGACTTCGGAGTCGTCAGTTCTGGAGAAGAAACAGGCTCACTTGCCTTATAAACTGCTGTTTCTTTGTATCGCATCTGTCCGATATACTTTGTTCCTGGTTTACAATCAGTTTTATCGGTCTTAATTGAATCATAAGGAGTATCTTCTTCGCTGCCAACTGCTATAATTCGATATTCAACATCTGGATCATCTGACTTTGGCATTGTTATGGTATAGGTCTTCTTGTCTGCATTTCCTTCATTAATTGATAATTCAAATCCTGGCACATCTTCTTTTGGATTTTTGAGTTTTTCAAAGGTTACTTGTTTAGAGCCTATTTCTTTTGCTACTATGTTCTTTGATGCACCCTTAGTGGATACATGGAATGTATGTGTGCTTTCAGGTTCAATTCCGTCAAATGAACAAATTACCTTGTTTGGATTATTAGGATCAAGGGATCCAGGTACAGGCGCTCCGTCATCCATCTGGAACTGATACTCTTCGAGATCGACACCATCTTCCTTATCAATTTCGATTACACAAGCAAACCGCTGATTATTGGTTGTGCTAACCGTATGCTGTCTATTATTTGGTGCAGCATCCTTTGGTGTTCTTGGTGTGATCTCTACAGGAGTAGATAAAGTAATCTTTCCGCCTTCTTCAAGAGTATAGTTTGAACTGCTATCTCCTGCAAGGTCTGATGCATCAAAAGTAATTTCTGAATAAGAACCAACATCTGAGCCAGAAACAGAACCCGATACAATTTCAACCTTATCATCGCCTTCAACACCGCTAAGTTTTACACCGCTTAATTCAAATTTGTTAGTACCGTCATAAACTTTATTCTCAATAGTTGCTGAGCTACTTGAAACAACGCTGATAGGCTTCTTTTCTATTTCATATGTTGCTGCTGTACTGGAAGTTCCGGTATAATTACCGCCTTCAATTCCTTTGATTGTGTATTCAATAGTTCCCGCATTTTTTGGTTCAGCAGAAGTTACAATCTCATAATCCTTTCCTTCTACCAATTCAATTGGGTTATCAGGATCTTCACTCGGAAGGGTTACGGTAATAGTTTTAGGACCCTGTTTTTTCCCATTATAAACAGTGGATGAAGGTTCCAAAGTTATTTCTGCATTTGCAAGTGAAGCAGGTTCTATGATAAAGCCTTTTGTTGCAGATTCAAGGAAATTGCCATTTCCTGTTGCAGTAATGGTAACACTTGCAGTGTTGTCTTCTGTACTAATATTTACATTATTCTTATAATCACTTTTTTCAATTGTACGATAATCCGTACCTTCTATAAGTGTATATTTTCCCAATGTTACAACGGGAGACGGTGTGCGTGGTTGACCAGTATAAGGAACTGGATCAATAGAGGCAATCATGTCCTCTGTAAGCGTTACATGATCAACCGTAACTTCAAAGGAAAATGTTGTATAATTTGGATTTGAATATCGTACAGTATATGTTTTAGCGTCTTGAATAGATGTTGGATTCGAGCTGCCTACAATGTAGGTTTTTGTCCATCCTGTCTGATCCACATCATATTCTTGAGCATTTGGGTTGTTGGGATCCTTCCAACGGGATGCAATCGTATATACTTTATCATCCAAAGGCTCACCAGTATATGATAAATTGGGCTTAGTTACTGTAATATGTTCTGGCGCCAAGGTTACTTTCTTTTGAATATCTGGATCAATGATATAGGGCGGTACAGTTTTAAGTCGATCTGCATTAATAATTTTAGTCGTTTTGTTCCCCATGATCGATCCGTTTTCTAGCTTTACCTGCATGGTAGTAGGAATGGTGATAGAACAACCATCGCGGATTTTTAATGATTTGTTGGTGAGATCTTTATTTAGTACAGCATTTCCATATACTTGCCCCAAGGCGTATTGGACGCCGTCCGCATTTGTAGTCCATACAATACCATTAAAATAATCTATATTTGTTCCCTCGGAGATAGGACTATTGGAATATAAATTGGCGCTTCCGCCATTAGAGGATAATTTTGTGCAATCAATTCCTTCACGCTGAGGAAGATCTTTCCCCTTTCCTCCTGTAACATAGATTTCGCCGCCTGCAAGGACTATCTCGCCTCCGCCTTTACCCTGCCCGCCAGTACCAATACCTGCACCGCCTTTTATGGTTGCACCTCCGAATTCATATCCGTCACCACCAGTAGCTTTGACTTCGCCGCTATTAATGGTGATTTTACCGCAACCACCACCTTGGCCACCGCCAATACCAGCTGCAGCCAAACCGCCTTGAGCGGTAATTTCCCCTTTTGTTTCGATAATAATCTCACCTGAGGCATCATTTTCACCAGCATTACCAATACCGGCTCCACCTTTTCCGCCAGTAACATCTAAGGTGCCATCACCGATAATTTTCAAGGTATTGCCGCTTTTAACTTGAATACCGGCATGACCATCGGGGCTTGCTAAGGTGTTGGCGCCTTCTAATTCTATAGTAACATCTGAAGCACTATATGGAGAAACGGTTGATTGGCTGATTTCGATAGCAGGTACGCTGGTGCCATCAGTGTCTTTACAGTCAGTAGCAGAGATAGATACGTTCTTAAGCACAATCTTATGCTTACCACCTCTTATACGAATAGGATGGTTACCAGAAAATTCATGAGGCTTATCTTCACTACAGTCGCAATCAGGACCTAATGAGTTTTGGTCGACGGGGTCATCTGCATTTACAGCTAATGGTATAAAAAACGATGCGCTAACTGCTGTTAAGAACACCGCTAAAGAGTGTAGTTTCTTTTTTTGCATTATTTTTAGCCCTTTCCTTAATTATATTTCTTGGATATCTACTCTATCTATGTAAACAGAGTATCATTCTGTCTCTTAGAGTTTCATTATATATAAGTATACCGCATAAATTGTCGAAGTTCAACGACTTTGTCACTGAAATCGAGAGATGCCGACACTGCTATCAGCTGACCAGTGACCAGCAGCACTATACTTATATATAGAAATTACTGAATATATGTTATTATATTCAGCGAGTCTGCCTGAGAACCCGGTTTTTCAGGAAATTTACCTGCGATCTCTCCTGGAACCGGACACAGGGTATGATAGTTCCGTTCTTTTCAATAGATTCACTATAATAATATATCGTCACAAAAAGAAATTTGATTACAAGAGTTTTAACGATAAAAATAAGAAAGTTGTTCCAATTGAGGATACAGGAAATAGAATAGCGGCGTTATGCCTTTTCCCGGAACATTTTCCCCAGCACCACCACGGCCGCGATTGCCAGAACTACTTCTGTGACAAATTGTGCGTATGCCATACCGTACAGCGGAACGATCTTATTTAGAAGATAGATCGCCGGTATCTCCATGATGATCTTGCGCAGGATTGCGAAGGAGAATGCTTTCTTACCCATCCCCACCGCCTGGAAGACGCCGACTGCGAGGAAGTCCATCCCCAGAAATGGGAGGGCGATGCACAGTCCCTTGAGGAAGCTTGCCCCATATGTGACGATATTTTCATTGCGGATGAATAATTCCATCCAGAATGCGGAGCCTGCGAAGAAGCACAGCGCTACCGACGCCAGCACAAGGACCGTTACTTTTCCGGCAAATATTACGGTCTCTTTCATCCGCGCCCTGTCTCCGGAAGCATAGTTGTAGCTGATCAGCGGCATGATGCCCTGAGAGAAGCCGAAGGCAACATTCATCGGCACCATATCGATCTTCTGGGCGATTCCCATGGCGGCGACTGCATTTGCCCCGAAGGATGAGGTGAAATTATTCAGCACCGTCATTCCTACTACATTCAGTAGATTCTGGATCGCTGCCGGGATGCCTACTTTGCAGACTTCTGCAATGATCTCTTTTTTTAAACGGAACATCCGCAGATCGATGCATACGTAGGTCTTCTTTCTCTTAACGAAGAGCAGACCGAAGAAGTACAGGCATGCGGCACAGTTTGAAAGAAATGTTGCAAAGCCGGCACCGGCGGCTCCCATGTTAAGTCCCTGAGGCAGGATGAAGATGGGGTCCAGGATGATATTCAGGATGCATCCGCTCATCGTGCCGATGCTTGCATGGGCCGTACTTCCTTCGGAGCGCACCATGTAAGCCATGACCACGTTGAGGATCGCGGGCATAGCGCCCAGAGCTACTGTCCATTTCATGTATTCGGCAGTGGCGGACAGGGTATCCGCATCTGTCCCGAGTAATACCAGCAAGGGATTCCGTGCCGCCAGATAGATCACAGAGAACAGGAAACTGCAGAGCACCGTGCAATAGAAGCCGAATGCCGAAGCCCGGCGGACCTCGTCATATTCTTTCCTGCCTAATGCCCGGCTCATCAGACTGGAAGTACCGATGCCGAACAGATTGTTGACGGCGTTGAATGCGAGCAGTATCGGCGCCGAGAGAGTCACCGCTGCATTCTGTATCGGATCGCCCAGCATTCCGACAAAATATGTATCCGCGAGATTATAGATTACCATAACCAGAGAGCTGATGACTGTAGGCACCGACATCGACATGACAGCTCTTGGCACAGGAGCCTGTTCAAATAGATATAACTTCTTATCTTCTATCAAAACGCGAACCTTCTTCCGTTAATGTATGTAATAAGTTCCTTCAAGGATTTCCGGTCATATTATAGTCAATTTCAATAGACAAGTCAATGGGGGCGAGTAATAGATCAGCGGCAATTAAAAATTGGAAATACAGGAAATTGCAGCTTGACAAAGAGGGATTCTTGTGGTAGATTAATTACAAATCAAAACTGATGTTCTGTCAGTAGATTTCAATGTTTCATTTCTTGCAAGATCTGCAAAGAATTCAGACAATCAATTTTATTCATTAATTGAGAGGAAAGCGGTGATGCCTATGGATGTATTTGCCTGAGGGAAGGACTATTTTTTAACTGTGAATTGTGCTAAGATGAAGGAGTAATAGTATGAAAAACAGAATAGTGTTGAAGATCGTAGGGATGGCCAGAAGGTATCGTGTGAATCAGAAGTACAAGGACAGGGTATTCCGTATGATTTTCCATAAGAAGAAGGATTTGCTGTCCTTGTATAATGCTGTTAATGGAACCGATTATACGAATCCGGATGATCTGGAGATTCGGACATTAGATGATGCGGTGTATCTGGGATATAAGAACGATCTGTCGTTTTTGATCAGTGATACCTTGAATCTCTATGAACATCAGAGTACGGTGAATCCCAATATGCCGTTAAGGGGGCTGCTGTATTTTACCAATATGCTGAAAGCATATGTTGAGGAGAAGAAGTGTAATATCTATGGGTCGAAGCTGGTGCAGCTTCCCGTGCCGCGGTATCTGGTTTTCTACAATGGTTCAGACAGTATGCCTGATGTATCGGTGCTGAGCCTGTCGGATGCGTACATGAGGACGGCGGATGTATCTGCAGGAAAGGGCGATATGGATGGACCCATACAGGAAGCAATAAAGGCGGCAGATCCGGCGCTGGAGTGCAAAGCGGTGATACTGAACATCAATAAAGGACACAATATAGAACTGATGGCAAAATGCGAGCGCCTGGAGGCATATGCGTTTTTTGTATCGAGAGTCCGCGCGTATCTGGCAGCAGGCTGTACACTGGAAGCTGCTGTAGATCGAGCGATAGACGATTGTGTAACGAATGATAAATTAACTGATATACTGGTGAAGAACAGAGCGGAGGTAAAGAATATGTTATTGACGGATTTTAGTGAGAAGAAGTATCGGAAGATATTGGTAGAAGAAGCAATAGCGGAAGGAAGAGAAGCTGGAAGACTCTTGACTATCAGGATTTTCCGGGAAGCGAAAGAGAATCCGGAAATTACATTTGAGCAGATAGCAGAAAAGGTGGGCTGCACAGTGCAAGAAGTGGAAGATACTCTAAAGATGATAGGAATTGATAGAGTTTCCTGAATGGAGAGATTATGTATCCAACGATCAATAAAGCAAAGACCGGAGAGAGAATAGAGAAGCTTATGAAGTCCAGCGGGAAGACGCCCCGGGATATTCAGAAATATTTGGGCTTGGCGTGTGTCCAGTCGGTGTATAGATGGCTGGAGGGAATCAATATTCCGAGTATTGATAATTTTTATGCATTAAGCCAGTTGTTTCAGATACCGATTGATGAGATGATTGTGGGTAATAGAGAGAGGTATATATGTGATATGCAATATATCAGTGTCCAGAAAGCTGTTATGCGGAAGAGAATACAGCTATATTGTTCATATCTTGCAAGATCTGCAACTATTCAGAAAAGTACAGAAGATTATAAAGTAGATTGAGTATATTAGAGAAGCATGATAAAATAGTAGGAAAGAAGGATGCCAATGGGGATATTACTATGGCGGTAAGAAAGGGGTATAATATATCATGGGTAGAAAAGTGTTAGAGTATGAGGCGAAGAGATGAAGCGAATCACTCTGGAATCTCTGATCCAATCACATCAAGATATTCCATACGACCAGCAATATGAATATATACTGACACTTATATCAGAGGGAAGGATCAAGCCCCTGAAAGCATCCGGGACGAATGGGAAGCATCCTGCGCTATACCGGGAGTATTGGCTGATCGAGCAGGAGAAGGACTACCTTGCACTGGAAGAAGAGTTAAAATACAGGCTGCACCCCCTGATCTCCGTGGATTATTATCTGTCCCATCTGAGGAATTATGAGAAGGACAGAGTATGGGTTTTGAGATTGAGTGAATATCTCAAACAGAGCAGGGAATACTTGGGATACGCGGAATCTGTGAATGAGCGCAGCTTCGAGATATGGAGCAGAGAGAAGTTCCTGGGGCGCGAACAGGGGAAGAGGATCTTGAAGAATTGCGGACTGACGGAGGAGTTTCTTCATATCTATCAGACTACGGAACCGCTGGCATATTATTCGCATACGCGAGACGTGCCGCAGAATCTTCTTATCCTGGAGAATAAGGATACCTTCTATAGTATGCGGCGGCATTTGATGGAGGGAGGCGGCAGAATCCTGGGGATGGAGTTCGGAACGCTGATCTATGGTGCGGGGAAGGGGATCTTGCGTTCCTTCCTGGATTTTGATCTGTGTGTGGAGCCGTACATGAGGGATGGCAGGAATGGGATCTATTACTTCGGAGATCTGGACTATGAGGGCATCGGTATCTATGAGAGTCTTGCGAAGATGAACGCCGGGGAGCGGAAGGTGATCCCGCTTGCAGCGGCATATGAGACGATGATTGAGAAGGCAGAGAAGACTTGCGGGACGGAGAATCTGCCGGATACGAAGGAGCAGCAGAACCGGAATATCCGGGGGGAGTTTTTCTCATATTTTGATACGGCGTACGAAGACAAGATGAGGAAGCTGTTGGAGTCCGGGAAATATATCCCGCAGGAGATATTGAATATTATGGATTTTAGGTAGAGAGGAACAAGATGCAGTATGAATTTTTGAAACATTTTCCAAGAAGGATGAAGAATGTGGGCCTGTATGCGCTGCTGATCCAGAACAGCGCCCAGAAGACGACTTGGAAGCAGTATGGGTTCCTGACGCTTGGGGAGCAGTTGAATCTGATCTTTGCTGTGATGCTCTACGTTATGGAGCAGTCTTTGAAGGAAGAGCATTGTACGATGGATGATATCGGGGCCTATATCGACACTGTCAATACACAGCATTTCGGGAAGGATATGGCATATGATGACTGCAGGCAGCTTGGAGACTTTGTGGTCAATGTTGTGTTGTCCAACGAGGGCAAGGCGATGTATTTTGACGGGTTTGATTTCGAGCAGAATGCGTATCAGACCTTGCATATCAGTTATGTGGCGAACAGGATTATCTACATAGATCAGGAATTCAGACGCACTTCTTATTATTTGACAGACGACGGATATAATCTTCTTCTTGCAACCCTTGAGATTGAGAACAATATGAAACTGACCATCCATGAGATGATATTTCAGATGCATCTTGAGAAGCAGAGCTATGACAAGGCTGTGGACGAGATCAAGAATGTGTTTAACTTGTTAAGGATCCAGCTTCAGAAGATCCAGGAGGCGATGGGGAAGATCCGGAGGAATGCATTGAATTACTCAGTGAAGGATTACGAGGAGATCCTGGTAGGGAATCTGGATACGATCAGTGATACGAAGCAGAAGTTCCAGAACTACAGGGAGATGGTGAAGAGCCGTGCGCGTGCATTGGAGGAGGAGAATATCAATGTGAAGCGGCTTAGCGGGAAGGATGAGGAGAAGCTTGGCAATCTCCGGGTGATCGAGACATATCTGAACCGGACGATTGATGAGCATCAGAAGATATTGAACAGTCATTTCGATCTTAAGGCTTTGTATACGAAGGAGTTGGAGACGCTGTCGCAGATGTCTCTGATCCGGCGGTTTCCTATGCGGACAGAGCTGTATGATAAGATCCTGGAGGATCCTAAGGGCCTGGAGAACCTGGATTATTTTCTTCGGCCGCTGTTCAATCAGGAGATAGATAAGGTGTATAACCTGAATAAGGCATTTCAACTGCAGCGTCCGGTGCGCAGGCGGGAAGAAGAGGATGCAGCGGAAGAGCTGGATTTTGATGAGGAGGAGTGGATACGGGAGCAGGAGCGGCTCCGCAAGGAGAAGCTTAAGCGTTATGAAGTGAGTCTTGGCAGGATCCTTGGATATGCGGCAAGAACGGGAGAGATCTCTCTTATGGAGATCGCGTCGCTTACACAGGAGAAGGAAGAGGAACGCCGGGAGCTGATCCCTAGTGTTGAGATATTCAAGGAGATCATGGTGGAGCTGATCAGGAACCAGGAGATCGATATTGCCGCGCTTTTAAAGGAGCGCAGTGAATTCATCCAGGACCGGCCGGGAGAGTTCCAGTTAAATGAGATGCTGCTGCGCCTGGTGGAGGAATATCCCAGGTTCCGTCATGTCCGTAGGATAGAGACGTATCGGATCGAGGACGGGAGTACGGTGACATTTGAAGGGATATTGAATGAGGAGCAGGAGCGAAAGACGATCCGGTGTTCGAATGTGCGGATTCGGGTTATGTGAGGATATCAAAGGAGAGCAGATATGGCATATGAATTAGAGGAGGTCAGGATCAGTCAGGAGATCTTCTATTATCTTCTGGAGCATCACGAGCTTCGGGAAGAAGATGAGATACAGCTATATAAGGCATACACGGAGCAGGAAGAGGTTCAGAACCTGGTCAAATCCCAGGGAGAGATTGCCCAGAGCCGGATCGAGCGGTATGGGAATGTGATCTACCTGATCCCCAGGGAGGAGAATCATTTCCTGGGGTTCTCCAAAGCCCAGCTTAAGGCGGCGCTGTGCAAATCGTCAGGCACGGATAAGGATTACTATCTGTCCCAGTTTGCGGTGCTGACTCTTCTGGTGGAATTCTTTGACGGCCAGGGGAGCAGCAGTAAGGCGAGAGAATATATCCGGGTGGGAGAGCTTCAGAACTGTATCTCTGCACGGCTCAGGGAGGGCGCCCAGAGTATGGACGAGGAGGAAGAAGAGCGGGGCGGAATCGCATTCTCCAATATGCTGGAGGCGTATGAGGCGCTGCGCTCGGATGATAAGGGATCCAGAGCGAAGACTACGAAGGAAGGTTTTCTGCATCATATACTGTTATTTCTGCAGAAGCAGGGATTGATCGAGTATGTAGAGCAAGACGAGATGATCAAGACTACGAAGAAGCTGGATAATTTCATGGACTGGAATCTGCTGAATCAGAATAATTATCACAGAGTGCTGCGGGTGCTGGGGGTGATGGAGGATGAGTAAGATACAGGCCGTCAGGCTGATCAATGTGAATTACAACAATAATGCGATCCGTGTCAGTGATGAATGTTTTCATCTGAATGGGGAGAGTACGCTGCTCTCTCTAAGGAACGGCGGCGGCAAGTCGGTGCTGATTCAGATGATGCTCGCTCCGTTCGTGCATAAGAGATACCGAGATGCGAAGGACCGGCCTTTCGAGAGTTACTTTACATCGAATAAGCCGTCATTTATCCTGGTGGAGTGGGTGTTGGACGGCGGCGCGGGTTATGTCCTTACGGGGATGATGGTGCGAAGAAGCCAGGAGAGCGGTGAGGGCAGCGGCGAGAATCTGGAGATGGTCAATATCATCAGTGAATATAAGGAACCGTGTATCCAGGATATCTACCATCTTCCGGTGGTGGAGAAGGGGAAGAAGGAGATGATCCTTAAGAATTATGCGGCGTGCAGGCAGATATTTGAGACGTATAAGAAGGATCGCTCGATGAATTTCTTCTATTACGATATGACGAATGCCGCGCAGTCCAGGCAGTATTTTGACAAGCTTACGGAGTACCAGATCTATTATAAGGAATGGGAGACGATCATTAAGAAGGTGAACCTCAAGGAATCGGGACTTTCGGAGCTGTTCGCGGACTGCCGGGACGAGAAAGGCCTGGTGGAAAAATGGTTTCTTGACGCGGTAGAGAGCAAGCTGAATAAGGAGCGGAACCGCATGAAGGAATTCCAGACCATTCTGGAGAAATATGTGGGGCAGTACAAGGATAACCAGACCAAGATCAAGCGGCGCGACATCATACGTGCGTTTGAGAGCGAAGCAGAAGGAATCCGGGAGAGAGCGGAAGACTATCTTGCGAAGACGGAAGAGGTGAAGAGACAGGAGAATCTGGTGGCGCATTTTATTGCAGAACTGAACCGGCTGCATGGTGTGACAGAGAAAGAATACAATGATATCCTTGCAAGGATCGAGGAGCTCCGGGAGCAGATAGCCAGAATTGAATATGAGAAGCTGTCCAGCGAGATCCACAGACTCAATGAGGAGCAGCATTATCACATCAGTAACCGGGATATGATTGAGATCGAGAAGGAGGATCTGGAAGGGGAGGCCGGGAAGATCGAGAGGATGCTTCATCTGCTCAGATGCGCCAGACAGCAGAAGGCGGCAGAGCAGGAGCGGGAGGAATTAGAGCTGATCCGTCAGAAGCTTCTTGTGTCACGTCGGAAGGAAGAGGACCTGGAGCCGGAGAGGAATGCGTTAGGGTCTGCGCTGAGGCGGTATTACGGGGGACTTGCCAGGGAGAATGAGAAGAAGAGGCAGGAGAATGAGGAAGAGGCCAGGGTGACCGCCAAGGAGCTTGGCGAGACGGAAGGGAAGCTTACAGCTCTGGGAGAGGAGCTGATACAGAATGCTGCCAGAGAAGGCGGATTAAAGAACGCGGCAGCGGCCTATGACAGGACAGAGGACAACTTCAACCGTTGTTATGAGGAAGCCCTGGTCCGTAATATTCTAGGAGTATATGAGCCGGGAATGCTGGAGATCCGCAGGGAGACATATGAGAAGGAGCTTGAGAAGCTCTCGCGGGCACGGCAGGGGCTTAAGAGACAGCAGGAACAGGCGCAGGAGAGAAGCAGGAGCCGGGAGCATGCGCTTCAGGACATGCAGGCCGGGCAGCTTCGGGGGAAGCTTATGCTGGCGCAGAGGGAGGATATTCGGAAGGAGTATGAGCAGGAGCTGAATGACCGAAGAACGGTACTGAGTTACCTGAACCTGGAGGAAGCGGTATTGTTCGATACAGAGAAGATCCTGCATGCATCCGGGAGAAAATTGTTAGAGATTGCGGGAATCCGGCGGAATCTTGAGAAGGAAGAGGATATTCTGCAGAAGGAATACCACAGGCTGACGCAGGGGAAGGTGTTGGAGCTGCCGGAGGACCTGGAGCAGGAGCTTGTTGATCTGGGGATCCATGTAGTCTATGGAATGGAGTGGTTAGGGAAGAACGGGTACTCGGAGCAGCAGAATCTAGAGCTGGTACGCCGTCATCCATTCCTGCCCTATGCGCTGATCCTGTCAGAGGCAGAGCTTAAGAAGCTGTCTGGGCACACAGAAGGGATCTATACCTCGTTTCCCGTTCCGATCGTGCCAAGGGAATTATTGGAGAGAAGTGAAAGCGAGCGGGAAAGCGGGATCATACGGCTTGACGGGGTCAGCTTCTATGTGCTGTTCAATGAGAATCTGCTGAATGAAGAGAAGCTTCATCTTCTGGTCGAAGAGAAGGAGAGGCAGATCCAGAGGAAGAAGGAAGCGATTGCCATTCGTCAGGCGGAGTATAAGGAGTATTTTGAGCGGCAGGAGATGGTTCGGAACCAGGAGGTCAGCAAAGAGAAGTGGGATGCCAACGACAAGAGCATCAAGGAGCTTACGGAGAAGCTTGAGAAGCTATGCGGAGAGATCCGGGAATGTACGGACGAGCTTAGCGCACTTAAGGAAGAGACCTTGCGGTTGGAACAGGATATCCGTGAGAACGGGAAGGAGACGGAACATAAGCAGAGAGAGCTTGAAGACTTCATCCGCCTGTGCAGGGACTATGAGCTGTATGAGCAGAACTTGAACGATCTTGAGCGCTGCAAGAAGGAGGCCGAGAAGCTTACCCGGAAACAGAAGCTTATGAAAGAACGGCAGGAGAAGCTCAGAGAACGCCAGAAGTCCGAAGAGATCGAGAGAAATCATCTGCTGCATACGGGTGAGGAGCTTAAGAGGGAGGCGCAAAAGTACCAGAAGTATGCCGATCATTCGGGTATGCCGGATGATCCCGGGAGGGACAGTCAGGAAGATATCCGTGAATTGGAGGCCAGATATGCCGCGATCACATCCAGTATGTCCCAGGAGATCCAGGAGTTGGAGGAGCAGGAACAGAGGGCAGGAAGCCGCTGCCAGGAAGCGGCGGACGAGCTTTTGCATCTGCAGAGAAAATACGGTCTTACCGCGGACGAATGGGAAGGCATATCCTATAGCCGGGAGGAGGAGACACATCAGGAGATCATGCTTGAGGACCGCGTGCAGAAGATTGCGGTAAAACAAAGGCTCTGGAACGAGGAAGACAAGCAGATTGCAGTGATCGGTCAGCAGAAGAGCGAGCGCATGAAGAGGATGCAGAGCGAGTGCGGGGAAGAGGAACCGCTTCCTAAGGCGAAGATCCAGGATCAGGATTTCGATGGGAGGAAGAATCAGTTCCGTTATCAGGAGAAGGAAGCTAAGAAGCAGGCGGAGAACCGGAAGGAGCGGCTTAGGATCTATGATGAGAATCTGACGGCGCTGGCTGAATTCAGTGATCTCCCGCTGGGAGAGGAGATCGTGTGGGAACAGGATTTCCAGGAGATGGACGGACAGAATCTCAGGAATTATAAGGGAATCCTGGTCAGGGACCATAAGCAGAAGGAACGGGACGGACGGGATGCGAGAGAACGGCTTACGAGGCTGCTGAACCAGGTCGTGCGGATGGAGCAGTTTCAGGAGGATTTCTACAGGAAGCCGCTTGAGGCCATGCTGGAGCTGACGGGGGATGCGTCTGCCGTGCTTCGGCAGCTATCAACGACTCTCCAGTCTTATGACAGCCTGATGGAGAAGCTTATGGTAGATATCTCCCTGGTGGAGAAGGAGAAGAAGAAGATCGTGGAGCTGATGGAGGATTATATTCGTGAGGTGCACCAGAATTTGGGCAGGATCGACCATAATTCTACCATAACGATCCGGGATCGTCCGGTCAAGATGCTGAAGCTTCAGATCCCGGAATGGGAGGAGAATGAGAATCTGTACCTGATCCGTCTGCAGGATATGATCGATGAGATCACGCAGAAAGGGTTAAGACTGTTCGAACAGAATGAGAATGCACAGGAATATTTCGGTACGCAGATCACAACGAGGAATCTGTATGATACGGTGGTCGGGATCAGCAATGTGCAGATACGCCTGTATAAGATCGAAGCCCAGAGAGAATACCCGATTACCTGGGCGGAGGTGGCCAGGAATTCCGGCGGAGAAGGATTCTTATCGGCATTCGTTATTCTCTCAAGCCTTCTGTACTATATGAGGAAGGACGATACAGACATATTTGCGGACAGGAACGAGGGCAAGGTCCTGGTGATGGATAATCCTTTTGCGCAGACGAATGCATCGCATCTGCTGAAGCCGCTGATGGATGTGGCGAAGAAGTCGAATACGCAGTTGATCTGCCTTACCGGTCTTGGCGGGGAGTCCATCTACAACCGTTTCGACAATATCTATGTGCTGAATCTGATCGCGGCAAGCCTGAGGAACGGCATGCAATACCTGAAAGCGGATCATCTGCGGGGGAATGAGCCGGAGACGATGATCGTGTCTCAGATCGAAGTGATGGAACAGCAGGAGTTGGTGTTTTAAACAAAGGAAAATATAAAATTACAAGAAGTAAGGAGTGGGAAGAGATGGCCAGATATGTAAGAGATTTAGTATTGAACAAACCGGACGATTTCGTGCAGTTCATGATGAATGATTTTCTGCAGAAGAACAGCTTTGTGATGTCCAACTGGAAGGGGGAGCCGGCGTACCGTACCGGAGACGCTATGATGGAAGGGTACAAGTACCTGAAGTGGAACTATTCAGGGGGGATCTTCCATCTGGAAGCCTGGATGAAGGGAACCTTTGGGGGCGAGTGGAATCTTGACGGGTTCGTAGGGACGCTGCAGAAGAAGCCTTATAAGGCAAGCCTGGAGCAACTGTTTGCAGCCCTTAACCAGCCGATTCCGATGAATCAGACGGGAGCGCCGGAGCAGGTGAATCCGATGCCGAATGTGGTGCCGGTACAGACGGTGGATAATTCCAGCGCGGCAACGATGGGGCTGGTATTTGGAATATTCAGCCTGATATTCGCATTTCTGATTCCGCTTGTGAGCATTTTGCTTGCGTGTCTTGGATTCTCCAGGGCGAGGATGGGCGCTGGATCCAGTAAGGCAGGGTTGGCGAAGGCAGGGAAGATTCTCTGCATTATAGGAATCATTGCCGCAATCGTGATGTGGGGGCTGAATATACTGACGCTCTCGGCATCGTTCGCGAGATTCTATTAGAAGAATTTAGAAGGATTCTATATACGATCAGATAAAGGGCCATCAGGAGATGCCGACGCATTCGCGAATCTCCTGACGGCCCTTGTTATATTATTGCCGTTTCAGATAGAACTGGAAGGAACTGTATTCTTCTACCTCACGGTTGATCGGAAGTCCGGCGTTCATAAGAGCGGAACCGGAATATACTTCTGTACCGCCGTTGATGCTGTACATGGCTTTGGGGTCAAGCCCTTTGGCGCGGATATATTCCTGGGGACCGTTGCAGGTCAGGTTGGTGACAACCACGCTCAGGAGGGATTCGGACCGATCCTTGGATACATGCTGCCATGCGGTCATATTGCCGGGTTCAAAGGGATTGGTAAGCCGGTAATAATCCCCTTTGATAATGAGCGGATAATATTGGCGGAACAGGTCGCTTTGCTCGCGGCAGATCTCCTGTTCTTCGGCAGTAAGATGGGTTGCGTCCAACTCATATCCGAAGGTTCCGCACATGGCGACCACAGCCTTCGTCTTGATGGGTACGAATCTGCCGCTGTCTGAGATGTGCGCACCCATGGTACATACCGGATAGACGAAAGAGGTTCCGTAATGGAGCTTTAAGCGGTCGATCGGGTGATTGTTGTCGCTGACCCAGTATTGCGGGTAATAATGCAGCATTGCAGCATCATAGCGTCCGCCGCCGCCGGAGCATCCCTCGAATAATATATCCGGGTGTGTCTTGATGATCTGATCCATCACGCGGTACAGACCAAGGATATAGCGGTGGTAGACCTCGCCCTGTCTCTCGGCGGGCAGTTTGTTGGACCATATATCGGCAAGAGAGCGGTTAATGTCCCATTTGACGTAGAAGATGTTGGCATCGTCAAGAATCGCGTTGATGTTCTTGATCAGATAATCCTGTACATCCTGTCTGCTCATATCCAGAGCCATCTGGTTCCGGCTTCGGACGGCATGGCGGCCAGGGATCTGCATGGCCCAGTCCGGATGTGCCCGGTACAGATCGCTGTCTTCGGAGACCATCTCTGGTTCGAACCAGATGCCGAATTTCATATCCAGGTCGTTGATCTGTTCTACGAGCTTATGGAGCCCGCATTTGATCTTGTCCGTATTCACATACCAGTCGCCGAGTCCGCTGTTGTCGTCATCACGTTTGCCGAACCACCCGTCGTCCATGACAAGCAGGTCAACGCCCATATTCTTGGCGGCTTTGGCGATCTCGACCAGTTTCACATCGTCGAAATCCATGAATGCGGCTTCCCAGCTATTGATAAGGACCGGACGCTGGACTCTCTGTACAAACTTACTGTGACACAGGTTTGTCCGATAGAAATCATGGTACAGGTGAGAAAGGCCGGTAAATCCATGTTCGGTGAATGCCATCACAACCTCCGGAGCTTCGAAGGTCTCCTGCGGCTTCAATTCGTATACGAACTGCTTCGGATGGATACCCATCACCAGACGAAGCTGGTCATACTGGTCAAGTTCGATCTCTGTCAGGAAATTACCGCTGTACATCAGGGAGAATCCATAGCATTTGCCATAATCTTCCGTGGCATCCCTGTCACATAAGATGACAAACGGATTCTGCTGATGGCTGGAAGAGCCGCGCACGCTTCCGATCGTATGGATGTGGTGTGTCATATGCTGGCGCTCCACCTGCCGTTCCTGCCCGTAGCGTCCCGGGAGGCTTACCAGATCGAAGCCCGCGCCGTTCAAGAAGTCAAGGCAGACAGACATGATCTTCTTAAGATGAATGGGCGCGGCGCCGGAGTTGACGACTTTCACGGCTCTTGTGATGATGTCGGCCTCCTCGAATACGCTGTAGAGAAGTATTACCTGGACATTGCTGACTTCATCGGTCAAAGTAACCTCCAGTGTATCGACTGTGTCTTCGGCAGCGGCAAATACACAGGGAAGAGTATCTAACTGGTATTTGCCGTCCTTGATCTTGAAATTAACCGTCTTGCCGTGGAAGGAGTAGCTTCCGTCGGAGTTGACCACTTCAATACTGGCGGTACGGAAATCCCCCTGCTGCTGTGTGCTGAATTCCTGAGGCTGCGCATCCAGCGAGAAGGTGCGTGCGTTCCTGGATTCATAAGGGTTGCCGGAGAATCCCCGGTCATATTGCATGATCTGGTAGGACATATCCGTATCGCGGATTGACGGTCCATAGTAGAGATGAAGCAGATAATCCAGATTGCCGATCTTCATCTGATAAGATGTATGTCTCGTGTGTAAGGTGATGGTTTCTGATGATTCATTAAAAATAATTCCCATAGATCTTACTGTCCTCCTAAAAATTTCCATTTACCAAAAGTATAGCACGATTGGTCGGAATTTCATTTGGCATATTGGCAGAAAAAATCGGGAAATTTTAGTGTAGTTGGTATACTTTTGGGCGGATTGTTCAAAACTAGGATATATATTCCGGACGGAGGGGATAAAAGTGGTAGAGATGAGATCTATTTGGACTGAAAATACAGAGATGCCGCGGTTCAAGAAGCTTACCGGAAGCAGGAAGACGGACGTGCTGATCGTTGGCGGAGGGATGGCGGGGATTCTGTGCGCGTATTTCCTGGAGAAGGCGGGGGTGGATTACCTGCTGGCAGAGGGCAGGAGGATCGGTTCGGGGATTACAGGGAATACCACGGCGAAGATCACCTCGCAGCATGGGCTGATCTATCACAGATTGCTGGAAAAGGCAGGGGCGGAGCGGGCAAGGATGTACCTTGACGCCAACCAGGATGCCGTTCGCAAGTTCGCCAGACTGTGCCGCAGAGTGGACTGCGACTATGAAGTCATGCCGTCTTTTGTCTATTCCAGGAAGGATCGGAAGATATTAGAGAAAGAAGCGGAAGCATTGGCGCGGCTTGGATTTCAGCCGCTTTTGACAGATCTGTGCGAGCTTCCCATCCATACGGCGGGTGCGGTCGGGTTCGTGGAACAGGCGCAGTTCCATCCGCTGAAATTCATAAGCGGGATCGCGCAGGGATTGCGTATATTCGAAGATACATTCATCAGAGAATTTACAGAGAATACGGCGCTTACGGAGGAAGGCAGCATCACCTTTGACCGGCTGATCTTCGCGACACATTTTCCCATAGATAATAAGCATGGAATGTATTACCTTAAGATGTACCAACACCGTTCGTATGTGATCGCGCTGAAGGATGCGCCCAGGCTTAAAGGAATGTATGTGGATGAGGCGAAGACGGGGCTGTCTTTCCGGAATTATAAGGAGTATCTTCTGCTTGGCGGGGGCGCCCACAGAACCGGTAAGATCGGGGGAAACTGGGAAGAACTGAGGAATTATGCCAGGTTATATTATCCGAATCTGGATGAGAAATATTATTGGTCGGCGCAGGATTGTATGACGTTAG
The DNA here is from genome assembly GCA_947652615.1 of uncultured Dorea sp. Taxonomy (GTDB): domain Bacteria; phylum Bacillota; class Clostridia; order Lachnospirales; family Lachnospiraceae; genus Sporofaciens. Next base: position 193,006 of record CANTDX010000001.1, on the reverse strand, counting down.
ACGGGATACCTTATATCGGACAATATTCCAGAAGTATGCCCGACTGTTACGCGGCGACAGGATTCAACAAATGGGGTATGACTTCCTCTATGGTGTCGGCTTCTATCCTGACAGATCTGATCCTTGGGAAGGAGAATCCGTATGCCCCGGTTTTCTCTCCTTCGAGAAATATGATAAAGCCTCAGTTATTTGTCAATGGATATTCTGCGATCGCGAATCTGCTCACCATATCCGAGAAGCGCTGTCCGCATCTTGGCTGCGCCTTGCAGTGGAACCGGGCGGAGCATTCCTGGGACTGCCCCTGCCATGGCTCGCGGTTTGACGGATTTGGGAAGCTGCTGGATAACCCGGCGAACGGGGATCTGCGGTGACCAGGCCGGAACAATAAAATAAAAGAGACAGGCGGCAGACAACGCCCAGATCTGTAATTGGGCCGCTGTCTGTCACCTGTCTTAGTGTATTGTCTGCATTATTAACCGATCTTCTCGAAATCGGAAGCTCCATGCTTGCAAAGCGGGCATACGAAATCATCAGGAAGCTCGTCGCCTTCATAGACGTAACCGCATACCACGCATACATAACCCTTCTTGCCTTCGGTGTCCGGCTTCGGCTTCACGTTGCTCTGGTAATAATTGTAGGTCATAGTCTCTACGTTGGAGATCACACGTGCTTCTGTGACGGTACAGATGAACATACCGTGTGTATCCAGGTCAACGTACTGTTCCACTTTCAGAGACATGAAGGAGTTGATATATCTTGGAAGGAATATCAATCCATTGTCGGAGCGAAGCGGTGAGCAGCCGGCGAACTTGTCCACAGTCCTTCCGCTCTGGAAACCGAAATTCTCAAATACTTTGAACGGCGCATCCGTAGACAGGCAGTTGATATTCATGATCCCGGTCTGCTTGATGATATGGTGCGAATAGTTATCCTTGTTGATGGTAACCGCAATCCGGTTCGGAGTGTTCGTAACCTGTGTCACGGTGTTGACGATCAGGCCGTTATCCTTCTTCCCGTCGTTGGAAGTGACAACATAGAGCCCGTATCCGATCTTGAACAGTGCGGTAAGGTCGTTCTTGTCGGCGGTCTCGTCATGCTGTGCCAGATAATTCTTACAGAATTCATCGGCCAGGGCATCTAACTGAGCGCTGCTCTCTTCGTTGAGCGCGGAGTGGATATGGACGGTGGTATCGGCGAAAGTCAGCTTCTTGCAGCCTTCCAACATCTGCTTCATGGTCTTGGCGGCAAGCGGCGCCCAGGATCCGTTCTCGATCAGGCCTACGAAGCGGTTCTGATAATTGCGCTCGGTCAGGTGCTCGATGAATTCCCGCATGAATGGGAAGATATCGGCGTTGTAGGTCGTGGTGGCAAGGATCAGTTTGCCGTAGCGGAATGCGTCGGCCACTGCACTTGACATATCGCAGCGCGCCAGATCATATACTACAACCTGCGGGCAGCCTTTCACCCGGAGCTTGTCTGCCAGGGCTTCGACAGCTTTCCTGGTATTGCCGTATATGGAGGTGTAGGCGATGACGATTCCGGCCGTCTCTACATTATAAGAAGACCAGGTATTATAGAGCCCAAGGTAATAGCCTAAGTTCTCCTTCAATACCGGACCGTGCAGCGGACAGATGGTCTGAATATCCAGGGTAGAGGCTTTCTTAAGAAGTCTCTGAACCTGTGCGCCGTATTTGCCTACGATCCCGATATAATAACGGCGGGCTTCGTCCGCCCAGTCCTCGCGTACATCCAGTGCGCCGAATTTGCCGAATCCGTCAGCGGAGAACAGTACCTTCTCGTAGCTGTCGTAAGTGACGATAACCTCCGGCCAGTGTACCATAGGAGCGGTGACAAAGGCCAGCTCGTGCCTGCCAAGGGAGAGGGTGTCGCCTTCGGCAACAACGATCTGACGGTCTTCGAAATCTGTGCCGAAGAACTGCTTCATCATTACAAATGCCTTGGCGGAGGATACGATCTTGGTGTCCTTATATACATTCATGAAGTTGGCAATATTGGCAGAATGGTCAGGCTCCATGTGCTGTACGATCAGATAATCAGGCTTGCGGGAACCTGTCGCGGCTTCAATGTTATCCAGCCATTCGTGGGTAAAACGGGCGTCGACCGTGTCCATTACGGCGATCTTCTCATCCAGGATCACGTAAGAATTGTAGGACATGCCGTTCTTGACCACATATTGGCCTTCAAACAGATCTACTTCGTGGTCGTTCACGCCGGCGTATCTAATATCATTTGAAATATCCATTAGTAATCACTCCTGTTCTTTTTGATTTCAGCCTATTAGTAACAGTTCAGATACCTTCACTGTTACAGGCATCCGGCCAATAAAAATCGCTTCGCGATGGGCCGTATGCTTTCAGACTTTGCTCTATGACACGGTCAACGCAGTGAATGCGCAGACCTGTCTGAACTGTTACGCCTATTATACCATACTCAAAAGCAAAAATACATGGGCATAGTGAAAAAAATATCTAACTATGCTATAATGATTGAATTATAGTTGCAGAAAGGGGCATTTCCGATGGGGGATCATAGAAGATATATCTGTGCAGGTATGCTGGCACATGTCGATGCGGGGAAGACGACACTGTCCGAGGCAATCCTCTACCTTAGCGGAAGGATCCGCAGGCTTGGGCGGGTAGACCATAAGGACGCATATCTGGACACGAATGAACTGGAACGCAGCCGAGGTATTACCATCTTCTCAAAGCAGGCGGTATGTGAGCTTGGCGATACGCAGGTGACGCTGCTTGACACTCCCGGGCATGTGGATTTCTCTGCGGAGATGGAACGGACGCTCCAGGTACTTGACTATGGGGTCCTTGTGATCAGCGGTATGGACGGGGTGCAGGGGCATACCCGGACGCTTTGGAATCTGCTTGGACGGTATCGGATTCCTGTTTTTCTGTTCATTAATAAGATGGACCAGGAGGGAACGGACAAGGAGACGCTTCTTGAGGAGCTGAAGAGTGAGCTTAGCGGGGCATGCATTGATTTTGGCGGGGAGGACGACGAGTTCTTCGGAGAATTGGCTATGTGTGAGGATGCCGCGCTGGACGAATATCTGGAGAGCGGCGGCTTGAAGGAAGAGACGATCATCCGTCTGATCAGAGAGAGGAAGGCGTATCCATGCTATTTCGGATCGGCATTGAAGCTTAGCGGGGTGAAGGAATTCCTGGAAGGCTTTGGGCATTATGCGAGGGAATGGAGAGGCGGACAGGGAGACTTTGGGGCGAAGGTATATAAGATAACCAGGGATGCGCAGGGAAACCGTCTGACCCATCTAAGAGTAACCGGCGGATGTCTTAAGGTGAAGGATATCTTAAGCTCTGGCCCGGAAGCAGCCGAACCGTGGGAGGAGAAGGTCAACCAGATACGAATCTATTCCGGGGATAGATATGAGACGGTCCCGGAGGCGGAAGCGGGATGTATCTGTGCCGTGACAGGACTTAGCCGTACATATCCGGGAGAGGGATTGGGTGCGGAGAAGGAATCGGGGACTCCGGTCTTAGAGCCTGTGCTGAATTACCGTATTCATCTGCCGGAAGGATGTGATGCGCCGGTCATGCTTCGGAATCTCAGGCAGTTGGAGGAGGAAGATCCGATGCTTCGGATCGTATGGAACGAAGAATTGGGCGAGATCTATGCACAGCTTATGGGCGCGGTGCAGATCGAAGTCCTGCAGAGCCTTATCCGGGAACGTTTCCACATAGAGGTAACCTTTGACGCGGGAAATATCGTATATAAGGAGACCATATCGAATACGGCGGAAGGCGTGGGGCATTATGAACCGCTTCGTCACTATGCGGAGGTACATCTGTTGTTAGAGCCGGGGGAGGCAGGCAGCGGAATCGTGCTGGATACGGATTGCAGCGAGGATGTACTGGACCGGAACTGGCAACGCCTGGTGCTGACGCATCTTGCGGAGAAGGAACACCGCGGCGTGCTGACCGGAGCGGCGGTCACAGATATGAAGATTACCCTGCTTGCAGGTCAGGCGCACCCTAAGCATACGGAAGGCGGAGACTTCCGTCAGGCGACGTACCGTGCCGTCAGACAAGGGCTGATGCAGGCGGGGAGCGTCCTGTTGGAGCCGTATTATGCATATCGTCTGGAGCTGCCGTCGGAGATGGTGGGACGCGCCATGACGGATATTCAGAAGATGTCAGGGGAATGTAAGGCGCCGGAGATCTTCGCAGACCGGTCGGTATTAACAGGGAAAGCGCCTGCAGCGGCTATGCGTGATTACCAGATGGAGGTCAACAGCTATACAAGAGGACAGGGAAAGCTTACCTGTACATTCAAGGGATATGAGCCGTGTCACAACGCAGAAGAGATCATAGAGGCCAAAGGGTATGACCCGGAACGGGACCTTGAGAACCCGCCAGGGTCCGTGTTCTGCGCCCATGGAGCCGGTTTTATCGTGCCGTGGGATCAGGTGCCGGAGTATATGCATATCGAGAGCCAGATTGAGAAGCGGATGAGGCAGCGGGAAGCATCGGGCGGGAAGGCAGACGAGAGTACGGGAACCTCCTGGATGAAGGCCCAGTCCGCGGAAGCAGCAGGGGCAGCAGAAGATACGGCAGGAATACGGCAGCAGAAAAACGGAGCAGGGATACGCCGGGGCGGAAGCGGTGCAGACAGACTGGGCAGGAGCCGCCAGGCGGATCTTAGCCGGGAAGAGGAGAAAGAACTGGAAGAGATATTTATCCGGACCTACGGGAAGGTAGAGAGAAAGCTTCCGCCGCCTTCTAAGACGGTCGCCGGCGTCCCTAAGAAGACGCGGCACAGGAAGGAAGAAGAAGCAGTTATGGAATTCCTTCTGGTGGACGGATATAATGTGATCTTTGCATGGGAAGACTTAAAGGAGCTGGCGAAGGTGAATATCGAGGCGGCGAGAAATAAGCTGATGGATATCCTGTGCAACTATCAGGGCTTCCGCAGATGCACGGTGATCCTGGTGTTTGACGCCTACAAGGTGGACGGTTATGCGTTGGAGATCCAGAAGTACCACAACATTCATATCGTGTATACGAAGGAGGCGGAGACGGCGGATCAGTATATCGAGAAGGTGGTCCATCACATCGGCAGGAAATATCATGTGACGGTGGTAACCTCTGACGGGGTGGAGCAGGTCGTTACCCTGGGGCAGGGCGGCACGCTGATCTCTTCGCGGGAATTCCGGGAAGAAGTGGAGCTTGTGAGACGGCAGATCCGGGAGGAATATGAGAGCAGGAGAGACAGAGGGAAGAACTATCTGTTTGACCATATGGATGAGAAAATGCAGGAAGATATGGAAAATATACGGCTTGGGAGAAAATAGACTTGACAATTCCCGCGGATTGGTCTAATATACTAACATATTTGTAGAATCATTTGAGAAAGGGAAGCAGATATGAGGACAACATTTCATCAGAATATGAATCAGAATATGATGATGACAGGCTGTGACAACATGTGCATGATGTGCATGATGGACATGGCTTATTAATGTATGCGTCTGATTATCTGATTTTTGACATACTATTGATCATGGATAGAATGCGGGGAGCAGGTACAGCGTGTACTTGTTTCCCTTTTTTGCGGTTTCAGAGAATTAAGGAACTGTAAGTTCCTAAGGAGAGAGGAGAAGTGTCATGGCACAGATTGAAGTAAGACATCTGACGAAAATATTTACTTCAAAGGATGCGAAGGTTGATGCTTTGAAAGACATCAGCCTGGAGATTGAACAAGGGGATATCTATGGGATCATAGGTATGTCCGGTGCGGGTAAGAGTACGCTGGTACGGTGTCTGAATTACCTGGAGAAGCCGACCAAAGGAGAGGTTCTGGTAGACGGCAAGGAATTGGGGGCGATGTCAGAGAAGGAGCTTCTGAAGCAGCGTAAGGATATCGCGATGATCTTCCAGCATTTCAATCTGCTGATGCAGAAGAATGTGGTAGATAATGTAAGCTTCCCGCTGCTGATCCAGGGCGTCAAGAAGAAGGAAGCGCGCAGGAAGGCCAAAGAACTGCTTGGGATCGTAGGGCTTGAGGAGAAGGAACAGTCCTACCCGGCACAGCTTTCCGGCGGACAGAAGCAGAGAGTTGCCATAGCAAGGGCGCTGGCATCCGATCCAAGGATCCTCCTGTGCGACGAGGCGACCAGTGCGCTGGACCCACAGACAACGGCGTCCATCCTGGATCTTCTGAAGGATATCAATCAGCGATTTGGGATTACCATTGTGATCATCACCCATCAGATGTCTGTGATCCGCAAGATCTGCAGCCGTGTGGCGATCATGGCCCAGGGAGAGATCAAGGAGCATGGCCTGGTAGAAGAGATCTTCAGCCACCCCAAGACCAGAGAGGCAAGAGAGCTGATCTTGAAGGATTCGGACGGGGAACATGGAGATACTGCCGGCAGGACACAGGATCGGCTGATGGAGGCCAAGAAGATCCGGATCGTGTTCTCGGAGAATTCTTCGTTTGAGCCGGTGATCGCCAATATGGTGCTCAAAACCGGCAGGCCGGTCAATATCCTGCGGGCAGATACCAAGAATGTGGGAGGGATCGCCAAGGGTGAGATGATCCTTGGGCTTCCGGATGATGAGAAGCTTCAGAAAGAGATTGAGGATTATATAACAGAAAGAGGACTGGAGATCGAGGAGGTGACGGGAGATGTTTAGCAGTGAGGTAATACAGATGTTGGTACGGGGAATCGGGGAGACGTTATATATGACACTTGCGTCGACCTTGTTCGGATATCTGTTCGGTCTTCCTATGGGAATCCTGCTGACCATATCAGATAAGGAAGGGATCAAGCCCAATTGGGCGCTCTATAAGGTACTGGACGTGATCGCGAACATTGTAAGAAGCGTGCCGTTCCTGATCCTGCTGATCGTGCTGATCCCATTTACGAGAATGATCGTGGGGAAGAGCTACGGTTCGACGGCGACGATCGTGCCCCTTGTGGCTGCTGCGGTTCCGTACATAGCCCGTATGGTGGAATCTTCCCTCAGGGAGGTGGACGCGGGAGTGATCGAGGCGGCAAGGTCCATGGGCGCTTCCACATTTACCATAGTGACGAAGGTACTGTTGGTGGAGGCAAGGACCTCCCTGATCGTGGGAGTAACTATCACGCTTGGGACGATACTAGGATATTCGGCGATGGCAGGAACCGTGGGCGGAGGCGGACTTGGAGATATTGCGATCCGTTACGGATACCATCGGTATGAGGCTGACATCATGGCAGTTACGGTGGTGCTCCTGATCCTTCTGGTGCAAATATTCCAGACAATTGGTATGAAATTGTCTGTTCATCTTGATAAAAGGAAATAAAAACATAACGAAAATGGAGGAAATGTATTATGAAGAGAAGATTATTGACAGTATTGCTGGCGGGAGTATTGGCAGCGGCGCTTACAGGCTGCGGCGGTTCGGATAAGGGAGAAGATTCCGGTTCTGATTCCGGTTCAGGCTCCGGGGATTCTGGTTCTAAGTCAGTGAAGGTTGCGGCGTCTGCGACTCCTCATGCGGAGATATTGGAGGAGGCAAAGGGGCTTCTGGAAGCGGAAGGGTATGAGCTTGAGGTGACGGTGTTCAACGACTATGTCCAGCCGAATGAAGTGGTAGAGAGCGGCGATTTTGATGCGAATTATTTCCAGCATATCCCATATCTGGAAAGCTTCAACGAGGAGAAGGGTACACATCTGGTGAATGCCGGCGGAATCCATTACGAGCCGTTTGGGATCTATCCGGGAACCAAGAAGAGCTTAGATGAGCTGGCAGAGGGCGACGCCATCGCAGTGCCTAACGATACGACCAACGAGGCAAGGGCGCTTCTGCTTCTCCAGGATAACGGCGTGATCACCCTGAAGGAAGGCGCAGGCCTGAATGCAACGGTCAATGATATCGAAGAGAATGTGAAGAATGTGGAGATCGTTGAGCTGGAAGCTGCACAGGTATCCAGAGTGGTAGACGAGGTTGCGTTCGTGGTATTGAACGGTAATTATGCGTTGGAGGGAGGATATTCTGTGAAGTCAGATGCGATCGCCTATGAGAAGTCGGATTCTGAGGCGGCTAAGACTTATGTGAATGTCATTGCGGTAAAGGAAGGCAATGAGGAGAACGAAGGAATCCAGGCGCTTGTGAAGGTGCTGAAGTCCGACGATATCAAGAAATTCATTGATGAGAAGTACGACGGGGCGGTAATCGCATTCGAGGAATAGAGGATATAAGATATAGGGACTTGTCTGAAAATGGTAACAGTTCAGATACCTTCACTGTTACAGGCATCCGGCCATTAACAATCGCTTCGCGATGGGCCGGATGCTTTCATGCTCTATTCTACGGCACGGTCAGCGCAGTGAATGCGCATTAGACTTACTGTTCTGGCTTCTGGCGGTTCAGGATCAGGGTGGCCATGCCGCATAGGAGTCCGCCGATCGGGTATACGATCCAGCAGATCTCCCAGAGGCTAAACACCAGTCCTGCGATCAGGAAGACGATAGTGGCAAGAAGCATGATGCATCCGCACCAGACGGCGATCGGACTGTTCTTGGCTTTGGCCTCCGGGGAGTTCTCTCTGTTATAGGCCGCAACGTCGAATTCTGTCTTATGCATCCCGGTATAGGCAAAGATGGATACGGCGGCGGTCACGAAGAGCATGAAGACGCCGTAGTAGAAATCATCTGTCATGTTGTCCGGCAGCGGAAGCGAGTCTCCGTTCATCCCAATAAGCATCCCGATCAGGATCAGTCCGACGCCGGTCGCGATCTTTGCCGGGAAATGGCTGTCAAAGGCATCTTTCTCTTCCTGGGTATAGAAGTCCTGGATGACTGGATGCTTCTTGCGGTAGTCGGAATCCTTCATCCCCTGTACGATCAGGATCAGGATGGCGACCGTGGCAATTATCATGAATACGGTATCCAAGACTTCCTCGTCCATCCATCTAAGACCTGTTATCAGTTCATAGAAAGCGGCGGCGAAGATGATGAGGGCGACGCCGAAGGTGATCCATTTGCGGAAATGCTTCATATGCTCCCGGTGCTGCAGGTTGTCTTCTATCTCTGAGATGCTTGCGTCTTTACGAAGTAAAGTATCCAGGTCGCAGGAGAACAGATCGCATAGCTGCAAGAGCTTCTCCATCTCGGCATAAGAGGCGCCGGATTCCCATTTGGATATCGTCTGCCGGGAAACCTCCAGTTGCTCGGCAAGCTGTTCCTGTGTGATATTATTTCGTTTTCTATAGTATTGTAGGTTTTCTCCAAATAAGCTCATAGTGTGTACCCTTTCTTTCTTGTATTGCCTTTACGCGTTTCAGGTTGGGTTTATCTTATAATATTTCCCATGTAAAATCTATAAATTTCATGTTGCTTTTGAAGAAATCGATGTAAACTTTCGGTTGCGCGGCTGATTTTCTGCTATAATAAACAAAATAGTTTCTCAAGGAGAGTTGGATTATGAGGATAGAATATCGAAGGTTAGAGAAGGAAGAAATCTGCCGGGAATTGTTCGGGCAGTTTATCCGCCGTCAGGAGGTCACGAAGTGCTGGCGAAGAGAAGAGGGGAAGTGGGTGGTCCGGGATGCGCCCTTCATAGATGACTGGTCGGAGGAGGATTATCAGCTCTTGGTCAAATGCCTTAAGAATACGGCGGAGACTGGCGGAGCGGTATGGGGCGCATTCTGCGGCGGTGTTCTTAAGGGGTTCGCATCTGTTGAGTCAGAACCGTTCGGAAGCCGGGGGCAGTACCTTGACCTGACCAGTCTGCATGTGTCCGGGGATATGCGGGGAGAAGGGATCGGAAGGACGCTGTTTCTTAAGGCGGGTCAGTGGGCGAAGGAGCAGGGAGCAGATAAGCTGTATATATCGGGACATTCGGCAGTTGAGACGCAGGCATTCTATCGGGCCATGGGATGTGCGGAAGCAGAAGAATACTGTCGGAAGCACGTGGAGGCAGAGCCGTATGACTGTCAGTTAGAATATATATTGAACGACAGGCTTGCCGGGATGTGATTCTATATAGAATGCAGAGGACACTGTAAAAGGAAGCGCTGGTTCCTTTACAGTGTCCCCTGTCTGTAATCTTGTTATGCAGCCGTCCGGATTATCTATCCGTAATCTCGCTGTGTAATTGCTGCAGTGACTTCACGTCTCCGTTGCCGTGTTCTTTGATATACCGGATTCCCTTGGCGGTGACTCTCGCGGCGGCAATGGTCGTGATATACGGAATCTTCGCCTTGATTGCGGCTTTGCGCAGGTAGCTGTCGTCGTGAACGCTCTCCTTGCCGGCCGGTGAATTGACAATCAGGTCGATGCTCTCGTTGGTGATCATGTCCAGGATGTTCGGACGCCCTTCGTAGAGCTTCTTCACCTTCTCGGCTTCGATTCCGGCGCTTCGGATCAGTTCATAGGTATTGCCGGTGGCGAGGATCTTGAAGCCGTCATCCGCGAAGCTCTGGGCAATCTCTACTACCTCGGCCTTGTCCTTGCGGTTCACGGAGATCAGCACCGTACCGCCAAGGGGCAGCTTGGACTGTGTGGCTTCCTGTGCCTTGTAGAATGCCTCGCCGTAAGATGGCGACAGCCCGAGGACTTCCCCGGTGGAGCGCATCTCAGGGCCCAGAAGAGGGTCGACTTCCTGGAACATATTGAACGGAAATACAGCTTCCTTCACTCCGTAATACGGGATGTGCTGTTCCTTAAGGTTCTGTACAGGCGACGGCCGGCCGGTAAGCTCGGAGGTGATGATGTCTGTCGCCAGCGGCACCATGCGGATATTGCATACCTTGGATACCAGCGGCACGGTCCGGGATGCCCGGGGATTCGCTTCCAGGACGTATACCTTGCCGTTCTCGATGGCATACTGCATGTTCATAAGTCCCTTGACATGCATTTCCTCGGCGATCCTGCGGGTATATTCCTTGATAGTCTGTACATTCTCCGGGGAAATGTGTACGGACGGGATGATGCACGCGGAATCTCCGGAGTGCACGCCTGCCAGTTCTATATGCTCCATCACGGCGGGGACAAAAGCGTGGCTGCCGTCGCTGATGGCGTCTGCTTCACATTCCAGCGCATGGTTCAGGAAACGGTCGATCAGGATCGGCCGGTCAGGGGTTACACCGACAGCGGCTTTCATATAGCCCGCCATGCTATCATCGTCATATACTACTTCCATGCCGCGTCCGCCAAGGACGTAGGAAGGACGAACCATAACCGGATATCCGATCTTGTGTGCGATCGACAGGGCTTCGTCTATGGTGGTTGCCATACCGGATTCCGGCATAGGGATCTCTAATCTGTCCATCATCTCACGGAACAGGTCGCGGTCCTCCGCCAGGTCGATCACGGAAGGTGAAGTACCAAGGATCTTGACGCCGTTCTTCTCGAGGTCAGAGGCCAGGTTCAGAGGCGTCTGTCCGCCGAACTGGGCGATCACGCCGACGGGCTGTTCCTTCTTATATATGCTCAGCACGTCTTCTAAGGTCAGCGGCTCAAAATACAGCTTGTCGGAGGTGTCGTAATCCGTTGAGACCGTCTCCGGGTTGCAGTTTACGATGATGGTCTCGAAGCCCAGCTTCTTAAGCGCCAGTGACGCATGGACGCAGCAGTAATCGAACTCGATACCCTGACCGATCCGGTTGGGTCCTCCGCCAAGGATCATGATCTTCGGCTTGCCGGTGCTGACCGGATTCTGATCCGCGGCGTTGTAGGTAGAATAATAATACGCGCTGTCCGGGGTTCCGCTTACATGTACACCCTCCCAGGCCTCTTCCACGCCCAGTTCGATACGGCGGCTGCGGATGATGTCTTCAGAAATGTCAAGGATCTGACTTAAATACTTGTCCGAGAAACCATTCTTCTTGGCCGAGATCAGCATATCATCAGAAGGAAGGCTTCCGCGGGACGCAATAAGAGCCTCTTCTTCCTCCACAAGTTCTTTCATCTGCTCTATAAAATAAGTCTTTACCTTCGTGATATCGAAGATCTCCTCCACGGACGCCCCCTTGCGAAGGGCTTCGTACATGATAAAATGACGGTCGCTGGACGGCGTGATCAGCATATGGAGAAGCTGTTCTTTGCTCTTCTCATGATAATCCCTGGCGTATCCCAGACCATACCGTCCGGTCTCCAGGCTTCGGATCGCCTTCTGGAAGGCTTCCTTGTAGGTCTTGCCGATACTCATGACCTCGCCTACGGCGCGCATCTGCGTGCCGAGTTTATCTTCGACTCCCTTGAATTTCTCGAATGCCCAGCGCGCGAACTTGATTACTACATAATCGCCGTCCGGAACGTATCGATCCAGCGTGCCGTATTTCCCGCAGGGGATATCCTTCAAGGTCAGTCCTGCGGCAAGCATGGCGGATACCAGTGCGATCGGGAAACCGGTAGCCTTAGAAGCAAGTGCGGAGGAACGGGAGGTTCTGGGATTGATCTCGATAACCACGATCCGGCCGGTCACAGGGTCATGGGCAAATTGTACATTGGTTCCGCCGATCACTTCTACAGATTCTACGATCTTATATGCCTGCCGCTGCAGTTCCTTCTGGCATTCTTCCGATATGGTAAGCATCGGAGCAGAACAGAAGGAGTCGCCGGTGTGAACCCCCAGCGGATCAATATTCTCAATAAAACATACCGTGATCATGTTGTTGTCGGCGTCCCGGACAACCTCAAGCTCAAGCTCCTCCCATCCGAGGATGGATTCTTCTACCAATACCTGGCCTACTAAACTTGCCTGCAGCCCTCTGGCGCACACGGTCTTAAGCTCTTCTTTATTATACACCAGTCCGCCGCCGGCGCCGCCCATGGTGTAAGCAGGGCGCAGAACCACAGGGTATCCCAGGCGGCCGGCGATGCCAAGCGCTTCCTCAACACTGTAAGCTACCTCGCTTCTTGCCATCTCGATCCCAAGTGCATCCATGGACTTCTTGAACTCGATTCTGTCCTCTCCGCGCTCGATGGCATCCACCTGGACGCCTATGACTTTGACATTGTATTTATCAAGAATCCCTTCCTTGGCAAGCTCTGCACACAGATTCAGCCCGGATTGCCCCCCCAGGTTCGGCAGGAGCGCATCGGGCCGTTCTTTGGCTATGATCTGCTCTAACCGTTCTACATTCAATGGTTCGATGTAGGTGACGTCCGCCATCTCCGGATCGGTCATGATGGTAGCCGGATTGGAATTGACAAGCACGATCTCATAGCCGAGATTGCGCAGTGCTTTGCATGCCTGGGTTCCGGAATAGTCGAATTCGCAGGCCTGCCCGATGATGATAGGACCGGAACCGATGATGAGTACCTTGTGAATGTCTGTTCTTTTTGGCATATGTATCCTCCTCGTATGATATCATTGAAATACACTCATTGATTTGTATCACAGCGCGTGAAATATTTTTCGACGCTTACATTATTATATAGGAGAATGGGGAAAAAGAAAAGGTAAAATTGACGGTTGGGTCGGTCCGGGTGATCCGGGTTCGAAGACCAGGGATGATTGTCTGACGATATTTTAATCTCCTCTTAAGAAATTTTCGTTTTGTTTAAGGAAATAAACATACTTTGGACACATTTTGCCCTTATACTAAGAGACAGATAGTTGAAAGACAGATTCAACTATCTCCCCCCTCACAAAGTATTGCACCCAGGGGGTTGGATTTACCCCGGGTGCCGCACTTTACTCTCATTCCTTTTAGATAACTATAACAACAGCGAGCCCCTTCATTCCGTAAGGAACAGAAGGGGTTTGTTGTTGCATGGAGATTTCTTTTATTTACAGAAATCTTTTTTTAGTGTATATTCTATACAAGAATCCCCATTCGGGCATCCCGTGATGCATGCCATTCCCGGGGCGGGCGGACTGCCGTCCGATCATGTATACAGAAAGGAAATATACCATGTGGATTGCAGATAACTGGAAAGATTATGAGATCATAGATTGCAGCAAAGGTGAGAAATTAGAACGCTGGGGAGATTACATCCTGGTCCGCCCGGATCCCCAGGTTATATGGGATACGCCGCGGACCGACCAGGGCTGGACGCATAGGAACGGCCATTACCACCGAAGCAGGAAGGGGGGCGGCGATTGGGAGTTCTTCGACCTGCCCAAGCAGTGGCAGATCCATTACCGTGATCTGACATTCAACCTGAAGCCGTTCAGCTTCAAGCATACCGGTCTGTTTCCGGAGCAGGCGGCGAACTGGGACTGGTTCTCAGAGAAGATCCGCCGGGCCGGGCGTCCCGTCAAGGTGCTGAATCTGTTCGCCTATACGGGCGGCGCCACTTTGTCTGCTGCGGCTGCCGGAGCCAGTGTCACGCATGTGGACGCATCCAAGGGGATGGTCAACTGGGCGAAGGAGAATGCCGCGTCTTCCGGATTGGCGGATAAGCCTGTCCGGTGGCTTGTGGATGACTGTGTCAAGTTCGTAGAGCGGGAGATCCGGAGAGGGAATCACTATGATGCCATTATCATGGACCCGCCGTCTTACGGAAGAGGGCCCAAGGGAGAGATCTGGAAGATAGAAGACGCGATTCATCCGCTGATCCGGCTGTGCGCGAAGCTTCTGTCAGACACACCGTTGTTCTTCCTGGTCAATTCTTATACGACAGGACTCGCACCGGCGGTGCTGACTTATATGCTGAGCGTTGAACTTAAGGGATATGAAGGCAGCGTTGCCTCTCAGGAGATTGGGCTGCCTGTCGGCCGCACAGGATTATACCTCCCGTGCGGGGCTTCCGGGCGTTGGGAAGCCGTTATATAATCCGTTTTCAGAGTCTTTCTGTAAAATTCATCATATACGCATCCAGTATCGTCCGGACCTCATCCATCTGCACCTGAGCCTGCGGATTGGAATACGGGATCCGGGCGATCAGCCGTGCCACATAATCATGTTCACGGATAATATCCCAGGATACCTTATAGTTAATGTCGAAGAAATAAGCCAGATAAGACAGCCAGTAATCCATCTTCGTTCTTCTTATGGAAGAGAGGATGGATTCTTTTCTGCAAAACTGAGCCATAACCTCCGGGCTGACGGAATCTCTGCCGACCTCTTCGGCAGAGACGCCCAGTATGGTTTCGATGGTGTCTTCAAGCTTCACCCGGCAGTTATCCAGCTTGTCAGCGTCCCGGATGATGCGGGCATGCATCAGGGTACGGCTGTCTGTGATGCCGGTCAGCCGGAAATCGCTGTGCCTGGCGATCGCTGTTCGGATAATGCCGTCCCACGAATCTTTTTCTGCGAAGTTCCGGATCATTCCTTCTGAGAATAGAATCTGGACTCCAAAGCTTGCATGATCCATAGTATCTGGTTCGAAGCTGTCGAACCGTTTCAATTGTTCGAATCTGCCGATATCATGCAGCAGGCCGATCAATTGTGCCAGCTCCCGGTCTTCATCAGGAAGATTCAGCCGTTCGGCAATCTGCCGGCTGTATTCAGTTACACCGTAGGTATGCACGATCTTCAGATGTACCTTGTCATCGTTCCGGTCATAGCCGTCCAGATAACGTTCAAATTCCGTTTTTGCGTGTTGCAGATCCATAAGATTCTCTTCTTTCTTTGACTATTTTCGAACAGTTCAGTATAATGATATAGAAACAAACATGGGAGGTACCTTGTCTTGAATATGAATTTTAACCAAATTGCAATGATTCAGAAGCTAAAGGGGTGTATGGAGCATTTTCGCCTGAATCATCCCAAATTCCCGTTGTTCCTCAATGCGATATCGCAGGATGCACTCATGGAGGGTTCGGTTGTCGAGATCAACGTAACGACTCCGGAGGGCAAGAATTATTGCTCCAACTTGAAGCTTAAGCAGGACGACCTGGAATTCATAGAATGCCTGAAGGCGCTCCGGCAGAGCTGATTCTATTCTACCCCGTTCTTCGCGCAGATGTCCTGTAAGCAGCAGCGGTCGCAGTACGGCTTCGTCCTGGCGGTGCAGATATCTCTTCCGTGGTAGACCAGGCGGTGGCAGAAGTCACTGCCTTCCTTGGGAGGGATGATCTTCCAGAGCGCCATCTCAACCTTCTTGGGTTCCTTGATGCCGTCTACCAGTCCCATGCGGTTGACCATGCGGATGCAGTGCGTATCCGTTACGATAGCCGGTTCGCCGAATACATCGCCCATGATCAGGTTCGCACTCTTACGCCCCACACCCGGGAGCTTCAGAAGTGCGTTGAAGTCCTTGGGGATCTTGCCGTCATAGTCTTCTTTCAATATCTTCATACATGCACTGATATCTCTGGCCTTACTCTTGCCAAGCCCGCAGGGCCGGACGATCTCTTCGATCTCTGCTACATCTGCCGCGGCCAGTGCGTCTACATCCGGGAATTTCTCGTACAGGCCTTCAACCACGACATTCACCCGGGCATCTGTACATTGGGCTGCCAACCGTACGCTGACCAGTAATTTCCATGCCTGATCATAATCCAGGGTACATCCGGCGTCCGGATATTCCTTTTTCAGGCGTTCGATAATCTCCAGGGCTAATTTCTCTTTTGTCATGTTCTCCTCCAAATTACAGCATAATACAAGCGTCAAAAAGTCATTTAAAATATACACTAAAATTGCTCTGCTGTAAACAGCATGTTGTTGCTCAATCCCGGGCCAATACACAACGAAACCCCTCCAGACCTTGCGGAATGAAGGGGTTCGCTGTTGTTATAGTTATCTAAAAGGAATGAGAGTAAAGTGCTGCACCGTCAGTGTGATCCGGCGATGCGTTACTTTATTGAGGGGGAGATAGTGAGTGTTAATCAACTATCTGGGTTTCAGTATAAAAGAAAATTATGTCCAAAGTATGTTAAATCCATAAAAGAAAAAGAAAAATTCTTAAGAAGGACTTAAGAACTTAATAAGAAAACCTAAATCACTGGTACAGACTTTTGTCTCAAGTGGGCGGTCAATATATCGAAAAACTCGCCTGATGGGGGCTTGGCGGCTAACGGTCTTAAAGCGATTTTTTGTAGTAAGGTCTTGTTGCCTCTATCCCAACATACCTTAATGACAGTTCGTATATCCCTTTCAACACTATAACTGGTGGTGCAGTAATGTTCTGCAATCTGAGGATATAACAACTTACTTACGGACAGGAGATAATCTTCATCTTTTAAGCATAATTGTATGCCATAGGTTAAATAGCGGTATCCACGGTATGTAGCCCCAATACCGAGGGAACGTATCAAGTATTCAATCTGTCTTTCGTTCATTGCAATATCCTTCCGGACCTTATCTTTGAGAAACGACTACATGCTACATCTGTATTATAGCCGAAAAACACGGGCAGATTTGAAATGCTACATAATCCGTAATTTTTCGACATACTAAGACAATATTCGACATCTTTATGAAAATACTTTCAAAATACCGCTTATATGGGACAAAATGTGTCAAATTGACATTTTCATAATATCTTAAGAAATTCCCTAAATGGCTCTTAAAAAATAGCTGATATTCTTGTATAGTATAAGGGAGGTGATGAACATGGCTAAGATATTAGTATGCGATGATGACAAAGAGATTGTAGAAGCGATAGACATATATCTGTCTCAGGAGGGATATCAGGTGTTGAAGGCCTATGACGGCGAGGAGGCGCTTAAGGTGCTGAAGTCCCAGAAGGTGGATCTCCTGGTGATAGATGTGATGATGCCTAAGCTTGACGGGATCCGGGCAACCCTTAAGATCCGGGAGGAGAATAATATGCCGATCATTATCCTGTCGGCTAAGTCCGAGGATGCGGACAAGATACTTGGGCTTAACGTGGGGGCGGATGATTATGTCACGAAGCCGTTTAATCCGCTGGAACTGGTGGCAAGGGTGAAATCCCAGATGCGCAGATACACACAGCTTGGAAGTACGGTGGATCACACCAACCAGGCGGTCTATGAAGTGGGAGGCCTGGCCATCAATGATGATCTGAAGGAAGTGACGGTTGACGGGGAGCCGGTGAAGCTGACTCCGATCGAGTATAATATCTTATTACTGTTAATGAAGAATCAGGGAAAAGTATTCTCTATCGACCAGATCTATGAGAATATCTGGAACGAAGACGCCATCGGCGTGGACAACACGGTGGCGGTGCACATCAGGCATATCCGCGAGAAGATAGAGATTAATCCCAAGGAGCCAAGATATCTCAAGGTGGTCTGGGGAGTCGGATATAAGATAGAGAAGCTTTAGAAGGGAGTATATATGAACCATCAATGGTATCGGTCTGCGCCCGCGAAGGGTATATTGGTTGCGGCGGCACATCTTCTGGTGGTAGCCGTTGCGGCAGGATTCATGTGGATCATGTCTTACCCGATGCTTAAGAACGAAGTTTTGGCCGGAAGGGCGGCCAGGAGATACGAAGACACGGTGAGCTTCGAGCGGGTCTTAAGGAATATCAGCGGCAACGTGTTTGAGGGGATAAGATCGAAGAAGCTGCTGGAGACAGACGGTGTCTACGCATCCGAGAGAATCGTAGATATTCAGGAATTCCAGGAGAACTCACGGATTTCCGACGAGAATATCAACGGTCTGGCGTATTCGCTTAAGAATCTGGAAGAGTGGGGAGAAGAGTGGGGGGACGACTGGATCAATTACGGTGATAATATGAGTGTGGACAGGGCAAAGCAGGATGACCATATCATCGTATGCAGACGGTCTGACAACAGCTATCACTACTATTATTATAGTGAGTTCAAGAAGCTGATCGACAGCGGAGAGCTCCGGTTTGTAATCGTGAATGATGAATCGGGAATTACGGAGGATGATATTCTTGCTGAGCTTCGAGAGGGAAGCTTCCGCAATAATGTGCCTGAGACGGCGTTCAAGGGACTGCAGGATACAGAAGGCAAGGTGGCCTATATTGACTGCTGGAGCTACGACGGATATTGGTTTAGGGAGATGTTCCCGCCGCTTGGAGCCAGGAGTATTATGGAGATAGCCAATGACGAACCGGTATGGAACGGGCGTCTGAGCGACGCATACAGTATGCTTCGTGATGTGATCATCTGTCTCTATGA
The DNA here is from genome assembly GCA_947652615.1 of uncultured Dorea sp. GTDB lineage: Bacteria > Bacillota > Clostridia > Lachnospirales > Lachnospiraceae > Sporofaciens. Next base: position 173,995 of record CANTDX010000001.1, on the reverse strand, counting down.
TGAGATCGAGAAATATGAGAACATGGGAGGGATGTATCAGGAAGGTGATACGAATATGGCGTATCTGTATGTGGATAAGGATACCAGGCGGGTATTTACCAACCGTGACGCGTACAGAGACTATTCTCAGGCGGAGCAGAATATAGAGAAGATACGGCAATTGGGTAAATATGTGGTCGTCAGGCCAGAGCTTGAAGATTTTGATACGAATATTGAGGATATCAATGCGCTTAGCTGGCGCGACTCCGCCAAATATTCGATGCAGTACGCAGGAGAAGCCCCGGAGTTCGTCTTTGCCATCGGAGTGGATACGGAATATCCGATTAAGGACGGATTCTACTCGGAGGCCCGCATGTATGAGAAATATGGCTCGAATATCCGGCAGGTTGCGGTGCTTGGAATTGCAATGATGATTGCGCTGCTGGGGATACTGGTCTGGCTTACGGTGACCGCGGGAAGAAGCGATAAGGATGAAGAGCTGCACCTGAATGCATTTGACAGATGGAAGACAGAGCTGGCAGCGGTGTCGGTGATCGTATTATGGGCAGTTCCGATATTATTCATAGGATCGAACTCTATGGTCGACGGAGTATCCGGTGCGTCTGTCTGGACAGACGGCAGTTATGCCGGCGGTGCAGAGCCGGGGACGGTCATGTGGGCAGGGGTTGCCGCTGCGTATACCTGTACGATGTTTTTGATCGGATATCTGAGTCTGGTGCGGAGGATCAAGGCGAAGACGCTGTGGGAGAACAGTATCTTAAGGAATATGCTGGCGTTTGCCGGACAACTATTATTCAATATGCATGCAGTCTGGAAGGCTGTCCTGATCTTCGGAGTCTTTGTGATGGTCCACTGGATGGGATTCGTAAGCGAACGGAATGTATTCGTGCTGTTTCTGATGCTGATGATGGAGCTGGTTATCTTCATATATATGGTGAAGCAGGCGATCGGACGCCATCGGATCGACACCGGGGTTGAGAAGATCGCGGGAGGCGAGGTGGATTATAAGATTCCGACCGACGGCATGGGAGAGGAGCAGAAGAGTATCGCGGAGAAGATCAATTCCATCGGGCAGGGGCTAGATACGGCGTTGGCGGAGAGTATCAAGAGCGAACGTCTTAAGACGGATCTGATTACCAACGTATCCCACGATATCAAGACGCCGCTTACTTCTATTATTAATTATGTGAATCTGCTGAAGCAGGAGAATTTTGAGGATCCGAGGCTTAAGCGGTATCTGGAAGTGTTGGATGCGAAGTCCCAGCGGCTCAAGACGCTTACGGAGGATGTGGTAGAGGCGTCCAAAGTAAGCTCGGGAAATATTACGCTGGAGTTCATGAATATCAACCTGGTGGAGATGATCCAGCAGACCAGCGGGGAATTCGAGGAGAAGTTCAAAGAGCGGAACCTGACGGAGGTGATGTCGCTTCCAGATCACGAGGTGATCATCCGGGTAGACGGAAGGCGTCTGTGGAGAGTCCTGGCAAATGTCTATAATAATGCGGCAAAATATGCGATGGAAGGGACCAGGATCTATGCGGATGTATATGTATCCGGGAATACGGTGATATTCAGTCTTAAGAATGTGTCGGATCAGCCGCTCAATATCTCAGCGGATGAGCTGACCGAGCGTTTTATCCGGGGAGATATCTCGCGGAGTACGGAAGGAAGCGGACTTGGGCTTTCGATCGCCAAGACGCTGACCGAGATGCAGGGCGGACGGTTCGAATTGTACCTGGACGGCGATCTGTTTCGGGTTACGATCACATTTCCGCTTGCGCTTCGGTAAAAAAAACATTACAATAGTAATGTTATGAGTGAATTAAGAGAATTATTACAAGATAATCTGAATATAGAATTCCGAGCGGCAGTGCTCAGCAATCCAAGGAAGAAAGACGGCCCGGCGAAGGTGAAGGTGCGCCCCCTGCTCGTGCGGCAGCAGTTGATGTTTCAGATCGAGACATTTGAGAACCGCCAGGCATTCCACCGGAATGTGGATGCCGGGGAGGCGTGCGCCCTTCTGGAGGAGTATATGGAGAATATGCGCCAGATGCAGATGGAGACGTCAGAATCGGTATTCACGGTGCTGGTGAGTAAGAAGGGAAGAGCGACGGTGAAGAGAAAGGCTCAGAAGGATAAGGGGAAGGAGACGGATATGAGCCACAACCGGAAGAAGAGATATATCCTTGAAGAAGGCGTGCCGGTTCCGTTTCTTGAGGATCTGGGGGTCATGACGAAAGAGGGGAAGATTATCCGCTCCAAATTCGACAAATTTCGACAGATAAACCGTTTCCTGGAATTTATCGAGGATATCCTGCCGGAGCTTGCGTGTGACAGGGAGATTACCATCCTGGATTTCGGATGCGGGAAGTCTTACCTGACATTTGCCATGTATTATTATCTGCATGAGCTTCGGGGGTATGATATCCGGATCGTCGGACTGGATCTTAAGAAGGACGTGATCGAGCGCTGTAGCGAGCTTGGCAGGAAGTACGGTTATGAGAAGCTTAGCTTCCAGGTGGGGAATATTGCGGATTATGCGGAGGCAGAACGGGTGGACATGGTAGTGACCCTCCATGCGTGTGATACGGCGACGGATTATGCGCTGGCGAAAGCAGTTTCCTGGAAGGCGAAGGTTATCCTGTCGGTGCCGTGCTGCCAGCATGAGCTGAACGGGCAGATAGAGAATGAGATATTGAAGCCGGTATTCAAATACGGACTGATCAAGGAGCGCATGGCCGCGCTTGTGACGGATGCCCTGCGGGCAGAGTATCTGGAAAGCGAGGGGTATACCGCGCAAATCCTGGAATTCATTGATATGGAGCATACTCCGAAGAATATCCTGATCCGTGCGGTCAGGACAGGAAGAACGGGAGAGAATCGGGAAGCGATCCGGCGGTGTGAAGAACTACTGCATGTATCGCCGACCCTGGGACGGCTATTGGGGCAAGAAGGGGAGCAGTAGATGGATTGGAAGAAGAAGTTAAAGGATGCGGGAATTCTTGTCCTGATCTTTGTGATTGCCGTCATAGGATTCAGTCTGTACACGAACAAAGGCAATGATAATATGACGGCGGATATGGGATCGGCAACATTTCCGCAGATTTCATTTACATATAACGGATTTGTGATCAATACCCTCAGCGGTTACGCGAAAGAGATGAACATCCCCGCCATGCGCGATACGGTAACGCCGGTAACGGGTCAGAGGCTTGACGGTACGATAGAGGCTTATGATAACAAGATCGGTGGCGCCCGCTATATCATATATTCTCTGGACGGCAGGGAGAAGCTGAAGGAAGGTAAGCTTGACCGGCAGGGAGAAGGCTTTGCGGTGGATCTTGAGGGCGTAGGGATAGCGGAAGAGAGAGTCCTGGAGCTGATCCTTAATACGGGGAAGGATCGGTCTGTGCATTTCTATACCCGAATTGCGGACGCGGCGAATGTAAGTATGGCGGAAAGTCTGGATTATATACGGAATTTCCACGAGAAGGCCATGGGGAAGGTAGAAGGCGCGGGCGTAGGCGTGGCGATCGAACCGGATGAGACGATGGATAATACAGATTTCCGGCATGTGACGATCCATTCAAACTATGACCATGTATCCTGGGGAGCGCTGGAGCCGATGGTTGAGAAGGGAGAGCGCTGGAATATCAAGGAGATCAGCGGTGATTCTGTCTCCGTGCAGCTAGAGTACCGCGTGCGGTGCAAGGGAGAGGAGAATGAATCGGATGTATACCAGGTTAAGGAGTTCTTCCGTGTGAATCATATCGCGGGGGCGCAGAAGACGTATCTGCTGGATTATGACCGGACGATGGAACAGATCTTCGACCCGTCAAAGCATGTGTTGAATGAACGGGGGATCGTGCTTGGAATCGTCCCGCAGAATGTGCCCTGCATGGTAAGCGGCGACGGGACGGCGGTGTCTTTCGTGGCGGCAAACGAGCTCTGGAACTATAACCGGGATGCGGACGAGATCTCGCAGGTGTTCAGCTTTGCAGATGTGGAGAACAGCGATGTGCGCAACATGGGTTCTGACTACAGTATCAAGCTGCTTAAGATGGATAAGAAGGGGAATACAATATTTGCCGTATGCGGGTATATGAGCCGGGGCGTCCATGAAGGTGAGGTCGGTGTTGCCGTCTATTATTATGATGCCGGGAAGAACTCTGTGGAGGAGAAGGTGTTTGTTTCCAGCAGCCGGTCTTATGGGAATGCGGTTCTTGAGCTTGGAAGAATGGTCTATTACAGTCTGGACAGGAATATGCTGTATGTGATGCTTGACGGGACGCTGTATGAATATGATGTGAAATGGGGCATCAGTGAACCTCTGGCGGAAGAACTTGAGAATACCCAGTATGTGATATCGGGGGACGGCAGTATGGCGGCCTGGCAGGACGGCGGTGAGCTGAATGCCGCGTCCCGGATCGTGATCTTGGATTTTGAGAGCGGAGACGAGCGGACGGTGGAATGCGGGGAAGGCGAATGCATCCGCCCTCTGGGATTTGTCAAGAAGGATTTTGTATACGGGATTGCCCGGACAGAGGATACGGGCAGGACTGTCTCTGGAGAGACGACGGTTCCGATGTACAAGATCGAGATCCTGAACAGTAAGAATCAGGTGGTTAAGACCTATCAGGTGGATGGGCTCTATGTACTGGACGCAGTATTTGACGATAACATGATCACACTGAACCGGGCAGTGAAGGAAGGAGATTCCTATACAGGGACGGCGCCGGATTACATCACGAATAATGAAGAGAAGGAAAAGAGTAATATCTATACGGAGGTCTATGTGACAGACCTGAAGGAGACGCAGGTAAGGCTGGCTTTTGAAGACGGGATCAGAGATAAGAGTCCCAAGATATTGAGGCCGAAGCAGATTGCCGCCAACAGCCCGAAGACGGCAAGCTTTGACGAGTCTTCTGATTCCGGCAGATTCTTTGTATATGGTTATGGTGAGCTTCGGGGTATCTTCGATAAGGCCGGCGAAGCGATCCGGAGCGCTAATGAGTACCGGGGTGTTGTCGTGGATGCCAATCAGACCTGCATCTGGGCGAGGGGAAGCAAGAGACAGCAGCATATGGTGGTAGGCAAGGAAGAGGCTATACGGTCTATGGAGGACAGGCTTAAGAAAAAGGACGCTCCGATCGATATTGTAAAGGAGCTGAATGACGGAAGGTATCTGGATCTGTCGGGATGTTCGGCAGGCGATCTGCTGTACCTGCTGGATCAGAATATCCCGGTTATCGGGATGCTGGACGCGCAGAATGCGGTGATCCTGATCGGATATTATGAGAACAGTGTAACTTATATCAACGTCGAGAGCGGGGAACAACTGGTTGCACCGGTGGAGATGATCGATCAGATGACGTCGGGGAGCGGAAATATATATATAGGGTAGGAAGCGCTTTGAGAGGGGGAAAACTATGGTTTTAAACAATTGTACCGTATGTTCGGTATATGTACCGGAGGATGGGGCTCTGAGACGAATTCGGGTAAAGTGCGCCGGGGACAGGATTACATTATTTTTGAAAAGGGAGAATGAACTGCCTGATTCGGAACGGATCAGGATAGATTTCTTCGACGGGCAGATCGGCTGCATCAAGACATACTGCGAGCTTATAGTCAGAAGGAATAATGATTCTTCTGCAGCAGAACCGTGGATTGCGGACTGTGAGATCCTGGATGTGGCTGAGATCATACAGGGACGGCGGAATCTGCGGGCTAAGATGGAGAGAGAGATTCCGATGAACTCGTTCAAACAGGGAGAGCTCAGCGGAGACATCCAGAATATCAGCACGGACGGGATATATTTTATCACCAGGACAAGATTGCGGTATGATGATACGGTTGAATTCTGCTATTCATTTGTTGAGAAGGAGTATCCGCTTAAGGCTGTTGTGCTGAGGGAAGAGGATTTCCGGGACGGGCGCTACGGCTATGGATGCCGGTTTTTGGAACTCCCCAAAGGAGCAGAAAGAGATATCCAGCAGTACATATTCAAGCGGGAGCATGGGCAGATATGGTAAGGATAAAGATAAAGAAGAGAGATTAATGTCTCTCTTCTTTCCATTCCAGAAAATCTCCGGTATTCGCGTCGATTTCGAATTCGTATTCTTTCTGATCGTATATGATGTCACCTTCGTATTTGTAATAGCCGTCATCATAATCCAGTTCGATCTTCAGATCTTGTTCGGTGGCTCCGGGAACCCGATCTAATGCCAGCTTCGATGCCTGCTCGGAACTGATCTGCACGTCTGCCTGGGGAACTGCCCCATGATTGGAGCTGTCATGGCTGCCGGAGCCTTGCGGTTGAGGATCGGAAGATCCCTGCGGTTGAGGATCGTTGGATCCCTGCGGTTGAGGATCAGAAGATCCCTGCAATTCCTTGAAATCAGCGCTCAGGATGTCTCCGTTGGAAGCCAGGATCTCATATTCATATTCGGTAGTGTTCATGGTAAATTCTACTTCATAGATACCTTTTCCGTTATCCGTATCTTTGGAAATCCTAAGACGGGTGACATCCGACTCGGACAGGTTTGCATCCTCCAATGCAATGTCGGCGGCTTTGTCTTTCCCGATGTCTGCTATCCGTCCGCATCCTGTCAGGCTGACGGCAATTGCTGCCAGGATCATTGCCGCCGCAGTGTTCCGCTTCGTGAGTTTGGCGCTGCATAATTTGTAAAATTTCATATGATAGATCACCTCTTATTCTTTCTGAATTTTTCTTTACATTCTATTATGTATATATGTAAATCATATATAGTATAACATTAAGAAGCAAAAAAATCAAAAATCAAATCTTGCTGGATATGGATTGGAATGATACAATAGCACTATCTTATTTTTCAGGAGGGAAGTACCATGAAAGTATTATTGATCAACGGAAGCCCGCATGCGCAGGGCAGTACCTATACCGCATTGCATGAGATGGAGAAGATATTTGCCGAGAATGATATTGAGACAGAGTTGATCCAGGTGGGCAATAGAGATATCAGGGGATGCGTTGCCTGCGGCGCGTGCGCCAAGACAGGGAAATGTGCGTTTGACGATCTGGTAAATGAGACCGCGAAGACCTTCGGGGAGTGCGATGGACTGGTAGTCGGAAGTCCGGTATATTATGCTTCTGCCAATGCGACCCTGATCGCATTCTTGGACAGGCTCTTTTACAGCACTCATTTTGATAAGACGATGAAGGTGGGAGCGAGTGTTGTTTCAGCGAGAAGAGGAGGTCTGTCCGCAACATTTGACGAGCTGAATAAGTATTTTACCATCAGCGGAATGCCGGTGGCGTCCGGCCAGTATTGGAACAGTATCCATGGCAATAACGCTGCGGAGGCTGCCGCGGACGGCGAGGGAATGCAGATTATGCGTACCCTGGCAAGGAATATGTCTTTCCTGATGAAGAGCATTGAGCTTGGAAAGAAGGAATACGGCTTGCCGAAGAAGGAAGAAAGAGTAGCGACGAACTTCATTCGGTAGATGAAGGAGCCTGAGTCTGGATAGAGAACATAGAAAGAAGGATAGTATATGAAGAAAAGGGTTGTGGTTGCGCTGGGACACCGCGCGCTTGGAACTACGCTGCCGGAGCAGAAGATAGCGGTTAAGAAGACGGCCGGGGTAATCGCCGATCTGATCAAGGCGGAATACCAGGTGGCGATCACCCACAGTAATGCGCCGCAGGTGGGTATGATCCACACGGCGATGAATGAATTCGGCAAGACTCACCAGGACTATACGCCGGCGCCGATGTCGGTGTGCTCTGCTATGAGTCAGGGGTATATCGGATACGACCTGCAGAACGGTATCCGTGAAGAGCTGCTGGATCGGGGCATCTACCGGACAGTCAGTACGATACTGACACAGGTGATCGTGGATCCGTATGACGAAGCGTTCTATACGCCGACGAAGATCCTGGGACGTTATATGAATGTAGAAGAAGCGAATGAGGAGCGCAAGAAGGGCAATTATATCGTAGAAGAGCCCGGGAAGGGATACCGGAGGATCGTGTCTGCGCCGAATCCTGTCCGTATTGTGGAGATCGATGCGATCCGTGCGCTCCTGGATGCGGATCAGATCGTGGTCGCCTGCGGCGGCGGCGGAATCCCGGTGCTTGAACAGGATCATCATCTTCGGGGAGCAAGCGCGGTGATCGAGAAGGATCTGGCGGCAGGCCGGATGGCGGAAGAGATCAACGCAGATGAGCTGATCATCCTTACCAGTGTGGAGAAGGTGAAGATCAACATGGGCAGGCCGCAGGAAGAGGAGCTTGGCGAGATCAATCTTGGGCAGGCGAAGCAATATATGGAAGAGGGACATTTCGGGGAGTATAATATGCTTCCGAAATTCAGCGCATCGGTATCCTTTATCGAGAAGGGCGAGGGCAGAAGCGCGCTGATCACATCCTTTGACAGGCTCAAGGACGCGCTGAAGGGCAGGACAGGGACCTGGATCCGGTAACCGCGGAGGTATTTGAACTGTTACACATTTTGCCGGATATGACTGAATAGCTGTGGAATAATTGGGAATACTGCAAATGATTCTATAATGCAAGGAGGAAGAACCCATGAAGGCCAGAGTGAATGACGGATGTATCTCATGCGGTGCATGTGTGGCTGCCTGTCCGGAAGTATTTCGGTTCAATGACGACGGCGTTGCAGAGGCATATGCAGACGTCGCACCGGAGTATGAAAGCACGGCAGAGGAGGCGAGGGACGACTGTCCGGTTTCTGTAATTGATATTGAACAGTAATTTAACAAGAGGGGAAGAGCCGCATATACTGGAAACAGGAAGCAGTATATGCGGCTCCTTCTATGTCCGGAAGAAGTGGGAGAGGTGGTAGAGATATGAGGTTATGCGAACTGGAGAATAAGGAAGTTATCAATGCCTGTGATTGTAAGAAGCTGGGATATGTGGTGGATCTGATCATTGATGAGTGTAACGGATGCATTGAGGCTCTGGTGATCCCCAAAGGCGGGAAACTGTGCGGATTTTTCTGTGACGGGTCGGAGTACATCATACCGTACAAGTGTATCAAGAAGATTGGGTCAGATATTATTTTGGTGGAAATACACGAAGAATAGGGAGAAGAACGGTAAAACTGCACAAATTAGGGGCTGCTATTTTGTAAAGTTTATTCAAAAATCACAACGCAAAAATGTTAACATTTGACATTTAACTTTTACGTTGTTATAATATAAGTAATTAAACATTATGCATAATTCGTTATAAGGAGGGATGCCAGTGGAGGATAAGAGACCGCAGTTTGTATCAAAGAGGACTCTGCGGGAACAGTTAGCAGATGTTTTGCGTGAAAAGATTCTGCGTGCAGAATTTGTTCCGGGAGAGAAGATTAATGAAAAGGAGATCGCAGAGATGTATCAGGTCAGCCGGGGGCCGGTAAGAGAGGCGCTCAGGCAGATAGAAGAAGAAGGCCTGGTTACATATACCTCCCAGAAGGGGTGTGTGGTGAAGGTATTGACATATGAAGAAATGTCGGAGCTGTACCTGATCCGTTCTACACTGGAAGAACTGGCTGTGAAGATTTTTGATGGGAAGATGTCCAGGGAAGGGCTTTACAAACTGCAGAGTGCAGTTGATGATATCGAAAGAAGCGCGGAAAAGAAGGATTTGTATGAGATCATAGCAGCGGATGAGAGATTCCACTCGGCAATTGTAGAAGAAGCCGGCTGTGAAAGGCTTTACCATATGTGGAAATCTCTGCAGGGAGCCAATACTGCTACTTATCACACGATGAAATCCCAAGGGCTGATGCCTTATGACGTATTAGGGAGAAACCATCAATGGATTTTAGATTTTTTTAAAAGACAAGCGGATGTAGATACGATCACCAAAGAGATCAGCGATCACTATGCTGTAGTGCCGAAGACACTGCATCAGGCAACCCGGCAGAACGAATCGGCAGAAGAGTGATCACGAAGAACAGGAGGGATAAGATAATATGTTGAAATTCATTGGAAAGAGAATCGGCTATGCGGTTCTGACGCTGTTTCTCATTGCGACGGCTACATTTTTCCTGGTTGCCGCAGCGCCGGGGGATCCTATCGCGGCCAAGGTGGGACAGATGCCAGAACAGGCGCAGGCGATCATTAATGAAAAGTATGGCTTTGACCAGCCGGTAACAGTGCGGTACGTCAAATATATGAAGAATCTCCTGACAACAGGGGACTTTGGAGAATCGATCGTCTACACAGGGAAGAGCGCCAACGACATCATCAAGGAGAATACACTGATATCGGCGAAGATCGGTCTTATGGCGATCGTCTTCCAGGTGGTGATCGGAGTGCTGCTGGGGATGGTCTCGGCGCTGAACAGAGGGAAGGCGGTGGATCATTTGATCCGTGTGCTGGTTGTGCTTGCGATCTGCGTGCCAAGCTTCGTATTCGCCTCGCTTCTGCAGTATTTCCTGGCGTTCAAGTGGAAGCTTGTGCCGGTATTCGGCTGGGGCGAGCTGAAGCATTACATACTTCCGGTAGCGGCATACGCGATCGGCGGAATTGCTTCTTATACGAAATACATGAGGAGCAGCACGCTGTCTGTGATCGGAGAAGACTATATCGTGACGGCGAAGGCGAAGGGCTGTTCAAGAGGAAGAGTCGTCAGGAAGCATGTACTGCGCAATTCCATGATCCCGATCGTGACGATGATCGGGCCGGCTCTGGCAGGAATATTCGCGGGCTCCTTTATCATTGAGAAGATGTTCTCGATTCCGGGACTTGGATTTTACTATGTGAAATCTGTATCGGACAACGACTATACTATGGTGATCGGATTGACGATTTTCTTTGCCTTGTTATTCGTTATTGCGCTTATTGTGGTAGATATTTTATACGGCATTGTTGATCCAAGGATCCGTGTTGCCAAAGGGAAGAAGTAAGCGGGGTGAGCAGAAGATGAGTGAAAATGTAAATATGAATATAGAAGATATTTCTTTGACGGACGACTTGTTCAGGCGGGTTGGTACGGAAGGACTGTCCGGCGAGGAAATAGGCAAGAAATCTCTGACTTACTGGGCGGATGTATGGAGAAGATTCCGGGCCAACCGTTTGGCGCTGTTCGGTATGTTCCTGCTGATCGCGGTTGTGCTCCTGCTGTTTGTAGGACCGCTGCTTTCGGGCCAGGATTATCAGTATATAGACTCGTCCATTAAGAACCAGAGTCCAAGCAGTGAGCACTGGTTTGGGACGGACGATATGGGAAGGGATCTGTTCACGCGTGTATGCGTAGGAGGGCGTATCTCTATCTATATCGGTCTGTGCTGTACCCTTGTGATGTTCGTGATCGGTGCGCTGGCCGGTGCGCTGGCCGGGCTTAAGGGAGGTCTGGTGGACGATATTATTATGCGTATCTGTGAATTCATCGGTAACCTGCCGTATCTGATCATTGTGGTTATTCTGTCTATGGTTATGGGAAGAAGCCTGTTCTCGCTGGTATTTGCCATGTCTCTTACCGCGTGGGTGGGAACGGCGCGCATGGTGAGAGGACAGATCCTACAGATCAAGGAGCAGGATTATGTACAGGCGGCAAAGGCGCTTGGGGCAGATACCAGGAGGATCATTATCAAGCACCTTCTTCCCAATACCCTGGGAATCATCATGGTAGATATCACGATGTCTGTTCCGGGATTCATATTCAGCGAGGCGTTCTTAAGCTATATCGGACTTGGAGTGAAGCCGCCGGAGACAAGCTGGGGTGCATTGGCGAGTGCGGGGCAGCAGCAATTGATGTTCTATCCGTATCAGTTGTTTTTCCCCTGTCTGCTGATCGTACTGACGATTTTGTCCTTCCATTTGATCGGGGACGGACTTTCAGATGCATTGGATCCGAAACTTAGACAATAGGAGAAGATAACATGAGTGAGAAGATATTAGAAGTTAAGAATTTGGAAGTTTCCTTCCGTACATATGCAGGTATTTCTCATGCTGTCAGGGGTGTGGACTTCTATCTGAACAGAGGGGAGACTCTTGCCATTGTCGGGGAATCCGGATGCGGGAAGACGGTTACGTCGAAGGCGATCATGGGACTCCTTCCCGAGTCCAATACGGAGATTAGAAAGGGCGAGGGATCGGCGATTCTTTTTCACGGAGACAATCTTCTGGATTATAACGAGAAACAGATGAGCCAGATCAGAGGAAGTAAGATATCCATGATCTTCCAGGATCCCATGACTTCGCTGAATCCGACGATGAAGATCGGAGATCAGATCATGGAGAGTATCCTGATCCATCAGGACATATCCAAGGCTGAGGCGAGGAATCAGGCCCTTGAGATGCTTAAGCTGGTTAAGATCCCGAATGCGGAGGAGCGGATGAAGCAGTATCCCTTCGAGTTCTCAGGAGGAATGCGCCAGAGAGCGATGATCGCGGTCGCGCTTGCCTGCAAGCCGGAGATCCTGATCGCGGATGAGCCGACGACGGCGTTGGATGTGACCATCCAGGCGCAGATCATGGAGCTGATCGGAAGCCTGCAGAAAGAGCTTAAGATGGCGGTGATCCTTGTAACCCATGACCTTGGCGTTGTGGCAAGCGTTGCGGACAGGATCCAGGTTATGTATGCGGGCAAGATCGTGGAACGCGGAGTGGTAGATGAGATCTTCTACAAGCCTTCGCACCCTTATACGAGGGCGCTCTTGAACTCGGTGCCGAAGATACACACGAATAATAAAGAGACACTGTATTCCTTGAAGGGTACGCCGCCGGATCTTATTAATCCTCCGGCCGGATGTTCTTTTGCGCCGCGGTGCGAATATGGGATGATGGTATGCCGTAAAAGATACCCGGATATCACCCGGTTCAGTGATTCGCAGGAGTGTTCCTGCTGGCTCTATCACCCAAAGGCAGATACCGCAGGGCTTCCGGAAGACATGATCAGAAGGAGGGCGAGATAAATGGCTGAAAGACAAGTCTTAATTGAAGTAAAGGATCTGAAGAAGTATTTCAAGGTGGGTAAGAACGCTGTGCTTAAGGCGGTAGACGGCGTGAATTTTAAGATATACAAGGGGGAGACGCTCGGACTGGTGGGTGAGTCGGGATGCGGCAAGACGACCTGCGGCAAGACGGTGATGGGGCTTTATGAAGCAACCGGCGGTCAGGTGATCTTCGACGGTACGGATATCCACAGCCTGAACCGCAGGGAGAAGAAGGAATTCACGAAAAGGGCGCAGATCATTTTCCAGGATCCTTACTCGTCTCTGAATCCCAGGATGACGGTCGGCGACATCATAGGGGAAGGAATTGATATCCACGGACTCTGCCATGGGAAGGAGCGGGAGGAGAAGATTCATGAGCTCTTAGAGCTGGTCGGGCTTAACAGAGAGCATGCGTCCAGGTTCCCCCACGAATTCTCCGGCGGGCAGAGGCAGCGCATCGGGATCGCGCGCGCCCTGGCCATCGAACCGGAATTCATCGTATGCGACGAGCCGATATCGGCTCTTGATGTGTCCATACAGGCACAGGTTGTCAATCTTCTGATCGAACTTCAGCAGAAGAAGAACCTGACATACCTGTTCATAGCCCATGACCTGTCCATGGTAAAGCATATCTCAGACCGTGTAGGAGTTATGTACCTTGGAAATATGGTAGAATTCGCGTCAAGCGACGAGTTGTACGCAGAGCCGCTCCACCCATACACGACCGCCCTTATGTCGGCGATCCCGATCCCGGATCCGGATGCTGAGAAGGAGAAGAAGCGGATTCCGATCGAGGGGGAGATCCCAAGCCCGATCAATCCGAAGCCGGGATGCCGTTTCGCGGCGAGATGCCGGTATGCTACGGATCAGTGCAGGCAGGAGACGCCGGAGCTTGCCGAGGTGAAACCGGATCATTTTGTGGCGTGCCACAGGACTATGGAACTGAACAAATGATGCTGCAGGGCAGCTGGTCTGGACCGGCGCCGAATAACAATAAGCTTCACAGTGTAAGAAACTGTCAGGATAACAGGGAGACTTGTCTGAACTGTTGTCCGTCATGGCAGATCTTAAGCTGCTGAAAGATATAATTAAAGTAGGAGGGAATATTCTATGAAGAAGAGAAGGATACTTGCAGGTATCATGGCTGCGGTTCTCGTGGCCGGAACTCTTGCCGGATGCGGCGGGGGAGGAGAAAGCGGAAGCGGCAGTAAGACAGAAGGCGGCAGCGCGGGAGGGGAGAAGGTATTTAACTACAGTTACAACAGCGTTGTTGTAGGCTTGAATCCGATCCTGAATACATCTGCGCCAGACAATGTTGCACACAATATCATCTGTGATCCGTTGGTGCGAAACGCCAAAAAGGCAGATAATACGACTGAGATCATACCGGCGGCAGCGGAGACCTGGGAGAGCAGTGAGGATGGACGTACTTATACCTTCCATCTGCATGAGAATGCCAAATGGAATGACGGAGAGCCGCTGACGGCACAGGACTTCGAGTATACCTTAAAGCTGATGGCAGATCCGGATACGGCGGCCGTGAATGCATGGCTGTTCGACGGGGTGATTGAGAATTTCGGGGAAGCATTGTACAGCAAAGACGGGAAGACGGCAGAGGATATCGGTGTGAAGGCGGTAGACGACACGACTCTTGAGATTAAGATCACGCATCCCGCGTCTTATTTTACAGAGCTTGCATCAAGTGTTTATCCGGTAAGACAGGATAAATACGAGGAGTGGGGCGAAGCTTACGGTTCATCTGCAGACAAGATCATCTGCAGCGGACCGTTCGAGGTGGAATCATGGAGCCAGAATACGGAGTTTGTTGCTAAGAAGAATGAGAATTACTGGGACGCTGAGAATGTGAAGCTAGATAAGATCGTGATGAAGGTTATCCAGGAGCCTGCTACAGCGATTCAGGCATTCATCAATCAGGAAATTGACGTAGTTGCCACATCCGATCTCAACTGGGCGGAGCAGATCGAGGCGGCGAATATGTCTACGACGGAGATCGTTCCGGACAGTGCTCCGGAGTTCCTGATGTTCAATATGGAGAACGAATACTTAGCGAATACGAAGATCCGTCAGGCGCTTTCCGCAGCGTTCGACCGTCAGGAATTTGTAGATACCTTGCGCGACGGCAAGGCGCTGCCGATCTATTCTGTTATGCCTGACACCATGCTGATCGGAGATAAGAGCTATACAGAACTGGTCGACGGCAAGAATTATTTCGTGAAGGAGCTTCAGGAGGAAGTGAAGGATCCAAAGGCGCTCCTGGAGGAAGGACTCAAGGAGATCGGCAAGCCGGCGGATGCTTCTCAGGTGACACTTCACTACGCAAGCCGCGGAACCAACGAGCTGTCCAAGAAGATGGCGGAGTGGTACAAACAGATCTGGGAGGCGGAGCTTGGCATTACACTGGAGATCGATATGATGGAATGGAACGTGATGTGGGATAAGATTGACGCCGGAGATTATGAGATCGCCGTCGGCGGATGGGGACCATATTACAACGAACCAAGTGCGATCCTGATGCTGTTCGATCCGGAGACCGGATACTTCAATGCAGACAAGCTTGGCTGGAATAACGAGGATTCTAAGAAATTCAAAGAACTCTGCGAGTCTGCGACCGATATTGTTGATGAGAAAGAGAAGGCAGAGATCTATCTGCAGGCTGAGGAGCTGCTTGTTAAGAATGCGGTCATCGTACCGGAGTATCTGGAGCAGAGTCCTACTTTTGTAGCAAATACGGTGAAGAATTACTTTGTATCTACGAATGGTATGACAAACTGGGCTGAAGTAGATGTAGAAAAATAGAAGTTGTAAGGGAGGATCAGGAAACAAGCGGCCGGGTCCTCTCTTTCGAAGTAAGGGGGAAAGAATGATGTACTTAATCAAGAACGGAACGGTTCATATAGGTGACGGCAGGGTGCTGCCGGAGTGCGATATTCTTACGGAAGGAAGCAGGATAAAGGATGTGGGGCGGATGCTTCATGCACCGGGTGCGGAGGTGATCGACGCTTCCGGATGCGAGGTGTTCCCGGGATTTATCGATCCGGTGTCCGGTATCGGGGCGATGGGCATACCGTCCAGATATCTGGATAACAACGAGTATTCGGAACCGGTCACGCCGGAGATGAATCTGAAATACAGCATAGACCCGGACGAGATGAACGCGCAGGAATTCTATAAGAGCGGGATCACCGCGGTAGGGCTTGCGCCAACGAACAGTAACCTGATGGGCGGACAGATCGCCGTATGTAAGACGGCGCCGCAGAAAATGGGCCAAAGAATGGTAAGAGAACATGCGGGGCTAAAATGCAGCGTGACCTCGGCAGTGAAGAAGAGCAATGAAAAGACCAACGGGTATCCCATGACGAAGATGGGGATCTTCCACCTCTTCAAAGAAACTCTGCGGGAAGCAAGATGCGAAGAAGAGGAGAAGCGCAGCGAACGGCAGAGGGTCATTACGGATGTATTCGACAGCCAGAGTATGCAGGTATTCTGCGCCGCGTCTTCCAAGACGGAGATCGACGGCCTGCTGCATCTGATGAAGGACGAGAAAGCAGTGATCAATCTGGTGGACGCGTTCTGCTTTGCCGATTCTCTGGAGCAGATCAAAGAACAGAAGGCCGGCATTGTACTTGGCAATGTCAACGAGATGTCACAGATTGCCAAGAACGGGATGGACCTTGGGAAGCTTAAGGAACTGCTGGAGAATGGAAACCGCGTTGCATTCACGAATTCGAACGGCGGTTATTCCGAAGGGCGGGAGGTATTCCTGTGGAGCGCGATCGAAGCCTACCGCGCGGGCGTTGCGGCGGAGGATGTGGTGAAGATGATGAGCCTGTATCCGGCGGAAATGCTTGGAATAGCAGACCGTCTCGGAACGATCGAGGCGGGGAAGGATGCGGATATCAGTGTATTTACCGGACATCCGGTAACCACCTATGCGGCAAGGGTAAAATATAGTATGGTAAATGGGGAGGTAATCGTCTGATGAACAGGGTATTGATAAAAGGCGGAATTCTGTATACAATGGTAAAAGATCAGGAAATCTTCGAAGGCGATATCCTGGTGGAAGACGGCAAGATCAAAGAAACAGGGAAGAATATTCAGGCGGAGGACGCCCAGGTCATCGATGCTTTGGGGCTATGTGTCCTGCCGGGGCTTATAGACGCCCACAGCCATATCGGACTTTTTGATTTCAACCATGATAAGAGTGTGGATGAAGCGAATGAGATGACGGAGCCGGTATCTGCAGCGATGGATGCGCGTTACGGGATGAATCCGAAGGCGAGGGAGCTTAAGGTGGCTTATGAGCACGGGATCACATCGATGCTGTTCACCCCGGGAAGCGGAGACGTGTTCTGCGGGCAGGCATTTGCGGCTAAAACTTACGGAGATAATATATTTGATATGACGATAAAGGCGCCGGCGGCGGTGAAGATCGCCCTTGGGGGGAATCCGAAGAATACCTTCGGAGACTTGAAGCGTCTGCCTATGACCCGCATGGGGGTGGCGCACGTTCTCTGGGATACTTTCCGGAAGGCGAAGGCATATCTGGATAAGAAGGAGAATGGGGAGAATCCGCCGTATGATGCTCATATGGAGGCGATCATCCCGGCGCTTAAGCGCGAGATCCCATGCAAGATCCATTGTACGCAGTATGATATGCTGACAGCGATCGAGGTGGCGAAGGCTTATAACGTGAGGTTCTCACTGGAGCATGCGTGGGGAGCTTCGGATTATCTGGACGAGATCGCAGAGAGCGGATGTGACATCTGCTACGGGCCGATCGGCACCTACCGTTCTCCGGGGGAACGGCGCAAGGTGGATGTCGAGGCTGTAAAGATGTTGGATGACAGAGGCGTGAACGTAGCATTGATCACGGATTCACCTATATTGAGCGAGGAATCCCTGTATCATCATATGGGGGAGGCTGTGAGAGAAGGAACGGACTATGAGAGAGTGCTGCGCATGGTAACGGTCAATCCGGCGGTGCAGTTGGGGCTTGAGGAGCGGATCGGTAGCCTTGAGCCGGGAAAGGACGCGGATATCATACTGGTGAAGGGAAGGCTTGGACTTGATACGGACGCCGGGGTGATGCTGACGATGATAGACGGGGAGGTTGTTTACCGGAAGAGCAGAAATAGTTAAGAGTACAGCAATCAGGAGGTGCCGCTGGTGATTCATTGCAGTGATTGTCATACGCAGAGTATTGTAGAGGAGATGGGGGCTGCCGTCCGATTGTATTTTTCTCTTGATTCTTCATAAACTTATTGAAAAAGCACTATGAGGATGGTAAGATTATGGAAGAAGATAGAAGAGGACATGATAAGGAAAAGGAGGTTATTCGTATGGCAACTCAGATTGCTGCAACACCTGTTATTAAGGGAACGGAAGCGGTTAAGATTTTGAAAGAGGCCAATCGTGTACCTTCCGGGAAAGCAGAGCAGGGAGCAAAGAAACTGGCGAATATTTTTGAAAAGATGATGAAAAATGAATATGGTGATTAAAAAACTTACAGAAGAGCATCTGCCAATGGTGGATGCTTTCTGTTGCACAGAGAGTTTTGATGAGTTACGAAATTACAATTCAAAAGAACGAAGAAGAATTGTTAAGCACTCAAAAGAAATGGAAGATTTTTTAAAACTTGAGGCATTAGATGAACAGGAGAAAGGATTAAATACAACGCATCTATTCATTGATGAAAGTAATGATAAAATAGTGGCGTATTTATCTTTATGTAATGATAGCATTCGTCTTGAATTTGAAGAGAGATATAATATGAGTTTATCTTACGCTACAGTGCCGGCGGTTAAGATTGCGCGTTTAGCAGTATCAAATGATTATAAACATCAAGGAATAGGGAAATATTTGATACAGTTTTCTGCATATATGGGAAGGAAAATTAGAGAAATCAGCGGATTGACTTTTATTACATTGGATTGTTATGAGCATAGAATATCGTTTTATGAGTCGATAGGGTTTGTACGAAACCAAATACAGCCAATTGTGTTGCCGTATGATTCCCCGATCAGTATGAGATTGAATTTAGATACATATCTTGAGAGAATCAATGAAGAATTAAGATAAGCCTGGAGGTACAAGATGAAGCAGCAGTTCGATAACCATGACAATCGTATCAAATATTATGAATTGATGTTAGAACGGAATCTGAATGACCTTCCGCATTTCCCGCTTCCGGAAGGGTACAGATATGTATTCTATCAAGAGGGTGACAGAGACCGGTGGATCGATATTGAGAAGTCCGCGAAGGAATTCACGTCTTATGAGCAAGGATTAGAGTCCTGGAACAGATATTACGGAGGCAGGGAAAATACACTGACAAACCGGATGGTTTTTATAGAGGATACAGATGGAAGGAAGGTTGCGACGGCTACAGCGTATTATGATGTCCGGGGGATCGATCAGTCAGGTGATGGATGGCTTCACTGGGTGGCCGTCCGAAGGGAGTGCCAGGGAAGAGGACTTGCCAAGCCGCTGATCACACATGTCCTGGATATTATGCGACGTCTTGGGTATACACATGCGAAGATTCCGACACAGACTACTACATGGCTTGCGTGTAAGGTATATCTTGATCTTGGTTTCCGTCCCATTCCGGAGAATGCGGTTCACAGCCGGGATGGCTGGAGAATTGTGAAGGCGCTGACAGATCACGCGGCGCTTGAGGAATTTGATCCTGCGGCAGTTGATGAAATATCAGTTGAAAGATAAAAATTATTGTTGTATACTATTTACAATTCTAAGAGAAGAAAGGAAACGATGCAAATGAAGTGTCCATATTGTAATCAGTTAGATACCCGGGTAATTGATTCCAGACCTGCGGAGGATGGCAATTCGATCCGCCGCCGCCGTTCCTGTGATGCATGCGGCAAGAGGTTTACGACCTATGAGAAGGTTGAGACGATTCCGCTGATCATTATTAAGAAGGATAATAACCGTGAGCAGTATGACAGAGGGAAGATCGAGAACGGGATCTTGAGCGCCTGTTATAAGCGCCCTGTGTCTGCGGTGGACATCCAGCGCGTGATCGACAGGGTAGAGATGCGGATCTTTAGCTTAGAGGTCAAGGAAGTACCAAGTAGCAGGGTTGGGGAGATCGTAATGGAAGAATTGAAGGAATTGGACGAGGTTGCATATGTAAGGTTTGCATCGGTGTACCGTGAGTTCAAGGATGTGAATACCTTTATGGATGAGTTGAAGAAGATTTTGAAGTAAATTGTAATATTTTGGTAATATATTTGTTAAAAAGGGATTTACGAAGTTATAGATGAAGTGATAGAATAGAGGGAAGGAGCAAAAAGGAGATATTTGCTTCTTCCTTTTTTAGATGTTTGAAGAAGCAGAGAATTTGACAGGATGGTTGGTGCTATAGATGGAATATGATTAGATTGGGTGAAATATATGAGAACATACAAATTGACCATTACTTATGATGGCAGCAGGTATCAGGGATGGCAGCGGCAGGTGACGACAGATAATACGATTCAGTTTATTATGGAATGGAGTATCGGGAAGCTGGTGGGGTACCGTGTGCACGTGGACGGGTCCGGGCGGACGGATGCCGGAGTCCACGCCCGCGGGCAGGTGGCGAGCGTGAAGCTGTCGAAGCTGTATGACCCGCAGGAGTTCAGGGAGTCGCTGAACCGGTATCTTCCGGAAGATATACGGGTGGTGAAGGTTGAACTTGTGAGGAATAGTTTTCATGCCCGTAAGAGCGCCAAGGGTAAGAAATATGAGTATTATATCGACTGCAGGGAGAAGCCGGACGTATTTTCACGCAGATATTGTTATCATTATCCGGAGAAGCTTGATATCGAGGCAATGCGGGATGCAACGAGGTATCTGATCGGGCCGAAGAATTTTATCAGTTTTACGGACGATAAGGACTGCAAGGATTCTGTACGGCGTATTACGAATATTAAGATCGTGAGAAGCGGGGAGAAGGTAAGGATCACTTATTACGGAACAGGCTTCCTGTATCATATGGTGCGCATCCTTACAGGGACTTTGTTGGAGATTGGGACAGGCAAGAGAGACGCGTCGAAGCTTCCGGTTGTGATCGCGGCGGAAGACAGAAGCCTTGCGGGGTTTTTAGCACCGGCAAGAGGCTTGTTCCTGCGGAAGGTTTATTATTAGAGGAGGAAGGGCAATGAAATTTATATCATGGAATGTGAACGGAATCCGGGCGTGTGTGCAGAAGGGATTCATGGATTTTTTCAAAGAGGCGGATGCTGATATCTTCTGCATTCAGGAGACGAAGATGCAGGAAGGACAGCTTGAACTTGAGACGCCGGGATATCATCAGTATTGGAATTATGCCCAGAAGAAGGGGTATTCAGGAACGGCGGTATTTACGAAGGAAGAGCCGTTGTCCGTGGCGAACGGGATCGGAATCCCGGAGCACGATCAGGAAGGTCGCGTGATCACGCTGGAATTCGGGGAGTATTACGTTGTCACGGTATATACGCCCAATTCTCAGAATGAACTGGCAAGGCTTCCTTACCGGATGCAGTGGGAGGAGGCATTCCTTGCGTATCTTAAGAAGCTTGAGGAGAAGAAGCCTGTGGTATTCTGCGGGGATCTGAATGTGGCGCACAAGGAGATTGACCTTAAGAACCCCAAGACGAACCATAAGAATGCCGGGTTTACAGATGAGGAGAGAGGCAAATTCACAGAGCTTCTTGAGAATGGTTTTGTCGATACGTTCCGGCATTTCTATCCGGACGCGGAAGGGATCTATTCCTGGTGGTCTTATCGTTTCAGTGCCAGGGCGAAGAATGCGGGGTGGCGCATTGATTATTTCTGTGTATCGGAGAGCTTGAAGGACAGACTTATCGATGCGAAGATCCTGACAGACGTGATGGGATCTGATCACTGTCCGGTGGTGCTTGAGATGGATTAATATGTTGGGCGAGGTGAAATATGAGGTTAAAGGCAATTACGATACACAATTTTAGAGGTATAGAAGATCTTGAAATACCATTTGATGGCAGAACGACGATATTGTTTGGTGTTAACGGTGTGGGAAAAACAACTATTCTTCGTGCTATAGATTTGATATATGCCAATATTATTGCGAAAGTAACTGCTTCTAAGAAATTAGCCGAGTTAGCATATGATGATATTAGCTATGGTAAATCTTTTGCAATGATAGATGCAGTTTTTTCTTTTGATGACGGCCTTGAGGTAAAGTATGGGAGATCTATCTACAGAGCAGGTGGAAGGAAGCATAAAAAGGAAGAATTGAACTTTTTAATAGAAGAATTTGAAAACAGATATATTGTAAAAGGATATGATGATGGAGAAGGCAACTGGATTGAGGCAGAAGATACCAAGAATATGCCGGTTTTTGTGAATTATGGTGTTAACAGACAAGTTATCAATGTTTTGGTAAGTGTATCTGCCAAAGAGCAATTTACGAAATTAAGTGCTTTTGATAAATCGATTGATAGTAAAATTGATTTTAAAAGTCTCTTTAGATGGTTTAGGAATCAAGAAGACCTTGAGAATCAAGAGAAAGTGAGAAGACAGGCAGATTATACAGATAGAAGCCTGAGCGCCGTCAAGAAAGCTATGCTGGCGATGTTAGATGGTTTTGAAGATATTCATATAGATAGACATCCATTAGCAATGAAAGCAATGAAAGATGGTAAATATTTGAAAATCAATCAATTGTCAGACGGTGAAAAATGTACGATAGCATTATTTGGCGATTTGGCGAGAAGAATGGCTCTGGCGAATCCTCAACTGAACAATCCTTTAGAAGGAACAGGAGTAGTTCTGATTGATGAGCTAGATCTGCATATGCATACATCGTGGCAAAGGAAAGTGGCAAAGATTCTGAAAGATGTTTTCCCTAATGTCCAATTCATCGTAACAACACATTCTCCGCAGATTTTGGGAGAGGGTGACGATGATTTTAATTTATTCTATTTGAAGGAAGAAAATCAGAGAATAATTCTGAAGGCATACAGATCTTTTATTGGATGGGATGCGAATGTCATCTTGGAAGAAGTGATGGATACGCCGTCAGTAAATCAGAACATCAGAAATTCAGTAGAAGAGATGTACGAACATATTGATAATCATGAATATGATAAGGCAGAAGAAATAGCAGATATGTTGGATGATAAGTCTAGTGGATATGTAGACGGTGTTGCAAAGGCCAGAGTGTTGATATCAAGAGGAAGAAGACGTGAAAAGAATTGTTAAACAAGATTCTCCGTTATGGTTTGAAGCATGGAAAACAGAATTTGAAGAGACGAATCATAGAAAGGCTCATTATAAACAAGATTTTTCTACTGATGATAAAGAAGGTGCGCACAGAAGAAGGAAACTTAAGAAGGAACTTGCCAAAGAACAAGGGAAGATATGTTGCTATTGTATGAATCGACTTAGAACAGATGCGTCTCATATTGAACATTTCTGGCCTAAAGAGAGGTTCCTGGATAGAGATCTGGATTATGGAAATTTGTTGGTATCTTGCAATGGTGAAGGTAGTATGATTTTTTCAGAAGAACATTGCGGGCATAGGAAGAATAATTGGTGGAGAAAGGATATGGTTTCGCCTACAGATGCAGAGATAGAAAAGATGTTCCAATATTCTCCCAATGGGAAAATCCATGGTACTAAAGGAAGAGGGACATCTAATATTGCCCAGGAAATGATAGCGAATTTTGGATTGGACAGTTATCATTTGGAGCGAAACAGGCGGCAGGCTATTGAGAATTCCGAAGTGTTTGATGAAGAAGAGTATACGGCTGAGGATATAAGAAGCTTCATCGATTATTATTCAAATATGGATAATGGGGCATATGTACCGTATTGTAAGGCAATCATAGATTGCCTGGAAGATATGTTGGGGGATCTATAGATACCCCCCATCCACCCCTATGATCTGCCCGGTCATAAATTCCGGGGCGTGAGCAACATCCCACACGACCCGGGCGATCTCGCCGGGGGTCCCGTATCTTCCGGCCGGGATGCCGTCTTCCAGTTCTGCTCGTTCTTCGGCGGATAATTGCCGGTTCATCTCGGTGTCGATCACCCCGCATGCGATGGCATTGACCTGGATATTGCTTGGCGCCAGTTCCTTGGCAAGGGCTCTGGTAAGCCCGTTCACGCCTGACTTGGAAGCGGAGTAGGCCGCTTCACAGGAAGCTCCTGAGGTCCCCCACATGGAAGAGATGTTGATGATCCGGCCGCATTTTCCGGATATCATCGGCGGGATCGCGGCGCGGCAGCAATAGAAGACGGAGGACAGATTCGTATCAATGACATGCCGCCATTCCTCATCGCTCATATCCATCAGAAGCCCGATATGCGAGATGCCGGCATTGTTGACCAGGACATCCAGGCTTTTGCAGGTGCGGTAGATCTGTTCGAATATCCGGGCAACAGCATCCGGGTCGCTTACATCTCCCGGAACGATCTCACAGGGAACTTGATATTCTTTATCGATAATATCCCGCACTTCTTTTAATTCGGCAATGGAGGTACGGCAATTCAGGAACACGCGGTATCCTTCTGAGGCAAATTTTAAGGCGGTGCTTCTTCCGATTCCGCGGGAAGCGCCGGTGATCAGTATATTCTTCATAATAATCTCCGTTCGTTTACAAAATGTTTATAAATTATCTATTAAATCAACCGTTCCTGTGGTTATTATACTCTGGAATTCTTGCCAATAAAACCCCCAAGTGATATGATTTACATATTATTTTTTATAGAAAGAGGGCCTCCACATGCTATCAAAATTCAGTGTTAAAAGACCTTACACCGTTGTAGTGGGCGTAGTTCTTATCATCATACTGGGAGTTGTATCTTTCGGCAATATGACCGTGGATCTTCTGCCAAGCATGAATCTCCCATATGCGATCGTTATGACATCCTACATAGGCGCAAGCCCGGAAGAGGTGGAAGAGATCGTGACCAAGCCGGTCGAGCAGACCATGGCGACGGTCAGCAACATCAAGACCGTTCAGTCGGTTTCCAATGAAAATGCATCCACGGTAGTCCTGGAATTCGACCAGACAGCCAACATGGATTCGGTTACCATAGAGATGCGCGAAAGCCTGGACCAGATTCAGGGCTATTGGCCGGATGAGGTGTCGAACCCGATTATTATGAAGCTGAACCCGGATATGATGCCGGTACTGGTTGCGGCGGTCAGCGCCGAAGGAGAAGACGCGGTCGGCGCCAGCAAGCTTATTGAAGATCAAGTTATCCCGGAGATCGAGAGCGTAGAAGGGGTGGCTTCGGTCACGGTGACCGGAAGTATCGAGGAGAAGGTTGAGATCACGGTCAATGAGGAGAAGGTCACGGAGCTGAACGATGAGATCAAGGCCGAGATGGAGGCGAAGGTCAACGAAGCGAAAAGCGCGCTGGATGAGGCGAAGGCGCAGGTGGAGAGCGGGAAGGCCGCGCTGGAATCCGGGAAGGCGCAAGCCTCATCGGGTCTTGCGCAGGCGGAATCAGAGATATCCATGAAGAGCGAGGAGATCAAACAGGCGCAGTTGGAGATCACGGAGAAGATGGCAGAGCTGAATGTGGCGGATACGCAGCTTGCACAGAACTTGGCGCTGCTTCAGACCGGAAGGATCCAGGCACAGGCGCAGTTAACGCAGTTGGAGACGACGAGAGCCGGTTATGAACAGTTGAAAAGCATGCTGGAATCGCCGGACCTTCCGGAGGAGCAGCGAGAAGAATTGGAGGCACAGCTTGCGCAGTTGGAGCCGGTTGTGGGCGACGAGGTCTATGGACCGGCCCATGGAACGCTTGCGGCGGCTGTTGCCCAGCTAGAGCAGCAGGAGGAGGCGCTTCAGATGGGGAAGGATCAGCTTACCGCGGGCAAGAGCCAGCTTGAGGCCATGCAGCAGCAGATCAACCAGGGGGCGATGACCCTTGCACAGGCGAGAGGGCAGCTAGCGTCGGCGCAGCTTGAGGCGGCGGTCGGAATCGGAGAGGGAACGGCGCAGCTTGCCGCGGGGCAGTCGGCGATCCAGATGCAGGAGGCACAGATGGAATCAGCCATGAATGACGCGTCGGCAGGGGCCGGTATGGCGGATATGCTGACGGCCGATATGGTGAAGACCATCCTGACGGCGGAGAATTTCAGTATGCCTGCCGGATATGTGGAGGAAGAGGGGATTGACTATCTGGTGCGCATCGGAGATAAGTTCAAGAATATCGGAGAGCTTAAGGATCTGGTACTAATTGACATGGAAGGGATCGACCCTGTGAAACTCTCGGATGTGGCAGGTGTCGAACTGGTGAATGACGCGGATGAGACGTATGCTAAGATCAACGGAGATGCCGGTGTAATGCTGATGATCCAGAAGCAGACCGGATATTCTACCGGCGATGTGAGCGACCGTGTGTTAGAGCGGCTTAAGCAGGTGAAGAAGGAGAATAAGGAGATCGACACAGTCGTCCTTATGGACCAGGGAGTTTACATAGATCTGATCGTGAATTCGGTATTGCAGAATCTCGTTTACGGCGCGGTGCTGGCAGTCGTGATACTGCTGATCTTCTTGAAGAGCATCCGGCCGACATTTGTGATAGCCTGCTCGATTCCGATCAGTATTATGACGGCGTTGGTTGCCATGTATTTCTCAGGGGTAACCTTGAATATCATCTCGTTATCCGGCCTTGCGCTTGGAGTGGGGATGCTGGTAGATAATTCGATCGTTGTGATCGAGAATATTTACCGGATGCGCAACGAGGAAGGCGCATCGGCAAAGGAAGCGGCTATCGAAGGCGCAAGGCAGGTCGGAGGCGCGATCGCGGCGTCTACGCTTACAACCGTCTGCGTATTCCTTCCGATCGTATTTACCTCGGGCGTCACAAGACAGCTCTTTGTGGATATGGGGCTTACGATCGCATATTCCTTGCTTGCCAGCCTGGCGGTTGCGCTGACGCTGGTTCCGATGATGTCGGCAGGATTGCTTAAGAAGACGGAGAACAAGGAGTCCAGATTCTTTGTGCAGATCAAAGAGCGGTACGGCAGGATCCTGCGGGCGGCGCTTGAGCATAAGCTTCTGGTGCTTGCGGGGGCGCTGCTGTTGTTCGTGGGAAGTATCGCGCTTGAGCTGACCAGAGGAACACAGTTTATGCCGGATATGGAGAGCACGCAGATCAGTATGACGCTCACGACAGAGAAAGGAACGAGCCTTGAGGACACCGCGAAAGCAGCCGACGAAGTGATGGAGAAGGTGGGGGAGATAGAGGATATCGAAGATGTGGGAGGTCTGTTATCTTCTGCATCTATGATGGGAGGATCTGCGGAGACGAACAGCATTTCCTTCTATGCGACCACCAGTGAAAGCCCGTCTATGACGAATGAGCAATTGAAGAAAGAGATCGAGAAGGTGACCAAAGATGTGGACGGAGAGCTGACGGTAAATATGTCTAATATGGATATGAGCGCTCTTGGAAGCAGCGGGATCAATATCGAGATCAGGGGAAAAGACTTAGATAAGCTGCAGAAGATCGCCGGGGATCTCAAGAAGATCGTGGAAGATACCAAGGGTACGCAGAATGTGACTGACGGAACGGAGGATAACAAGGAAGAGCTTAGAGTCGCGGTGGATAAAGCGAAGGCGGCAGCGCACAGCCTTACGGTAGCCCAGGTCTACCAGGAGTTAAGGGGGAAGCTGTCAGAAGCCCAGACGGCGACGGTCCTGTCAACGGATACTCACGAGTATGATGTCTATGTACTGGATGACGCCAATGAAAGCATGACACGCGAAGATGTGCGCGGCATGACGGTTACGGCGCAGAAACAGGACGGCACAACGGAGGAGGTACGTCTCGCAGATATCGCTTCTTTTGAGGATGCTTCGGGCTTGCAGGCGATCAGCCGTAAGGATCAGAGCCGTTATATGGCAGTATCGGCCGAGATTAAGGACGGAGATAATATCGGACTGGTAAGTAACCGGGTGAAGAAGGCGCTTGGTTCCTACAGCGCTCCGGAAGGATACGAGATCAAGATGGCAGGCGAGGATGAGACGATCATGGAGGCGATGGTGGAGCTGTTCAAGATGCTTGCCCTTGCCCTGGTGTTCATGTATCTGATCATGGTAGCCCAGTTCCAGTCCTTACGGTCGCCGTTTATCGTGATGTTTACCGTACCCCTTGCATTTACCGGAGGGCTTCTCGCATTATATGCTGCAGGGATGCCGGTCAGCGTCATCGCGATGGTCGGATTTGTCATGCTGTCGGGTATCATCGTGAATAACGGAATTGTGTTCATTGATTATGCGAACCAACTGATCGAGGGAGGTATGGAACAGAAGGAGGCGCTTGTGGAGGCGGGAGTGACGAGGCTTCGCCCGATCATCATGACGGCGCTCACAACGATCCTGGGGCTTTCGACCATGGCGCTGGGGTTAGGTATGGGGGCAGATATGGTCCAGCCGATGGCAATTGTAACAATTGGAGGATTGATATACGGAACTATATTGACTTTGGTCGTCGTTCCCTGTATATTTAACTTATTCCATAAAAAGGAAAAGGCGCGACTTCGTGAAGGTATAGAGGAGGAAGAGAACCCGTTAGATGAGCAGTGATGTTAAGAGAGGTAAGAGTATGATTGACAGAGCGGTGGAATTCGCATTTAAGGCGCACGAAGGACAATTCAGGAAAGGGACAGGGCGTCCGTATATCGTTCACCCGGTGGAGGTGAAGGATATCGTGTCGACGATGACAGAGGACGAGGAGGTGATCAGCGCTGCGGTGCTCCACGACACGATCGAGGACTGTGAAGGGGTGACGCAGAGAGTTCTGGCGCAGGAGTTCTCAGAGAGGGTTGCCAGGATCGTTGCACAGGAGAGCGAAGACAAGTCCCGGTCCTGGATGGACAGGAAGAGGAGTACCATCGAGCATCTGAGGAATGCACCCAGGGAAGTGCAGATCGTAGGGCTTGCGGACAAGCTGTCGAACATACGGGATATTGACAGGGATTATCCGATCGTGGGTGAGGAACTGTGGAACAGATTCCGTATGAAGGACAAGCACATCATCGGATGGTATTACAAGGGTATCCGGGATGTGTTGAGAGAAGGTTTTGGCGGGATGGCTGTCTATGAAGAATACTGCCGGCTGATCGAGAAGAATTTTGGGGGACTGGGCAGTACAGAACGGAAATGATGTGATATGATTATCAGTGCAAGCAGAAGAACGGATATTCCGGCGTTGTATCCGGAATGGTTTGTGAATCGTCTGAAAGCCGGGGAGGTGCTGGTTCCTAATCCGTACAACCGCAAGAAGGTCAAGCGTGTCTTCTTATCGCCGGAGACGGTGGACTGTATCGTGTTCTGGACGAAGAATCCGGAACCAATGCTACCGTATCTCAAGGAGATCAGGGAGATGGGCTATGAATATTATTTTCAGATGACGATCACAGACTATGAGGAGGATATGGAGACGAATCTGCCGGGGACGGCGGAATCGATGGCGACATTTCTCCTGATGAGCGAGAGGCTTGGGAAGGAACGCATGGATTGGCGGTTTGATCCGATCATCCTTACGAAGAAGTATTCTATAGCCTACCATCTGGAGCAGTTTGAGATGATGTGCGGCTGGCTTCATAATGCGACGACCAGATGCATTATCAGCTTCGTAGACTCTTATAAGGATTGTCCGTTCCCGGAATTGAAGGAAGAAGAGATCATCGAATTGGCAGGCGGGCTTGGGAAGATTGCCCGGAGATATCGGCTGCCGTTATTTACCTGCGCGGAGAAGATGAATCTCGAGAGATTCGGAATCGGACACAGTGCGTGCATTGATAAGAAGAAGATCGGCAGCCTGACCGGATACAGGCTGGATCTCAAGAAGGACACAGGGCAGCGTAAGGAGTGCAGGTGCGTGCAGAGTGTGGATATCGGCATGTACCATACCTGTATCCACGGCTGCCGGTATTGTTATGCGTCCGGAAGCCCAGAGAATGCCAGGAACAAATATCAGCAGCATGACCCGGATTCCCCTATGCTTGTGGGGAATCTTAAGGGGGATGAGGTCGTGACGGAACGCGCTGCGGTGACAGGCAGAGATATCCAGATATCTCTGTTCGATCTGCCGGGGATGTATACGGGATTCTGAGGCAGGATAAGGCGGTCTTAACGGTTACACAGACAGACTTGAAAAGGTGTTTTCAGGTCTGTTTTTGATTGACAAAATGTTGGTAGAATGGTATATTTGTACTATAGTCTAAACTATAGTCTGAAGGATTGCATATGAGAGGAAAATGCTATGAAGAATATTACGAATATACAGAAGTTCTCCATTCACGACGGAGACGGGATCCGTACATCTGTATTCTTTAAAGGGTGTCCGTTGAAGTGTGAATGGTGCCATAATCCGGAGACGCAGAGATACGAAAGAGAGATGCAGTTCGATCCGGAGCAATGTACGGGCTGCGGCGCCTGTGTGAAGGCCTGTCCAAGCCATGCGCTCACCCTTAAGGATGGGCGGCCTGTGCTTGATAAAGAAGTCTGCACGCTATGCGGAAAGTGTGAGAACTACTGTCCGGCCGGAATAAGGGAGATCGTCGGACGGGAGTATACGGTGAAGGAACTGATCAAGGAGCTTATGAAGGATCAGATCTTCTACGAGGATTCCGGCGGCGGGGTGACGCTGTCCGGCGGGGAAGTCATGACCATGGATATGGATTATATCCTGGCGGTTGCGAGAGAGTTAAAGCGCCAGGACGTTACACTCACCATAGACACCTGCGGATATGTTCCGTATGAGAGATTTCGGGAGCTTCTTCCTTATGTGAATACATTTCTCTATGATGTGAAGGTGATGGATCCAGAGCTTCACAAAGAATACATAGGGACAGATAATAAGCTGATCCTTGAGAATCTGGTCTGTCTGGCCAGAGACGGGGCGAGGATCTATATACGGATTCCTACGATCAAGGAAGTGAACGGCAATGAGAAGAATATGAGAGAGACCATAGCGTTTCTAAAAGAACATGATATCCATCCGGCCCAGGTGAACCTGCTTCCGTACCATGATACGGGAAGCGGCAAGTATCCGAAGCTGGATATGGAATATAAGGGAACTGATCTGCATGCGCCGGATAAGGAAGAGATGAAGAGCTTCGCACAGCTCTTCGTAGATGCCGGATTTGCGAACACTAAGATAGGAGGGTAAAGACATGGCGAAACTGCGCGGTATGAATGAAAGAATCCAGAAGCTACGGGAGGTCAGTGTGACGACACCGGTCCATATTGACCTGGAGAGAGCGAAGATTGAGACTGATTTTTACAAAGAGAATGACGGTAAGTATTCCATCCCGGTCATGAGAGCGCTGGTCCTTAAGGAGTATTTCTCGAAGAAGACGCTGTATCTGGGAGAGGGAGAGCTGATTATTGGGGAGAAGGGCAGAGATCCCCAGGCGTCGCCGACATTCCCGGAGCTGTGCTGCCACAGCGTGGAGGATATGACCGTCATGAGCGAGCGTGAGCTGGTGTCCTTCCATACGACGGAGGAGGACAGGAAGCTTCAGGCCGAAGAGATCATCCCGTACTGGACGGGAAGAAGTATGCGGGAGAAGATTCTTGAGAGAATGACGCCGGAATGGCATGAGTGCTACAGCGCGGGTATGTTTACGGAATTCATGGAGCAGAGAGGGCCGGGCCATACATGCGGCGGCGAGCAGGTATTTACGACGGGATATCTGGATTATAAAGAGAAGATCAAAGAGACGATGGATGCACTGGATTATATCAATGATCCGGATGCGGTGAATAAATGCGAAGAGCTGAAAGCGATGGATATCTCCTGCGACGCGGTGATCATTCTTGGCGAGCGTTACCGCAAGCTTGCTCTTGAGATGGCAGAAAAGGAAGCGGATGAGACCAGGAAGGCGGAGCTTCTGGAGATCGCGGCGAATCTTGAGGTGGTTCCTGCGCATAAGCCTCAGACCTTCTGGCAGGCGATCCAGTTATACTGGTTCACACATCTGGCGGTTACCACGGAGCTGAATCCATGGGATGCGTTCAGCCCGGGAAGACTTGACCAACATCTGAACCCGTATTATGAGAGGGATGTGGAAGCGGGCATCCTGGATGACGAGAAGGCCTTAGAATTACTGGAGTGCCTGTGGGTGAAGTTCTACAATCAGCCTGCTCCGGTCAAGGTTGGTATCACCTTGAAGGAGAGTGCGACCTATACGGATTTCGCCAACATCAATACCGGAGGAGTGACACCGGACGGGCGCAACGGCGTGAATAATGTAAGCTATCTGATCCTGGATTGTATGGATGAGATGAAGCTGGTTCAGCCGAACTCTAATGTGACGATCAGCAAGAAGACTCCGGCCAAGTTCTTAAAGAGAGCCTGCGAGGTATCAAGAAAAGGCTGGGGGCAGCCTGCATTCTATAATACAGAGGCTCAGATCATGGAGCTTGTGAACGCGGGCAAGGAGCTTGAAGATGCGAGACGCGGCGGTTCCTCCGGATGTGTGGAGACCGGGGCGTGGGGCAGCGAAGCTTATATCCTTACCGGATATCTGAATATTCCGAAGGTGTTCCAGTTGACATTGTTCAACGGATTTGATCAGTATTCCGGCAAGCAGATCGGCCTGAAGCTTGGCTATGCGAAGGATTTCAAGACCTATGAGGAGCTGTGGGGAGCCTTCAAGAAGCAGCTTGAGCATATCGTGGATATCAAGATGCGCGGCAACAACGTGATCGAGCAGTTATATGCGCAGGAGATGCCGGCGCCGTGCCTGTCCGTTGTGACCAACGACTGCATCTCCAACGCGAAGGATTATAATGCGGGCGGTGCGAGATACAACACCAATTATATCCAGGGTGTTGGGATCGGTACGATCACGGATTGTCTGTCTGCGATCAAATATAATGTATATGACAAGAAGAATTTCACCATGGAAGAACTGATCGAAGCCATGGAGCATGATTTTGAAGGGTACGATGTGATCTACCGCATGGTTCATGATAAGACTCCGAAGTACGGCAATGATGATGATTATGCCGACGATATCATGCAGGATGTATTCGAGCTCTACAGGAGCACCATTACAGGGCGTCCGAATATGAAGGGCGGTAAATACGGAGTAGATATGCTTCCGACCACATGTCATGTGTATTTCGGCGACGTGATTCTTGCGACACCGAACGGCAGAAAAGCGCATAAGCCGGTATCCGAGGGTATTTCCCCGGAGAAATCCGCAGATACCAACGGCCCTACGGCGGTTGTGAAGTCCTGCGCGAAGATGGATCATCTGGCGACGGCGGGAACCTTGCTGAATCAGAAGTTCACACCGGATGTTGTGGCAGGAGAGGAAGGCCTTGAGCATATGGCAAGCCTGATCCGGTCCTACTTCTCTATGGACGGACATCATATTCAGTTCAACGTCATCGACAGGCAGACCTTGATTGATGCGCAGAATAATCCGGAGGATTACAAGGATCTGATCGTGCGCGTTGCGGGATACAGTGATTTCTTCCGTAACTTAAGCAAACCGCTCCAGGATGAGATTATTGAGAGGACGGAGCAGTCGTTTGACTAATAATTCTGAATCAGAATGATTAATAAAAACCGGCATTCCTTAGATGGGAGTATATCATCAATGGAATGCCGGTTTTTTGAATGATAATTACTCTGTTGCTAATTGGTGATGTTTTGCTTGCTTTTCTCACGGAAACCAATTACAATGATGTAAATATGAGTCAAAAAATGGTGGTTAGTATGGGAGAAATACGAAAGCGTCTGGTTTTTCACGGAAGAGTGCAGGGGGTAGGCTTCCGTTATAGAGCGAAGCATCTGGCCAGTTCTCTGGGGTTGACCGGATGGGTCAGAAATGAGTACGATGGAACGGTGCAGATGGAAGTGCAGGGATCTAAGCCCATGATCTATAAGTTGATGGAGGGATTGAACCGGGGAATGTATATTACGATCGATTGGATTGATGATAAAGAGATTCCAGTTGTG
Source organism: uncultured Dorea sp. (assembly GCA_947652615.1). Taxonomy (GTDB): domain Bacteria; phylum Bacillota; class Clostridia; order Lachnospirales; family Lachnospiraceae; genus Sporofaciens. Next base: position 140,069 of record CANTDX010000001.1, on the reverse strand, counting down.
CAGGAGAGCAGCTTCCATGTGCGATAGGGATTGTAGAAATAACGTGGCGTGTAAGAGTGCCTTAGAGCGTCGAATGAATTAGTATGGCAATACCAGGGGAGGACAGGCGAATGGGAAAGGACACGGAGAAGAAGAGTGTAAAGAGCCGAATCGTGTCGGCAGCGTGGCAATTATTCTATGAGAAGGGATATAATGGAACGACGGTGGATGATATCATCGAATTGTCCGGTACGTCGAAGGGTTCCTTTTATTATTATTTTAGTACGAAGGATGAACTGTTGGGTACTTTATCCATAATCCTGGATGATTATTATGAGGAACTGGAAGCGAAGATGGATCCGGAGATGAATAGTTTCTCTAAATTATTATATCTGAATTACGAGATGCATAGGATGATGGAAGAGAAGATCAATATAGACTTGCTGGCTTCGCTGTATTCTACACAGCTTGTGGCGGAGAGGCCAAGCCACCTTCTTGACCAGAACCGTAATTACTATCGGCTCCTGAATCAGGTCGTGGAGGAGGGGCAGATCCGCGGGCAGATCCGGCAGGACATTCCGGCCAGCGAGGTGACGAGATATTATGCGATGTGTGAACGTGCGCTGGTGTCGGATTGGTGTCTGAATAAGGGGAAATATTCGCTTGGGCAGTATAGCAGAGAATGTATGCCATATATGTTGGAACATTTTAAAGCGTAAAATTACAGACGGAGGCGATACAAATAGGAGGCAGTGGTATGGTGATACAAGGGCTGAAGAAATTCTCGCTGTTAGACTATCCGGGGAAGATGGCATGCACATTGTTTGCGGCAGGATGTAATTTTCGATGTCCGTACTGTTACAATAAGTCGCTTGTAATAGATACTCATGAGAATCGGGATATACCGTTGGAAGATATCTATGGATATTTGAAGAAATATTATGGTATACTGGACGGAATCTGCCTGACCGGCGGAGAACCGCTGATCCAGCGGGGGATCGAAGAGTTTCTTGCCCGGATCAAGGAGATTGGTTACGAGGTAAGATTGGAGACAAACGGAAGCCTTCCGGATAAGCTTAAGAAGCTTGTCACGGAGGGACTTGTCGATTATGTGGCCATGGATATCAAGAATTCCCGGGGGAGTTACGGCAGGACGGTGGGGATTGAAGGATATGATGTGGGTAAGGTGCAGAAGAGTGTGGAATATCTGCTTGGCGGCGCGGTGCCGTATGAATTCTGTACGACGGTTGTACTGGAATATCACAGGAGGTCTGATTTTGAATCCATCGGCAGATGGATCGCGGGGGCGGAGCGCTATTACCTACAGCGTTTTATCTGCTCGGAAGGGGTGATGCGGGAAGGGCTTCACCGGTATAATGACAGTATTATGGAGCAGGCGCTTGAGATCGTGAAGAGGGATGTGCCGGCTGCTAGGCTGCGGGGATGGTAGAGACCTATTGTTCCCGCAGGCAACGGGCCGAGCTTACAACAGCCGTTCGATGATCTCTGCTTTTAACGCGCTGTCCCGTCCGATTTTGAAATGATCGGCTCTCAGGATCGCAAACGATGCTTCTGCATCCCCTTCTCTCATATATTCTATCATCTTCTTAAGATTCTCGTTGGTCTTTGGAATCTGCATTCCGTTTCTGACGGAGTATTGCCCGATTCGGATCAATTCACACAGATTATTCTCATAGATCTTATTAATACGCTCATTTTCAAAAATGCTGATGATCTCCATGTGCATGGCGGTATCGGCAAGCTCCCACTCATAGGGGTCCTCTGCGGATGCGCACATGCGGACGACCTTCTCTTCAATGCGGTAAGAATACTCTTCGTTGCGTTCTGAAGAGAAGATAAGCTGGAAGGCTGCGCCCTCTAACAGCTCACGTATCTGGTATAGTTCGTTGATATCCTTGTCTGTAATCTCCCGGACGGTCATGGATTTGTAATAATCAGATACGATTAGCCCTTCGGATTTCAACATCTGGATAGCCGTGCGGATGGGGCTTCGGCTCATACCAAGTTCTGCGGTGAGCATGGCCTCGGTCAGCGGCATGCCGGGGGAATAGGTCAGATTCAGGATGTTTTCTTTTATCTTATCGTAAGCCTGACTGGCAAGGGATGTAGTCTTTTCGGCCATGGGGAGTCCTCCGTTTTGTCAAAATTATCTATACGACTGCTTCAATTATAATTTTTTATCAATTTATTTTATCATGAAGAAACGAGATAAACAAGTTATGGTTTTAGTTGACATAAGAATGATTCCGTGTTATAGTTAATACATAATAAATTGTATACAAAATTATTAATTGTATACAATTTATGCTTGGCAATGTCTGTGTGTGCGAAGTGTATAAGAATTAAGAAAAGGAAGGTGTTTCTGAATGAAATTAGGATTTATCGGAACCGGCAATATGGCATCAGCCATCATGGGCGGGATTATCAAGAACCAGATCATTCCGGCAGAGGAGATCATCGGGGCAGATCTGTTTGCGCCGGGAAGAGAAAGGGTAAAAGCTCAGTTTGGCATTCATGTGACGGACAGCAACAAGGAGGTTGTAGAGAAAGCGGATGTGATCGTGTTATCTGTGAAGCCGCAGTTCTATGCAGATGTGATTCAGGGGATCAAAGATGAGATGCGTGCAGATCAGATTGTGATCACCATCGCGCCGGGCAAGACGCTTGCATGGCTTGCAGAGCAGTTCGGCAAGGATGTGAAGCTTGTCCGGACGATGCCGAATACACCGGCTATGGTGGGAGAAGGTATGACGGCAGCGTGCCCGAATGAGCATATGACGGAGGAAGAGATCGCCTATGTACGCACATTACTTGAGAGCTTCAGCCGCGTAGAGATCGTGCCGGAGCGTTTGATGGATACGGTAGTTTCGGTCAGCGGAAGTTCCCCGGCTTATGTATTCATGTTGATCGAGGCTATGGCTGATGCGGCGGTTTCCGGCGGGATGCCAAGACCGCAGGCTTATCAGTTCGCTGCCCAGGCGGTGCTTGGAAGCGCGAAGATGGTACTGGAGACAGGGAAGCACCCGGGAGAATTGAAGGATATGGTGTGTTCTCCGGCCGGAACGACGATCGAGGCAGTACGCGTGTTGGAGGAGCGTGGATTCAGGAGTGCGGTATTTGAGGCGATGAAGGTTTGTGAGGAAATGTCAAAAGGGATGTAAGAACGGCCGAAGGGTATAGGAGCTTACGTGCAGGAGGAAGAAGTGAACGGAATTAAGGTCCGGATCATGTTCCGGACCCTTTTTGTCTGTATTCCTTTGGCGTAATGCCGGTATATTCCCGAAAGACTTTGTTAAAATAAGAGGGGGAAGAGAACCCCACGAATTCGGAGATTTTATTGATGCTCAGATCGGAAGTGATGAGCATCTTTTTTGCGTTATCGATCCGAATCTGAACGATGGCTTTGTTTGGGGTGATCCCGTATTCCCTTTTCAGGCACCGTATGATATGGACCGGATGAAAATTAAAATAGTCGGCAATACTTTCCAAGGTGAGTTGTGTGTGGAAATTCTGCAGGATGTATTCCATAATATTAGCAGCCAGAAGCTCAGATGAGTTGCGCTGCGGCTGGAACACCTGTACAAAGCTCAGAAGCCGGAAAAATAGTTCCTGGCGTTCCAGAGGAGAGAAGAGCGCCTGGTCCTGTGTCTCCTTCTGTTGGTATTTATCTATGTTGGTGGATATTAATTTGGAGAATATGGATGTAAATTCGCTGCTCTCCAGCGATGCCATTTTCTTATAAAGAGGGAGTGTAAGCGTGCTTGCCCGGTCCATATATATATTCAGGGATTGCCGTTTTTCTTTCACCAGATGAAATTCTTCGGAGTAATGATATTCCCCTGCGCTTCTGAAATGAAGCCAGTCAAATTTTGTTTTTTCCGTCACTTTTTTGTGGCCGTAATGAGTGGAATCTGGTTTTAAAATAATCAGTTCATTTTCCTTGAGATGATACGAGGTATCTCCGTCTGTAATATAAAGTTCTCCGTATTCGATAAAGATCAGGTCAAAGATTCCGATATTGCTTCGTCTCCCATGTGTGTCTCCGGGGCGGTAGAGGGCGGATCCTGCAACGATGAAGTGCGGGTAAGGGGGAGTAGAAAAGTTTACATATTCCATGACGGCCTCCTGTTATATATGTTTGTATTTTATTATGATTATAAATGAATATTTGTTGCAAATCAATAGAAAAGAAGAAATTATGTTGTGTATATATGTTAAAATATTACAATTTTATGCTGTTAATATATTGCTATTTTGAGTAAAGAATATGAATTTACTTATAAAAAGAATTTTTATATAATATATCCAAGATATCGGCCCGATACCACGCAAAACATATCAAAATGTATAATAATGCAGACGCAAGGAGTCTGCATCCAAGGAGGATAATCATGAAAACAGGGAAAATGAAGAAATGGGCAGCTCTTTCTATGACATCTCTTATGGCAGTGTCCATGTTAGCAGGTTGCGGTGGTAGTAGTTCCGGTGAGAAAAAGGACGGGGAGACATCCTCTGGAAAGACAGAGATTGTTGTGTGGACACGTGATTCCACAGTAGCGGCTGTGAAAAGCGCAGCAGAAAAATACAATCAACAGAATGAAAACGTAGAAGTGAAAGTAGTGGAGCAGCCGGCACTCCAGATGGCGGATCAGCTCTCACTGGCTCTGTCCTCAGACGAGGCGCCGGATATTGTCTCCCTGGACTGTACAAAGGTTCCCTACTTTGCGTCCATAGGCGCCTTCGCAGATATTTCTGATAAATATGAGGCTCTGGATTATAAAGATACCTTCAGCGAAGGCATGATAAAGTCGGGACAGCTTGAAGGCAAGACCTATGCCCTACCGTTTGCGGCGGATGTTTCCGTGCTTTTGTATAATAAAGATCATTATCAGGAGGCCGAACTTGACCCAGAATCACCGCCCAAGACTTGGGATGAGCTGATCGATGTCTCCCGGAAGCTGACTACAGATGACCGTTATGGTTATGTCTATGCCGGAGGTGACGCAGGAAGCCATATGTTTACTTTCATGCCCTATGTATGGAACAACGGAGGGGAAGTGCTCTCAGAAGACGGAAAAACATGTGAGTTGGATTCTGAAAATGCAATTGCAGCCCTTTCTATGTTCAATGATCTGACCAATACTTACAAAGTAACTCCTGCCAGTGTTACTACATACTCCTGGAATGAGGCACAGGATGCATTTCTCACAGGGAAAGCCAGTCAGATCGTGCTGGGCAGTGCAGCCATTTATTCCTTCACAAGCGGAGAACACGAGGATATGAACTGGGGCGCCTGCCTTCTGCCAAAGGGACCAGAGGGTACAGAATATGCGTCCTTCTCCGGCGGAGATTCTATTGGAATTACCTCCGGGTGCAAAGATGTGGATGCAGCCTGGGAATTCATACAGTTTAGCCTGTCAGAGGAAGTGCAGGTGGACGAGCTGGCAAAGGGCGGCCTGCTCCCTGCAAGAAGTGATTTCTTTGATAACGAATATTTTAACAGTACACCGGAATACCAGGTGTTGAAAACGGCGCTGGAGGTAGGACATACTCCGGTATCCTTGAAATACGATGAGATGTATGTGCCTGTTTTGGAGGCTATGCAGACATGTCTGAACGGGGAGAAGACGCCGGAACAGGCCTTCCAGGATGCAGCGGAGGCTATTAATGAAATAATGCAGTGACAAGAAGAGGGTGCCGCTTGCAGGCACGTGTGCTGAATTATCTTCTCCAGACACTAGGTATCATACGGGATCCAATCTTGTGGATGAATTCGGCGAAGACATCCCTGCCCGCTGTGATATTTATGGTTACGTGGAAGATGGCGGGATTTTCCATGCTGATCATCCTGGCAGCATTCCAGTCTGTGGATGAACAGATCTATGAGGCCGCGAGTGTGGATGGGGCCAATAAAGTAAAGCAGTTTTTCAGGATCACCCTGCCAATCATCAAGCCGCATGCAGCTCTGGCGCTGATCTTGTCAGTCATCGGCTCTGTACTGGCATTTGAGCAGTTTTTGATCATGACAAAAGGCGGCCCGGCACAGGATACAACGACAATTGTCCATTATATATACAATACGTCATTTAAGTATTTTAAGATGGGATACGGGTCTGCGATCACGATGATCTTGTTGCTTGTACTTGGCGTTCTGAGTTATTTTGAGAATAAGGTTCTTAAGGACCCCACGAAATAGAGGAGAAATATGAAGAGATTAACGAAAAAAACCTGGATGAATACAGCTCTGGCAGTCATCTTTTTCCTGCCGCTGTATTGGACAATTGTGACGTCCCTGAAGGATAAGACAGAGATATACGGGACACCGCCTACATTGATTCCAAAGCATCCGACACTGGCGAATTATATTAAGATATTTACCCTGGATGACGGTGTTATTACCGCGATCACAATATTATTGGTGGTCGTTGTCAGCGTGCTGGCAGGGTATGGGTTCTCAAAGCTGCAGTTAAGGGGAAAGGGATTTTTTTTGGCCTGTATACTGGCTGCGATTATGATCCCCTTCCAGGCATTGCTGAATCCGCTGTACTCCATTATGTCAAAACTGCACCTTTTAAATACAGTTCCGAGTATGGTGCTGATATATGCCACATTCCAGTCACCGTTCTGTATTTATATGATGAAGAACGCGTTTGACATGGTGCCGGACAGTCTGCTGGAGTCTGCAAAGCTGGACGGCGCGGGAGCATTCTCCGTGTTTTCCAATATATGTCTGCCGCTGACCTGGTCATCTGTGGCGACCATTGCCGTTTATGCGGCGTACACTACATGGAACGACTATCTGATCGCACTGGTATTTGCTAACAGCAATTCCATTAAGACGTTCAATGTGGGACTTACCAATCTGGCAATCGGCCAGTACGGTACGGACTGGGGACTTTTGACTTCCAGTTCCATTATAGGTCTGATGCCTATTCTGATTCTGTTTGTATTCCTGCAAAAATATTTTATCAAGGGAATGCTGAGCGGAGCACTAAAATAAAAGGCACCCTGGAGGAACCATTATGAGTAAGAAAAGAGAGAAAACATTACATACATTTTCCATTCCCGAAGTGAAACCAGAGGGATGGCTGAAACGGCAGCTGGAAATTCAGATGCAGGGGCTCACCGGAAAGCTATTTGACATCTGGGACAGTGTGGGCAGTTATTCCGGATGGCTTGGCGGTACTGGAGAAAACTGGGAGAGAGGGCCTTATTACCTGGACGGGCTTCTTCCGCTTTCCTATTATCTGGAGGATAAGGAACACTGGGATATTGCCTGCAGGTTTGTGGAATGGACGCTGAATAGCCAGGATGAGGAGGGAAACTTCGGCCCTATAGCCAGCAAAGAGGATTACTGGTCCAGATTCGTCATGCTGAAGGTCCTGATCCAATACTATGAGATTAAGAAAGACGGCAGGGTACTCCCCTTTTTCGACAGGTATTTTCAGTATTTGTATAAAAAGATTCCAGATGCACCTATGGAGCAGTGGTCAAGTGCCAGAATAGCAGATTTGTTGTACTGTATCCAATGGTATTGTGAACGGGAAGAGAGGGACTATATTCCGGCGCTTGTGGATATGCTCAGAGAACAGGCGCTTGACTGGGCGGACATTTTTGTGGATTTCCCGTTTACAAGGCCCGCGGCTTATTACTATGACTGGAAGAAAGAATACGACCATTTTTCCTGGGAAAATTATCACGACACGATGAAATACCACGCAAATCATATTGTAAATGTAACCATGGGATTCAAATACCCTGCAATGCTGTCGTACTTCTTTGACGACCTGGACTATGAGGCAGTTTCACTGGCAGGGATGCAGAATGCTGATAAATATCACGGGGTGGCAAGCGGTGCGGTCAACGGGGATGAGCATTTAAGCGGAAATGCCCCCTCCCAGGGCGCGGAGCTTTGTTCTATAGTGGAATATATGTTCAGCCTGCAGACCATGCTGGAGGCATTCGGACTTCCTTGCTTTGCGGATAGAATGGAGCGTCTGGCCTATAATGCGCTGCCGGCTACCATCACAGAAGATTTCATGGCGCATCAGTATTTGCAGCAGGCAAATCAGGTACTTGTGAGCAAAGCAGAGCGGAACTGGTTCAATAACAATGAGGAATCCAATATGTTCGGTCTGGAACCGAATTTTGGCTGTTGTACAGCGAACATGCATCAGGGGTGGCCGAAATTCGTGAAAAGCCTGTGGTACAGAGAGTGTGATTCGGAAGTGGTCTCCATGGTATTCGCCCCCTGTAGATTGGAGACGGAGGCCCAGGGGAAGAAACTGTGCATCAGGGAGGAGACAGAGTATCCATTTAAAGAAAAGATTACTTACCAGGTAGAGGATGCATCCCATGACGAGTTGGAATTCAAGATCAGGATCCCTGGATGGTGCAGTGCTTACAAAATATATAAAAACGGAATTTGCGTGAAAGAAGAAAAGAACAGGGAAAAAACAGGAGAAGTGGTATCGGCAAGATTGTGGCAGGTGTCAGAGATTATAAAGTCTACCCTGAAAGTGCCTGGAACTATGCGCTGGAGGAAAATTCATCCTTTGAAATGCAGGAAAACCATGTGGGAGAGACTCCGTTTTCCAAGGAGTGCCCTCCAATTCGCTTAAGAACCAGGGGACGCAGGTTGGATTCCTGGAAAATAGACAATAACAGCGCAGGGATTCTTCCCATCAGTCCCATCAGTCCGGACGGGAAGGAAGAGGAGATTACGCTTATCCCTTATGGATGTACGAAGCTTAGAATTACTCAATTCCCATGGTATCGGAATGAAGATAAGTGAAAATGAAGCTCTGAGTCTGTTATCTGCTTAAAGGAATAAATCGCCATATGATGACGAATTAAATCAGGAAGTTTGGATTTTCCGTTATCATATGGTAGTTTATTCCCGCGAGGTTTTTGGCTATACTTTGGCTTATCGGTGCGACGAAAAAGCGTTGGTATAACTCATCTATACAGCAAAATGATAGTTGTCTAATATTTCTTGTAGTTCTCCGCCTTTTCTAAGGAAATCATATTCGTGGTTTTCCGTGTCTTCTAGTTCATTCAGTATTCCGGGCAGCATCCTTGTTCCCATGTTTGTCTCTTTCATGGAAAGATGACGGTATAATGGTGAGCAATTCGGCTTCCACTCCTGGCAAAGAGCCGGCAGCATATTCTTAAGGGCACTAAGACCTTTGTCGGGATCCTGGCGTGCGACGGCAAGCTGAAAATCTGCAATATACGAATTACAGTCCCACAGATCGAATAATCGTGCGGTTTCTTTGGCGATTTCCGTTAGCTGTTCGGCTTCGGACAGACAATCCTCTTTGACAGCAATCTCCGCCAGTGTGAACAGCGCTGATTGTACCCCGCTGATTTCTGACAGAATCTTCCCTTCAATGATCTGCGCGGCATGCTCTAAGTCCCCCTCTTCCTGGCATAGGGAGGCTTCTAATTGTTTCTTGTTATAGAGTGCCGTGTCAGGAAGCTCATTTAATAATTTTCTGGCTGCATCGAATTCTTTTCTGTTTCTGTGTTTTGAGATCAACATGGCTTTGGCATGGTTGCTCACCGCGGGGTCACAGCTCTTGGAAGCCCGTGTGTACATCTCTTCAATATCGGCTGCATATTGGCAGTTCTGAACATTGTCTTTGGACATGGCAATCAAGCCTTCGAGAGTCAGTGCAGTGTTCAATAGCAGAGCATCGCAGGAAGGATATTCGTGAAGCTTATCCAGCGCCATGTGAAATGCTGTGTCTATCCCCTCGGTGTCGGCTATAGAAACCAATTCATTTATAAATATTCCGATTTCTTCTCTTGTCAGGTCGTCCTGAAAAGAGAGTAATGTATTCAGATCCGTGCCGAGGAGTCTTGCCAGTGCGGGAAGCAGGGTGATATCAGGGTAGGAGATGGCCTTCTCCCATTTGTTGACTGCCGGGGCGGAGACGCCCAGGAAGGAAGCCATCTGCTCCTGGGTGTAGCCTTTTTCTAAACGTTTTTGCCGGATGATTTCATTGATCTTCATTGCTGCGTCCTCCTTAGATTAGATGTTACTGAAATTATAACAGAGGCGGCGGGGGAGGACAATTGAAGCGTTGTATTTTTTCGGCATGGAAGATTAACTGGCGGTTAATAAAATAGGTTTTCTATAGAGCCGATCCCCATCATTGTTATTTTATCAGATAAAATAAGACATAACAAGACATCTTCCAACTATCAGTATTATGATGATAAGGATGGTAGTTTGCCGGGGAAAAAATAAAGATTGCCAGAAGAACGGCGGAATGATAATATAGATAGAGAGATAATCGTGTTACAAGGTGGACAGCCTCCCTCCTTTCCAAAACGGCAATCGCTGTTGCGCCACTCGGCGTTATCCCATCATGGGAAATACGAAAGGGGGAGGTGATGTGAATGAGTACATACGAAGTATTAACACTGTTAATTCTTTTCGGAACGTTTCTCGTCGCATTGCTTGCCTACATAGATAGTAGGAACAACAAGCGAAAATAATAAGCCTACCTTGTAATCTTGGCCGGTTCAGGTAGGCTTATAGTCTGCACGGGAGGCTAACCACTTTGTGGGCGGTTATCTCTTCCTATCTGTATTATAAAGTAAATGGAATAAGATTGCAATGTAAAATTTGGAGAGTCCGAGAATTTGAACGGGCTTTCTTTTTTTGCGCCGGCACAAGAGCCGGCAGGAAGGAGTAGAATATGAACATCCAGAAATCGAGTTTACAATTTAGAAATTCGCTGTCAGTGAGGAAGATCACCAGATGTATTGTCCTGCCATCAGGCGGGAATTTGGATTCTATAGGGATCTGTTTTGAAGGCGATTATGATGTGGAGCGGACGATGCCGGATGCCCAGAAGAAAGCAGGTAAGGAATTGGTATACCATAGAAAGACTTCTTTGAGGTGGAAAATTCGTGTCGCTACACACCAGAAATGGTTAACAAGAGATGCGAGAGTAGGCACGCTCGCCAAGGGAGTCAATCTACTGGGAAATAAGTGAAAAAGTATCATGGAATACCACCAGTCGTTTTTGACCGGTGGTATTTTTGTAGGAGGAGAAATTATGGCACAAGACAATCAAATGTTTATCGTCCGCATTAATGCCTATGGAACCATCTGTATGTCCCGGTAAAGATATGATGCGGGCTACAATCATTCTCATTCATTCCGATAGGAATGCCTAATATATTCGATATTTTGGTTGCATTTTCTGCATAATCAGAATGTGAATGGGTTAAGACGATTAAGATGAATTAATTACAAAAATATGGCTTGCACTTATCCTAGCAGCCTTATAAAATGGAAAGTAAACAGAGAAAATATATGCAGAAAAAGAAGGAGTAGGGATATGAAGCTGTATCATGGCTCTAAAAGCGGAATCAAGGGGCAGATCAAGCCTGGCCTAAGCCGCGCTATATGTGATTTTGGCACAGGTTTCTACATGGGGGACAGACCGGAACAGCCCAAGGGTCTTATAGCCGGCTGGGAAACACATAGATTCTACGAGATGGAGTTTGAAGCGGACGGCTTGAAGATAAAAAAATTCGGGGATACCTATGACGAGCAATTGGACTGGGCTCTATTTATTGCGTATAACCGTAAGCCGGAATGGTATACAGATTATAAGCAATTATGTGATAGATATAATTCTTATCACCAGGGGTATGATGTTATTATTGGTTTGATTGCAAATGATAAAATGTTTCAATTATTAGAACGATTTTATGACGGAACTCTTTGCGATAAAGCATTGATTGATGGTTTGTCACGGGTGAAATTGGGAAATCAGTACGTTTTGAAAAGTCAGACAGCATGTTCAACAGAGCATCTTCGGATTGTCTCGGAACGTCAGATGGATGATAAAGAGAGAAAAGCAGTTCTGGCACAGAGTAATAACAGATCGTTTCAAATGTCGGGATTGATTGGAGAATTGCAGAGAAGATACCGCAGGGCAGAGAGTGTTAGGTTCTTTGACGAGATTATGGAGGAATGGAATTAAGTTATGGAATTTAATCATATGAATTATGGATATTGTAATATGTCGGGGAAACTATTCGTGCTTGCCAATCAAAGAGGTTATGATTCACAATCATTTATTGAAAAATTAATGTATTCTCAGGTTGGAGAGCATCTGTATCATAGCCCTTATACAGATCTCTGGATCGGTGAGACCTATATTATGGCGGTATTTGAGGATGAAGCGGCGGTGGAACAAGGTGAGATCCTGAGTGATGATTTTATGTACTGGGCGGGATATTTGTTCAAGGTCTGGAGCCTGACTTACCCGGAAGAGACGCCAAAGGAGATGCTGATGCAGGCGCCGGTGGGTACTTTGCGCCAGATGTTCCTGGGGCTTCATGTGCTGTCCTATGAGCAGGCGATTGAAGACCTGAAAGATCTGTATAAAAGTGAATGCGAACGAAGGAAAGAAGGAATAATGTGAAGAATCAATTCATTCAAGGATTAATGATCGACTGGACTAAGATCAATGCGGACAGCTATCTGAGGGAGATCGCTGCGATCAAGGATGTGCATACATTAGACTTCGATAGGCCTATAACATTCTTTGTGGGAGAAAATGGAAGCGGGAAATCAACGCTGTTAGAAGCGATCGCCGTTGCATATGGTTTTAATCCAGAGGGCGGAACCAAGAATTATTCTTTTTCAACGTATGATTCTCATTCTGAATTATGTGACGCTATTACAGTTGTAAAAGGAGTCCGCAGACCGAGATTCGGATATTTTCTGAGGGCGGAGAGTTTCTACAATGTGGCGACGAAGGAGCGGGAGTATGTGGATATCCTGCATCCTTCGCAGGAATACCACGAGAAATCCCATGGTGAAAGTTTTCTGGCAATCGCACAGAATTATATGCGTGCAGACGGTATCTATATATTTGATGAGCCGGAGGCGGCGTTATCGCCGCAGAGACAGTTGACGCTGTTAATGGATATATATAAGTGTGCGAAGGAGGGGGCGCAGTTTATCATTGTAACACATTCACCGATCCTGCTTGGGATGCCGGGAGCGGATATCTATAGCTTTGACGATGGAGAAGTTCATTTATGTGAATACGAAGAAACGGACAGCTACATCGTGACAGAACTGTTTATTAACAATCGGAGTGTTTTACTGCATAGATTGTTGAATGAGTAATAGAAGCGAGAATGGGGAGAACACAGACAAATGGAAAGATTACTGGATTATTTTACAATAGATGATGCATTTGGGGGCAATCAGGACTGGTTTACGAATATTGTCATGCATATCGGAGGCTGTGCGGCTGCAACTGCGTGCGATAGTTGTATATATTTCGCAAAGCATATGGAGATGGAATTCTTATACCCTTACGATATTGACAAGCTTAACAAAGAGGACTATAAGAAGTTCAGTCAGATTATGAAACCATATATCCGGCCGAGAGTTAACGGAGTAAGGAAGCTTGAGTGGTATATAGAAGGATTCGGGAAATATCTTCGGGATGTCTGTGATGAGGCAAGAGTAAAGGAGATGCCGATCCGGGATGCTGGGATCCGTATGGAAGGGTTCTCGGGCGGGCATTCATATGGAGAAGCTGCAGAGAAGATCAGGGGGCAGATTGATGCAGGGCTTCCGGTTCCTTACCTGATGCTCCGGCATAAGATGACCGAGAAATATAAGGATTTCATCTGGCACTGGTTCCTGGTGGTAGGATATGAAGAGACTGAGCAGGGGATGTGGATCATAGCAGCCACTTATGGAGAGAAAGTACGGCTTCATCTGGAAGAATTATGGGATACGGGATATGAGGAGAGAGGCGGTATCATTCTGTATAAAAATAGCTTTACGAACGGCCGGTTATCCGCTACAATAGATAGCGTAATAACAGGGAAAAGAGGAAATGAAGTATGGCAAATCCAATTGTAACATTTGAAATGGAGAACGGGGACATTATGAAGGCAGAGTTGTATCCCGAGATCGCACCGAATACGGTGAACAATTTTATCTCACTGGTGAAGAAGGGGTACTATGACAGACTGATCTTCCATCGTGTGATCAGCGGTTTTATGATCCAGGGCGGATGCCCGGACGGGACAGGGATGGGCGGCCCGGGCTACAACATCAAGGGTGAATTCAGCCAGAACGGTGTAGAGAATGATCTGAAGCACACGGAGGGCGTACTGTCTATGGCGAGGGCGATGCATCCGGATTCAGCAGGATCACAGTTCTTCATCATGCACAAGAACTCTCCGCATCTGGACGGAGCATATGCGGCGTTCGGCAAGGTGACCGAGGGCATGGACATTGTGAATAAGATCGCGGAGACGGATACCGACTACAATGACAGACCGCTTAAAGAACAGAAGATGAAGAAGGTTACGGTTGATACGCAGGGCGTGGATTATCCGGAACCGGAGAAGGAATAATGGAACGTTTTTATCAGAATACGGTTACCAGGACGATCCTGGCATTGATGTGCTGCGCCTTATGGGGCAGCGCGTTTCCATGTGTGAAGATTGGTTATGAATTGTTTCAGATAGAAGGTTCGGGAAGCCAGATCCTCTTCGCGGGTTACCGTTTCTTCCTGGCAGGTGTGTTCACATTCATACTGGCATGTGTACTGGAGAAGGGTGTGATCACGATGAAGAGAAGTTCTGTTCCCTATGTATTTGGACAAGGGCTTCTGCAGACGACGATCCAGTATGTGTGTTTCTATATCGGCCTGGCCCACACGACAGGGGCGAAGGGATCCGTCATCAATGCGTCGAATGCCTTTTTCTCGATCATAGCGGCGCATTTCCTGATGAAGTCCGAGAAGCTTACCTGGAAGAAGGTTGCGGGCTGCCTGGTGGGATTTGCAGGGATCATTATCATCAACCTGGAGCCGGGGGCGTGGAGTAGCGGATTTTCCCTGATCGGAGAGGGGATGGTCCTTGTGTGTGCATTCTCCTATGGTATCAGCAGCGTGACGCTTAAGATGATCTCTGACCGGGAGAAGCCGGTGACGATCACGGCTTATCAGTTGTTGTTCGGCGGTGCGGTGCTGATTCTGATCGGTGCGGTATCCGGGGGGAATGTTCAGGGATTTACAGCTAAGTCAACACTATTGCTTCTGTACATGTCCTTGCTGTCGACGGTGGCTTTCAGTATATGGGCAGAATTGCTGAAATACAACTCTGTAGGGAAGGTTGCGATCTTCGGGTTCAGTATCCCGGTGTTTGGAGTCGCGCTGTCGGCGGTCTTCTTAGGAGAACAGGTGGTGTCCGTGAAGAACCTGATCGCGTTGGTCTGTGTAAGTGTGGGAATCATTATTATCAACCGCAAAGGACATGAGGCCGGAAGTGAACAGTGAAGAGGCGGTTTCAAAAAGGAGGGAAATAGTATGCTGACGTGTACTTATATCGTGGAGAGGATAGACGGTGATTATGCGATGCTTCGCAGAGAAGATGAGGCAGATCAGAATGCGGAACCTAAGATGGTGGCGCGGGCGCTTCTTCCGCCGGAGATTATGGAAGGAACAAGACTGTTATATGAATATCTGCAGTATTCGGTTATAGAGTAGATGATTGGATGATCTGTTTCTGCAGGGAGAAGGAGGAAGCTCCTGTTTGTTTTAGATGGCTATCTTTAGCCATCTTTTTTTGTGCATTTATCTATATATGAGGCACTTAAAACATATAATTCACTGCTATGAAGCTGTGGATGGCAGCCGCTTGCAGGTGTTGAATGGTGTTAATCTGGACATTAGGAAAGGGGAATTTGCTGCGATTGTCGGGGGAAGCGGATGTGGGAAGACGACACTGCTCAATATTATGAGCGGAATTCTGATGCCCTCGCAGGGAGAAGTGTTGTTGGACGGGCAGCCGATCAGGCAGGGAAAGCATCGGATAGGTTATATTTCTCAAACGGAAACGCTTCTGCCGTGGAGAAAGGTCATTGATAATATTGTGCTGGGGCCTGAACTGGAAGGCATTCCCAAAAAAGAACGATATGAAAGAGCAAGACAGCTTATGGAATCCGGCGGGTTATCTGGTTTTGAAAATAAGTATCCGTTTGAACTCTCGGGCGGCATGCGCAAGAGAGCAATTATATTACGGGCTTTGGCGCATGATCCGGAGATTATATTTATGGACGAGCCCTTTGGCCCGTTGGATGTATTTACCCGTGAAGCTTTGCAGCAGGAGATATTACGTATCTGGAGTCAGAAGAAGCTCACGATCGTATATATTACCCATGATATTACCGAAGCGGTCAGTCTGGCGGATCGTATCATTGTTATGAGCCGGAGACCGTCAACAGTACAGAGAGAAGTTCCTGTACGGCTTTTGCGGCCGAGGGATGTAGTCGAGATACGATATGAGCAGGAGTTCATGGAGCTTGAACGTGAGATAGGCGCGATGATTCGCGGGATAGATCCGGAGGTAAGACGAAGTGACGAATAGACAGGAAAAATGGATCCGGAGAATCGGGCCTTTCATTGTGTTATTGATATTTTTGGCTTTATGGCAATATCTGGCTTCGTCCAATAAGATTAATACGTTCTTTTTTAGCAGCCCTGTCGATGTGCTGATGGATTTTATTGATTTATTTGTGACAGGACGTATCTGGCTGCACTTGTGGGTTACACTGATTGAAGCAATCTCAGGTTTGATGATAGGGCTTGGACTCGGCGTGGCGGCTGCATTTTTGTTTGGAAATTTTAAGATCTTGAGCTTACTGTTTGATCCGATATTTGTAGCTGTTTATGGACTTCCCAAGCTGGCGCTAGGACCGCTTTTTGTAATATGGTTTGGGCTTGGATTGAAGTCCAAGATTATAATGTCCACGTTGCTTGTATTTTTTTTGGTCTTTTTTAATGCATATGCGGGCTTTCGGGATGTGAATATTGAGCTGGTCAATACATTGAAATTAATGGGGGCAAGCAGGCTTCAGATTGTGATGAAAGTAACGCTGCCTTCCTGCGTGCCATGGATTATTGCAAGTTTACGGTCAGGCACAGGCGCCGCTGTTGGCGGAGCTATAATGGGAGAATATCTGGGAACCAACAGGGGATTGGGGTTTTTAGTCCAGACTGCAGGGGCAAACTATGATATTACAAGAGTAATGTCTGTGATTCTCGTAATGTGTATTCTAATGTTAATATTGGATACTGTTGGAAAATTGATCGAGAAATCTGTATTAAAGTGGAGACCTCCTGTTGATTGAAATGTAGATGTAAAGTGGCATTCCAAGTAAAAATGAAGGAGAGAAAGATGAAGAAGAGAGTAATTAGTGTACTTCTTGGAGCTGTGTTGCTCATGTCATTAGCAGCATGCGGCGGTAAGTCTGAGAATGAAGACAAGATGGAAACAAATGAAGAAGTGAAGGAAGAAACCAAAGAAGAGGAAGTAACGGAGCCGGTTAAAATTACAGTAGGAGAGTCATACCGTTCAGAGGTATGGGGAGCTCAATACATAGCGGAGGCTCTTGGGTATTACGAAGAAGAAGGATTAGATGTTGAATTAATGTCGATCAGCGGAGATTCTCCGACTGCTGCTCTTTTTTCGGATCAGATTCAGTTCTTATTTTTTGGAAGCGAGGCTGTTCCGATGTTAAATAAAGAAGGCCAGAACTGTAAAATGTTGTTAGGCTGCAACAGCAGGATTGGAATGTCGTTAGTAGGATCGCCGAGTACAAAGAGTGTGGCTGACTTAAAAGGGAAGGTAGTATCCGCCGCGGAGCCTGGCTCATCGCCCCGGGCATTTGCATATTCTGCGCTGTCTCAGGCAGGTCTGGATCCGGAGAATGATGTAACCTATGTGACAATGCAGGTCTTTGCTTCGGCCGCGGCGTTGGCGGAAGAGCAGATTCAATGCGCATATGCAAGCGGATCGCTTTTGGATTATATGGTCGGTATGAATTGCAATGTATTGGTAGATACATCCAATCCAGAGACACATAAAGAGGTGCTTGGATCAGAAGATTATACGACGCATGTTGTTCTGGCAACAGATGAATATATCAAGAAGAATCCGGAAGTCTGCCAGAAATTTGTAAATGCTGTATATAAAGCAATTCTGTGGATTCAGAGCCATAATGCGGAGGAGATTGCGGAAATATTGACGCCATATTTTGAAGGAAGAGGCGTAGAGGCAGCCACTATACAGCAGATGTTAGATGACCATGAGTATAATGTAGACGGAACGATTACAGATACAGCGTATGATGCCATCATACGTCAGGATAAGACTGCAGGGTGGATTACCGAGGATATGGAATATTCTGAGAATGTGGATGATTCCTTTTTGAGAAAAGCACAGGAAGACGTAACATTGGAATAAGGCAGGATGCTATGGGGAAAAAAGAACAGATATTGCTTACTTTGGACGGCAAATATACCGGATATATACCGGTAATTCCGGTGGCGAATACCTTCGCGGCAAGATGGAGCGGCAAGCCGATGGGTGAAGTCATGTCTAATTCGGAATTATATGCCCAGGCTGTGATCGACTGCAGAAAGCATTTTGATTACGATGGTCTGTGGGTGAATGGATTTGGAGGAGTTGCGGCTGCACTGGGGCAGGGATTGACAGACAAATTCGGGCAGGAGTCCTTAACGGGAGAGGGTGTTATTCTGACGAGAGAGTCGTTGGAGCAGCTCCATGAATTCAGAGCGGATCAGGATTTGAATCTGGATGGTATGATAAATGCGATCAGGATGATGAAAGAGCAGGAGCCGGATCAGCCGATTTTCACGGTTGTCAGCAGTCCTGCTTCTACGGCTGCGGTCATGATGGATGTGGGGAATTTTTACATAAGTATGATCAAAGATCCTGAATTTGTGAAAGAGGTGATCAGGCGGATCACAGAACCGCTTGTAGAGTCTGTTAAGATGCTTGCCCGGGCAGGTGTAGATGTCATATGGAATCCGATGCCAACCTTGAGCGGTACTTGTATTTCCAGAAAATTGTATGAGCAGATTTGCAGGGAGAGTAACATGTATTTCAACGAACAGGTCAGGAAGTGTGGTTTACGGCTGGTGGCTCATGCATGCGGAAAATGGGATGACCGTTTTGATCTGTTATTCGGAGAAGGTAATGACGGAGTCCATGTCTCGGAATGTAATTTTCAGGAAGTATGCCAAATGTACGGGAAAGACACATGCATTATGGGAGATATACCCTCTGTTCCGATCATGCTGTTTGGCACGCCGGAAGAAGTATATCAGACGGCATTCGGCAATTGTATGGAGGCGCTTTCTTATGGGACTTTTATTCTCAGCCCGGATTGCGGAATGCCGCCTGATGTTCCATATGAGAATATCGAGGAAATGTGCAGGGCGGCCCGGGATGCAGTTGAGAAAATAGGAAAGTAGAAGGAGAGATAAATAATGTGCATGGAAGAGATCGCGGCCGCCGTCTGCGAGGGAGACGACGATAATATAGTTGATCTTTGCCGTATGGCTTTGGAGGGAGGGGCAACGCCCTCCTGCATTATCAAAGAGGGATTGACGGCAGGAATGATGAGGGCAGGAGAATTCTTCGACAGTGGGGAATATTTTCTGCCGGAGATGCTTATCAGTTCTATGACGCTGCAGAAGGGCCTGGATTATCTCGTGGGCTGCCTGGAGAAAGAAAGCGGCTTCTGGAGAGGCTGTATTGTGATCGGAACGGTCGAAGGAGATACGCATGATATCGGCAAGAATCTTGTGGGAGCGATGCTGCAGGCAGCAGGTTTCCGGGTTATTGATCTGGGGATTGATGTGTCTGCCGAACGGTTCATAGAATCTGTCGGTATATATAAGCCGGATATTATAGCGATGTCAGCGCTGCTTAGTACAACGATGATGAATATGGAAACAGTGATCCGCCGGTTATCAGACAGAGGGCTTCGAGATCAAGTGAAGGTTATGATCGGCGGTGCGGTGGTTAACCAGAGGTTTGCAGACCGGATCGGTGCGGATGGTTATTCTGAAAATGCAAGCCAGGCAGTTCTGTTGGCAGAGCGGTTGATTTGTGCATCTTAATATTCAGAATTCATTAGATTTTCTTAAATATAGCCAACATGAGATACCTTTCGGTTATTTCATGTTGGCTATATTAAAAAACTGAACCTTGCAAAATATATCCCAATAACGTACAATAAGAAAAGCGAATCAACAGATAGGAGGCGTCCTCATGGACATGGTTCAGACGGAGAAGCTGGTATTTGAATACGAGAAGCGGGACGAGGAAGGCAACGTGATCGGTATGTCCCGTGCCATTGACGAGGTGGATATAGATGTGAAGGAGGGGCAGTTTATTGCGATCCTGGGCCATAACGGTTCTGGGAAGTCTACTCTTGCCAAGCACATTAACGCCATCCTTGTGCCGACGGAAGGAACGATGTGGGTGAATGGACGCAATACCAGTGATCCGGAAGAACTGTGGAATGTACGCCAGTCCGCGGGGATGGTGTTCCAGAATCCGGACAACCAGATCATCGGAACGGTTGTGGAGGAGGATGTGGGGTTTGGTCCGGAGAACTTAGGGGTCCCAACCGATGAGATCTGGCAGCGTGTGGAGGACAGCTTAAGGTCTGTGGGGATGATCGAGTACAGGCATCATTCTCCCAACAAATTATCCGGCGGGCAGAAACAGCGTGTAGCGATCGCGGGTGTGGTTGCGATGGAACCCAAATGTATCGTACTGGACGAGCCTACGGCGATGCTCGATCCGCTGGGACGCAAGGAAGTTTTAAAGACAGTTCAGAAGTTAAGAGAGCAGAAGAAGGTGACGGTCATCCTGATTACTCACTATATGGAAGAGGTGGTAGACGCGGACAAGATCTATGTGATGGATCACGGGCATGTGGTGATGGAAGGAACGCCCAGGGAGATATTTTCCCGGGTAGACGAACTCAAATCTTACCGCCTGGATGTCCCGCAGGCGACCCTTCTTGCGGATGAGCTTAAGAAACGGGGACTTAAGATTCCGGATGGAATACTTAAGAGAGAAGAGTTGGTGGAAGTGCTATGTCAATTAAATTAGAGCATTTGAATTATATATACAGTCAGGGAACCGCATATGAGAAGCAGGCGTTAAGAGACATCTGTATGGAGATCCCACATGGAGAATTCGTGGGGATTATCGGCCATACAGGGTCCGGGAAGTCCACGCTGATCCAGCATTTGAACGGCCTGATACGTGCGACCAGCGGGGAGCTGTATTATAACGGTGAGAATATTTACCGGGAAGGCTATTCTATGCGGGCGCTTAGGAACGAAGTGGGGTTAGTATTCCAGTATCCGGAGCATCAGTTGTTCGAGATCGACGTCATGACGGATGTATGCTTTGGCCCGAAGAATCAGGGACTTTCCGGAGAGCAGTGCAAGGAACGGGCGCTGGAGGCGCTGCGCCTGGTAGGTCTGAAGGAGAAGTATTACAAGGTATCTCCCTTCGAGTTGTCCGGCGGACAGAAACGCCGTGTGGCGATCGCGGGTGTGCTTGCCATGCGCCCTAAGGTTCTGGTGCTGGATGAACCGACGGCGGGCCTCGACCCCAAGGGGCGCGATGACATCTTAGATCAGATCGCATATCTCCACAAGGAGAGTGACATGACGGTGATCCTGGTGTCGCACAGTATGGAGGATATCGCCAAATATGCCGACCGTCTGATCGTGATGAACAAGGGGACGGTCATGTACAACGATGAACCCAAGAAGGTGTTCGAGCATTATCAGGAGTTGGAGAAGGTAGGGCTTGCCGCGCCGCAGGTTACTTATATTATGCATGATCTTGCGGGGAGAGGGATGCCTGTCAGGACAGATGTAACTACCGTAGCCGAGGCGGCGGATGAGATTATGAAGGTGTTGGGACAATGATACCGGCGCGGCTCACAGTATCGGATATTTACGGCGCTGTAAGAAGAGTATAGACAGAATCGGTGGCAGGGGCAGTATACAATAGATTAGGCTGCAAAATGGAGACGAAGAGATGGTAAGAGACATAACGATAGGACAATATTATCCGGCTAAGAGCGTTGTGCACAGGCTTGACCCGCGGGTGAAGCTGGTGTCTACTTTGTTATACCTGATTTCATTATTTTTATTCCGCAGCATTTCCGGATATCTGATAGCGACCGTATTTCTCGTCACAGTGATCCGCATATCGAGAGTTCCGTTTTCCTTCATCGTAAGAGGACTGAAACCGGTGATCCTGCTGCTGATGATCACGGTGCTTTTCAATCTGTTCCTGACAAGAAGCGGAGATGTGCTGTTTCACGCCTGGATCATTACGGTCACAGAGGGCGGGCTGGTAACGGCAGTCTATATGGCGGTCAGGCTGATCTACCTGATCATTGGTTCATCCCTGATGACCTTCACTACCACGCCCAATGAACTGACCGATGGGATTGAAGCCCTGCTTCATCCGTTGAACAAGATCCGTGTACCGGTTCATGAGGTCGCCATGATGATGTCGATCGCGCTCCGCTTCATCCCGATCCTCTTAGAAGAGACGGACAAGATCATGAAGGCTCAGATTGCCCGCGGGGCAGATTTTGAGAGCGGCAATATCATCCAGAGAGCGAAGAGCATGATCCCAATCCTTGTCCCCTTATTCGTATCCGCCTTCCGCCGGGCCAACGATCTGGCGATGGCTATGGAAGCCCGCTGCTACCGCGGCGGAGAAGGAAGAACCAAGATGAAGCCCTTACATTATAAGCATCGTGACTACACGGCATATATCACAGTTGTGGTATATGTTGCAGCAGTATTCATAATAGGAAGATACCTTCCGCTGCACGTCTGGATATTTTAGAGGTAATCCCATGAAACGCATCCGCCTTCTCGTCTCTTATGATGGTACAGACTACTGCGGCTGGCAGATCCAGCCCAACGGTATAACCATCGAAGAGATCCTGAACGAAAAACTTAAGAAACTGACCGGAGAAGACATTCACGTTATCGGCGCAAGCCGTACAGACTCGGGCGTCCATGCCCTGGGTAATGTGGCGGTATTCGATACGGATTCTCCGATCCCGCCGGAGCGCATGGCATATGCGCTGAACCAGAAGCTCCCGGCGGATATCGTGATAGTCAAATCAGAGGAAGTACCGCCTGACTGGCATCCCCGTTATCAGGAGCAGATAAGCAAAACTTACGAATACCATATCTATAATGCCCAGATCCCGGATCCGCTGAAGCGCAGATACAGCACTTTTGTTTCTTTCCCTCTGGACGTGGGGAAGATGCAGGATGGAGCGGCATATCTGGAAGGAGAGCATGATTTCGCTAGCTTTTGCAATATCCGTACAAATGCGGAGAATACAGTGCGCAGGATAGACCGGATCGAGATTGAGAAGGAAGACCGGGATATTACGATCCGTGTCACGGGCAATGGGTTCTTATACAATATGGTGCGGATCATAGCAGGCACGCTGATCCGGGTAGGGCGCGGTTTTTATACGCCAGAGAAGGTGAAGGAGATCCTGGAAGCAGAGGAGAGGACGGAGGCGGGAGTGACGGCGCCGCCGGAAGGATTGACGTTGGTGAAGATTGAATATGGAATGAGTGCGGGGTAGAACAGCAGATGGAAGAGAAGAAGATTTATTTTGACAATGGGAGTACATCCTGGCCCAAAGCACCGAATGTCGCAGAGGCAATGGCCAATCTGCTGACAAACGGCGCTTTTAATATTAACCGGGGAAATTATGAAGGCGCATATGAGGTGGAAGGCATGGTTTTGGATACACGGGACCAGGCAGCACGGTTGTTTGGCGCCGGGGATTCAAGATGTGTGATCTTTACGCCGGGAATTACATACTCTCTGAATTATTTTATCAAAGGATTTTTAAAGCCGGGCGACCATGTGCTGGTGTCGGGGATGGAACATAACGCGGTGATGCGTCCGCTAAAGCAGATGGAGACGCAGGGGGTATCTTTTGATATGGTGAAGACCGGAGCGGACGGAACGGTGTATCCGGAGGATTTGGAAGCTGCAATCAAGAGTAATACCAGAGCGGTGATCATGCTCCATGCATCCAATGTCTGCGGAACAATCGTACCGATTCGGGAGATTGGGGAAATATGCAGGAGACGCCATCTCTTTTTTGTCGTGGATACGGCACAGAGCGCAGGGACGATTCCGGTGGATATGAAAGAGTGCGGGATAGATTTCCTTGCGTTTACCGGACACAAAGGGCTTCTTGGACCGCAGGGGATCGGCGGTTTTCTGATCTCGGAGGAATTGGATGCCTGTATGGAGCCGTATATCGCAGGCGGCACCGGAAGCCAGTCGGATTCCCTTTTGATGCCGCAGGGGCTTCCGGATAAGTATGAGAGCGGGACGTTGAATCTTCCGGGAATTATCGGGCTTCATGCTGCTCTTTCTTATATAGAGGAGACCGGGATCAAGAAGATTCACGAGCGGAAGATGGAGCTGACACGGTATTTTTTGGAACAGGTCATGGAACTTCCGGATATCCGGATCGCCGGGAAGAAGGGAATGGAAGACAGGGTGGCAGTGGTTTCGCTGGACTTTGAGAAGGAGGATAATGCGGTGATCGCATTTGAACTGGAACAGAGATACGGGGTCATGACAAGAGTCGGGCTTCACTGCGCGCCGATGGCCCATCAGACGCTTCATACCTATCCTCAGGGTACGGTGCGGTTTGCATTTGGGATGGACAACACGAAGGAAGAGATCGACCGATGTGTGGACGGGCTGCGGGAGCTGTTGCTTCTGTAGCAGGGATACTGTCTGATACAGAGACGGGAAACAATAAACAATCTGCCATGAATCCATTGCCCGTAATAGCCAAAAGTGTTACGGTTATCCTATGAGGAAATGTATATTTTGACGAAAATAAGTTGGCTTTTTGCAGGAGCATTATACATTTTCCTGGCGATAACAAAAGATACAAGGAGGATATGATTATGGCTGATTATCGCAAGATGTGGGAAGAACTGGGGATGGATCTGGAGACGCACGACCAGTTGTGCGCGGTGCTTCCGCAGGCGTTTGGCGACGTGTACCTGTCACAGGAGAACCGCCCGGAGGGTATGGATTATTATAACATGGTAGTAGCGGATATCCATGGCATCCGTCCGGCAGAGCTGATCGAGCATCAGAAGAAGGGCGGCAAGGTCTTTGGAACCTTCTGCGTCTATGTACCGGATGAGATCGTATTTGCGGCGGACGCGATCGCGACAGGCTTATGCGGCGGATCTCAGTTCTGGGTACCGGGCGGAGAGAAGGTGCTTCCGACGAATACCTGTCCGCTGATCAAGGCTTCCGTAGGTGCAAGATTAGACCGTACCTGCCCGTTCTTCAGGATTGCGGATATGTATGTGGGAGAGACGACCTGCGACGGCAAGAAGAAAGCATGGGAGATCCTTGGGGAGGATGTGCCGATCCACATTATGGACCTGCCGCAGATGAAGAGAGCGAAGGATATCAAGGCCTGGGCAGAGGAGATAGAAGCATTTAAGAAGGTAGTAGAAGACTTCACCGGCAACGAGATCACGGCGGAGAAGCTTGCCGAGAGTATCAAGCTGATCAACGGCAAGAGAAGAGCCCTTGAGAGGTTATATGAGCTTCGTAAGAACGAGAATCTGCCGATTAGCGGCTGCGACGCGCTGTTGATTTCCCAGATTGCGTTCTATGATGATCCGGGAAGATTCACCCAGATGACCAATGCATTGTGCGATGAGCTGGAGCAGCGTGTGAAGGATGGAGTCAGCGTTGTACCGGCGGGAACGAAGAGGATCCTGCTTACCGGAACACCGCTTGCGATCCCGAACTGGAAGCTTCATAATATCGTTGAGACCAGCGGCGGAGCTGTTGTCTGTGAAGAGATGTGTACGGGTACACGTTATTTCGAACATCTGGTAGATGAGACGAAGACGGAAGTGGCAGATCAGATCAATGCACTGGCAGACAGATATATGAACATCAACTGTGCGTGCTTCACGCCGAATGCGGGAAGGATTGATGATATCCTGCGTCTTGCGAAGGAATATAAGGCGGACGGCATCATTGACGTGAACCTGAAGTTCTGCAATCTGTATGATACCGAAGGATATCTGGTAGAGCGTGCCCTTAAGGAAGCGGGAATTCCGGTGCTTGGAATCGAGACGGATTATACGGACAGCGATGCGCAGCAGCTTCGTACAAGAGTCAGTGCATTCATTGAGATGCTGAATAATTAGTCTGGTGAATACATATGCAGGAGATTCAGCATTATGTTTTATTTCCCAATCATGATAATGCGATGCGGCTACATAGAGAATTGAAGAATCTGGGGGTGCGGGCGACGATTGCCCCTACCCCCAGAGCCGCGAGTAAATGCTGCGGGGTGTCGCTCCTGATCAGGGAGGAAGAGATCGAAGCGGTAGAGGCCTGTGTAAGAGAGAAAGGAATCGAGATCCTTAAGATCGCGGCGATTGAGAGGGATGTAAATCCAAAAAGAGACAGATATTGTTAGAGGTAAGGAACATGGATTATGTAGGGATTGATATCGGCTCCACGGCATCCAAGGTAGTGGCGCGAGGGAAGAAGGAGCTGGAATTCGTTCTTCCGACAGGCTGGAGCAGTAAGGAAACTACTCAGACAATTAAAGAAAAATTAAGAGAAAATGACATAGACGTTCTGTCAGAAGACACCAGGGTGGTAGCGACAGGATACGGCCGGGTGGCGGTAGATTTCGCAGACTATGTGATCACGGAGATCACCTGCCACGCCAGGGGCGGAAGAGAGATGGCGGGAGATCATTGCTCCATCATCGATGTAGGCGGACAGGATACGAAGGTGATCCTGGTAGAGAACGGGATGGTGCAGGATTTCCTGATGAATGACAAATGCTCTGCCGGTACCGGGAAGTTTCTGGAGATCATGGCAAACCGGCTGGGGGTTACCCTGCAGGAATTGTTCGATATGGCGGATACGGGAACGGTCCTTCCCATCAGCTCGCTGTGTACGGTGTTCGCGGAGTCTGAGGTGATCAACTATATCGGAGAGGGAAGGAAACGAGAGGACATCGCGGCCGGGGTCGTGGATTCAGTCGCGGCGAAGGTGGCGCAGTTAAGCCAGAAGAAGAGCCTGGCGGGAAGGATCATACTGACAGGAGGCTTAAGCAACAGCCGGTATTTTACCAGGATTCTATCTGAGAAGATCGGGCGGGAGGTAGAGCCGACCGAGAGAGGAAGATATGCGGGAGCGCTGGGAGCGGCGCTGCTTGCAGAAGAGAAGTCAAGATAAGTTTGACTTCTCTTTTTTAATATGCTATAGTAATTATAATAAAAAAATTTTATCATGATAAAAAATAAGTTAATTGTTTGTACGAAATAGTTTGACGTCGAATACTTGTGTGACAATTGACAGATTTAGAATGTGACAAAAAGTAAAATAAATTCACAAACTGTTAAAAAGTAGCAAAAAATCAGAAAAAAATTATATACAAACCATTTTTTTATGATAATATAAGGATAATAAGTTTTATAGGAGGGTTATTATGGAAATGTTTTTGAACGTGGTTCCTGTTTTGGGGATTATCGCACTCATTTTTGCCGGTGTTCTGGCGGCAAGAGTGAACAAACAGAGTGCAGGAACCGACAGGATGCGGGAGATTGCATCATCGATCAGCGAGGGTGCCCAGGCATTCCTGACAGCAGAGTATAAGATACTGGTATTCTTCGTTCTGGTATTATTTCTGCTGATCGGCTTTGGAATCGGCAACTGGGTGACCGCAGTCTGTTTTGTGGTGGGGGCAGTATTCTCCACACTGGCAGGATATTTTGGAATGACTGTAGCGACGAGGGCGAATGTCAGGACTGCGAATGCAGCGAAGGAAGGCGGCATGAATAAGGCTCTTTCTATTGCATTTTCAGGCGGCGCGGTTATGGGAATGTGCGTAGCCGGGCTTGGCGTGCTGGGGGTAAGCACGATCTATCTGGTTACGGGGAATGTAGACGTACTCTCAGGATTCAGCCTTGGAGCATCTTCGATTGCATTATTTGCCCGTGTAGGCGGAGGAATCTATACGAAAGCGGCAGATGTAGGAGCGGACCTTGTCGGGAAGGTTGAAGCGGGAATCCCGGAGGATGATCCGCGTAATCCTGCGGTTATCGCGGATAACGTAGGCGATAACGTAGGCGACGTTGCCGGAATGGGCGCGGACTTGTTTGAATCTTATGTAGGAGCTCTGATCTCGGCGCTCACTCTTGGAATCGTATATTATCAGATTGAAGGCGCGATATATCCGCTTCTGATCGCAGGACTTGGATTGGTTGCGTCCATTCTTGGTACCTTCTTTGTTAAGGGAGATGAGAATGCGAATCCTCATAAAGCTCTTAAGATGGGATCTTACGTGTCGAGTGCGATCGTACTGATCGTGGCATTCGTGTTCAGCCAGTATCTTTTCGGCAATATGAACGCGGCGATCGCGATCGTTGCAGGACTGATCGTAGGTCTTCTGATCGGTATCATCACCGAGGTCTATACATCCGGCGATTATAAGTCGGTCAAGGAGATCGCGGAACAGTCGGAGACGGGGCCGGCGACTACGATCATCAGCGGTCTTGCGGTAGGTATGAAGTCTACCGGAATTCCGATCCTTCTGATCTGTGTAGGTATCTTCCTGGCATATCAGTTCTGCGGGCTGTATGGTATCGCATTGGCGGCGGTAGGTATGCTGTCTACGACGGCGATCACGGTTGCGGTAGACGCTTACGGACCGATCGCGGATAATGCGGGCGGTATCGCGGAGATGTCAGGCCTGGATTCCGGCGTCCGCAAGATTACGGACAAGCTGGATGCGGTCGGCAACACGACAGCGGCGATGGGCAAGGGATTCGCGATTGGTTCCGCGGCGCTGACGGCGCTTGCATTGTTCGTTTCTTATGCAGAAGCGGTGCAGCTTAAGAATATAGATTTGCTGAACAGCCGTGTGATCATCGGACTGTTCATCGGCGGTATGCTGCCGTTCTTATTCTCGGCTATGACGATGGAGTCCGTATCTAAGGCGGCATATAAGATGATCGAGGAAGTCAGACGTCAGTTCCGTGAGAAGCCGGGTATCATGAAGGGAACGGAGAAGCCGGATTATAAGTCTTGTGTGGCGATCTCGACGACCGCGGCGCTTAAGGAGATGCTGGTGCCTGGAATCATGGCGGTATTATCTCCTCTGGCGGTTGGTCTGTTGTTAGGGCCTGCGTCCCTGGGAGGGCTGCTTGCAGGCGCGCTGGTGACAGGCGTCATGCTTGCGATCTTCATGTCCAACTCAGGCGGCGCCTGGGATAACGCGAAGAAATATATCGAAGACGGAACACACGGCGGTAAGGGCAGCGAAGCCCATAAGGCTGCGGTTGTAGGCGATACGGTAGGAGATCCGTTCAAGGATACGTCGGGACCGTCGATCAATATTCTTATTAAGCTGATGACCATCGTATCATTGGTATTCGCGCCGTTGTTCCTGGCAGTAGGCGGATTGCTGTAGATCAGCGGCAGATCTTCGGTTAAGTGACTATAAGTTATATACATATAGAGAAAGAAGGGGGACGCGGTAAGTTTCTCTTCTTTCTCTTATGTAAGGTAGTGCACCCGCCAAAGTGAACTGAGCTAAATGTTGAAAAAGGTTATTTCATAATGCAATTGGTTGTGAAGATTGTTAAAAATTTGACTTTTTTAGAAAAATTAGAGAATTTTTATTGATTTTATTTTTTAAATATGTATACTAAATAACATATACTATGAAAAAAAGGAGATTATGAAAGATGGCAGAGATTAATTTGAGTAAGTATGGCATCAGCGGCACCACTGAAATCGTACACAACCCTTCTTATGAGACATTATTCGAGGAAGAGACCAAGCCGGAACTGGAAGGTTTCGAAAAGGGACAGGTCAGCGAACTTGGAGCAGTGAATGTCATGACTGGTATCTACACCGGACGTTCGCCGAAAGACAAATTCATCGTAATGGACGAGAATTCCAAAGACACCGTGTGGTGGACCTCCGATGAATACAAGAACGATAACCATCCGGCTTCCGAAGAGACATGGAAGGCAGTAAAGGACATTGCCTTAAAGGAGCTTTCTAATAAGAGATTGTTTGTTGTAGACGCTTTCTGCGGTGCGAACGAAGACACACGCATGTCCATCCGCTTCATCATGGAAGTAGCATGGCAGGCACATTTTATCAGGAATATGTTCATTATGCCGACTGAAGAAGAGCTTGAGAAGTTTGAGCCGGATTTCGTTGTTTATAATGCATCCAAGGCTAAGGTTGAGAACTACAAGGAGCTTGGTCTGAATTCTGAGACAGCAGTTGTATTTAACATTTCAAGCCGCGAACAGGTTATTATCAATACATGGTACGGCGGAGAGATGAAGAAGGGTATGTTCTCTATGATGAACTACTATCTGCCGCTTAAGGGGATTGCTTCCATGCATTGTTCTGCCAATACAGATATGAACGGAGAGAATACCGCGATCTTCTTCGGACTTTCCGGAACAGGTAAGACTACGCTTTCTACTGATCCGAAGAGACTTCTCATCGGTGATGACGAGCACGGCTGGGATGACGACGGTATCTTTAACTTCGAGGGCGGATGTTATGCGAAGGTTATCAACCTTGACAAGGAATCAGAGCCGGATATCTACAATGCGATCAAGAGAGATGCTCTTCTTGAGAATGTTACTCTGGATGCAGAGGGCAAGATTGATTTCAACGACAAGAGTGTGACAGAGAATACACGAGTGTCTTATCCGATCGATCACATCGAGAAGATCGTACGTCCTAAATCCGCTGCTCCAGCGGCGAAGGAAGTTATCTTCCTGTCCGCAGACGCTTTTGGTGTACTGCCTCCAGTATCTATTCTTACACCGGAGCAGACACAGTATTACTTCCTGTCAGGATTCACAGCTAAGCTTGCAGGTACAGAGCGCGGCATCACTGAGCCTACACCAACCTTCTCCGCATGCTTCGGACAGGCGTTCCTTGAGCTGCATCCTACGAAGTACGCAGAAGAGCTCGTTAAGAGAATGCAGAAGAGCGGCGCTAAGGCATACCTGGTTAACACAGGCTGGAACGGAACCGGAAAGCGTATCTCTATCCGCGATACCCGCGGTATCATCGATGCGATCTTAAGCGGAGATATCCTGAAGGCGTCAACGAAGAAGATCCCATACTTCAACTTTGATGTTCCGACAGAGCTTCCGGGTGTAGACACCAACATCCTGGATCCTCGCAATACTTATGCAGACGCATCTGAGTGGGAGACGAAGGCTAAGGATCTTGCACAGAGATTCGTTAAGAACTTTGCGAAGTATGAAGGTAATGAAGCCGGAAAGGCTTTGGTACCGGCAGGTCCGCAGTTATAATTTATAAGTTTCTTTTTATATAGAAAACCGGCGCCAGAAGATGGACGCCGGTTTTCTATAACCGTAATGCAGCTGTAATGCCTGTAAATGTTTGAGTGTAGAAAGTGGTAGATGTGGATGAGGATAGTTAGTATAGGAAATGATGGATTTGACACGCTTCGTGAGAGGAATTGTTTCTATGTAGATAAGACAGATTTTATCCGGGAGTGGTGGGAATCTGAGGATAAGGTTACCCTGATCGCCCGTCCGCGCCGTTTTGGCAAGACACTGAATATGAACATGTTAGACTGTTTCTTTTCCATACAGTATGGAGGCCGCGGCGACCTGTTCGATGGACTTTCCATCTGGTCGTATGAATCATACCGGGAATTGCAGGGAACATATCCTGTGATTTTTCTCACTTTTGCAGATGTCAAATCCGGCACATACGAGGCGGCAGTTACACGTATAAAGCAGAATCTAACAGAGCTGTATAACCGCAATGAATTTCTGCTTAAGGGAGATTTGCTGAATGAGAAGGAGAAGCAGCAATATGACAGGGTCAGGCCGGATATGAAGAATGAGGATGCAGAGATTGCAGTGCGTTCAATGATGGGGTATTTGAACCGTTATTACGGGAAGAAGGTGGTCATACTGTTAGATGAATACGATACTCCTTTGCAGGAAGCATATATCGGCGGATACTGGAAGGAAATGTCGGCATTTATCAGAAGTATGTTTAACGCAATGTTTAAGACGAATCCTTATCTGGAACGTGCGGTCATGACAGGGATAACGAGGGTGAGTAAGGAATCTATTTTCTCGGATCTTAATAATCTGCAGGTTGTGACGACCACATCTGAGCTTTATGCGGCGGCGTTTGGATTTACAGAGGAAGAGGTATTTGCGGCTTTGGATGAAGCTGAGATGTCTGACAGAAAAGAGCAGGTAAGATCATGGTATGATGGATTTACCTTTGGAGCGCGCCGTGATATCTATAATCCGTGGTCGATCACAAAGTATCTGGATTCAAAGAGATTAGAGACGTATTGGGCGAATACCAGTTCCAATGCTCTGGTAAGCAAACTGATTCGGGAAAGTGCACCGGACGTGAAGATGGCGATGGAAGATTTGCTTGAAAATAAAAGCATTGAAACGCCGATTGACGAGGAGATTGTATTTGAAGAGCTGGAGGATAACAGTGAAGCAATCTGGAGTCTTTTGCTGGCGTCGGGATATTTACGAGTGGAATCGGTGTCTGCATTTGGTGAAGAGAAGGATACAAGTTACCGGTTGGCGCTGACGAATCTTGAGATCAGAAAAGTGTTTGGCAGGATGGTACGGGGATGGTTTAAGAAGGCATCGGCGCGTTATAATGATTTTATCAAGGCGTTGCTTGTGAATAACGTTGGGTATATGAATCAGTATATGAACAGAATGACACAGGAAGTATTCAGTTTTTTCGATACCGGAAAGCATCCGTCCGGGCAGACGGAACCCGAACGCTTCTACCATGGTTTTGTATTAGGACTGATTGCTGATTCGGGGCTTGATTATAATATTACTTCGAACCGTGAAAGCGGTCTTGGAAGATATGATGTTGTCATGGAGCCGAATGACAAAGAAAAAGATGCGTATGTGTTTGAGTTTAAGGTAAAAGTTCCTGATACGGAGGATACATTAGAGGAAACCCTTGAGCGCGCCCTGGCTCAAATAGAGGATAAGAATTATGATGCAGTATTGGCTGCAAGAGGGATTCCAAAGGAGAGAATCCGCCATTACGGTTTCGCCTTCGAGGGGAAGCGGGTTCTTATCGGTTCGGATGACATACCGCTGTTATAAGTGCATTGTTCAGAAGGTTTTCATACTTGAAATATTCGGGCAAAGAAGCTAATATATTGAGTGAAAGGAAGAGGAATTGCTGAGAAGGAGTTGTAAGGCTATGGCGCCAAATTTTTCGGATATTCAAGAGCTTTTGCAGCAAAGAGCAGATTATCAGGCACGTTTAAAACTTATGCCATATGAGGGAACGCCTGAGATTAAAGAGCAGGGTGATAAGCAATATATCTATATGCGGAATCGTGTTGCCGGGAAATTGATATCTACATATGTAGATGTTTATTCAGATGCCCTTTATCAATTACTTTTGCGGAATGCAAGGGAAGCGAAGGAGCTGAATAAGAATATTCGCCATATTAATAAAAATCTGGCGGCACTGGGGTATGAAGATAAAGAACTCCCGAAAAGAATTGTGGAAAATCTGGAATTTGCCAGAATCAATATGAAGGTTAATATTTACGATCAGGCGGTTCTGGAGGGTGTAGCAACGTCCTTTCCTCAAACAGAGGATATTATCGAAAATGGAAAAATCAACGGGGTATCGGCAACGGATGTACAGAAGATTTTGAATTTGAAACATGCCTGGGAATTTATACTTGATCGGGATGTGATTCAAAGCGAATCTAATTATTATATGCTCTGTCATATTGCAAGGTTGGTAAATGAAGGATTCTTTTTTGAAGGCGGCAGGATTAGGGGGGTGCCGGTAACAATCGGAGGCTCCCGTTATGTTCCGCCGATTCCAATAGAATCGGTGATAAAAGAAGAGATAGACGGAATAGTGAATCGAGAAGCGGAAGAGATTGATATAGCAATTGAGTTGTGTTTGTATTGTATGAAGACACAGATATTTCTTGATGGGAATAAAAGAGCGGCGGTGATTTTTGCAAATCATTATTTGATTGCCCATGGAATGGGATTTCTGGTGATACCGGAAAAGGAAGTGGCGGAATTTAAGAAGCTTCTTGTGAGATTTTATGAAGGGGAGCATATAGATGTGATCCAAAGCTTTATGAGGGAGCGATGTTGGAATAATTTTTAATATGTGTAATATATGGTTTGGCAGATAGTCAAAGAGTTGATATGAGAAAAGAGGCATAGCAGATGACGAAAGTAGATATTATTTCAGGGTTTTTAGGTGCAGGCAAGACGACCTTTATTAAGCAGTTGATCAACCAGGTCTATACAGGAGAGAAGCTGGTGCTGATCGAGAATGAATTCGGAGAGATCGGGATTGACGGCGGATTCTTGAAGGATGCGGGGATTGAGATCACGGAGATGAATTCAGGGTGTATCTGCTGTACGCTGGTAGGTGATTTCAGCAAGGCGCTTCAGAAGGTGTTGGCGGAGTACAGACCGGACCGTGTACTCATCGAACCATCCGGTGTAGGCAAATTATCCGATATCGTGAGAGCGATCGAGAATGTGAAGAAGGATGCCGACATCGAGATCAGCGGAAGGATTACGGTGGTTGACGGTAAGAAAGCGAAACTGTATCTTGAGAATTTCGGAGAATTCTTCGAGGACCAGGTGAAGCACGCGTCTACGATCGTGATCAGCAGAACGCAGATGATGTCAGCCGAGAAGATCGAAGATTGTGTCCATACACTTCGCAGAGAGAATGCAGATGCCGCAATCATCTCAACACCATGGGAAGAGCTTGGGAAAGAAGCAATCTGCCGCGCCCTAGAGCACGGCGCAGAAATAGAAGACCTCCTGGAAAGCCATACAAGGCATGAACACCATCATGAACACCACCACGGTCATGAAGAAGAATGCGGCCATCACCATGAGCACGGAGAAAGCTGCTGCGAGCATGAGCACCATCACAAACACGAAGAAAGCTGTTGCAGCCACGATCATCATCACCATGCAGATGAGATCTTCACAAGCTGGGGCAAAGAGACAGCCCACAAATACACAGCAGAAGAATTAGACTTCCTACTAAAAGCACTCTCCGAGACAGATGGCTACGGCACGATCCTGCGCTCGAAAGGGATCATCCAGATGGAAGACGGCGCCTGGAAACAATTCGACCTGGTACCAGAAGAATACGAAGTCCGCGAAGGACAAGCCGACTACACCGGACGCATCTGCGTAATCGGAACCGACCTCAAAGAAGAAGAACTCACCAAACTATTCCACCTATAAAAACCAAGCATATACGTAGAACAACCAAAAATATATAGTGAAAATTATCTGCCTGCACGATCGGAAATCCATTTTCAGAGTACAGGATGTTCGGAGATGCCCTCCCTCTAAGCGGACATTCGAGAGCGTTGCCCAGTCCGCGTGAGGGAGAGCATCTCCAAACACCCGTCCAGTGAAAGAGACACCGTACAGACAGAATCCATTTGAACGGAAGGTGATAACATGAGAACGCCTGTTTTCATATGCACAGGCTTTTTAGACAGCGGCAAAACAACTCTTGTAAAGGACACCTTAATGGAGCAGGACTGGATCGCCCCGGGCTTAACCCTCCTGCTTCTTTGCGAAGAAGGAGAAGAAGAATACCCTCAGGAATATCTGGACGCAAAAGAGATGGTATTGCTCAGAATCAAAGAATTCGACCAGCTTAATCCGACATTTTTCAAAAACTGCGACAAGAATTACCGTCCTGCACAGGTCGTGATCGAGTACAACGGTATGTGGAAGCTTCAAGACCTGCTGTCCATCAAGTACCCCAGGAATTGGGAGCTGCAAGGTGTCTATTCCACGGTAAATGGAATGACTCTCGATATGTACCTGATGAATATGAGGAATATATTGATGGAGCAGTTGACGGAATCCGAGCTGATCGTAGTGAATCGCTGCCCGGAAGGAACAGACCGTTCAGGATTCCGCCGGGCTTTGAAGGTGCAGAACCCGATGGCACAGCTGATATTCGAGGGAATGGACGGCAAGATCATACAGCCGTCCGAAGAAGATCTGCCGTATGATGTGAAGGGAGATAAGATCGTTATAGATTCGATAGATTTTGGGATCTGGTATGTGGATGCCTACGATCATCCGGAGTTGTATCTTCACAAAGAGGTCGAATTTGTGGCGCAGGCATACCGGCCCAAGGAGATGAAGGAGAACATGTTTGTCCCGGTGCGTAAGATCATGACCTGCTGTGCTGAGGACATCCGTTTCTACGGGTATCCGTGTAAGTCGGACCGGAAGATAGAGTTTAAGAGGGGAGCGTGGTTCAAGATCCGGGCGAGATTCGAATTCGAGCAGGCCGTTTCCTTTGGAAATGAACAGCCGGTACTCTATCTGATCGATATGGCGCCCGCCGGGAGGCCTGAGGAGGATGTGGTATATCTGGGTTAACGTGAATCAGTATTCGCATTTGTACCAAAAAAGGAACAAAAATAAAGCCAAGAATGACTAGACTTTTAAAAGAGTGTGAACTATAATAAATGCATACGTCAAATTATCCATAATTTGTACAATTATAAGGAGGAACAACGACAATGGCAAGAAAAATGAAGACCATGGATGGTAATCAGGCGGCAGCTCATGCATCATATGCATATACAGAAGTCGCAGCTATTTACCCGATCACTCCATCATCTGTTATGCCGGAGCATGTAGATGAATGGGCAACTGAAGGCAGGAAGAACATATTTGGACAGACAGTTCAGGTAACAGAGATGCAGTCAGAGGCAGGAGCAGCAGGAGCAGTACACGGTTCTCTCGCGGCAGGAGCTTTGACGACGACATTTACAGCATCTCAGGGCTTACTGCTTATGATTCCTAACTTATATAAAGTGGCAGGCGAGCAGCTTCCGGGTGTGTTCCACGTATCAGCACGTGCCCTTGCCAGTCATGCACTGTCAATCTTTGGAGATCATTCAGATGTATACGCCTGCAGACAGACCGGTGCAGCCATGCTCTGTGAGTCAAGCGTACAGGAGGTTATGGACTTAACTCCGGTTGCACACTGTGCAGCGCTTAAGGGCAAGCTTCCGTTCATTAATTTCTTCGACGGCTTCCGTACTTCACATGAGATTCAGAAGATTGAGACTTGGGATTATGAAGATCTGAAAGAATTAGTAGATATGGATGCGATCGACGCATTCAGAAACCATGCATTGAACCCGAATCATCCATGCCAGAGAGGTTCCGCCCAGAATCCGGATATCTTCTTCCAGGCAAGAGAAGCATGTAACCCGTACTACGATGCTATGCCGGCAATCGTACAGGAGTACATGGACAAGGTGAATGCGAAGATCGGTACAGACTATAAGCTGTTTAATTACTATGGCGCAGCAGATGCCGAGAAGGTGATCGTTGCGATGGGTTCTGTCTGTGATACGATCGAGGAGACGATCGATTACCTGATGGCAGCAGGCGAGAAGGTCGGCGTTGTGAAGGTTCGTCTCTACAGGCCATTCTGCGCACAGGCATTGATCGATGCAATTCCTGACACTGTAAAATACATCAACGTTCTTGACAGGACAAAGGAACCGGGAGCACAGGGCGAGCCGTTATATCTGGATGTTGTCTCCGCGCTGAAGGGTTCCAAGTTTGATGCTGTTCCGGTTAACTGCGGACGTTACGGATTAGGTTCCAAGGATACGACTCCTGCACAGATCGTTGCAGTATTTAACAATGCTGACAAGGCAAGATTCACCATCGGTATCGAGGATGATGTAACGAACCTGTCTCTGGCAACAGGACCGGCTCTGGTTACGACTCCGGAAGGTACGATCAACTGTAAGTTCTGGGGACTTGGAGCAGACGGTACGGTTGGAGCGAACAAGAATTCTATCAAGATCATCGGTGACAACACAGATATGTATGCACAGGCGTACTTCGACTATGATTCCAAGAAGTCCGGCGGTGTTACCATGTCACATTTACGTTTCGGTAAGAAGGCGATTAAGTCCACATACCTGATCCATCAGGCGAACTTTGTTGCGTGCCACAATCCATCTTATGTGGACAAGTACAACATGGTTCAGGAGTTGGTTGACGGCGGTACATTCCTTCTGAACTGCCCATGGGATATGGAAGGGTTGGAGAAGCATCTGCCTGGACAGGTGAAAGCATATATTGCAGACCACAACATCAAGTTCTACACCATCGACGGTATCAAGATCGGTAAGGAGATCGGGCTTGGCGGACGTATCAACACCGTACTGCAGTCAGCGTTCTTCAAACTGGCAGCGATCATTCCTGAGGAAGAGGCGATCGACCTGATGAAGGCTGCCGCTAAGGCTACTTATGGAAGAAAGGGCGACAAGATCGTTCAGATGAACTACGATGCGATCGACGCAGGCGCTAAGCAGGTTGTAGAGGTAACCGTTCCGGAATCCTGGAAGTCCTGTGAGGATGAAGGCTTATTTACACCTGAGGTTAAGGGCGGAAGAGATGACGTTGTTGACTTCGTTAAGAATGTTCAGTCCAAGGTCAATGCACAGGAAGGTAATTCACTTCCGGTATCTGCATTCAATGAGTATGTAGACGGTTCCACACCATCCGGTTCCTCCGCATACGAGAAACGCGGTATCGCGGTAGATATTCCGGTATGGGTAGAGGAGAACTGTATCCAGTGTAACCGCTGTGCTTATGTATGTCCGCACGCTGTTATCCGTCCGATCGCTCTTACAGAGGACGAGCTTGCTAAGGCTCCGGAGGGAACGAAGGCAATCGATATGATCGGTATGCCGGGCATGAAGTTTGCTATGTCTGTATCAGCGCTTGACTGTACGGGATGCGGTTCTTGTGCGAATGTATGTCCGGGCAAGAAGGGCGAGAAGGCTCTCGTTATGAAGAATATGGAAGAGAATATCGCGTCTCAGGAAGTATTCGATTTCGGAAGAGAGATTCCGGTGAAGCCAGAGGTTGTTGCGAAGTTCAAACCGGAAACTGTGAAGGGAAGCCAGTTCAAGCAGCCATTGCTTGAGTTCTCAGGCGCTTGTGCAGGATGCGGCGAGACACCTTATGCGAAGCTGATCACACAGTTATTCGGCGACAGAATGTATATTGCCAACGCAACAGGATGTTCCTCTATCTGGGGTAACTCTTCACCGTCCACACCTTACACGGTAACTCCGGAAGGAAAGGGACCGGCTTGGTCAAACTCCTTGTTCGAGGATAACGCAGAGTTTGGTTATGGTATGTTGTTAGCTCAGAAGGCGATCAGAAATAGATTAAAAGCTCAGGTTGAGGCGGTTGCAGCAGCAGACGAAGCTTCTGAAGATGTGAAGGCAGCATGCAAGGAATACCTTGATACCTTCAACTGCGGTGTTACCAACGGTGATGCTACAGACAAGTTAGTTGTGGCATTAGAAGGATGCGACTGCGATACATGCAAGGATATCGTTAAGAACAAAGACTTCCTCGCTAAGAAGTCCCAGTGGGTATTCGGCGGTGACGGATGGGCTTATGATATCGGATTCGGCGGCGTTGACCATGTACTGGCAAGCGGCGAAGACATTAACGTAATGGTATTCGATACAGAGGTTTACTCCAACACAGGCGGACAGTCCTCCAAGGCTACCAAGACAGGCGCTACCGCACAGTTCGCGGCAGGCGGCAAAGAGACCAAGAAGAAAGACCTGGCGGGCATCGCTATGAGCTACGGTTATGTATATGTAGCGCAGATCGCTATGGGTGCTGACTTCAACCAGACGGTTAAGGCAATCGCTGAGGCGGAGGCTTATCCGGGACCATCACTGATCATTGCTTACGCTCCATGTATCAACCATGGTATCAAGAAGGGTATGAGCAAGGCTCAGACGGAGGAAGCATTGGCAGTAGAGTGCGGTTACTGGAATAACTTCCGGTTCAATCCGGCAGCAGAGGGTGCGAAGTTCTCGCTTGACAGCAAGGAGCCGGCAGGAGATTATCAGGCATTCCTTGACGGAGAGGTTCGTTACAATGCACTTAAGAGAGCGAATCCAGAGAAGGCTGAGAGACTCTTCGCTAAGAATGAGGCTGAGGCTATGGAGAGATATTCTTATCTCAAGAAACTGGTTACTCTGTATGGAGAAGACTAATTAGTTGTACTGAGTGTCAGATTTCATCGGCCGAATGTATAAAATAATAAAAAGAAGTCCCACATCGAATGTTCGGTGTGGGACTTCATGTATATTATTCGGAGGGTGAGGATGGATGCGTTTCTATTCCTAATAAAGAACTCATTAAGTCTTGAGCGGAGAATGTATCAGTAGTCCGGTTCTGGGGCAGATTCCGCCGGAGCGGTTATCGGGCGGTGTGAAGACGTTGCTGTTAATGCAAAATGAATCGGATAAAATATTCAATGCTTCCACTTGCGGGGATAATTGTGCGAAATGGATATTGGAGATCGGAAAGCAGAAGGATCTGACAATTAATCTCAGGCATATGATGAGCTTCGGAAAAGATACGAAATTCGATATAAAAGTGCAGAATGGCGGAGAAGTAGCACATTCTATGGAAGAATTAATTCCTGTAGCCAGTAAATATTTGAATGCGATGAAGCAGGAGTGATCAGAACATGAGGGGGACACATAGAGTCATTGTTGAAACTAAGAAAGTAAAATATGACTTTCAAGTAAAAAGAAACATTACAATTTTTACCGGAGACAGTGGGTCGGGGATGAGAGCTGGGAGCAATTTTTTACATGGTTATTGACAGATAAAACAAGAGAGAATCCGGATTGGTGTTATTCAAAGAGACGGTTGCCGAAAGTGTATTTATCTGCTAAAGTATTAAATGCAGTAAAAAAGGTTATGAAGTTAATTGAATGGAACTAAAGGAGAAATGAAGATGCTTGGAGAGAAACGAGGAAGAAAGCTTGATAAATACACGCCGGATTATGTGGTCTTCGACCTGGAGACAACCGGGAC
The DNA here is from genome assembly GCA_947652615.1 of uncultured Dorea sp. Classification (GTDB taxonomy): domain Bacteria; phylum Bacillota; class Clostridia; order Lachnospirales; family Lachnospiraceae; genus Sporofaciens. The sequence continues at coordinate 99,102 of CANTDX010000001.1, read as the reverse complement.
GAATTCTAACAGCGACGCGGTCATAGAGATCTCGGCGGTCAAGGTGCAGAAGGGCAGGGTTGTAGAGGAATTCTCAACGCTGGTCAACCCGGAATGCCCGATTCCGTTCTATGCGTCCCAGGTCAACAACATTTACGACAGCATGGTGGAGGATGCGCCGATATTCAAGGATGCGCTGGCGAAGTTCAATGAGTTCATCGGCAGCATGGTCCTGGTGGGACACAACATATACACGTTTGATATGAAGTTCATCTGGCGGGACGCGGAAGAGTATTGGGGGAAGACCATTGCCAATGATTACATAGATACGCTGACACTTGCAAGGCAGTGCCTTTGGCAGTTGTCGCATTATAAGCTGGTGGATCTGGCGTCTCATTATCACATTTCCGCAGACGGGGCGCACCGCGCGCTTGCGGACTGCAGGATGAACCAGAAGGTGTTCGAGATGCTGGGGAAGGAATTAGAATCTCCGGCGGTGAAGGCGAATACGAGGATCTGTCCGAGATGCGGTCAGTTTCTTAAGAAACGAAGCGGCAAGTTCGGGGAATTCTGGGGCTGCAGCGGGTATCCGGCATGCAGATACACGGAGAATATATGATAAGGGAAGCATAACGGGATTTATAGATAATACAAATATAAATCACATGTTCATGCGGAAAAGCGATTGGAAATTAAGCCGCGGGACGGATATACTGAAACCAGTACATAGAATTAAGAGGAGGTATAATCAGTATGTCTATTACAGCGGAAACCGCAAAAACACATGCCAATGATCCGGCAGTATTATGCTGCAGAGCAGAGGAAGGGATCACGATCGAGGCGGCCAACCTGGAGGACCCGGCGATCTTCGATGAATTGGTTGATTCGGGCTTATTGAATCTGGACGGATGTCTGACGATCGGACAAGTTTTGGGGGCCAAATTAGTCAAGACGAGCGATTCCTTATGTCCGCTTACGGCCGAGAATGTGGAAGGCTTCAAGGATGCGTCGGAAGAGGACGCAGGGGAAGAAGCAGAAGCGCCGGCGGTAGAGATGAGCGTACAGGGGGCGGCCGCCACGGTTAAGAGCGGCAAGGTGATCATTTCTATCAAGGAAGGCAAAGATATCTATCTGGAGCTTCCAATTTGATTATAAAGAAGAGATAAGCAGAGGATCCGATACAGTGATGTACTAACCCTCTGCTTTTACTTTTCTTAAGATCTTCTCGGTAAATACCTTGGCATGTTCAAGATCCAGGCTGTCAGGGTGGGTCAGCGCCGCGTCGAAGTTTCGGATGCACAGGTTGACCTGGGAAGCGTTCTTGTCGGTCCGCATAGCTTCGTATTTCTGGCGGACTCGGTGGGGCATCTTGCCCTGGCAGATAAATGCGCCCATATATTCGTTGTCAGATTCGATCCAGGCATTGGCGCTGCGCTCAATGGCGCTGTAATATTCGGGGGAATCCCCCATCCCGCAGGTTCCAAAGAGGGCGATCTGCTTGCCGCTTAAGCCGCTTAAGAAATCGCTGACAGCCATGCTGCAGGACCCGCGGTGGACACAGAAGCCTATGAAATAAACCCTTGCCTCCGGAATGGTCTTGTCGGTTGTGATGTCGATCAAATCCTTAGAAGTGCCCGGCAGATGAGAGAAAATAGTTGCGGCTATCTTCTTCGTATTGCCGGATTCGCTTTGGTACAATACAAGATATTCGATCATGGACTGTCGCTCCTTTTCTGCTTTAGATATAACCGCCCGGCACGCCGCCGCAGCACATGCCGCTGCCGCAGCACAGATTGCACAGGATGTTGGCGATACACAGCTTGGTACACCAACTGCTCCCGACGGTGTATGTAGTCTGGTAAGGTCCCTGCTGCTGCTGATACCAGCTTCCGCCGCTCTTTAGACGGCTGACTAGAACCTGGTACTGGAAGTTATCCGGCTCAAGGCGAAGCGCTTCCTGGGCGTGCTGTAAGGCGATCACGTTGTTGCCGATGCCGGAATTGGCAAGCGCACTGTAATAGAACCAACGGGCGTTCCTGGCATTGATCCCGTTCAAGAGATTCAGCGCTTCGCGGTAGTGTCCGCTGTTGATGAAGTTGCTTGCGGCTTTCATATGAAGGTCTTCCTCTGATTCAGAGGGACCGGGGCCGGCCTGTTGATACTGGCCGGAGAAGCCGCGGAAATTACCGAATCCGCCGAATCCCCCGAAACCGCCGAAATCACCGGCGGAACCGGAGCCGCTGAAACTGCCGGATGAACCATAATTGCCGGAAGCCTGGTATTCTCGTTCCTGCATGATCTGCTGATATGCCTGCTGGACTTCTTTGAACCTTGCTTCAGCTTGATCCTTGTTGGGATTGTTGATATTGGCGTCGGGGTGGTATTTGCGGCTTAAACTTCTGTATGCTTTTTTGATCTCTTCGTCGGAGGCGTTCTGCGGTACGCCTAAGACGCTATATGGATTTATCATGATTTTTCTCCTGAAACTGTCGGAATTCTCCTGGTTAAACATTCACATCCTGCCTGCCGGCGGGATCAGAACCGCGTTTGGAAGATATCTCCGTGTAATGGCACCAAACGCCAGAATACAATATATTGCGAAGAATGTCAACATGCCAGAGGATGGGCAGCTTCTCGAATTCCCGGGAGCACTCCGCCATCATCAGTGTCAATAACTGTCTGCAGTTCTCTGCGAAATGAGGATCGCTTCGGAAGGCGTCTTTGAACGGATTATAGTTTCTTAAGGAGATATCCGCCTCTACGTCTTCATAAGCATCCATCAGATAGATGAATTTGCCCAGGAAGAATCCGATCTTTCGAAGCGAAGCCTCCCATTCGTCCTTGCGGTACGCGAAGAGCTCCGCCATGATGTCGCCGAAGATTCCTGACATCAGGTCGATATTCTGCTCGTTCTGCCGCTCTAATGCAGATAATTTCTTCAGATTGGCAGATACGGCGGCAACCTTGCGGGGGTGTTGCAGCCGGATGGATTCCATGCAGGGCTGCAGGAGCCGCGCCTCGATGTACTGCCGTCTCTTGCGTTCGTCGTCCCAGTCGTCTTTGCATTTGAAATAAGTGAGGATGAGATTGACCGCGGCGGCGTAATCTGTGAATTCATTCGTTCTGGCCAGGTGCTTTTCCAGAGGGTGCGCGATGCAGTTCACCGTCTCTTTTCTGGTATCCGGTTCGTACAGCCCGGTCAGAAGTACGATGAGAAAGGTCATATCATAAGATAAAGTAATCTGTCCGCGGATGCCGTAAGATTCTTTCAGACGCTTGCAGAGTCCGCAGTAGTAGGAGTGATATACGTCATAATCTTTGAATTTCATCTCGGCCTTGTTGATTGCGATATATCCAAACATGTAGTTATCCTCATTAGCTGTTCTTGATAAAGGTTGCGCTGCATTTCGGGCAGCGGATCTCTATGCGTCCCTTGCCTCTCGGGATGCGGATCTTCTGCCGGCAGGCCGGACATTTGTAGATGTGGTGGGTCTTGCGCTGTATCATCAGGTTCTTCTGCCGGTAAACGGCGGTCCGCAGCTTATATGTTTTGTTCAGATACCATTGGTTCTCCGAAGAGCGCTTGTAGATATTCCGTGAAAACATGCGGAAATAAGAATAGATGATGCAGAACCAGGATACAAGCGACAGGATCATGCTGTGATTCCAGCCTGCAAGCACCATGGAGACCACACCGGTAATAATTGTAAATTTGCCCAGAGAATCCATTCCGTAGCGTCCGTACATAAAGCGAATTAATTTTTCTTTCAAGTGAATCAACCTCCTAAACTTATTTATAATCATACGCGGGGAAAGGAGAAAGTCAATAAATTGCGGATAAAAAATATATAAAGTTTTTAAACTCTTTATACACAGATCGGTTCGTGCTATAATAGAAAGCACGTTGGGATACAGTAAATGATTGGCGGAGTTAGAGAAATGGACAGATTAACAAGATTGATCAAAGATGATATGAAACCGGCGCTGGGGGTGACGGAGCCGGGGGCGATTGCTTTTGCGGTGGCAAGCGCCAGGGCGCGGATTCAAGGTGAGGTTAAGAAGGTCCGCGTGGCGCTTAATTCGGGTATGTATAAGAATGCCTATACCTGCGGGATCCCGAATTCGGCCAGGTTCGGGAATCTCTATGCGGCGGCGTTAGGAGCGGTGGCTGCTGATGCAGGCCGGGGGTTGGAGTCTCTGGCAGAGATTACCCCGGAAGATGACGAGAGAGCGTCGCGTCTGGTGGATGACGGCGCGGTCGAGGTAGTTATGGATCATATCGGTTCCAATATTACGATTGATGCGGAAGTAGAGACGGATCAGGAATGGTGTGCGGTACATATCCGGGACAGCCATACGAATATTGTGGCTATAGAGAAGAATGGGGAGCGGATCGGTGAAAGTTCTGATGCATATAACGGCGGTGCAGGAGAAAGAAGCTTTGACCAGGGCGGAACTGATGCAGACAGAGTGTGCGAAGACAAGGATATACCGATGATTCATCGGTATTCTCTGCGTGATATATTGAGTTATGTCAACGAGGTGCCGGAAGAGGAGATTGATTTCATACAGGATGCTTTTGCCATGAATATGGAATTGCTGGAGGAAGGGCTGGCATCTGACCGGACAGTGATCACGAAGCGGCTTCTGAAAGAGAACGGCGGTAAGGTGATATCGGAGCATCCTCTCCGGACAGCGCAGCTATTATGTAACGGAGCGATTGAGGCGAGAGTATTAGGGCTTAGCAGGCCGGCAATGAGTATTACAGGGAGCGGGGCTCACGGCATTATCGCGACGATGCCGCTGCTGGCATGGTATCGGACGGCGGGCTGTCCGGGTGAAGGTCCCTATGGTCTTCCGGCAAGGGAGAAGGGTGCGGCGGACGGATCGGTTCTCCTGCGGGCAGCGGCGCTAAGTTTCTTGATTACAATGTATATCAAGGAGTATTCGGGAAGACTGTCGGCATTCTGCGGGTGCGGGATTGCGGCAGGAACGGGGATGGCATGCGGTCTGGCATATATGAGGGGCGCAGACGAGGCGGCGGCAGGCAGGGTGATCCAGAATATGGCGAGCGGCCTGACCGGTATGATCTGCGACGGAGGAAACCACGGCTGCACGATGAAAGGGATCGTGGCAGTGGATGCGGCGTTCAGGTCTGTGGATCTGGCGCTGGACGGCGTATGTATCGGAGAGATCCATGGAATCAACGGGAAGACGCCGGAGGATACCATGAGGCATATGGGGATGATCGCATCTCCGGGAATGGTCGAGACAGAGAAGACGATCGTAGAGATCATGGAGCAGAAATGATATAGAGGAGTGTATGATATGGGAGAAGTCAGAAAGAGGAACGGTAATCCGGCAGGCGGCGGCAGACGGACGTCCAGAGGAGCAGATTCGGCGGAGGGGCCGCACAGGGGCCGCCGAAGGAAGGGAAAAGGCAAGAAGGGGAAGGGCATTGTGTCGAACTTGATCCTGATCGTGGCGCTGGCGGTATTTGCCGTGTCTGCATATCAGTTGTTCAAGATCGGTAAGGGCTATTATGACGGGAGAAGCGAATATGATAAGATTCGGGATCTTGCGATCGAGACGAAAGACGACGGCGGGGATGATGCCGGGAATCAGCCGAGATACCAGGTGAATTTCGACGAGTTGATGGCGCTTAATTCCGATACCATCGGCTGGATCCGTTTCGATCCGGAACCGGCGATCATCAATTATCCGATCGTCCAGGGGAAGGATAATCAGGAATATTTGCACAAGACGTTCTCTGCAAATGATAATTCTCTGGGGACGATCTTCTTGAATGTGGAGAATAACTCGAACTTTCGGGATCAGAACTCGATCATATACGGACACAGAATGAAGGACGGCTCCATGTTCCGGCATCTGCAGGATTATGAGGATCGGGCGTTCTGGGAGGCGAATCCGTATTTCTATATCTATACGCCGGACGGACAGGAGCTGATATACCACATCTATTCCATGGGTGAGGTGCTGGACACTTCGGATACGTATCTTACCGAGTTTAATACGGAGGAAGAGTATCAGAATTTCCTGAATATGACGAAGCAGGTATCCTTATATGATACAGGGATCGAGGTGACGACCAGCGACACGATCGTTACATTGTCGACCTGTACCAGTGCCAGCGATAATCATCGGTTCGTAGTCAGGGGCGTGAGAGTGAAAGAGTGAAAGAGGGCGGTCAATGATGAAGAATGATTACACATACGAAGTTGGAGATATCGTTACATTGAAGAAGCAGCACCCGTGCGGAAGTAAGGAATGGGAGATCCTGAGGGTGGGTGCGGATTTTCGGTTGAAATGTTTGGGCTGCGGGCATCAGATCATGATCGCACGCAAGCTTGTCGAAAAAAACACGAAGGATTTGCGCAAAAAAGCTTGAAACAAGCTCGCTGTTATGGTATCATATTAATCCGTGATACAATATATCCTTGCTCCCACATAAGCTGAGCGGGGGCCAAAAGACCAGAAGGAGGTGCAAAGGCGACATGAACAAATATGAATTAGCTGTTGTTGTCAGTGCAAAGATCGAAGATGACGAGAGAGCACAGGTAGTCGAGAAGGTGAAAGCGTTAGTAGAGCGCTTCGGCGGCCAGATCTCTGATGTCGATGAATGGGGTAAGAGAAGATTAGCTTACGAGATTCAGAAGATGAGAGAAGCATACTACTATTTCATCCACTTCGATGCTGAAGCTGATGTCCCGGGTGAGATTGAACAGAGAATCCGCATCATGGACAACGTGATCAGATATTTATGCGTTAGACAGGAAGCATAAGCGGGAAGTAGAGGTAATTATATGAATAAAGTAATTTTGATGGGACGCTTGACAAGAGATCCGGAAGTGAGATACTCACAGGGAGGAGAGAATCCGTTGGCGATCGCCAGATTTACGCTGGCCGTTGACCGCAGATTTAAGCGTGACGGAGAAGCAACCGCAGATTTTATCAACTGTGTTGCTTTTGGAAGACAGGCAGAGCATGCCGAGAGATTTTACCGTCAGGGCTTGAAGGTTGTGATCACAGGGCGGATCCAGACCGGAAGCTATACCAACAAGGACGGCGTGAAGGTATACACGACGGATATTGTCGTAGAAGAACAGGAATTTGCCGAGAGCAAGGCTGTCAGTGACGCCAATGCCGGAGGATATCGTTCTGCTCCCACACCGGCACCAGCACCGGCTCCGGTATCGGATGCAGGTGACGGCTTCATGAATATTCCGGATGGAATTGATGAAGAATTACCATTTAGTTGATATCATATGTGAAAGGAGAGTTGAACACCATGGCTTACGATAAAGGTAATCGCCCGGAAGGCGGCTTCAAGAGAAGAGGCGGCGGACGCAGAAGAAAGAAAGTATGCGTATTCTGCGGCAAGGAGAATAATGAGATTGATTACAAGGATGTAGCAAAGTTAAGGAAATATATCTCTGAGAGAGGTAAGATCCTTCCGAGAAGGATCACGGGTAACTGTGCGAAGCATCAGAGAGCGCTGACGGTAGCGATCAAGAGAGCACGTCACATCGCTCTGATGCCATACGTACAGGATTAAGCGAATACTTGTATGGTATAAGGGCTGCCGCGCCGGGTATTAACCGGGCGGCAGCCTTTTTGATACCCTGCATGGCAAAATTATCCGTTTCTGACGGTCTGCCCTTGCTTTTAGCAGCCTTTTTTGGTACATTAACAGTAGGGAATGATTAGGGAAAGGACTGTTAAAGGGATTGTCTATGATAGTAGAAGTAATTAGCAGTAATAAGGAACTGGAGAATGTAAGGCCGTTTCATGTGGAGCATCTGCTGTGGGGAACGAAGGCTATTCCAAGGACGTACGGATATCTGGGTTTTGTTCCGGATGAAGGGTTCTATCTGAAGATGGTATGTGAGGAGAGTGAACCGCTCCGCACATATGAGAATTTTCTGGACCCTGTTTACAGGGACAGTGCAATGGAAGCATTTCTCCAATTTGAACCTCAAAGAGGCGGACGTGAGACGGCGGTTTATCTTAATTTTGAGGCGAATGCGAACGGCGCGCTGTTGGCGGCGTATGGCAGCGGGCGTACATACAGGACCTATTTTTCCAAAGAAGAGTTGGACCTGTTTGGCTGCACGGCGGCGATAGAGGAGGATCATTGGAGTTTTTCGATTTTTATTCCGATTCAGGTGCTGGAGAATGTCTATGGATCTCTGAATCTTGGGATAGGAAGCAGATTCACCTGCAATTTTTATAAGATATCAGAGTCGAAGGCTATTGAGCATTATGCATCCTGTTTCCCGATCCGGTCAGAGATTCCAAGCTTCCACATGCCGGAATATTTCGGCGAGGCAAGGATCGGCGAGCACAAGGATGCGGACGCACATTTATTATATTCCCCTTATGCAGGGGTGGATATAAAACAAAGAAAGGATAATCAGGAGGGTATATTCATGAAGATCTACAAAGCAGCAGATTACAAGGAGATGAGCAGAAAGGCGGCGAATATTATCGCGTCACAGGTGATCTTGAAGCCGGATTGCGTACTGGGACTGGCGACGGGATCTACACCGATCGGAACTTATGAGAGGTTGGTTTCTCTGTATAAGGAGGGGAATCTGGACTTTTCCAATGTGAAGACGGTGAATCTGGACGAGTACAAGGGACTTCCCCGTACCAATGACCAGAGCTATTATTACTTCATGCATGAGAACCTGTTTGACAAGGTGAATATTGATCTGGCTAACACGAACCTCCCGGATGGAATGGAACCGGACAGCGACAAGGAGTGTGCGAGATATGAGGAACTGATCGAGTCTCTTGGCGGGGTGGATCTGCAGCTTCTGGGTCTTGGCCATAACGGGCATATCGGATTCAATGAGCCGGCAGATGCGTTTGATAAGGTGACGCACTGTGTAGATCTGCAGGAGAGTACGATCGAGGCGAATAAGAGGTTTTTCGCTTCGGCAGATGATGTTCCGAAGCAGGCGTATACCATGGGGATCGGGACGATCATGCGTGCGAAGAAGGTGTTGCTTGTTGTCAGCGGAGAGGACAAGGCGGATATTGTGGCGAAGGCGTTCTTTGGGCCTGTGACTCCGGCGGTTCCGGCTTCGATCCTTCAGATGCATGGAGATGTAACATTGGTAGCGGACGCGGCGGCGTTATCTAAGATCCCTCAGTAAAGGGAGCCTGTAAACGGGTCAAAAGAGGTAAGAATATGGATAATCATAGGAGAGGGCGGGTTACGATCCCGACAGATGTAGATGTGGTTCCGGAGACATTGGAACTTGTGAAGCGCTGGGGAGCAGACGCGATCCGTGACTGCGACGGAACGGAATATCCGGAAGAGCTTAAGGCTGTGGATGCTAAGGTGTATTCGACTTACTATACTACAAGGAAAGATAACGAGTGGGCGAAGGCCCACCCGGAAGAGATTCAGCAGATGTATATCATGACGCCGTTTTATAATGCGGCGGAGGATACCTTAAGGATTCATTTGATGAACCATCTGTATCCGGATATGCTGGCAGTAAATTCGCGGGACGATATCCGGAGATGGTGGGAGGTCATAGACCGTACCACAGGTCTGGCCGTACCTGCAGACGAGAAGGACGGCACAAGGATATGCGGTGCGGACGGCGTCGCGGCCAGATGGCATTATGAAGAGGCGGCAGGTGATGTAGTGATCACACATGCGGATGAATTCCATGATTATACGGTGAGCTTCCTTGCCTATATTATGTGGGATCCGGTGCATATGTACAATGCGGTGACCAATGACTGGCAGGGTGTGGAGAAGCAGATCACGTTTGATGTGCGCCAGCCGAAGACCAGGGAATTCTCCATGAAGCGTCTGCGGCGGTATATTGCGGATAATCCGCATATTGATGTGATTCGCTATACTACATTCTTCCATCAGTTTACACTGATTTTCGATGAGTTTGCCAGAGAGAAATATGTGGACTGGTACGGATATTCGGCGTCGGTAAGTCCGTATATCTTGGAGCAGTTCGAGCGGGAGGCAGGATATCCGTTCCGGCCGGAGTATATTATCGATCAGGGATATATGAACAATACCTACCGGATCCCGTCCAGAGAGTTCCGGGATTTTCAGGATTTCCAGAGAAGAGAGGTCGCAAAGCTTGCCAAAGAGATGGTGGACATCACGCACGAATACGGAAAAGAGGCGATGATGTTCCTTGGAGACCACTGGATCGGAATGGAACCTTTCATGGATGAATTCAAAGAGATCGGGCTGGATGCAGTCGTTGGAAGTGTGGGTAACGGTGCGACCCTGCGGCTGATCAGTGATATCGAGGGAGTCCGCTATACGGAAGGCCGGTTCCTGCCGTATTTCTTCCCGGATACCTTCCATGAAGGAGGAGATCCTGTGAGGGAAGCGAAGGTGAACTGGGTGACGGCAAGAAGGGCGATCCTTCGCAAACCGATCGACCGTATCGGGTACGGCGGCTATCTGAAGCTTGCAATGGAATTCCCGGAATTCATAGACTATGTAGAGGAGGTCTGCGAGGAGTTCCGGGTTCTGTATGAGAATATCAAGGGTACGGTTCCTCATTGCGTGAAGAGAGTGGCTGTGCTGAACAGTTGGGGAAAGATGCGTGCATGGGGGAATCATATGGTGCATCATGCGCTCTATCATAAGCAGAATTATTCTTATGCGGGAGTGATCGAGGCGTTAAGCGGCGCTCCGTTTGATGTCAGCTTCATCAGCTTCGATGATATCAGGGAGAATCCGTCCATCATGGATGATATTGATGTGATCCTGAACGTGGGAGATGCCAATACGGCCTACACCGGCGGAGAGAACTGGAAGGATGAGAAGATCGTGACTGCTGTCAAGAGATTTGTCTACCGGGGAGGCGGCTTCATCGGAGTCGGCGAGCCGGCGGCATATCAGTGGCAGGGGCGGTTCTTCCAGTTGGCCGGCATCCTGGGTGTTGAGGAAGAGACCGGATTTACGCTGAATGTTGACAAATATAACTGGGAGGAGCATGAGCATTTTATTACGGAGGACTGCAAAGGCGATATTGATTTTGGGGAAGGCAAGAAGAATATCTTCGCGCTCGACGGTACGACTGTGATCTGCCAGAAGGATAAGGAAGTACAGCTGGCAGCGAATTCCTTCGGCAAGGGGAGAGGCGTGTACATCGGCGGACTTCCCTACAGCTTCGAGAACAACAGGCTTCTGTACCGGGCGATCCTGTGGGCTGCCGGCGCGGAAGATGAGCTTCACCGGTGGTTCAGTACCAACTACAACGTGGAAGTGCATGCCTATACCAAGAACGGCAAATACTGCGTGGTAAATAATACTTATGAACCGCAGGAGACGACAGTATATAAGGGAGACGGAACGAGTTTTGACCTTCAGATGAAGGCGAACGAGATTATATGGTATCCTATATAGGAGATGCTGCGTCTTCTTGGAAGCAGTATACCAGATGAGAGGGCGGAGGGGCTAGAAGCTTCCCTCCGCCATTGCTTTGATGGACAGTGCGTATTCTGACGGCGTCATACCGGTGACTTTCTTGAACTGCCGGGAGAAATAGTGAATGGAAGAATAGCCAAGCTGTTCGGAGATCTGTGTGAAATTCAGCCGGTTCATCCGTATCATTTCCTTTGCCGCGTTGATCTTCATCAGGGAGAAATACTCGATGATCCCAAGGCCGCAGCAGTCTTTGAAGATCTTCTGAAGCTGGGATCTGCCGATCAGGTTAGCGCGGCAGATCTGGTCGATGGTGACGGATGTGTGGATATGGACTTTCAGATATTCCGTGACCCGGTTGAAGATCTCAGTATCGCTTTTGCTCTTGGTGGATTTGAGCACCCTGGGATTGGAAAGCTGCTTATGAAGCGTTGCGGAATCGGAATATCTGCGGATCAGATGGATCAGAAGCTGCTCCAGATAGAGACTGATCAACTGTTCGGCGCCGAACAGCTCCGGTTCCTTTCTTGGCATGTTCTGCAGGTATGGGTCATCCAGCCGGCAGTCGAAGCAGCGTCTTGCCTCGCTGATGATATTGGCAAGGATATTGCGTTCTGCTTCGTCGATCTTGAGTGTCTTCCTTCGGAAAAATGCCATTGCTTTGTCCTCACAGCGGAAGGAAATGACGACCAGGTTAGGGGCAACCTCTCCGGTTGCTCTGACGTTGTGGAATTCGTTGGGCTGATGAAAGGTGATCTCGCCGTGCCTTAAGACGGAACGTTCCGTGTCTGCCGTTACGATCACCTCTCCTTTGTCAACACAGAGGAATTCCCAGAAATCATGGGATTCTCCTTCGAAAGAGAAATCACTCATATATTCAAAGTAGTGGATGCTGTAGATCTTGCTGATAGATATTGATTTTCTAAGTATGATTCCGTTGTAGCTCATGGTGTAACCTCTTTATCTGAAATAACATGTATGACTTTATTTTACTGTATTTCGGATTAAATGAAAAGACGGGAAGCGCAGATAGTGCAGATAGTGCAAATCATGTAAAACATATTATAAAGATTTTTAGACATCTTTGTAATACAATGCAGATACATGGAAATGGTTTGTAACAGTTCAGAAAGAAATGGAGGTAAAAAAGATGAACAAACCTGTATTGGTGATCATGGCGGCAGGAATGGGGAGCCGTTATGGAGGATTGAAGCAGATGGACCCGGTTGACAGCGAAGGACATATTATCATGGATTTTTCCATGTATGACGCGAAAAGGGCAGGATTTGATAAAGTGATCTTTATAATTAAGCGGGAATTTGAAGAAGGTTTCCGGGAGAAGGTTGGTAAACGTATCGAGAAATATATGGAAGTATCCTATGCATTTCAGGATATCGGGAATATTCCGGCGGGCTATGAGGTGCCTGAGGGCCGCGTGAAGCCATGGGGAACGGCGCATGCGGTACTGAGCTGTATTGATCAGGTTGACGGGCCGTTTGCAGTGATCAATGCAGATGACTATTATGGAAGAGAAGCGTTCCGACTGATCTATGACTATCTGTCAGCACATGAGGATGACGAGAAATACCGTTATACGATGGTAGGATACCTGCTTGGCAATACGGTAACGGATAATGGACATGTGTCACGCGGCATCTGCGAGATCAATATGCAGGGGGAACTGATCAGCGTCGAGGAGAGGACACGGATCGAGAAACGTGATGGCGGGATCGCATTTACGGAGGATGACGGCAAGACCTGGACGGAAGTTTCCGGAGACGCTGTCGTGTCCATGAATATGTGGGGATTTACGAAGAGTATCTTACATGAGATCAGAGACGGATTCCCGGCGTTTCTTGACAAAGGGCTTAAAAGCAATCCGATGAAGTGTGAGTATTACCTTCCGGCGGTGGTGAGCCGTCTCCTGGAAGAAGGGAAGGCAACGGCGGCTGTTCTTAAGTCGGCGGATAAGTGGTATGGGATCACGTACAAAGAGGATAAACCAGTGGTAGTTGCAGCGCTTCAGAAGATGAAGGACGATGGGATCTATCCAATGCATTTATGGGAGGAAGAATAATGGGGGAAGCATCACCGATTCAGATTGCAGAGGTAATTGCTAATTTTCAGTATAACGGAAGGCTTGTGAGAGGATGTGCCTATGGAAATGGACATATCAATGACACATATCTTCTGACATTCCAGATCTCCGGCATGGGAAGCATCAAGGTCATCCTGCAGAAGATGAATAAGGACGTCTTTGGGAAGCCGGAGGAGTTGATGGAGAATGTGATGGGTGTCACTGCATTTCTGAGGGAACAGATCATCAAGAACGGCGGAGATCCGGAGCGGGAGACGCTGAATGTGATCCCTGCCTACGATAACAAACCGTATTACCGTGATTCTTACGGTGATTACTGGCGTTCCTATAAGTTCATCACGGATGCTACCAGCTATGATGTGGTGGAGAAGCCGGAGCATTTCTATGAGAGCGCGCTGGCGTTCGGGAATTTCCAGTGTATGCTGGCGGATTATCCGGCTGAGACGCTCAATGAGACGATCGAAGGGTTTCATGATACTAAGGCGAGATTCGCGGTATTCAAGAAGGCAGTGGAAGAGGATGTGATGGAGCGGGCGGCTTCCGTGAGAGATGAGATCCAGTTTGTTCTGGACAGAGAGGAGGTTGCGGATTATTTCGGGGACCTCCAGGCGAAGGGAGAGCTGCCGATCCGTGTAACACATAATGATACGAAGCTTAACAATATTATGATCGATAATAAGACGGGGAAAGGAATCTGCGTGATCGATCTGGATACGGTTATGCCGGGGCTTGCCATGAATGACTTCGGGGATTCGATCCGTTTCGGCGCAAGTACGGCGGCAGAGGACGAGAGGGATCTGTCGAAAGTGTCCTGTGATATGGAGTTGTTTGATCTGTATGCCAAAGGCTTCATAGAAGGATGCGCTGGAAGGCTTACGGACCGGGAGATCGAACTGCTTCCTATGGGAGCCAAGGTGATGACCTTCGAGTGCGGTATGCGCTTCCTGACGGATTATCTCCAGGGGGACCGGTATTTTAAGATCCACAGAGAAGAGCACAATCTTGACCGGTGCCGGACGCAGTTCAAGCTGGTTGAGGATATGGAGAAGAAATGGGATATTATGCAGGATATTGTTAAGAAATATGGGTTCAATAATAGAAAACCCCTTGACAAGGGAGACTATTCGTAATAAACTAATCTAGCGTGCATCGGAAACGCCGTGTTTTTTGTGTATAAATATGTTTCCATGCAGCAGACGGGCGAAGGTCAGCCCGAAGGAATTGGCAACAAGAATGCAACTTATTATGATCGTAGGAGGTGAAAGAGAATGCCAACATTTAACCAGTTAGTAAAGAAAGGACGTCAGACATCTGTTAAGAAGTCTACAGCTCCAGCACTCCAGAAAGGGTATAACTCTTTGAGGAAGAGAAGCACGGATGTATCAGCTCCTCAGAAGAGAGGCGTATGTACTGCTGTTAAGACAGCTACACCTAAGAAGCCTAACTCAGCTCTTAGAAAGATTGCCAGAGTTCGTCTGTCTAACGGTATCGAGGTAACAAGTTATATCCCGGGAGAAGGACATAATCTTCAGGAGCATAGTGTTGTCCTGATCCGCGGAGGAAGAGTAAAAGACCTTCCAGGTACCAGATATCATATCGTTAGAGGTACACTCGACACAGCAGGCGTTGCAAAGAGAAGACAGGCACGTTCAAAATACGGCGCTAAAAGGCCGAAAGATGCTAAAAAGTAAGCTCTTAGCGAAAAGTAAGCTCTTAGCGAATGCAAGCGTAAGCGCAGCATGAGGTTAGAGATTACTTTGTTCTTCTGAACGAAGAGAAGAAGAACTTCCATAATGGAATTCATTTTAAGATTTAAGTAGTCACAAACAGAACTATGATTAAGTAAGTTGCAAGTTATAGAGAATTGCACTACACAGTATCATTAGAGGACACATGTGAGTACCGATGAATTAATCAGTGCAGCCGTATGGCCCGCACAATTATGTTTAAGGAGGGAAGGACCGTGCCACGTAAAGGACATACTCAGAAAAGAGACGTATTAGCAGACCCATTATACAATAATAAAGTGGTTACCAAGCTGATCAATAACATCATGTTAGATGGCAAGAAGGGTGTAGCACAGAAGATTGTATATGGAGCATTTGACAGAGTTGCGGCAAAATCCGACAAGCCGGCAATCGAAGTATTCGAAGAGGCGATGAACAACATCATGCCTGTACTTGAGGTTAAGGCAAGACGTATCGGTGGAGCAACTTACCAGGTGCCGATCGAAGTAAGAGCTGACAGAAGACAGGCTTTAGCGCTTCGCTGGCTGACATTGTATTCACGCAAGAGAGGCGAGAAGACGATGGAGGAGAGATTGGCGAATGAGATTCTTGATGCATCCAACAACACAGGTGCGTCTGTGAAGAAGAAAGAAGACATGCACAAGATGGCTGAAGCAAATAAGGCATTTGCTCACTATAGATTCTAGGAGGCAGCAAAAGAATGGCTGGAAGAGAATATCCGTTAGAGAGAACCAGGAACATCGGTATCATGGCTCATATTGATGCTGGTAAGACTACGCTGACAGAACGTATTCTTTACTATACCGGTGTAAACTATAAGATCGGTGATACTCATGAAGGTACTGCTACCATGGACTGGATGGAACAGGAGCAGGAGAGAGGTATCACGATCACTTCCGCAGCTACAACATGCCACTGGACACTGGAAGAGAACTGCAAGCCGAAACCGGGTGCATTAGAGCATCGTATCAACATCATTGATACTCCGGGACACGTGGACTTTACTGTCGAGGTTGAGCGTTCGCTTCGTGTACTTGATGGAGCTGTGGGCGTATTCTGTGCAAAGGGCGGTGTTGAGCCTCAGTCAGAGAATGTATGGCGTCAGGCTGACACTTACAACGTACCGAGAATGGCATTTATCAATAAGATGGACATTCTGGGTGCGGATTTCTATAATGCCGTGGAGCAGATCAAGACAAGACTTGGCAAGAATGCTATCTGTCTGCAGCTGCCGATCGGTAAGGAAGATGATTTTAAAGGAATCATCGATCTGATGGAGATGAAAGCCTACATCTATAATGATGATAAGGGTGATGATGTCTCTATCGTGGATATTCCGGAGGATATGCAGGATGATGCAGAGCTTTACCGTTCAGAACTGGTAGAGAAGATCTGCGACCTGGACGACGATCTGATGATGGAGTATCTGGAGGGCAATGAGCCGTCTGTTGAAGATATGAAGAAAGCTCTGAGAAAGGCAACATGTGAATGTACAGCGGTTCCGGTATGCTGCGGTTCTGCATACAGGAACAAGGGTGTACAAAAGCTCCTGGATGCAGTGCTTGAGTATATGCCTGCTCCGACAGACATCCCGCCGATCCAGGGAACAGATATGGATGGTAACGAGACAGTGAGACATTCTTCAGATGAAGAGCCGTTCTCAGCGCTCGCATTCAAGATCATGACAGATCCATTCGTTGGTAAGCTTGCTTACTTCAGAGTGTATTCCGGTACGATGAACTCCGGTTCTTATGTGCTGAATGCGACGAAGGGCAAGAAGGAGCGTGTTGGACGTATCCTTCAGATGCATGCCAATAAGAGGGAAGAATTAAGCAAGGTATATTCAGGAGATATCGCTGCAGCGATCGGTTTCAAATTCACGACGACAGGCGATACCATCTGTGACGAGCAGCATCCGGTAATCTTGGAGTCCATGGAATTCCCAGAGCCGGTTATCGAGCTTGCGATCGAACCTAAGACCAAGGCTTCCCAGGGTAAACTTGGAGAGTCTCTTGCGAAGCTTGCAGAAGAAGACCCGACCTTCCGTGCTCATACGGATCAGGAGACGGGACAGACGATCATCGCGGGTATGGGTGAGCTCCATCTGGAGATCATCGTTGACAGACTTCTGCGTGAGTTCAAGGTAGAGGCTAATGTAGGCGCGCCTCAGGTTGCTTATAAGGAGGCATTCACCAAGGCGGTTGATGTCGACAGCAAGTATGCGAAGCAGTCCGGCGGACGCGGACAGTACGGACACTGTAAGGTTAAGTTCGAGCCTATGGATATCAACGGCGAGGAAGTCTTCAAGTTCGAGTCTACGGTTGTGGGCGGCGCGATTCCGAAGGAATATATTCCGAAGATCGGAGAAGGTATCGAGGAAGCTATGCAGGCCGGTATCCTTGGCGGATTCCCGGTTGTGGGCGTTAAGGCGAATGTATACGACGGCTCTTACCATGAAGTCGACTCAAGTGAGATGGCATTCCACATCGCCGGATCACTGGCATTCAAGGACGCTATGAAGAAGGCAGCGCCGATCTTGTGCGAGCCTATCATGAAGGTGGAAGTAACGATGCCGGAGGAGTATATGGGAGACGTTATTGGTGATATCAACTCCCGGCGCGGAAGGATCGAGGGTATGGACGACTTAGGCGGCGGTAAGATTGTACGCGGATACGTTCCGTTGTCCGAGATGTTCGGATACTCTACAGACCTTCGTTCCAAAACACAGGGACGCGGTAATTACTCCATGTTCTTCGAGAAGTATGAGCCGGTTCCGAAATCTGTTCAGGAAAAGGTATTATCGAATAAAAATGCTTAATTAAGTAAGAAAAGGCTTGAAAAACTGTAGGATTTGAAATATAATCAATGTTAGCCGAGTAAACGTAAATATAATAACATGCCGCTTGCGGCACCGTAATAAGGAGGATTATTCAAAATGGCAAAAGCTAAATTTGAAAGAACAAAACCACATTGTAATATTGGTACAATCGGTCACGTTGACCACGGCAAGACTACTCTGACAGCCGCTATTACAAAGGTTCTGGCAGAGAGAGTTGAAGGTAACGCAGTAGTAGATTTCGAGAACATCGACAAGGCTCCGGAAGAGAGAGAGCGTGGTATCACAATTTCTACAGCTCACGTTGAGTACGAGACAGAGAATCGTCACTATGCACACGTTGACTGCCCAGGACATGCTGACTACGTTAAGAACATGATCACAGGTGCAGCTCAGATGGACGGCGCTATCCTTGTAGTTGCTGCTACTGACGGTGTTATGGCTCAGACAAAAGAGCACATCCTGCTTTCCCGTCAGGTAGGTGTTCCTTACATCGTTGTATTCCTTAACAAGTGCGATATGGTTGATGACGAAGAGCTTATCGAGTTGGTTGAGATGGAAGTAACAGAGCAGTTAGAGGAATATGAGTTTACAGATTGCCCGATTATCAAGGGTTCTGCTCTTAAGGCTCTTGAGGATCCGTCAGGAGAGTGGGGAGACAAGATCATGGAGCTTATGGCTACAGTTGATGAGTATATCCCGGATCCGCAGCGTGCAACAGATCAGCCGTTCCTTATGCCTGTAGAGGACGTATTCTCCATCACAGGACGTGGAACAGTTGCTACCGGTAGAGTAGAGCGTGGTGTTCTTCATGTATCTGATGAAGTTGAGATTATCGGTATCCATGAGGAGACAAGAAAGACTGTTGTAACAGGTGTTGAGATGTTCCGTAAGCTGCTTGACGAGGCTCAGGCTGGTGATAACATCGGTGCTCTTCTTCGTGGTGTTCAGAGAACAGAGATCGAAAGAGGGCAGGTTTTGATCAAACCAGGTACAGTTAAGTGCCACAAGAAGTTTACCGCTCAGGTTTACGTTCTGACCAAGGATGAAGGTGGACGTCATACTCCGTTCTTCAACAACTACAGACCTCAGTTCTATTTCAGAACAACAGACGTTACAGGTGTCTGCAACCTTCCAGAGGGTGTAGAGATGTGTATGCCTGGTGATAACGTAGAGATGTCAGTTGAGCTGATTCATCCGGTAGCTATGGAGCAGGGTCTTACATTCGCTATCCGTGAGGGTGGTCGTACTGTAGGTTCTGGCAGGGTTGCTACGATCATTGAGTAATTGGTAAAAGGCTAGATTTTATGGGGCTTTCCGAGGTTTCTTGGAAAGTCCTTTTTTTGATGTTTGGTGGGATTGGTAGGCCGGATGAATAATATTCGGGTAAGGGCGGAGGAGATCGTGAGGGAAAAATAATATTTTGTTTGTAATTATGAGAAAGGGCATGGCGGTGGTCATGCTCTTTTAAGTTGCAGAAACTATTAATTGAGAATTTGCAGATGAATATACGGATGAAAAACACAAAAATGAGGAAATTTTATATATTGTTTCAAAAAATATAATTAGATATAATTAGATTATAGATATGTATAATTAAATTATTGAATAGGATGTGTCTTTGTGATATAATTTTAAACGTATTATTGTGATGCTTGGATGTTATTTGCAATATGTGTGTAAAATTAAGTTCTGTAGTTTGAATCCAAAGAGCGAGTGAGGGATTGCACGATGAAGGTGAGTTTTAATAAATTATGGAAATTACTAATAGATAGGAATATGAAGAAGATGGAGTTGCTGGAGGCAGTAGAGATGAGTCCGAATACTCTGGCGAAGTTGGGAAGAAATGAAGATGTTTCTATGGATGTTCTTAGACGCATCTGCGAACATTTACAGTGTGATATTGGTGATATTATGGAAATGGTTCCAGAGAAAGATGAGGAATAGTTAATTGAAAAGAAACAAATATAGTGCGGGGGCTGTAAAGTTTGCCTTGTGGTTTATGGAATTTCGCAAGGCGATCCGGCTTTTGGAACAGGGAAAAACATTCGATGAAATAAAGAAACTTAGTGCTACGAAGAATATATTTGGAGCATCAACACCGGCAAGGGCGGCTATAATTCAATCCACTATAACTGCGAGAATAAAGGAACTTGATTCGAGTTTTTATCCCCTTTTTCAGGATAGCGATGTAGCGACACAGAAATTATATGCACTAACAGGAAGTTTTGCCCATGACACCTTATTTTTTGACTTTATGTATGAAGTTGTCAGGGAAAAAATGATTATTGGAATGAGCGTGCTTGCAGATGCAGATATCCGTATATTTTTTAAGAATAAGCAGGCACAAGATGAAGTCGTAGCAAAGTGGACGGACCAGACGCTACAGAGATTAGGAAGAAGTTATAAGACGCAACTTTACGAGGCGGGTATTTTGGATGAAAAGGCAAGGGTGGCGGAACGCAAAATATTAAAGCCGATTCTTGATCCGGTATTGAAGCATTGGTTAGAAGATTATGGATATGGACAGGTAGTCAAAGCATTGGAGGGAGTCAGATAATGGCTGATTTAAATAGACGTCTGGATAAAATGGAGTATGCAATTCGTAAACCCTCATTCAGACAAAGCAGTGGTCGGGCAAATGAAGTAAATTATTGGATATTCGACTATCCGCCAGATAGAGAATTAGAAGTCCGTGAACGGATTAAGTATATGCAGAATAGGAATGCCAAGGGTGGAGAGAAGTTTGACCTGAAGGTGTTTGATTTGTATGATGTAATTATCGATTTCCTCGATAAAAATAATTTCTTGGAAGAGTGCTATAAATTTGAAAAGAAAAAGGGTTTAGAGCGCATTGGCAAAGCAGTCAGCAATTCCATGAAGATAAATGATGATGACAGTTATATTGTACAGTATATTAAGGACAATACACCGGAAAATGCCATAGTTTTCTTGACAGGAATCGGAAAATGCTTTCCTATTTTGCGTTCCCATAAGGTACTGAATAATTTGCATCAGGCATTTGTAAGAGTTCCGGTGGTAATGTTCTTTCCAGGAATATATAATGAGCAGGAATTGATACTGTTTGGCGAGATAAAAGACGATAATTATTACAGGGCGTTTAAGTTGGTTTGATTGCAGAATGGCACAAAGTATACCGTTCGCAAGCAGAAACGCAGATGTGTTTCTGAATTAAAGGAGGATTCATAATGCAGATAAAGGAAATGTTTGCAAAACCAATAGATCGGGAGATTCAAGGAGTCATTATCGTTGGTCAAGGTGAGGAAACAAATGTTTCGCAGGAACTTGAGGAGTATGTGGTTACCAGAGAATTGCAGAAATATTTTGCGGATTTTTTTGAAGCATATAAGAAGGGAATTTTAGGCAATACGAGTGAAATTGGCGTATGGATATCAGGTTTTTTTGGTAGTGGTAAATCTCATTTTTTGAAGATCTTATCCTATATTCTTGACAATAAGGAAATTGATGGAAATAAGGCAATTGATTTTTTTGAAAAGGATCGCAAAATATCCGATGCAATGGTTTTGGCAGATATGAGACTGGCGGCGGAAACGCCAGCAGATGTGGTGCTTTTTAACATTGATTCGAAAAGTGATAGCAACAGTAAGCAGAATAAGGATGCGATTGTCAATGTTTTTTTAAAAGTATTTAATGAGATGAGGGGATTGTGTGGGAGTCTACCTCATCTTGCAGATTTGGAAAGTCAGCTTATGGATGTGGATAAGTATGATGCATTTAAGGAAACATTTGAAGATGAATATGGCTCTGGATGGGAAGAGTCACGCCATAAGTTTGATTTTATTCAGGATGATGTCGTTGAAGCACTTGTAAAGATTGGTTTTATGAGCGAAGCAGCTGCAAGAAATTGGTGTGAAAAGGCAACGGAAAACTATCGTATCAGTATTGAAGATTTCGCAAAGCGTGTGAAAGCGTATATAAATAAGAAAGGCAGTAATCATCATGTTGTATTCATGGTGGATGAGGTGGGGCAGTATATTGGCGATGATTCTAATCTGATGTTAAATCTACAGACGGTAAGGGAGGAACTTTCCAAGGAGTGCAAAGGGAAAGCATGGGTTATTGTTACAAGCCAACAGGATGTTGATTCTATTATGAAAGTAAAGGGGAATGATTTCTCTAAGATTCAGGGGCGGTTTGCAACGAGACTTGCGCTTTCTTCTGCAAATGTGGATGAGGTAATCAAAAAGAGAATATTGGAGAAGAGTGATATTGGTGCACAGACGCTTAGGCTTCTCTATGAGCAAAAGGCTACCGTTATCAAGAACCTTATTGTTTTCAATGATGGTGTAGAAAAGAAACTCTATGCAGATGAGAATGATTTCGCATTGTGTTATCCCTTTGTACCATATCAGTTTAACCTTCTTGCGAGTGTACTGACATCTATTCGTACACATGGAGCTTCCGGCAAGCACTTATCTGAGGGAGAACGTTCCATGCTTGCCCTGTTTAAGGAGTCGGCTGTTAAAATAATGCGTGAGTCGGAGGGAGCGATTGTACCGTTTCATCGGTTTTATGATGCGTTAGAGAATTTTCTTGATCATAGTCACAGGGGTGTTATTATCCGTGCTTATGACAATAGCAAGATTAATCCAGAGAAAAGAACTTCGGATGTATTTGCGATTAATGTTCTGAAAACGCTCTTTATGGTTAAGTATATTCTTGAAATCGAGGCGAATGTGGATAACATTACAAGCCTTATGATTAGTAATATTGACGATGACCGTATTGTTTTAAAGGATGAAGTTGAGGTTGCATTAAAAACGCTTCAGCAGCAGATGCTTGTACAAAAAAATGGCAGTATGTATGTGTTCCTGACAGATGAAGAACAGGAAATTAACCGTGAGATTGGCAGTCAGAATGTGGAGATGGCGGAGGTTATCAATAAAGTATCAGAGATGATTTTTGAAGATATCTTTGCCGACAAGAGGTATCGTTATCCTGCACCAGCGGGTAATGCGGCGTTTAATGGGCGATATGTGTTTTCATACAATCAGATAGTAGATGACAGACCATATAAATCAAATCAGAATTATGATGTGGGACTGCGCATATTGACACCGTGGTATGAGGGTGGTAATGATGATGCAACGCTTCGCATGATGTCAGGAACGGGAAGAGAGGTACTGGTGCTTTTGCCAAGTGATTCTTCGTTTCTTGACGAGCTAATGACTTATCTTAAGATTGAAAAATTTTTGCGGTTGAATACCTCATCACAATTGACAAAATATGAGACGATCAAAGAGGCAAAGCGCGTGGAGATGCGGGAACGCAATGCGAACGCAAGGCTTTATCTGACAGAGGGATTGAAAGAGGCAACCATCTATGTAAACGGCGATGTGGCTCATTTACATGCAAAGGAAGTGAGCGGACGTATTAATGAAGCAATTGGGCGGCTAGTGCAGACGGTTTATCACAAGTTGTCATATATTGATGTAGCGATGGATGAAATGGCGGTTCGTAAGATGTTTAAGGCGGGCAATCAGATTAGCTTCAATCTTGATGACGGGACAGAGACCAATGCTCATGCACTTGATGATGTTCAAAATTTTATTAAGAGTAATACGGATATTCATATCAAAACTTCCATGAAAACGATAAAAGACCGCTTTATGAGTGCGCCATATGGTTTTGTTGAGGATGATATCTATTGGCTTATAGCGAGATTATTTCGGCGTGGTGATTTGACTTTTACCATAAATGGGGGAGTCGTGACATTGATGAATAAATCTGGAGATGAGCTTGCAGATTATATTACCAAGAAACAATATGCAGATAAGCTTTTGATGGAAGTGAGAACACGTGTAACTGAAAAGGATAAAAAGGCAGTACAGAAGGTCATGAAAGAATTGTTTGGAACTTCTTTCGTATCAGAAGATGAAGATACCGGGATGCAGAGTTTCCAGAACTATTCACAGAAACGAATCAATGAAATGGAAAGTTTGCAGATCAATTATCAGAATTACGCATATCCGGGAAAGAAAGTGATAGAGGAAGGAAAGAAATTACTGTTCTCGGTAATTCAGCTTTCAGAATCAAAGGAATTTTACGAGTATGTTTCAAAGTATCAGGATGACTTTATGGACTATGCTGAGGATTATGAGCCTGTTAAAACGTTCTTTGGTGGAGAACAGCAGCAGATTTTTATGCGAGCATTGGACATGCTCGAAATTTATGATGACAGCAAAACTTATATCGTAGATGAAGAACTTGAAAATATTGTTGCCCGAATGAGGGAAATCGTAAAGATGGATAAGCCGTACAGGGATATTCCGCAGCTCCCCGAACTTCGAGGGAAATTTATGGACGCCTATACAAAGATTCTGGAAGTGGTATCTGCTCCGGTTATGCAGTCAATTGAAGAGGCAAAAGGCAGAGTAGTGGAAGTTGTTGATACGAAGGAATACGTATCGGAAAAGAAACAGAAATATATAGAATTTTTTATGGAAATCAGAAGCGGCGCTGAAAGGTGTAATAATGTTTCTGTTCTCAGAAGTTATGCGGATAAAGCGGAGGCGTTGAAAATCCGTCTATTGAATGAAATGGATGCTATAGATGCGAATCTCGCAAAGAAAAAGGCAGAAGAGGAAGAGAAAAAGAAGAATCAGGACGGCGGAGCTGTTGATTTTATTATAAAAGTGCCAGTTAAGAAAACCAAGAATGTTACCATTAAGAATGTTACACATACATCGTCATGGCGCATAGAGAGTGTGGAGGATGTTGAGAAGTGTGTAAATCAGCTAAAAGAATCACTGCTGAAAGAGTTGGATGTAAATGACATTGTAAATGTGGAGTTTTGACTGTAAGATAAAGAATGATTTTTTAAAGTATTCTAGATGGGATTTTTGGCGAGAATAAAAGTAAAGTCAATAAAATAGAGAGGTATATAATGATTATTAAAAGTATAGCTATTAAAAATTACAGATGCTTTGAAGATATCGAAATGGCTTTTCATGGAAAACTGGCAGTTATTGTTGGAGATAACGGTTCTGGAAAAACGTCTATTCTTGAAGGGTTGGCTGTATCCTTGGGGACAATGTTTACTGGGTTGGATGGTCTGGGGGGTATAAGTATTAATAAAACTGATGCCAGGCTAAAAACATATTTGATGGGAGAATCTGAAGATGTTCAGCCGCAGTATCCTGTGGAGATAACGGCTATAGGTGATATGGATGGACAAACAATTACATGGAAGCGAGCCTTATTGGGGGAAAATGGAAGGACAGTTATAAAAGATGCAAAGGAGATGCTTGATATTGCAAGGAATTACCAAAAGCGTCTGCGGGATGGGGATTCAACACTAGTACTTCCGATTGTTGCGTATTATAGTACTAGACGTTTGTGGGATTATCATAGAGAGAAAAAAATGGATACTTTTAAGGATAATACAAAAACAAACGGTTATATTGACAGTCTGGACGGAACCGCTAACATTAAACTGATGATGAACTGGTTTAAAAAGAAGACCCTCCAAAAAATGCAAAAGAAATCAGAAGGATTGCGGGAGTTTGCGGAACTGTTGGTTGTATATAGGGCAATGGCAAAATGCTGCGAATGTATTACAGGATACAAGGACGCTACGTTTGACTATAATCTGGATACGAATGAAATTGAATGTTTCTATATCAATGAGGGCAACCATAGAATGAGTATTCCATTGTCACAGATGAGTGACGGTTATAAAAGCACAGTTAGTCTGATTGCAGATATTGCTTATCGGATGGCCGTGTTAAATCCGCAACTGGGAATGAATGTAATCGAACAAACAGATGGGGTAATTTTAATTGACGAGGTGGATTTACACTTACATCCAGCATGGCAGCATCGGATTCTGGGGGATTTGCAGGAGATTTTTCCAAGAGTGCAGTTTATTGTAACAACCCATGCGCCAGCCGTCATCAGCAGTGCAAAAAGTGAGAATCTTATGATATTGAAGAACTATGAAGTGATAGATGCAAATGTTGAAATTTATGGAAATGATGCAAATTCTATCTTGAAGGATATTATGGGCGTATCTGAACGTAACCCTGTCATTGCGGATCTCTTCAATCAGTTCGATTCGCTGCTGAATGATAGAAAATATGACGATGCGGAAAAGATATTGGACGAAATTGATGGAAAGAGAGATTATCACGATAAGGAGGTTGCTGCTGATAGAGTAAAATTAAAATTGGAAAGAATTCGGGGAGGGCAGAAATGATTGAAATAATAAAAGGAATCGAACCGGAAGGACTGAAAGAACTAAGGGAAGACTCTATGTTAAGTGATCTTTCGCCCAAAGAGATGTTTGCGGAGTTGAAGAATCCATTAAAAGCACGAGTTATCGAGAGTCTGAGACATGAGCAGGGGCAGCTTTGTGTATATTGTATGAGTAGAATACCAAGGGAGGATAAAGATCCGGGCATAGCGGGAACGACCATAGAGCATTTTATTCCTATTGATTCATTGGATAGGTGCAATGCAGAGTTGGCTTTGGAGTATAATAACTTGTTTGCAGTTTGTCATGGCAATGTAAAAAAGCGCATAAAAGGTGTTCGCAGAAACAGAACAAAGGACGATTTGACTTGTGATAAACATCGTGGAAACACAGAGTTTCGGAAAATAAATCCATGTAAAAAAGAAACGTTGCAAACGATTTTTTATACTTTAGACGGTAGAATTGATGCATCGGATCCAGATGTGCGGTTTGATTTAGTGAATACCTTAAATCTAAACTGTGCATCTGCACCCTTGATTACAGAACGAAAAGCAGCTTTAGATGCATTAATTAATGAGATTGGAAAAGTTGAAGAAAAATATATACATAGCTATTGTATAGAAATATTGAATGAATTTATGGATGAAAAAGATTCTAAAACGCCTTATGCAGGCATTTTGATTTGGTATTTGCAAACAATGATAGCAGCATTGGCATAAGATCGAATTAGCATCAAGGAGTGAGAGGATGAACAAAAGCGCTATTAAAAACTTCGCAATCTGGGCGAGAAATAAGCTGATTGCAGATATACAGTACAAAGCGGGACTTATGGGTATAACAGCCGATGGGATATATTCTGCATTGCCACAGTCTACAAAAGAGACGGAGTTCTATGATATTGGAACTGCGGAACCGTATGCTATCACGGGAGAGGCTGTGAAACAGCGCAGGAGTCTTGTGGATGTTATCAACCAGAAAACAAATGAGACAAACTATCAGACTGCTTATAAGTATATTATGGAAGGCGTGGCATACACTTGGTTTAACCGTCTGATTGCAATTCGTTTTATGGAGATTAACGACTATTTGCCGTCACATATTCGCGTATTGTCTTCTGACAGCGGTAAGATGGAGCCAGATCTTGTGACGACTCCTTTTGATGCGGATTTGACATTTACGGAGAAAGAGAAGCAGGACATTATACGGTTAAAAAACGAGAATCAACTGGACGAGTGTTTTCGGCTGTTATTCATAAAACAATGTAACGCACTTAATGAAATACTTCCGGCGCTTTTTGAAAAGACGGCGGATTACACAGAGCTTCTGCTTAATATTTCTACGATTGATAAGGAAGGTGTTGTTTATCATCTGGTAAATGATATATCGGAGGATGATTTTAATATTGAAAAAGGCGGACAGGTTGAAATTATTGGGTGGCTGTATCAGTATTACAATACAGAGCCAAAGAATGAAGCCTTTGCAAAACGCGGAAAGATTACAAAGGAAGAGATTCCTGCGGTAACACAGCTCTTTACGCCGGATTGGATCGTGCGTTATATGGTGGAGAATAGTCTCGGTCGTCTATGGGTGGAAGGACATCCAAATGATTTGTTGAAATCCAAGTGGAAATATTATCTGGACGAGGCCAAGCAGGAGCCGGAGGTGCAGGAGAAGCTTGATGAGATACATAAGGAGTACGCGAAGCTGAAACCGGAAGATATTCATTTCATTGATCCGTGTATGGGCAGCGGGCATATCCTTGTCTATGCCTTTGATGTGCTGATGCAGATATATGAATCTGTCGGATATTCCCAGAGAGATGCGGCGAAGAGTATCTTGGAAAACAATCTCTATGGTCTGGACATTGATGATCGGGCGTATCAGATGGCGTATTTTGCGGTGATGATGAAGGCAAGACAGTATAATCGCAGGATTCTTTCTGCAGAAACGGTTTGTCATGTGTATTCCATACAGGAGAGCAATCGTATCAATAGAAGCCAGCTTGCATATTTTGGTGTGGGTTTTAGTGATGTGGAGAAAAATGATGCAATGAATCAGATGGGAGGCTTGCTTGATACCTTTAAGGATGCAAAAGAGTATGGTTCTATTTTACATGTTGAGAATTATGATTGGGAGTTGTTGAGACGGTTCGTAGAAAATGTTGATGCTGAGGGGCAGATGTCGTTTGATACGGTGGGATTGGAGCAGACGAAGGAAAAACTGCGAATGCTGGTTGATATTGGTGAGGTGATGGCTAGGAAGTATGAGGTGGTTGTGACGAATCCGCCGTATATGGGTGGCAATGGAATGAATGGTAAATTAAGCGAGTATTGTAAGAAACATTATTCTAAAAGTAAGACGGATTTGTATTCTGTTTTTATAGAAAAATGCAGAGATATGCTGGCTATAAATGGACTGCAAGCTATGATTACTCAACAGTCATGGATGTTTTTGGGAAGTTTTTCTGCATTACGAGAATTTATTTTGAAAAACAGTTTTATTTGTAATATGGTTCATCTTGGTGCCAGAGCTTTCGATGAAATTAGTGGAGAAGTAGTACAAACAACGACTTTTGTTATGATTAAAAATCAATGTTGCGCTAGATATTTGGCTAGATATTATAAAATTATTGAAGAAGTTGGAGAAGCTAGTAAAGAAAGAGCTTTTTTAAAGAAAGAACATGAATATGATCAGAATATTTCAGAACTGTGTAAAATTCCAGAGAAGTCATTGGGATATTGGTTTAGTAATGCGGTTACAAATTGTTTTGAAGGAAAAAAATTGTTTGATTTTGCTTGCACCAAACAAGGATTTGCAACGGGGAATAACGATAAATATCTGAGAATTTGGTATGAAATAAGTGCTTTGAAGATTGGAACTAAGTGGTATCCGTGTAATAAAGGTGGCGCTTATAGAAAATGGTATGGAAATAATTTAATTGTGGCAAATTGGGAAAATGATGGAATCTCCATGAAACAAGAGAAAGGTTCGGTTATTCGTAATCCAGAATATTATTTTAAGAAAGGAATGACATGGTCATCATTAGGAAATAACTTTGGCGTGAGATTTTCAGATGAGGGATTTTTATTTGAATCAAAAGGATCAATGTGTTTTCCTAATGACAACAAGATGTTGAAATATTTATTAGGAATTATGAATGCTAAAACATCAAAAAAATTTCTAGAAGCTTTGGCACCGACTCTTGATTTCCACGAAGGGCCAGTTAGTCGAATTCCGATAAAAATTGATGAAGGTGTAATGAATATTGTGGATAATATGGTGGAAGAATGTATTCTCAACACCAAATCTGATTGGGATGCCTTTGAACAGTCATGGGATTTTATACAACATCCTCTTATTCGGTACTCATCGTTTTCCATGGAAAAAACGAGAGAAGATGAGAAAAAACATATCAAAGACATGAATTACATTGAAGATGCTTTTATAAATTGGAAAAATGAGTGTTTTCTTCGCTTTAATCAATTAAAAACAAACGAGGAAGAATTGAATCGTATTTTCATTGATATATATGGTTTGCAAGATGAACTAACACCAGAAGTCGAAGATAAAGATGTAACAATCCGCAAGGCAGATTTACAGAGAGATATTAAAAGCCTAATTTCCTATGCTGTCGGCTGTATGTTTGGTCGTTATTCCCTTGATGTAAGGGGACTTGCTTATGCTGGTGGCGACTGGGATGATAATAAATATAGCACATTTATTCCCGATAGGGACAATATCATTCCCATTACGGACGAGGAATACTTTGAGGATGACATTTTGGGCTTGTTTTGTGGTTGGCTAAAGAAAGTGTATGGAAAAGATACGCTGGAACAAAATTTGGATTTTATAGCTTCTGCACTTAGCAACAAAGGCAGTACATCCAGAGAAATCATTCGGAATTATTTTGTTAATGATTTCTTTAAAGACCATTGTGCGACGTATTCTGTGACAGGGTCGGGTAAGCGACCTATATACTGGCTCTTTGATAGCGGTAAACAGAACGGGTTTAAAGCACTAATTTATCTACACCGATATAATGTGGATACCATCGGGAATCTGCGTGTTGATTATCTGCATCGTATGCAAAGGGTTTATGAATCAGAAATAGAACGTATGCAGGATATGATAGACCATAGTACAAATAGCCGGGAGGTAGGGGCGGCAACAAAGCGAAAGGAAAAACTGCAGAAACAGCTAAAAGAGTGCCGTGACTATGATGAAAAAATCGGGCATTTGGCATTATCTCGGATAGAGCTTGATTTGGATGATGGTATCAAGGTAAACTACAGAAAAATCCAGACTGCTAATGATGGGAGATTATATGAAGTACTTGCTGACTCTAAGATAATAATGGCAAAAGAAAAATGATTTTAGCTAAAGTTTTACCGTTATAATTATGAAGGTTTACACCTTGAAAAAACGGTTCTTGACAAAACTTGCTACTAATATATAGAAATATAGAAACATTGACAGGATAGGGATACATCAATTGAGAATAGGGGAACATGCAATTAATAGAGATGTGTTAAAAATTATTTAGGGTGTACTATAAATAATTCGCGGTTATTGTTTGATAAGGTATTTGGAGGTTACAAATGAAGCTTGTAAAAATGATTATAAACAATTATAGACAATTTGAAAAGGCTGTGTTGGATTTTGATGACGATGTAACAATTTTAGCAGGAGCAAATAATAGTGGAAAGACCTCATTGATAACATTGATTAGAAATATGATGTCAAAAGATCAGGCTACATATAGCGAATCAGACATTCCGGCTAAGAATATGAGAGTATGGATTGATAAGGTATATCCTCTGTTTGAGAATTTTTTTATGAATGATAATGGGATAGATGCGATAGAAACGGAATTGCTCGATAATATTCTGCCAGAATCTGATAAAGGCGAGAAGCTTGTAATAAAAACAACAGAAGTCTATATTCAGGTAGTTTATAATATTTTAGAGGATGATATTAAACTTTTTGCAGATTATATCATGGATTTGGATGAAAAAGAACACTCATTTTATTTTGTTTATGCATATGAAATCAATAGACATTTGTTCGGAAAGAAGCTTACAGAAAATTTTGACAAAATTAAGCAAAGATTTTTTGATTTGGATGATCCGAATAAAGAAGTAAAGCTACGCTATTTACAGGAATTATTGGTTAGAATTTATTTAAATTCGATAAAGCCGGTTTGCTATTTTTGTGATAAAAAATATGAGAATAAGTGCCCTATGAAAGATGTAAGTGAATTTAGAAATCTATTTAATTTTACATATATTAAGGCAAGCAGACCGCTGGATGATGATGAATCTGACCATTCGCATATGTTGAGTAAACAGATGATAAAGTTGGTCAAACTGGATGAAGGGTGGAATGGATTGATTCAAGCATTGCCAGATGAGCTGTTAAAGCCTATTCAAGGAAGAGGAATAGATAAAAGAGTGAGGGAGGCATCCTTAAATTCGCTTAAAGACACAATTACAGCATTAGAACGTACAAATGGTGGCCAAACAGGTGAATTAATGCTTGACATGAGTGTTACAGAAGATGATATAAGCGAATTATTACAACGAATCACCACCGCTACCTATTATGTGGATGGTTACTACTTGGGAGAAGCATCACAGGGATTAGGTTATAGTAACATGATATATATGCATCTTCAATTAAAAGAATATGAGAAAAGTATGAACCCTTTCAAAGTGAATGTCTTTTTTATTGAAGAACCTGAGTCTCATATGCATCCACAAATGCAGCAGGTCTTTATAAAGTATCTTTTGAATTATTATAGGGAAAAGAATTTGCAAGGTGTAGTAACAACACATTCAAATGAAATGGTTAGAGCGGCAGGGATTTCCCATTTAAGAGTAATTCGCAAAGTGGGGAAGTTTAGAAGCTGTTTATATAATCCGTCAATACTTATTATTAAGTTAAAGGAATCTGGAGTGGAAGAAGATGAAGAATTGGTTAATTTCTTTGATTGGTTTTTTGAAATAGGATATTCTGAAATTGTATTTGCAGACAAAGCAATACTATATGAAGGGGATACAGAAAGATTGCTGATAAAGAAATTATTGACTGAAGAACGTTATGAAAAATTAAATCAACAATATATAGCATTTATACAAGTTGGAGGAGCTTATGCGTATAATTATAGAAAGTTAATAAATTTATTGGGAATTAAAACACTTATAGTCACTGACTTGGATTATGGTAAAGAATGTACTAAACCAGATGAAATTAGGGATTCTGAAATAACGAATGCTACAATAAAGAATTTTTATGGCGAATCTAATAAAGAAAATCCTAAAGTAAAACAATTATATGATTGGAGTAATGCAGAAAAAAATATTTTGGATAACAGTCTCATATATGTAGCATATCAAACTGACCAGGATAGTTATGCTAGGACTCTTGAAGAAGCGATGTTGGGAAAATATTTTAAAATAAGCGTAGAAGCAAAATTAAAGCGAAGTGAATGGATTAAGAAAAGAGCAGATTCAAAATTGAAGTTTTCTATTCCGAATAATAAGGAGAACGAACATGATTCAGAATTTTCACTAAGAGACATATTAAAATCCACTTCGGGTGAAAAAACAGATTTTATGTACTCAGTAATTTTAAATAAGCTTGTCATAGAAATGGAACCAAGATACATAAGTGAGGGATTAGTATGGTTAATGAAATAAATGAGAATATATTTTTAGTGAATGCACCCGCAGGAAGCGGGAAAACCACAACTATTAGAAAGATGGTGGATAAGCATTTACGAACTTATAAAGATGATAATATATTATGCATTACATATACGAATAGAGCAGCAGAAGAATTGGGAAAGGATATTGATAGCGATAGGGTGTTTTTTGGAACAATCCATTCGTTTATTAATCATTTTATTAGCAGTTTTTTTTCACATAAAGCAGTTATTGATTTGTATTGGGAAATCTATAAAGAAAAAATTCAAGAGAGAATTGAAAATGTAGATGAAAAAGAGAATATTAAGGAGAGTAATCAGAGGTATATTGAAAAATATGGGCAGTTAGATATTGAAACAGTCTATAATAATATTGACAATATTTCATATAATGAGGCACCGTATAATTCGCTTTATAGAGGTGCTCTATCACATGATGATTTAATAAGCTTTACAAAAAGGATAGTGGATAAGTTTCCTGTTGTCAAGAGAAAGATAGCTGATAAATATCAATTGATTTTTATTGATGAGTACCAAGATACTTCGGCCAATGTTCTGTATATCTTTTATGAGGCTATGAAAAATAGCAAAGGGAGAATGTATTTGTTGGGAGATAAAATGCAGCAAATATATAAGACTTATGATGGAACATTCGAAAGCAAGTTCTTGACCTTGAATCGTTCTTTTAATTTAAAGACAAACTACCGAACAACACCTCAGATTGTTTCAATTTTAAATAATATTTATAACGTTAAGGAATATAATCAATTTGCTTTTAGTAAAAAGAGTAATAGTGATATGGATTATCCTCCTGAAGTTATTATAACAGAATCAGTAGAAAATATTCTGGCGCAAAAGAAGCAAAAGTACGCTGATATGTTGATATTGTATTTATTGAATAGAGATAGGTTTTATAGTATTGGTGCCCCCAATTTGTATGATGCTGTATATAATATGGAAAAATACGCTTTTGGTAAAAAATATAGTGTTGTAGATGTATTAACAAAGAAGATAGATGATAATCCAGATAAACTTTTTAAACTTCTGTTTTTATTTTGGCAAATTAATAGGGATTATGAGAGAAAGTTATATGGTAAAGTTATACGGGCTATAAAGGAAAATGAAAGAGTATTTAATGTTTCTCGATATACCATAAAAAAACATGAAGATAAGAAAAAAATTGATATATTGCTTCAACAAATATTTCATCAATTCAACAAGGATGCTTCTGTAAAGGAGTTTTTGTTTTTAGTTAAGCAATTAGATATGGTAGATTCAGAGTATCTTGATGAGATTATGGGAGATGAGGAATATAATGATGTATTGGATGTTTCAATAAAGGAATTTCATAATTTGTCTGACTATTTGCAAAACCCACATATATCTACTCAACATGGTGTAAAGGGAGAAAGTCATGATACGGTTGCGTTTATAGCAGCAGATAGTAAACATAATCCTGTGGTGCATATGAGTAAATTCTTTAAATTATGGAGTATGACTGAAATTAATTTACCAGAGTTTGAAAAGATTTATTATAGATATAAAAAATTGATTATTGAAATTGAAACAATAGTAGGAATGAAATGTGCGGATTTGAAAAAAGATGATTACGAATGTTATGAAAAGGAAATATACAAAAAGATATATTTATTTCAGCAAGAATATAAAGAGAATAATTATTTTAAATATCTATTGAAAGATGTCATTGATAAATATTTACAAAAAAAGGGTGTTACAAATGCAAAAAATTGTTTAAAAGAAAATCTGGTGTATGGATCTTTAAGTGCATATAGACTGTTTTATGTAGGATGTTCGAGGGCAAGAAAGAATTTGTCTATTATTATTGATAGAAAAGATATAAAGGAATTTGAAGAAAAACTTGTTGCAAAGCTTAAAAAGTGTGGATTTACTATTATTAAAAAGTGAATTAAGACTTTGGAGAACGCTAAATACAATTTCAGATGAAAATGTTTTGAAATGTAATCATATTTATGGAAAAAGCACAATAGATATGGGGGATTATCTATGTTTGGGGAGGCTGCAATGGATAAATTATTTATAAGTAGTTTAGAAATCAAAAAAGTCAGGCATTTAAGGGATATCACTATTCCGTTATCAGAACAAAAGGCAAAACATTTAATTTTGACGGGAAAGAATGGAAGCGGAAAGACAAGTGTGACCGAGGCTTTGGCAAGGCATTTGAATAAAATTTATATTGGGGAAAGAGAGCAAGCTGTTAGAAATTGCCAAAAAGAGCTGGACATAAGACTTAATAATAGTATTGACAAAATCCCCGAATTGGCAGAGAAACACCACTATATTTTAGCGTATTATGAGGCAGACAGGATGTTTTGCGTAGAACAGCCAAAACATGTTGAAAAAGTGCAGATAAAAGACTATTATGAACTGACAGAGTTTCCGCGCAATGAATTTGTGAAGTATTTATTGGATTTGAAAATGACGGAGGCGTTGGCAAGAAATAATAATAAGATCCATAAAGCCGATGAGATTAAAAATTGGTTTGTAGAATTGGAACAAATGTTGAAACAGATATTTGATGATGAAACCGTCAAGCTGGATTTTGATGAAGATACCTTTGGATTTCACATTTTGCAGCAGGGAAAAGAGCCTTTTGATTTTAATACATTATCCAGTGGCTATCAGTCGGTGCTTGATATTGTACTGGATATTATGATGCGTATGCAGCATCAGACACAGCGTTCGTTTCATTTCAATCTCCCGGGAATTGTAATTATTGATGAAATTGAGACGCATCTTCATTTGGAATTACAGAGAACTATTTTGCCATTTTTGATGACATTTTTCCCCAATATACAGTTTATTGTAACATCCCATTCTCCATTTATATTAAACAGCATAGAAAATGTCGTAATTTATGACTTGGAAAATCACACGTTAGTAGAACACGGATTGGATGATGTACCGTATGAGGGTGTTGTAGAGGGATATTTTAGGGTTGACAAATTATCCGATACTTTGAAAGTAAAGTTTGAAACGTATAAAAATCTTGTCGTAAAAGAAAATCTATCTGATGATGAACTAGGCGAAATTGCGGAATTGGAACTGTATTTGGATGAGATTCCAGACTATCTTGCCATTGGCATTGCAACAGAATATAAGAGGATGAAGCTTGAGTTTATGAATCGGGAGGATATAGATGGTTAAAGTGGAACGTTCTTTGCCGGCACCTGTCTCCTTGGCGGAAGAGGCAAAAAGAGAAAACGGAAGAGGAAAATACGACAAGCCGGATGTAATAGAAAGATTGAAAAAAGATTTTCGAAGGGACGGAGCGGTAACATGACAGAACTAAACCTAAAGCAGATTATAGACAGGCTGAATGCCGAGTTTACAGGTGAGACACGCAAACTCATCTTCTGGTATGACGATAAGGCGGAGTTTGCCGAAGATATGGAGTCTGTGGAGCTTCAAAATGCGAAAGTTTATCATTTGGAACCAGATAATCAGTTTTACACCAAGTATTTTTTAGAGCGGGTCGATACGGTGACAAATTATCTGATTTATGCGCCGTTTCCTAAGCCAGATGTAAAAGATAACCATTTAGAAGATACCATGCTGTATTCCAAGAGATTTTTTGCAGACAGAGCCTCTCTGCTCTCTGTTGATCTGGGTATTGAGGAAAGGTACAAGCCGATAATAGAAAGGCACATCAAGTTTTTTGCAAATAAAGATAGAACACAACGGTTTTATGATTTGGAAATTGAGAATTTCAATGAGGAAAACATTCTGGTTGGTCTGCTCAGTGCGATCTGTAGGACAAAAACTTGTTCATTTGAAGAAGTTTTAAGGATCGTTATTTCGGAGAATACGATTGAAGAAAATAAATATCTTGAAGAAATGGAGAAGTATGAGCTTCCAGGAGCATTTTGGAAGCTTTGCGAGCAGCAGTTCGGATATGTAGACGCAGAACCATCATTAGAAAAATTGGTAGTGACTTTATTTGTGACATATACAGACCGTTATATACAGGGAGGCGTTCCAGGAGAATGGCGAAGCTTTGTTTCCATGAAGCAGGGTAATGTTATTGCGTTTCTTGATAATTTGATGAACAATGTCATATATAGGGGAGATTATGATAGATTGTCCGCTCATGTGGCTTGTGGACTAAAGGTGGAGAATCATCTTACGAAATATGATCCGGAAGACCTTGTACATTGTGATACTTTTACATATTTTGATGAAATCATTCTGAAATGGATGGTTGAAAGGCTTATATCAGAGGATGTCGGCGCAAAACTGGATGAAATGACAATTTTGCAGCTTTGTGATATGCGTTCAAAGATGCATTTTGGTGAAAGGTATCAAAATGAGTATTTCATGATCCGAAATGCATTTTCCGTCATTTGTGCTGCAAATTATGTCGGTGGAGAATTGTTAAAGGGTATTGTGAAACAGTATTTGGACAGTAACTGTATGATAGACTGGGGGTATCGGAAGTTTTACTATTATTATGATAAAATTGAGGATACAGAGGGTTATGAGCAATTACAGACTTTGGTTGAAAATATTTATACAAATGAATATTTGAATAACCTCCTTCCCGGGTGGAATCGGGCATTTATGGGAGAGGATAGTCTTGCGGTTCTGCCGCTTCAGAGAAATTTTTACAATAATTTTGTGAATCAGGCAAAGGAGAGAATTGTTGTTATCATTTCAGATGCTATGCGGTATGAAGTTGGACGGGAATTGTTTCTGCGGCTGAAAGACGACCCGAGATGTACGGCAAAGCTATCGGCAATGATGAGTACACTGCCGTCTTATACAAGACTTGGAATGGCGGCTTTGCTGCCGCATAAATCCTTGGTAATGAAGGATGATTATGAGATTTATGCGGACGGTATTCTTTGTAATGATTTGAATGGGAGGCAGACTGTACTGCAAAACC
This sequence comes from uncultured Dorea sp., assembly GCA_947652615.1. Taxonomy (GTDB): domain Bacteria; phylum Bacillota; class Clostridia; order Lachnospirales; family Lachnospiraceae; genus Sporofaciens. Next base: position 61,135 of record CANTDX010000001.1, on the reverse strand, counting down.
ACTGTAAGGACTCGGTGTGTGTGCAGCTCGATGATATCAGGAAGCTAAAGATTGCGGCGCTCAGGGAAATATTTACAGGCAGACAGGTAGTATATATCTATCATAATCAGATAGATGCCAGGGGTGATAAACCGAATACAGAAGATGAAGTGTTTGATGCTTGTGAAGATGCAATTAGTGAAGTGATGGAAGTGATACACAGGATTTCGACGAATGCGAATACATATCGGTTCATTGTGACAGCAGATCATGGGTTTATCTATAAGAGGGATAAGATTGCTGAGAGTGACAAGATAGGTGGCATCAATAGGAAGGATGCGTGGCTCAATCGTCGTTTCATTGTTTCTAAAGAAGAAATTATGGATGATGGCGTACAGACCATTAATCTTGGATATCTTCTTGGGTATGAAGATGAAAAAAAAGTAACTATTCCAATCAGCAGCAATGTATTCAAGGTTGCAGGGGGTGGGCAGAACTTTGTGCATGGCGGTTCTTCTCCACAGGAAATGATTGTGCCGGTGCTGGATATAAAGATGGAACGTGGTCATATGGAAAGAAAACCCGTGCAAATAAATCTTGTGAGTATGGTGCAGAAAATAACAAACTTGATTACAAGCATGGACTTTATTCAAGTTGAACCGGTGAGTGACACGGCGAAGGCAGTGACTTATCGAATGGTATTTATGTCTGAGGATGAGGAACGTATTTCAAATGAGAATATTTATGTAGCAGACAGTCGGGAACCGGATTCTGCCAAAAGAATGTTTCGTATGCGCTTTCATTTTAAGAATCAGAGGTATGACAAGAATAAGCAATACTATTTGGTGGTAACGGATGATAAAACAGGGATAGAACAGTTCAGACATCCTGTGATAGTAGATATCACATTTGCGGATGACTTTGGATTTTAAGGAGAGGCTATGGACGCAGAGTTGATGAAAGGGTCTTTAGAAAGCAACATGGATGAGATGGATATAGGAGAATCAAATGCAGTTATCAATCGCAAACTCAGAATTGGATTTGATGGAAAGATTGTTCGGAAGGATTTGACAAAACATATAAAGGAAGGGGCAAATGTACCAGTATATGTATTGGAATATCTTTTGGGGCAGTATTGTAACTCGGAAGATGAGGAGATTATTGCATTTGGTGTAGAGAGCGTGAAGCATATTCTTGCGGACAATTTTGTGCGTCCGGACGAGTCAGAAAAGGTACTTTCAAAACTTCGGCAGAGGGGAGCTATGAGTATTATTGATCGCGTGACAGTAAGTCTTAATCTTCGCTATGATGAATATGAGGCACAGTTTTCTAACCTTGGATTGGGTGGTGTACCTATTTCAGAGGAATATCCGGAGAAGTTTGACAGGCTTTTATGCGGTGGAATTTGGTGTATTATTCAGCTTGAATATAATCAGGATGATACAGGAAATCCGATAGGATTTGGTGCAGAAGTCAAGTCCAAGAAAAGAAAGGACGTTCCACTGATTGTTATAAAAAGCTTGAAACCTATTCAAATGCCGTCTGTTGACATTAATGAATTGAAAGAAGGGCGAAAAGCGTTTAGCAAAGAGGAATGGATAAATATCATGCTTCGCTCTATCGGTATGGAACCTGATAGGTTTACAGAAAGGGAAAAGTGGCTTTTATTGATTCGGTTGGTTCCGCTTGTAGAAAATAATTTTAATTTGTGCGAACTTGGACCGAGAAGTACAGGTAAATCACATATCTACAAGGAGGTATCGCCGAACAGTATCCTTGTATCCGGCGGACAGACTACGGTGGCGAATCTTTTCTACAATATGGGCAGGCACGCCATGGGACTCGTTGGTTTGTGGGATTGTGTAGCGTTTGACGAGGTGGCAGGCATTCATTTCAAGGATAAAGATGGCATTCAGATTATGAAAGATTATATGGCATCCGGTTCTTTTGCCCGAGGGAAAGAGGAAAAGGCGGCATCTGCTTCTATGGTATTTGTTGGAAATATCAATCAGAGCGTGGATGTTCTATTGAAGACAAGTAGTTTATTTGACCCGTTTCCATCTGAAATGGGAACAGATACAGCTTTTTTGGATCGCATGCATTGTTATTTGCCGGGGTGGGAAATACCTAAGTTCAGACCAGAGCATTTTACAAACGATTATGGTTTTATTACTGATTATCTTGCAGAGTTTATCAGAGAACTCCGCAAGGAACAACAGGGGGATGCTATTGACAAGTATTTTCACTTAGGAAAGAATCTGAATCAGCGAGATACAATTGCAGTCCGTAAGATGATCGGAGGCCTGGTAAAACTGATTTATCCGAATGGGGATTACACAAAGGAAGAACTGGAAGAAATATTGCAAATTTCACTTGAAATGAGACGAAGAGTAAAAGAGCAGCTCAAAAAGCTTGGCGGTATGGAATTTTATGATGTGAATTTTTCTTACATTGACAATGATACCTTTGAGGAGCACTATGTATCAGTGCCAGAGCAGGGCGGAGGTAAGCTGATACCGGAAGGAATGACGAATCCGGGACAAGTTTATACAGTATCACATGGAAAGTCGGGAATGATAGGTGTGTTTCGGCTAGAGTCCCAGATGCTTTCCGGCAATGGGAAATTTGACCGTACAGGGCTTGGTTCTGACAGGGATTGTAAAGAGGCAACCAATACCGCATATAGTTATCTGAAAGCGAATGGCGGACGAATCAGCGGAGCTATTAGTGTAAGTACCAAGGATTATGTAATTAATTATCAGGATTTACAGGGACTTGGCATGACAATCGCTCTTGCGCTTCCTACCTTAATTGCTATTTGCTCGATTGCTTTGAAAAAGCCGGTGCAGAGTTCTCTTGTAGTGCTTGGAGAAATCAGTATCAGCGGTACAATGATAAAAGTGGAGAACCTTGCGGATACGTTACAGGTATGTCTTGATAGTGGTGCAAAAAAGGTGCTGTTGCCACAGACATCAGCGGTAGATCTTGGAACTGTGCCGCCGGATTTGATGAGCAGTTTTAATTTGATATTTTATCAGAGTGCAGAGGATGCAGTATTTAAAGCGTTGGGAGTGGAATAAAAAATACTGTGCCCATTTCTGTTTCAAAGATGCGTGTAACATCTGATGAAAAGATCACACAGCTTCAAATTGCGTTAGATAATCTCAAATCAAAAGAATAGGATTTTCAAAAGTACGCGGCATAGGTGGTAGTGATGAATTACGGAAAGCGGTCAGGATGATACTTGATAGAAAGAGTGGGAGAATAATATGACAATATCTGAGATTATGAAAAAAATGATTCTTTATTCTAATGGAAACACGCATGACATCAATCATTTTATGAAAGTATATGGTTATGCGAAGATGATAGGCGAATGTGAACATTTGGCTGCCAAAGAGCAGAAGATTCTTGAAATTGCTGCAATTCTGCACGATATTGCCTGTCCGCTGTGCCGGGAGAAATATGGAAATACGGACGGAAAGAGGCAGGAAGAAGAGGGGATTCCCCTTGTATACAGCTTCCTTAAAGGGACTGGGGAAGAGCAGGAAATCGTGGAACGGACAGCTTATCTGGTGGGACATCATCATACTCTGACGGATATCGATGGGATGGATTATCAGATTTTGCTAGAAGCAGATTACCTGGTGAACGCGGATGAAAGCGGTTATTCGAAAGAAAATATACGGAATATGATGGAGAAGGTTTTTAAGACGGATACAGGGAAAATGCTTTTGCAGGGTATTTATCTAAGGGATGATAAGTAAGTAAAGATGCGGCAAGGAGGAGAAAATATAAAATGAGTTATGGAAGAAGTGTATTTTTCGAAGAGATGAGAAAGAAGCGGAAGGTTATTTTTCTTGACATAGACGGAGTATTACAACCATGCTCAAACCAATACCGCTTTGATCATGATATGTATCAGACAAGGCAGGATATGGCTGAAAAATTCCAGGATGACCGATATCTTGAACTGGACAGATATGATGTAGCTGCTGTCTGCTATGACTGGGATGAAAAGGCGGTTGGCTGTCTGAAGGAGTTGATTTTCCACAGTAAAGCTGAGATTGTAATCAGTTCTGACTGGAAAAGAACGAGAGATATAGAAGATATGCGGCTGTTGTTTAAGATTCACAGGCTTGATGGATATATAACAGATATGACGCCTTTCGAACAGTTTTCATCAAAAGCGGATGATATCAGGGAATATCTGAAATCGCATCCGGATATTGGCTCTTATGTTGTAATTGATGATCTGGATATGGAAAAGTATTTCCGTGGACATACGGTATATACAGGGAGAAGAAGTCGGCTGGATAAGGAAGCGTTGCTTAAAGCAGAGAGAATCCTGGAATTTGGACCATGGTGGAGTGACCTATATAGATATGAAACAGAGGCCAGTGAACTGGATTTGATTGAAGACCATTATAAAAAAGTGATTTTCCTTGACATAGACGGGGTTCTTAATGACGAGGGAGATGAGCGGGAAAAAGGAGTAGTCATTGATCCCTATTTTGTTCGAAATCTGTTTCAGATTGTTGATAAGACGGGAGCTGAGATTATTCTATCATCTTCCTGGCGTTATTCCTATGGTGCGTATGCACGGGAAGGATTTCCAGGCGATAATAAGGATTTGGAGGATTTATTACAAGCCTTAGACAAATATGGGCTCAAAGTTCCAGGCATCACTCCGCTCTTGTTCAACGGGCCGGACGGGCGGCCTTTCGAGATACGATCATGGTTGTGTCATCGCCCGGAGGTGGAGAATTTTGTAATATTGGATGACGATACATTTTGGAACTGGCAATGGCTGGGAACTCATTTTGTGTGTACAACCAGGAAAAATGCAGACGGAACATATAAGAAAGGGTTGGATAGAAAATGTGCCTATGAGGCTATTCAGATTTTAAAGTCTGATGAAAAAATCTGAAAGGAGATACGAAAAGCGTGAAGGAGCCGGTGAGGAATAGATAGTTGGAAATTATTTTATATAAGAACTTACCCCGATCTTTTCATGAAACATCTGGCTCTTATCTTCTGTATACACATTCCGATAAGTCACCACTTCTAAGAGTTCCTCAGAAGAACTCTCCAGTGTTTCCGTCTGCACTTCAATCAGGGAATCGTCCGTCCGAGTACCTAATACAGTGACAGTCAGGTTATCCCCGGAGTAATCCACAACGATCTTCATCGGATAGGGGGAAGGATTGCCGATCAGCAGGTCAAGGGCATCCCAGGCGACAGCGGAATCCAGCCCTGCGCCGATGTAGCTGGAGACATAATCGTGATTCCACCATTCTTCGATATCTAGGTTGGCGTAGAGCGAAGCGGCGAAGATGGTAGAGGATACCTGGCAGATCCCGCCCCCGTAAGCCTGGATGATCTCGCCGTCTAAGATGGCGTCGGCTGTTTTAAATCCGGTGGCCGCGGTCTGTTCGCCGACCGCTTTGTTAAATGAGAAGGTATCACCGGCAAGGAGAATAGCGTTGTTACATTTCTCAGAGGCCAGGCGCACATTGGTAAGCCGGTTGGAGGTCCCGGATACCTTGGTAGTGTAGGTTCCAAGGGTATCTGCGAACAGATGCTCTTTTAAGTCCTGAGTCGTGATCTCTGGTTCTGTGTAGATCAGGTCAATGGCAATTGTCTCGCCGTCGGCAGCCTTAGACAGAGCCTTTTTAGCGTTTTCTATATCAAAATCAACACCGGTCACGGATTCCACCAGTTTGTAATCCTGCGCAGGGTCCAGGGTGGCATTGACGGCGTCAGTATGAATTTCCTTATATATATTTTCCCAATAGGTATCTGTATTCCAAGCTTCATCAGAGGTCAGGGGGCATTCTGTCACCCGCCAGTATTCTTTCGCCTGGATTGCGGGGATAAGATCGGAGATCAGTTTCTCTTCATCCACTTTCTTCAGTGAACCGGCGGTAATGAGAAGTTGGTCATCGGTGATCTTATAGGTTTCCTGATCATCGAGAACGGCATCAAGAAGGCCGCTGTCTTTCAGTGCATTGTGAAATGCTTCCGGGTCTTCTTTGATGACGGGATGTGGATTGGGATTGCCGCTTAGATGAGCGCGGATCCATGTTATGCCTCGGGCAAAAAAATCTGTCTGGCTCTTTTTTAAAACTTTTTTGGCTGTAGCGTCATAGTCTAATTCCAGGGCGGCTCCGGCTGACAGAGCGTAATCCGTGCCGTTATATGAGACGGTAAATACAGAATCCTTGCTTCGGATTGCGGCCTCTTTTTTCAGGGCATCGGAGGCTTCTGTTAAGGTCATATTGCTGATATCGGTATCATTTACCGTGGTCTTAGGCAGCATACGGCTCGTATCGGCAAAGAAACATAGTGCGGTGTACCCGCCCGCAGATAAGATGAGGATAATCAGAACTATCAGGGATCGTTTTATTTTCATTATGATGGTCTCCATACTTGTGAAATTATCGTAACAGTTCAGACAGGGTTTTGACGCTTATATTATAGCTCTGTGTGTGATTTATTTCAAGTTACTGTTGATTTCCAGAAATGTTCCAAAAGTGTTCTAAAATAGGCAGCCCTGGTTGCAATTCATCCCGATATTCTTGAGATGTCGCTTTAATGGGTGTATGATATACAAGGAGGAAGGGCAGGTGACAGGAGTGAAGCAATCGGAGATTATCATCATAGGGGCGGCGATCGTGGACGTATTAGTCCGTCCGGCAAGTGAGAAGGTATTCCAGACTGGGTCCTACGGGGCAGAGGATATCCGTATGTCGGTAGGGGCGGACGCACTGAATGAGGCGACCGTGCTTGCACGTCTGGGCAAGCGGGTGCGTCTTGAGACGGTACTTGGGAATGATCATACCGGAGATTATATTATCAGGCATTGCGAGAGGGAAGGAATCGAGCTTGCGGCAGGATGCCGGAGGGAGGAGCTTGTAACAGGGATCAATGTGGTGCTTGTGGAGAGGGACGGCAGACGTAATTTCCTGACAAACGACAGAGGGAGCCTGCGGAAGCTCTGTCTCGAAGATATTCATATGCCTTTTCCTGAGAGTGCGAAGATCGTCTGCTTTGCCAGCATCTTCGTATTTCCTCAGATTGGGGCGAAAGAACTTCGGATGATTTTCGCGCAGGCGAAGAAGCAGGATAAGATCATATGTGCGGATATGACCAAATGCAAGAGGGGCGAGACGGCAGAAGAGATGGCGGAAGCATTTGCGTATATTGATTATCTGCTGCCGAATGATGAAGAAGCGATGTTATTTACCGGGAAAGAGACTGCAGCGGAGGCGGCAGAGGCATTGCTTGCGGCGGGAGTGGGAAATGTGATCATCAAGTGCGGCGGGAAGGGATGTCTTGTGAGGAACCGCAAGGAGTCCTATATGGTGCCGGCGAAGGCGGGAGTCAAGTGTATCGATACGACAGGAGCAGGGGACAGCTTCGTGGCAGGTTTCCTATATGCATTGTCAGAAGGGCGTGCCCTGCGGGAGTGCGTGCAATACGCCAATGAGTGCGGCGCAAGGGCGGTCGGCGTCGTGGGAGCTACAGAGTGGCTGTGAGTTTACGGCAGATTTGAGGTTATAGAATGAAGCAACAGAAAGATATTAGCAGAGGGTATTCCCATGAGATCATCATGCCAAATGATGACATCCCGTTCAAGATGTTCCTGTTCGAAGGGAAGGACGGAAATTATATCCGTGAAAAGCACTGGCACAGATCGGTCGAGATCTTTGCCCTCTTTGAGGGAGAGCTGGAATTCTATGTCAATGAGGTGCGTTATCCGTTGAAACCAGGGGAATTCATGCTGGTGAATTCCAATGAGATTCATTCCATTTTCTCGCCGAGGGAGAATCAGACGGTAGTGCTGCAGATCCCCCTTACTACATTCGAGAAATATTACACGGATGAGAAATTCATCTATTTTTCCCATAGTTCCAGGCTCCAGGATGAAGAGGTGATGCATCTGATCCGGGAAATGTACCGCACATATGTGGAAAAACCGTGTGGTTATGAGCTGAAGGTGCAGAGCCAGTTCTATATGCTGGTGTATATCCTTGTGACGAAGTACCGTAAGACGGATGTGAATGAGGAAGTGATCCGGAATAACCGGAAGCTGGACAGGCTGTCGGTGATCACGGCTTATATGAAGGAGCATTACAGGGAAGATATCTCCCTGGAGAGCCTGGCGGAGAACTTCGGATATTCACCGACGTATCTGTCCAGGATGTTTCAGAAATATGCCAAGACCAATTATAAGATCTATCTGGACAATATTCGGCTGGAGCACGCGGTGAAAGAGCTTATGAACACAAGGATGCCGATCGGGGAGATTGCATATGGCAATGGATTCCCCAACAGCAGGGCATTTGCGAAAGTATTCCAGAGGAGGTATGGGATGCTGCCCAGTGAGTACCGGAAAATGATGATAGGATAAAAAGACAAAAATATGCTATAAAAGGGCTAATTATTGAGTTGTATGCAGGTAAAAAAGTTGATAAAATGACATTAGTTAATCTGTAAACCAGTAACACGATAAAGGAGAGAAAGATATGGAGATTCAGAAAGTAACGGATGCATCCTTCCGTGCATACGGGAAGGTCCTTGCGGGGTATGATTTCTCGGAACTGCTTGCGGTGATGGAGGGTCAGCCTTGTCCGATGGATGATGTGGTCTATGTGCCGTCCGTGGAGGCGTTAGAGTCAGTACCGGTGTCAAAGGATCTTGCGACGCGTGCATACGGCGGTCTGCCTATCCAGGTCGGATATTGCAACGGGAACAATAAGAAGCTCAATGCGGTGGAGTATCATCGCTCATCAGAAGTGGATATTGCGCAGAGCGATCTGATCCTTCTGCTTGGAAGACAGCAGGATATTGAGGCGGATCATACTTATGATACAGCGAAGATCGAGGCCTTCTATGTGCCGGCGGGGACGGCGGTAGAACTGTATGCGACGACGCTTCATTATGCACCTTGCAGCGCAGGAGAAGCGGGATTCCGTTGTGTGATCGTACTGCCGAAGGATACGAACCTGGAGCTTGATTTTGAGCCGTTAAAGGATGGGGAAGATAAGCTGATCACAGCGAAGAATAAGTGGCTGATTGCCCATGAGGATGCGAAGATTGCGGGAGCATTCTGCGGGCTTAAGGGTGAGAATATTACTTTATAGATCAGTTTGGAAGAACTATATTCATTTCATATAATAATAATTTAGGAGGAACGATAATTATGAACAACATGCCAGAATTGAAGATCGGTGTAGTGGCGGTAAGCCGCGACTGTTTCCCGGAGAGCCTGTCTGTAACGAGAAGGGCGAACCTGATGAAAGCTTATACGGAGAAATACGGACAGGAAGGAATCTATGAATGTCCGGTTTGTATCGTAGAGAGCGAGATCCATATGGTACAGGCATTAGAGGATATCAAGGCGGCAGGATGCAACGCATTGGTCGTATATCTTGGCAACTTTGGACCGGAGATCTCAGAGACTCTGCTGGCAAAGCATTTCGAAGGACCGAAGATGTTCATCGCGGCAGCAGAGGAGCGCGGCGACAATCTGGTTCAGGGCCGCGGCGACGCATACTGCGGTATGCTGAACGCAAGCTACAACCTGCAGCTTCGCAATATCAAGGCATATATCCCGGAATATCCGGTTGGAGATGCAGAGGAATGTGCGGATATGATTCACGAGTTCGCACCGATCGCAAGAGCGATTATTGGATTAAGCGAGCTTAAGATTATCAGCTTCGGACCAAGGCCATTGAATTTCCTTGCATGTAACGCACCGATCAAGCAGCTCTATAACCTGGGAGTTGAGATCGAGGAGAATTCAGAGCTTGACCTGTTTGAAGCATTTAACAAGCATGCTGGAGACGAGAGGATTCCGGCGATCGTAAAGGAGATGGAAGAAGAGCTCGGCGCAGGCAACAAGAAGCCGGAGATCCTTGAGAAGCTTGCCCAGTATGAACTGACTCTGAAGGATTGGATCGAGGCCCACAGAGGATACCGCAAATACGTTGCGCTTGCAGGGAAGTGCTGGCCGGCATTCCAGACACAGTTCGGGTTCGTACCGTGTTATGTCAACAGCCGTCTGACCGCACAGGGAATCCCGGTATCTTGTGAGGTGGATATCTACGGCGCGTTGAGCGAGTTCATCGGAACGGTAGTAAGCGACGACGTGGTTACGCTTCTTGATATCAACAACTCTGTACCAAAGGATATGTATGAGGCAGACATTAAGGGTAAATATAACTATACACAGCAGGATACGTTCATGGGCTTCCACTGCGGCAATACTGCATCTAAGAAGCTGTCCTTCTGCGAGATGAAGTACCAGATGATCATGGCAAGGGCATTGCCGGAGGAAGTAACGCAAGGGACGCTGGAAGGCGATATCGTTCCCGGCGACATCACATTCTACCGTCTGCAGAGCACAGCAGATAACAAGCTTCGTGCATATATTGCACACGGCGAGGTTCTTCCGGTTGCGACGCGTTCCTTCGGAGGTATCGGCGTATTCGCGATTCCGGAGATGGGAAGATTCTACCGCCATGTGCTGATCGAGGGAGGATATCCGCATCACGGCGCGGTTGCATTCGGACATCACGGCAAGGCGCTCTTCGAAGTATTCAAGTATATCGGAGTACCGGTAGAGGAGATTGGTTACAATCAGCCTGCAGGCGTGAGATATCCGACTGAGAATCCTTGGAGGTAATAAGAATGTTATATATAGGAGTAGATTTGGGAACATCTGCGGTAAAATTGTTGTTAATGGATAGTGAAGGTAAGATCCGGAAGATCGTATCTAAGGAATATCCGTTGTATTTCCCTCATCCGGGCTGGTCTGAGCAGAAGCCGGAGGATTGGTTCGAGCAGTCCATGGAAGGGATCAAGGAACTGGTCAGCGAGTGCGATAAGAGCCAGGTTGCAGGGATCAGCTTCGGCGGTCAGATGCATGGACTGGTGGCGCTTGATAAGGAGGATCACGTGATCCGCCCGGCAATTCTGTGGAATGACGGAAGGACCGGGGAGGAGACAGATTATCTGAACCAGGAGATCGGCAAGGATAAGCTGTCCGAGTACACGGCGAATATTGCATTTGCCGGATTCACGGCTCCGAAGATCCTCTGGATGAAGAAGCACGAGCCGGAGAATTTCGCTAAGATCTGTAAGATCATGCTGCCGAAGGATTATCTGGCGTATTGCCTGTCCGGATCGTTCTGTACAGATGTATCGGATGCGTCCGGTATGCTTCTTATGGATGTGAAGAACCGCTGCTGGTCTAAGGAAATGATGGAGATCTGCGGCATTACCGAGGAGCAGCTTCCGAAGCTCTATGAGAGCTATGAGGTAGTCGGAACCCTGAAACCGGAGATCGCCGAAGAGCTTGGCTTATCGGCCGGTGTGAAGGTGATCGCGGGAGCGGGAGACAATGCGGCGGCGGCAGTTGGAACGGGTACAGTCGGCGACGGGATGTGTAATATTTCCCTGGGTACATCCGGGACGATATTTATCTCAAGCAAGACATTCGGCGTAGACCAGAATAACGCGCTGCATTCCTTTGCACATTCAGACGGGCACTATCATCTGATGGGCTGTATGTTAAGCGCGGCATCCTGTAACAAATGGTGGAATGAGGATATCCTGAAGACCAATGATTTCGCGGCGGAGCAGGCGAATATCACGAAGCTTGGAGAGAATCAGGTCTTCTATCTTCCGTATCTGATGGGAGAGCGTTCTCCGCACAATAATCCAGACGCAAGGGCGATGTTCATCGGGATGTCCATGGATACGACAAGGGAGGATATGACCCAGGCCGTGTTGGAGGGCGTAACCTTCGGACTTCGGGATTCCCTGGAGGTAGCGAAGAGTCTTGGCATCAAGATCGAGCGCACGAAGATCTGCGGCGGCGGGGCGAAGAGCCCGCTGTGGAAGAAGATCCTTGCGAATATCATGAACCTTAAGGTGGATGTGATCGAGAGCGAGGAAGGGCCTGCCCTTGGCGGCGCCATGCTTGCGGCGGTCGGATGCGGAGAGTATCCGGATGTGGAGACGATCGCGAAGAAGGTTGTGAAGGTTGTGGATACGGTAGAGCCGGATCCGGAGCTGGTTGCGAAGTATGAGGAGAGATATCAGAAGTTTAAGAAGATCTATCCTACGGTGAAGGGATTATTTTAAATAGGAGCAGCATAGAAAAGAGTTATTGGGACGAGTGTCCCAATGGCTCTTTTCTTAAGTGTACAGAGCATCAACTACCATAGACGGTAAAAAACAGAGTACACTCTAAAAACTCTTGCATTTCATCCCGGAAAGTGGTAATATATAGAAGGTTTGAAAGACAAAGTATTATTGACAGGATCATACCAGGCTGTTGTGTGCACTATTATGAAATGAGGAGAACAATTGAATATGACAGGTGAAGATCTATTAGAGACATTGCTTGAATCATTTCAAGCCAGCTACGATGTAGAGAGAGCCTGCGATATCAATGGGGATATCTTTGAGGCATATGCTAGCTTCCGTGCTGCCAATGCCAGGTACGTCCTTGTTAAGAGCACAGAGTTGTGGCGGGCGGAATGTTTTGAGCATGTCTTTTTTCGTATCAATAGAATGGAACTGGCAGCGGAGACTGTAGATTTATTCAGAAGGCAGATTATAGATTACATCGAGCCGACGCTTGTCCGGCATGGTGAGAAATGGCCGCCGGAGAATCACATGTACACCTACATGACCATGATCTATATCTGTGAAAATGGAGTGTCGGAGGAAGCCGCAAGAAGAATCCGTTCCTTCCGGTATGTGAAGAATTATAAAATGTCGATTCGGGGATACAGTGAGGCAAGAATCCTGGTATTCGACTTGAAGAATCGTAAGCTGCTTGGGAACCGGGCGGCGAGAGAACTTGTGAAGGGCTATAAAAAGTCAGGAATCATTTGACTTTGTGGCATATATTTATAATCTAAGGAGGAATGACATATGAATGGTGTATTAGTATTAATTGCGGGCATTGCAATTCTTATCATTGCATATCTTACATATGGCAAATGGCTCGCAAAGCAGTGGGGGATCGATCCGTCCAGGGAGACGCCGTCCCATACGGAGGAAGACGGTGTAGATTATGTTCCGGCGAAGGCTCCGGTGCTGATGGGGCACCACTTCTCATCGATCGCAGGCGCGGGACCGATAAACGGGCCGATCCAGGCTGCGGTATTCGGATGGGTTCCGGTATTTTTGTGGGTATTGATCGGCGGCATTTTCTTTGGTGCGGTGCATGATTTCGGCGCGCTGTTTGCGTCCATCCGCAACAAGGGACAGTCGATTGGCGAGGTGATCGCCAGTAGCATGGGTTCGAGGGCGAAGAAGCTCTTCATTATCTTCTCTTATCTGACGTTGATCCTGGTAGTGGCGGCATTTGGTTCGATCGTGGCAAATACATTTATGGCGACCTATACAGAAAGCGGTGCGGTGGATTATGCGGCAAGCGCGGCAAATGCTACGACAGCGATGATTTCTATTCTATTTATCATCATAGCGATCGCTTTTGGTTTTCTAGTATATCGGCGGAATGCCGGGCTTGCGGTTTCTACCGTGATCGGGGTTGCGGCGATCGTGGTCTGCATGGTGATCGGCCTAAACTGGCATCCGTTGTATCTGAGCAATACAGCCTGGATGATCATCGTGGGAATCTATATCCTTGCTGCATCGGTAGCGCCGGTATGGATCCTGTTGCAGCCAAGAGACTATCTTAGTTCATTCTTGTTGTATTTTATGATGATCGTAGCCGTAGTAGGGATCATCGGCTGCGGATTCACAGGCGGCGCTTATATGGATATCCCGGCTTTTGCAGGATTTAAAGACACGTTGGCGCCTACAGGGGCTTCTCTGGGATATATGTTCCCGGCATTATTTGTGACGATAGCCTGCGGTGCGATCTCAGGATTCCACTCACTGGTCGGATCCGGTACGACAGCGAAGCAGTTGAATAATGAGAAAGATGCACAGCCGATCGCATACGGCGGTATGCTGATCGAGTGTGCACTGGCTATCATTTCCCTGTGTGCAGTCGGGTATATCTGGGCAAATTATGCATCCGGAGAGACGGTGACGCCTACAGTTGTATTTGCGACCGGTATCTCGAAGATGCTCGGCACGATTCCGGGGCTTGCGGGAACGGAAGAGATCGCGTATACGCTGCTCGTGCTTACTGTGTCAGTCTTCTGCCTGACGTCCCTGGACACGGCGACCCGTCTGGCAAGATACATGTTCCAGGAATTCTGGCTGGAGCCAGGCGAGACCTATAAGGATGTGACAGGATATAAGAAGGTGATGACCAATCCATTTGTGGCAACATTGATCACGGTGGTTCTTGGTATCGGACTTGGGCTTACGGGTTATGCCAATATCTGGCCGTTGTTCGGTGCGGCGAACCAGCTTCTTGCTGCCTTAGGTCTCTTAGCGGTGGCAACCTGGCTTGGGAAGGCAGGAAAGAATAATAAGATGTTCCTGTTCCCGATGGCATTCATGCTTATCGTCACGATCACCTCTCTTGGATTCACGCTGAAGACGAATTTTGCCGGAATCCAGGCAGGAGGGGAAGGCGTGACCTGGTGCTGTGTGCGTGCGGTTATCGCGGCTCTTCTGATCATACTGGCGGTGATCCTGGCAGTGGACGGAGTGAAGACCATGACAAAACAAAAGAAAGCCTAATCAAGATCCTGGAATACAGCAATACTGCGTTCCAGGATCCCTTTCATATAAGCAATCGCCGTGCCGTAGTTTGTCATCGGTACATCAGCGTCCGCAGCGCATTTCAGTCGGTACTTCATCTCACGCTCATTCAGCGTACAGCCTCCGCAGTGTATGATGAGACGGTATTTTCCAAGCTCTGACGGGAATTCCGTCCCGCTTGTGAATTCAAAATTCACTTCTTTCCCGGTATATTTGCGGACCCAGTTCGGAAGCTTTACGGTGCCGATATCTTCGCACTGTCTGTGGTGGGTGCAGCCTTCTGAGATCAGTATGGTATCGCCGTTTTCTAGGAGACTAATCGTCCGGGCGCCGTCTACGACGGACTTAAGATTCCCCTTATATCTTGCAAATAGAATGGAAAATGAGGTCAGCGGGATATCGTCAGGGACGTCGCGTGCAACCTGCTCGAAGGCCTGGCTGTCGGTGATGACCAGGGCAGGCTTCTGCCCAAGAGCATCCAAAGTCTGCCGAAGCTCCGTATCTCTTGTGACGATGGAGACTGCCCCTGCTTCCAGAATATCCCGGATGGTCTGCTGCTGCGGCAGGATCAGGCGGCCTTTGGGCGCAGCCTTGTCAATGGGAATCACCAGAACCACGAGATCAGACGGACGGATCAGGTCGCCGACGATCCGAAGTCGGCTGTCCTCGGCGGGAACCAGGGAGGCGATCCGTTCTTTTAATTCGTGGATATTGGTATGGTCTGCGGCGCTCACCCACAGCACGGAATCCTCCGTAAGACCTGCCGTAGAAGGAAGCGCCGCTGCGGCAGAGACATCGGATTCAAGGATGCCGGTCACGGATGTTTCCCTGCTAGGAGTGAGGTCTGCCTTGTTCATAACGATAACATAGGGAATGGATTTCGCTTTGATCCGCTCCAGTATGGAACGATCTTCCGCTGTCATGCCGATCGTTCCATCTGCCACAAGGATTGCAATATCCGTTTTATTTAGCACCTGATATGCCTTCTGGATCCGGAGTGCGCCAAGATCTCCCGTATCGTCAAGACCGGGCGTATCGATCATCACCACCGGGCCAAGGGGCAGCAGTTCCATGGCCTTAAGGACCGGATCAGTGGTCGTTCCCTTGATATCAGAAACGATGGCAAGATTCTGGCCGGTCAGGGCATTGATGACGCTGGATTTCCCGGCGTTGCGTCTGCCGAAGATGCCGATGTGCAGACGCTCGGCAGAGGGGGTATTGTTCAAACTCATGGGATAGAGTCTCCTTTCTTTAGCATACAGAATATGAAGTTACAATATATCAGAACCGGAAATCCCTCCTGTTATTCTCACGTATCAGTTTCAGATTCTCAAGTACAACTGCACGAGCTTTCTCGTTCGGTACATTTAAGACTTCCCTGTCGATCAGCTTATCTCCGATCGCTTTCGTGGCGGGAGACGCATAATCCATCAGATATTCTTCCAGAGTCATCAGTGCATTGGGATGGCAGCAGTTCTGGATCTGTCCGCTCTTGCAAAGTGACATGAAACGGTCGCCGGTCCGGCCTTCCCGGTAGCATGCGGTGCAGAAGCTTGGAAGGTAGTCCATCCCCATCAGCCACCGCACAACCTCGTCCAGAGTACGGTTGTCGATCACGTCAAATTGCTCGGATTTCTCATCCTCCGGTTCTGGTTCGCAGTATCCGCCCACGCTGGTCTTAGAGCCGCCGCTGATCTGGGAAATGCCGAGGTGAAGGACGCGTTCTCTCGTCTTCTGGCTCTCGCGCGTGGAAATGATCATGCCGGTGTAAGGTACCGCGATCCGGATACATGCCACGATCTTGGCAAAGGTATCGTCGTCGATTCCATTGGAAAATGAGCTTGCGTCGATATCATCGGCATTGCGCAGGCGCGGTACGCTGATCGTGTGCGGGCCGACGCCGAATGCCGCCTCTAAGTGTTCGGCATGCATCAGAAGTCCGGCAAATTCATAGCGGTATTTGTCCAGGCCGAAGAGGACGCCCACACCCACATCGTCAATCCCGCCTTCCATGGCGCGGTCCATGGCGGTGGTATGGTAATCATAATCGTGTTTCGGGCCCGTCGGATGAAGCGTAAGATAGCTTTCCTTGTGGTAAGTCTCCTGGAACAAGATGTATGTGCCGATCCCGGCTTCTTTCAGCAGGCGGTAGTTGTCGACGGTCGTGGCGGCAATGTTGATATTTACCCGGCGGATCGCACCGTTCTTATGCTTGATGCTGTAAATGGTATTGATGCAGTCCAGATAGTAGTCCATGGTGTTATGCACCGGGTCTTCGCCGGCTTCTAGGGCAAGGCGCTTGTGTCCCATATCCTGCAGGGCGATGACTTCTCTCTTGATCTCTTCCTGGGTCAGCTTCTTTCTGGCAATGTGCTTATTTTTCATGTGATAAGGACAATAGGTGCATCCGTTGATACAGTAGTTGGACAGATACAGCGGTGCAAAGAGAACGATCCGGTTGCCGTAGAAATCTTTCTTGATCTGCTCGGCAAGGCGGAAGATCTTCTGGTTCATCGCATCATCCTCGCAGGCGAGAAGGACGGATGCTTCCCGGTGGGATAAGCCCTTTCTGAGCGCTGCCTTCTCGATCAGAGATTCGATGAGTGCGGTATTATTCTTGTTCTCGTCCGCGTAGGCAAGGGTATCGAGAATCTCCTCGTGGTTGATAAATTCTTCCGGGTTTTTTGAGTTTACATCATACATCATTCAATTCCTCCTGGTATTATTATATTTTCAGCCTGTGCGGCTGCAAATTTTTGAATCGGGCTATTGTGCAATGTTCTGTATAGATTCTATATTCAGGGAGTCACCCCGGGCAGTGACTACATGATATCCGATAGATTCCATGCGTTCTTCCAGACATTTCCTGCACTCGGCAGCCTCGTCTCCGGTACAGATCTTGTTGTCATACAGCAGATAATCCTTACGGACATCGGTTGGGGACAGGTTCGGCATGACCACATTGGCTCCGGCAAGGATACCAAGTTCACGCCCTCTTGGATGGATTGTCCCAAGGGCCGTGGTTGCCGGCAGCAGGACTTTCGGCAGCATAAGCCTTAGAAGCCCCAGCATGAACAAGGTCAGTTCCAGGGTGCCGGATTCCTGGTCTGCAAACGGCGTGTCATGGTGTGAGATAAACGGTCCGATGCCGACCATCTGCGGATTCAGTTTCTTGATAAACAGCATGTCTTCTGCCAGATGCTCCGGGGTCTGATATGGAGATCCCACCATGAACCCGGTTCCTGCCTGATAGCCGATCTCCTTAAGGTTCCACAGACATTCCTGTCTGTGGGCTGCGGTGAGGGACGGCGGATGGAGGCGGGAATAGTGTTCTGCATTATAAGTCTCGTGCCGCAGAAGATACCGGTCTGCTCCGGCGTCGAAGAATTTCTGATAGCTGTCAAAAGTTTTCTCTCCGATAGAAAGAGTAATGGCACAATCAGGATATCGCTCCTTGATACGCCGGATCAGACAGACTATTTTCTCATCTGTGTAATAAGCATCCTCTCCGCCCTGCAGCACGAAGGTACGGAATCCCAATTCATATCCGGCCTTGCAGCAGGAGAGAATGTCTTCTTCCGAGAGCCGGTAGCGTCTGGCATGGGAATTGCTCTTGCGGATGCCGCAGTAGAGACAATCGTTCCGGCAGTAATTGGTGAATTCGATCAGTCCGCGGATATAGACGTCATGCCCGTAATGGCGGTGCCGTTCTTCCCTTGCCAGGGAGAAGAGATACTCTGCGAGATCAGAGGTGCGCCCGGTGATCAGGCGGATCCATTCGTCTTTCGTCAGTTGCCGGGTATCGTTTAATTTGTCAATCAGATGCTTCAGATTATCTGGCATCGTGAAGTTGCTTCTCATATATCACCTCATGTCTTGTCAGTGATCGAAGATTGATCGTTGATTGTGTTATCCGTGGTATCAGGGTAAAAAAAGACCTGACACATACAGGCGTCAGGTTCGAAAAGGGTAGAATATCCCTACCCCTATATTTGATCATTCATGAATCGGAATCTGTGCGCCTTCTCACGCAGGTGTCGCCCTTTGTGATTAGTACAGTTGTTGCTGCACATATTAGTGTGCTTCCTTATTATAATACGCGGAGAGGAAATATACAATGAAAGTTTATTTTTTCACATGAAATAAATATTTACAATGGTCTGGCTGAAATGATCTGAGAAAAAAGCCGGTAGTTTTTTAGATGAAGTCGGATATAATGAATCGGTTATGTAGATTTGGCTGTGAAGGTGTGGACTTGAACTAAGAATTTTCCCATTGAATCTACATTCCAAAGTTGTTATACTGTCCACAAGGGGAGTAGCAAGCTTTTAAGAAACGATTGGTATTCATTATGATGAAAGTAACACATAATTTTGCCCCAATATTTAACGAAGAATCGCGCATCCTCATGCTGGGTACCATGCCTTCGCCCAAGTCGCGGGAGACGGGCTTCTATTACGGCCATCCGCGTAACCGCTTCTGGAAGGTGGTGTCGGATGTGTGCGGGGAAGACTTACCGGTTACGCGGGAGGATAAGATCGCATTTGCGCTGCGCAATAAGATCGCAGTGTGGGATGTACTGGCGGGGTGTGAGATAGAGGGCGCGGATGACAGCAGTATCCGCAATCCGGTGCCCAATGATCTAAGCCGGATACTGGAGAAGGCTGATATCCGGGCGGTCTATACGACGGGAACGAAGGCTGGGCAGTTATATAAGCGCTATTGTTATCCGAAGACAGGGATAGAGGCGGTCATACTGCCGTCTACGAGTCCGGCAAACTGCCGGGTGACCTACGAGGAGCTTTACCATGCGTATGCCAGGATACGCAAGTATATTACGTGATGCGCACAGCCGTATGAGGAATTATGACGATCTGCGGTTGACGGATATCATGCAGACATTAGACTACAGGAAGGGATGATCATAGTGGAGAATTTAATATTCAGCCTGAATGCGACGGTTCCCGTGTTCCTGATGATGGTTCTGGGATATCTGCTCCATAAGATCGGGTGGATGGATGATGAATTTGCATCGAAGATGAACCGGTTCGTGTTCCGGGTGCCGCTGCCGGTCCTTCTGTTCGGGGATCTGGCGGCGGTAGATTTTGCCCAGGTGTGGAATATGAAGTTTGTATCGTTCTGCTTCGGAGTGACGGTGATCAGCATAGCAGTGTCGGCGGGCATATCATTTCTGTGGAAGGACAGATCTATTCAGGGGGAATTCATTCAGGCGTCTTACCGGAGCAGTGCGGCGATTCTTGGGATTGCGTTTATCCAGAATATCTACGGGACGGCGGGGATGGCGCCTCTTATGATCATAGGGAGTGTTCCGCTGTATAATGTGATGGCGGTGCTTGTCCTGTCGCTTTTCAAGCCGGGGCAGAGGGGCCTTGACCGGGATGTGATGAAGACGACGCTTTGGGGAATCGTGACGAATCCGATCATCCTTGGGATCGCGGCGGGGCTTTTGTGGTCGGCGCTTCGTCTCCCCATACCGCAGATCATGGGGAAGATGATATCGAGCGTCGGGGGAGTGACGACACCGATGGGATTGATGGCGATGGGTGCGGCATTCGATCTTCGCAGAGCATTTGCCGAAGTGAAGCCTGCGGTTACGGCGGCATTGATCAAGCTGATCGGATTCTGTGCGGTATTCCTCCCGGCTGCGGTAAGGCTGGGGTTCCGGGAAGAAGAGCTGGTGGCGATCCTGGTTATGCTTGGTTCGGCCACCACGGTAACTTGTTTCGTGATGGCGAAGAATATGGGGCATGAAGGTGTGCTGTCTTCCAGTGTCGTGATGCTGACAACCTTATTCAGCGCATTTACACTGACCGGGTGGCTCTATCTGTTGAGGAGCATGGGGCTGATATGATATTTTTGCGGGAAGACTTAACAGCTCTTTACCTCAGATAGAACGGACCGGCCAACACCTCGCGCGCCACATAGAGGGTCCGGTCCGGATGTGTCCCAAGCGTCCATTTGACCAGCGATAGCTTAAGCTGTTCAAGCTCCATGCAGGTAATGCACCGGGGATGCACGCAGCTCCCGGTGTTGCAGTAGGAGACGGATTCGTCCAGCATCGGACGGTGCGTATGTCCGGTGATCAGGATGCAGTCATTCTTCCCGGCCCATTCGGTCAGGGTACGTTCCACCTTCTTCTTCTTCGTGTTATTCTTCGCGGCGCTGGTAGGATCCAGGAAACCAGTAGATTCCAGCGGTTTCCAGATGTATCTGACCAGGAAGCGGGACGTGCGCCACAGGACGCTGTTGAAGAAGTCGGCCTGGTGGCCGTGGGTCAGGTAGACATCCCTGCCCCAGTCGGTATTCTTGAGGACTGCCCCGGGATAGAAGATGATACCGGGGAACAGTTCTCGTTCCTGGCTGGTGCTGCAGAGGTAGGAAGAGCAGGAGCGGCGGACGAATGTCTTCTTACGTTTGACGATATCGTGATTCCCGTACAGCATGATCAGCCGGTCTTCTTGATAGAAACGTGACAGCAGCCAGAAGGTATTGTTGTGGATTCCTTTTATCGCTTCGAATGAGCGGTTCTCCCACAGCTCATCGCCGTCGCCAAGCTCGATATAGGTAAAACCGCGGTTATAATAGTGCTGCAGGGCCGCGAAGTACAGGTTTTGGTTTTTCAGAAAATTATCGTTATTGGTGCCGCATCCTCTGTGGCAATCGCTGAACAGGACATAGCGGGAGGAGCGGCAGAGGGGAAATGCGGGAGCATGTGCGAAGGCGGCGTTTAACCGACTGTCAGCAGACATGTCTGTGTCCTCTCCCAGATTTCTTGCGGCGCAGGTGTCTGACTTGCCGGAACTTAAGCCGGCGTGTCCGGCGGGATGAACGAATGTGCAGCATATGGCGGAATGCGAACGGCAGGTACTCATACAGATACAGTAATTTATCCAATGTCAGACAGAAATGTTTGGTGACATGGCAGTACAGCCTGAGGAATATCCGGTTCTTCCACTGGGAGTAGGCGGCACGGACGGAACGTGTTTTCCGGGGCTGTCTGGTGTGCGGCACAGTGAGGCTGAAGGAAACCTCCTGACGGTGGATACAGATCTCTTCGGGCGTGTAATTGCGGTCGATCAGGCCTTTCACGAATGCGACCTGCATCTCTGTTGACGGGAAGGTGATCGAGGTTCTTAAGAAGAGATCGTCGGGTTCGCTGTATTCACCCATACGGAATCCGGTCAGCCACCAATGACGTTTAGCGATCCGGTAGAGGGGAGTATCCCCGCGGTACAGAGTATATTCGAAGAACGGCAGGTCTTCGTCCGGTACGGTGTGGAACAGCGTAGAACGCCGCTGGTTCCTGGGAACAAGTGAGTCGGCCCGGTAGATTCCGATCTCGGCTCCGATATTGATACCGTATTGCCCCTTCCATAATTCAATGAGCCAGGTACAGCCCTCGTAATCAAAGTAAATGGTTTCACAGTCGAGCACCATACCAAAGGCAGCGGCATGGCGGTCGTAGAACCCGCAGTAGCCTAAGTCTCTCTGCCAGGCATCTTCGCAGGAGGTAAAGATGTCCTGTGACAGAAGATATTCGAAGCCGAAAGGATGCGTAAGCTCATTTAGTTTCTTAAGCTTCTCGGGGATAGGCATACAGCAGATCTTCCGGGTGATGCATTTCCTGCGCCATATCATCAGAAAGGAACAGATGATGAGCAGGAACAGGATACAAGGTAGAATCATATACATAATAATCGTCCCTCTGTCATATTTATAGTAGTTACTGCATTGTATGCGGATGGATGCCGGATGGATATAAAAATAATAAAAAGTTATGCTTTGCAGATTGTCAACAATTGGTGCTGCGAGTATAATAGAAGAAGATACATGTCAAACTATGAAGAAGAAAGAGGAAGAGAAGAATGGGAAGTATATTTGACATTTTAGGACCGGTTATGGTAGGCCCATCCAGTTCTCATACGGCGGGAGCGGCAAGGATCGGAATGATCGCCAGACAGCTTTTCGGAAGACAGCCGGAGAAGGCGGCCGTATATCTGCACGGCTCATTTGCGGCGACGGGAAAAGGACACGGGACGGATAAGGCGCTGATCGCGGGGCTTCTGGGAATGAAGCCGGACGACATGAGGATTCCGGACAGCTTCAAGATCGCGAAGGAAGAGGGGATGGAATTCATCATTGAGCCAAGGGAGATCAAGGAAGCGCATCCGAACACGGCACAGATCATCATGGATGCCGAAGGGGTGAATACCATGAAGATCCAGGCGTACTCCATCGGGGGCGGAAGGATCCGGGTCTGCAAGCTGGATGGGATTGATGTGAATTTCAGCGGAGAGAGCAATACTCTGATCATCCGTAATGTGGACGAGCCGGGAAGGATCAAGGAGGTAGCGGCGGCGCTCAGTGATGCGCAGATCAATATCGCTACCATGCAGGTGTTCCGCGATAAGCGGGGAGGTTATGCGGTCATGGTGGTTGAGACGGATCAGATTGTACCCAGAGAGGCCATGGGGGATCTGGAGAGCAAGAAGGGCATCATCAGGGTGAAGTTCCTGCTGGCGAACTAATTGACGAGAAAATGGAAAAGAGAGGATATAGAATATATGTCATATCAATCAATGGAAGAAGCACAGACAAGGTGCGGGAAGGAAGGAATCGAATTCTGGAAGGCGGTACAGCTTGAGGATGCGGAGGAACGCGGTGTGACGGAAGCGGATTCCTGGAAAGAGATGAAGCGCATGTGGCGGGCGATGCTGGACGGCTTGGACGCCTATGACCCAGAGCTTATGTCCAGAAGCCGGATGGTGGGCAAAGAGGGAGGACTGGTCGATGCATACCGGGCGGCAGGCGATACCCTGTGCGGTGATTTTATGGCGAAGGTCATGAGTAATGCGCTGAAGATGGGCTGTAACAATGCCTGTATGAAGAGGATCGTTGCGGCGCCGACGGCGGGAGCCTGCGGAGTGATGCCGGCAGTTCTTGTGACCTATTACAGAGAGTATGACGTTCCGGAAGAGAAGATGATCGAAGCGCTGTATGTTGCGGCGGGAGTCGGGCAGATCATTGCCAACCGTGCGTATCTTGCGGGCGCGTCCGGCGGTTGTCAGGCCGAGGTGGGTTCCGGTTCCGGGATGGCGGCGTCTGCGATCTGTCATGTTAAGGGCGGAAGTACGGCCCAGATCGGCCATGCCTGTGCGATGGCGCTTAAGAATCTGATGGGACTGGTCTGTGATCCGGTGGGCGGCCTGGTAGAAGTTCCGTGCGTGAAGAGAAATGTTGGAGGAGCGTTCAACGCAATCGCGGCGGCAGATATGGCGTTGGCCGGGATAGAGAGTCAGATCCCTGTGGATCAGGTGATCGATGCGATGAAGGAAGTCGGAGATAAGATGGATGTAAGCCTGCGCGAGACCGGGATCGGCGGCGTGGCAGGAAGCCTGAGAGCGGCAGAGGTTGTTGCGCGGATGAATATGTAGAGCGCTATTCGATAAGGAGTATAAGAGATATGACTTTAGAGGAAATCCGTGTAGAGATTGATTCCATTGACAGTGCAATCAAGCCGTTATTTATCAGAAGGATGGAATGCGCAAAGCATGTGGCAGAGGTGAAGGCTGTCTTGGGCGGGGATGTGTATGTGCCGGAACGGGAGCGTGCGGTCATCGAACGGCGTTCTTCGGACGTGGACGCCGGGATCCGTGAGGAGTATGTAACATTCCTTAAGCATCTCATGAGTGTCTGCAGGAGATATGAATATGGTCTGTTAGGCAGTCTGCAGGAGCAGGTTATAGCAGATGCGCTTGATAGGGCGGGGCTTTCGGCA
Organism: uncultured Dorea sp.; assembly: GCA_947652615.1. GTDB lineage: Bacteria > Bacillota > Clostridia > Lachnospirales > Lachnospiraceae > Sporofaciens. The sequence continues at coordinate 36,651 of CANTDX010000001.1, read as the reverse complement.
GATGCGGACCATGGAAATGTGGAGATCGGTTTTAGCTGCAGCTTAGAGAACAGCGATCTGAATCTTTTCGTGAATATGGCGAAGCTGAACCGGGTAGGAATCTGCGGGATGCAGTTGGAGATTAAGAACGGAAGACAGCAGATTACCATGAGTCTTGACGGCAATGTGAAGGAGGAAGGTATGAAGCGGCTGCTCTGCCAGATTGGGAAGGAAGCGGAAGAGTTCCGGATCATGGGACTGAGATAAGCCGGACGGGAGGCTACCTCTCGGTAGTCTCCCGTCTGAAAAGTATAGGTGGAATCACCTTATGGATCGGCGCCTCAAGCGGAATGGGGCGCCTCTTTTTGCGTTCATTCATCTGTTCCACCAAGAGACTGACCGCCTCAGAGGCAATCTTATCAACCTGCTGTCCGACCGTACTGATGGGAATGACTGCTTCCCGGGAGATCGGCGAATTGTCGAAGCCCACCAGAAGAAAATCATCAGGAAGCTTCCCGTGCCTTCTCACGAGCAGATTGACCAGGACGTTTGCGTGCGTATCGTTGGATACGAACAATCCTTTTTTAAGGCCCTGGTATTTCCCGGCAATATTTTCCAGAACATCTGACAGATAGCGCGAGGTGGATTCGTAAGTATCATCCATCTCCTTCAGGATCATCTCGTGCCGGATGCTGTGTTCTTTGCAGCAGTCAAGAAATCCTTCTATACGTCCGTAAGCAGGGATCTCGGAATGGACGGTTGCCTTAATGTAATTGATATGAATGATGACATCGCAGCGATGCCTGGCCAGAAGGCTGGCTGCCTGGTAGCCGCCCATGTAGTTGTCGGTATTCACACTGCATACATATCTGTCCTCGCGCTCGATCGTCACGATAGGGATTCCAAGCTCTGACAATTCTCTGGAAGGAATGGTATGGCTTAAGATAATCAGTCCTTCGATCTTGTAAGCGAGCAGTTCCTTTATATAGTTGCGCTCCGTTACCTCCTGTCCGTTTCCGATAAAGACAAGGAATTTGTAGCCGAAGGTTTCGTACGTGGCAAGGATCTGGTCTAGCATCTCGGAATAATAGTGGAAGAACAGATTCGGGATGATAATGCCGATAAATTCGGTCTTCCCGTTGGCGAGAATACGTGCGACTTTATTTTCTTTATAATCGAGATCCACAAGAGCCTTCGCAATAATTTCCTGATTTTCAAGGGTCAGCGAATCCGGATTGTTGAAATACCGTGAGATCGTAGTCTTGGAGAAATGGGTGTACTTGGCGATATCGTTGAATGTAACATTCTTTTTGTGTCTCATAATGTCTGATATAACAATAACCTTTCTGGTATTTTTCAACCGTATCATAATACACTAGTATATCAAAAGCCAGTGAAACAGACAATCAATAATCGGTTAAGTAACCGGTTTTGTGGAAGATATACAATTTTAAAATATTGGATTTGGATGGAATTCACAAAGTTGATTTTGACAATTGACGGATGTATATAATAATGATATTATACACATAAAATAACCGGTTACTTTACCGGTTATTCAAGGCAAATATTACAAAACAGGAGGAATGAGTCATGAGAAAGAAATTGGTGACAAAGGCAGTCCCGCCGGTGCTGGCGGCGGTACTGCTGACGACCATGCTGACGGGCTGCCGCTTTGGGTTCGCCAGCGATCCGGACGATCCCAACGAGGAGGAGAAGGAAGTGCCGATCGATACGTCGGTGGATACATTCGAGTACGATTCGTCCTTAAGCGGAACCAATATCACGCTTCTGAATTCCAAGGCTGAGATCCAGGTGGCATTGGAGAAGATGGGAGCCGAGTATGAGAAGAAATCCGGCGTCCATGTAGAAGTAATGCCGGTTACGGACGGCGATTCTCCGTATACGAAGGTGGTAAGCCTCTATAATTCCGGGACGCCTCCGACAGCGTCGATTCTGGACACGACGGACGTGATCGCACTTGCCGAAGAGAAGGCGGCGGATCTTACGGAGGAACCGTGGGTTGAGGAAGCGGAAGGATATATTACTGAGGTGAACGGCAAGGTATATAGTTTTCCGCTTTGTATCGAAGGAAGAGGCATCATTTACAACAAGGCGGTGATCGAGGAGATGCTTGGCGAGAGCTTTGACGCGGATTCCGTTACGACCCAGGCGGATTTCTTGAAGCTTCTTGACCGTCTGGTGGACGCAGGGATGGAGAAGCCGGTATCTATGGCGAAGGAAGACTGGTCGCTCGGCGCCCATCAGCTCCAGTACATCTATGAGACATACGAGGGAACCAGCGAAGGAGCGCAGGAAGTGATCGAGAAGATCAAAGCGGGTAAGCTTGACCTTGCATCCTATGACAGGCTGTCAGAGTTCCTTGATACATTCGACATATTGAAGAAATACAACGTGGCGAAGGGAGATCCTCTCGGGGCGGACTACGATGAGATGGCGATCGACCTGGCGGACGGTAAGACTGCATTCTGGTTCAACGGGAACTGGGCATGGCCGAACATCTCAGAGGCCGGCGCCGAAGAAGAGGATGAATATGGATTCCTGCCGTATTTCCTGAACGATGACGAGGATGATTTTGTGAATCAGCAGATCCAGGCGTCTCCGTCCAAGCAGGTGATGCTGGACGGGCAGATCGCGACAGAGAAGGAGCAGAAGGCTGCGAAGGAATTCTTGAACTGGATCGTGTTCAGCGAGATCGGACAGCAGATGCTTGTTAAGACCTGCAATATCATTCCGCCGTTTCAGAATAACCCATATGAACCAAGCGATCCGCTGAGCGCGGACATATACCAGAAGGTCCATGAAGGAAAGGCATTCAATGCATCCGCGATCGTGCCGAACGATCATTGGGCGGTATTAGGAGCGGCAATGCAGAAGTACCTTGTGGATAGAAGCGACAGGGAAGAGCTTACAGAGTCTATTCAGGAATACTGGGATGAGCAGGAATAGGAGGAGCGGAATATGAGATCAAAAAATAACGGGAAGGATTTCTGCATGTTTGCATTGCCAGGGATGTTTTGCTTCTTTGCAGTTGTCATTATACCCTTTGTATATGGTGTCTATCTGACACTTACAGACTGGAACGGTGTATCGAAGGTTAAGAATTTTATCGGCCTTAAGAATTTCGGCGGTGTGATGCAGGACGGGCAATTCTGGACGTCGCTGCTCCTTACCTTCAAGTATGTGATCTTCGTGGTATTGATCGTAAATGTACTTGCGTTTGGCATTGCCTATCTTCTTACAAGAGGGATCAAGGGACAGAATTTCTTCCGTGCAGGCTTCTTTACACCGAACCTGATCGGCGGTATCGTGCTTGGATATATCTGGCAGTTTGTATTTTCCAGAGTGTTTGTAAATATCGGAGAGAGTACGGGCTGGAAGCTGTTCGAGGTCTCCTGGCTGTCTGATCCGACCAATGCTTTCATCGCGCTGGTGGTCGTATCTGTGTGGCAGCTGTCCGGTTATATGATCCTGATCTATGTGGCGGGCTTCATGGGACTGAGCGAGGATGTGATGGAGGCGGCAAGCATCGACGGGGCGTCAGGCTTCGTCAAGCTTAAGAATATTATCATGCCGCTTATGATGTCTTCGATCACGATCTGCCTGTTCCTGACCCTGTCTCGTGCGTTCATGGTATATGATGTGAACCTGTCATTGACCGCGGGCGCGCCTTATGGAACAACGGAGATGGCGGCGATGCATGTGTATGAGAAGGCGTTCACGTCAAGGCAGTTCGGCGTAGGCCAGGCGGAGGCGCTGATCCTGTTTATCATCGTTGCGGTGATCAGCGGTCTTCAAGTTTACTTAACGAAGAAACAGGAGGTGGAAGCATAATGAAACAGACAACAGTCGGCGGTACGAAGAGAAAAGTGATGAATGCGCTTGCAATGGCGGGGCTGGTCATTATCTTCATAGCATATATGTTCCCGTTTATCATGGTAGTGATCAATTCTCTGAAGCAGAAGAGAGATATCATTAAGAGTCCGTTTTCATGGCTGTTCACTATAAAGGGACTGTCCTTTGATAATTTTGTTAAGGCATTTACACAGATGGATTTCATCAATGCTTTTAAGAATTCGCTGCTTGTGACCGTATCGGCAACGGTACTTGTGACGCTGTTTGCGGCAATGCTTGCATACTATATTGTTCGTCACAATAACGGGATCTCGAAGCTTACATTTGCCCTTATGGTAGCGTCCATGATCATTCCTTTCCAGGCGATCATGATCCCGCTTGTCAGTATCTACGGCGGAACGCTGAATATATTGAACCACAGGCTTACTTTGATATTTATGCATACCGGATTCTCGATGGCGATGTCTGTGTTCATGTTCCATGGGTTTATCAAAGGCAATGTGCCCATGGCGCTTGAGGAGGCCGCGTATATTGACGGCTGTACCCATTCCCAGACATTTTTTAAGATCGTGCTTCCGCTCTTGAAACCGATCATATCCACGATGGTGATTCTGAATTCACTGGCATTCTGGAATGATTTCCTGCTTCCGTCTCTGGTGCTGACGGATAAGAAGCTACTGACTCTGCCGCTGTCTACCTATAGCTTCTACGGGACCTATTCGGCGGATTACGGAACCATTATGGCAGGACTTCTGCTGTGCGTCGTGCCGATCCTGATTCTGTATGTGGTACTCCAGAAGCAGATTATCGGAGGCGTGGTTGCCGGTGCGGTAAAATAAGATATGTTTATAAAAAGAGGGCGGGCGGCCCTCTTTTTTGAACTTGTAGGATAGGAGGAGAGAAGGTATAATAATCGTAAAGTCATCGAAGGGAGTGAAAGCATGTCGGAGAATAAGGAATTCAATATAACAGGGTTATGTATTCCGAAGCTGCATTATATGGTAGATACCAGCGAAAAAGTCAGTCAGATTATAGAGAGATATATTAAGCGCGGGGCATATTTTACAATGAATTGTGCACGCCAGTACGGGAAGACAACGACATTGGAGTTATTATATCATCGATTACGAGAAGATTATATTGTATTGGACATCAGTTTTGAAGCTTCGGATGATTGTTTTGTATCTATGTATTCTCTGGCACTGGGGCTGGTCAGTAAGATTGAAGACCGGTTGGTATCCGAGAATGTTTCGGATACATTGCTTGAAAAATGGAGGAAGCCTGTTTCTGAGACACTGCCGATGGAAGATCTGAACAGGAGGATAACAGAACTGTGCAGGAATAGCGACAGGGAGATCATCCTGATGGCAGATGAAGTCGACAGAGTGGCTGATAATCAATTGTTTTTATTATTTTTGGGATTGCTTCGTACCAAATATCTTCGAAGGAATGCAGGACGTGATTATACGTTCAAGAGTGTGATCTTGGCTGGTGTGCATGATATCAAGAATCTGAAAATGAAGCTTCGGCAGGAAGAAAATCGGAAATATAATAGTCCTTGGAACATCGCGGCAGATTTTAATGTGGAAATGGGATTCTCTGTAAGAGAGATCGAAAGTATGCTGAGAGAGTATGAGGCAGATTGTCAGACAGGAATGAATATCCATGTCATAGCAGAGAGAATCTATGCATACACAGGCGGTTATCCGTTTCTTGTAAGCTGGATTTGTAAAAGAATAGATGAAGGAGAGTTAAGTTGGACGATCAGCGGGGTTCAGACTGCGGTGAAGGATTTGCTTCATGGAACGAATACATTATTTGACGATATAATCAAGAATTTGGAGAATTATCCGGACTTTAGAAAACTGGTTGAGACCGTGCTGGTCCAAGGCGAGTCCGTACCCTTTGTGGTATCTAATCCGGAGATCGCGCGGGGAGTGATGTATGGGATCTTTCAAAAAACAAAAGGGCAGGTCAGTATTTCGAATCAGATATTTGAGACGTATATTTATGAGTATTTAATTTCTATAAGCAGGACACAGGAGTTGCTGCTTCCCAAATATTCCGATAAATCGCAGTATATTCGAGACGGCAGACTCGATATGAGATTGGTATTGGAGCGTTTTTCAGCGTTCTTAAAATCGGAGTATCGAAAGGAAGACGGGCGGTTTATTGAGCGGCAGGGCAGGCTGCTATTCCTGAGCTTCTTGCGGCCGATCATCAATGGAACCGGGCATTATGCTGTGGAGGCTCAGACCAGGCAGAATACGAGGATGGATATCCAGGTGTTTTATGGGTCAGAGGAATTCATTGTAGAATTAAAATTATGGCATGGTGCAAAAAAGGAAAGAGACGGATATGCGCAATTGGCGGGATATCTGGATGCCAGGGGGCTTGAGCAGGGATATCTGGTAAGTTTTTGTGAGAATCTCAAGACACCAAGAGAAAATCAGGAAATTGAATATAATGGACATAAGATCTATGAAGTGATCATTGCATACCGGGAGGACGGCAGTAAGTGAAATCCTCTCATGAAGCCCCCTCCAGAATAAGGAACTGTGAGGGGGCTATTTATCATCAAACAACTGCCTCAATTAAAACCCGGTCTCCCAGATGCACTTAAAACCCGGTCTCCCAGATGCACTTCTTTCACACCAATTGATTTCTTTTTATTAAAATTAAAGCTGAGCATATAACCCTTTTTCAATCCGAAATAATCCAGATATCCGGAAAGCTGTTCTTCGCCCCGTTCGTTGTATGCGTTCCCGCGCCAGATTTTGAGCTCGCAGATATGTTGTTCGCCTCGGTAGTCGATTACCAGATCCATACGTTCCCGGTTCCTAGTCTCAGGTTCCACATAGCAATTCCCGGTTCCGTTGATAATCGGTTTTAGAAATAGCATAAAATAGCGTCTGCCGGTATCTTCTAAGAATGTTTCATCGGCGTCTCCGTAAAGGTGATTGAATGCCTCTACAAATTTCTCAAGTATTCTTCTGACGTCAAGATGCCCGTTGACAACAAATTGATTTCTATCCTGGTTACCTGCGTCATACATTTTACTTGTAGCAAATTCTTCAGAGATAAATAAATTATATAATACGGATTCAAAGATTCGGTTAGAAATAACAGCGGTGCCGTTATCGTTCTTTATAAAACCGAACATTGCGGCAGCATCGATGTATGGATTCTGCGGAACATATGGAATCGGTCTGCCCGTAAAGAGAAGATCATGCAATACATAGCGAAGCTCCGGGTAATCTGACAATTTTGCTGTAAGCGACTGAAACAAGGTATTGTTATCGGTCACTAATATTTTTTCGGCTTCAATCAATCCGTATTTTGTCCAGGCTTGACCCTTATCCGGAAATTCTGCAGTATCGGCAATCTCTTCATCCAGATATTTACACAAACTGGAAACGAGATAAGGGTAGCCGGACGTACGGGCATAGATTAAGGCAGACATAGTTTCAATATCCATTCCAGTACGATGATCCTGCTCATACTCCTTAAGCATTCCTGCAATTTCTTCTGGCGAAAAACTCATATTTACGCGAAATTTAGCAGCAATATTCCATGGACTGTTCATTTTGTGTTCTTCGTCAGGGCGAAGTTTTCTGCGTATGTTTCGAATATCATAAACGCTTGCAAGGATCACGGATTGAAAGGTCGGTGTAATATCGTTGTCAAGGTAAGCAGCTCTTAACTGTGCAAGAAAATCAAGAAAAATCTGATTATTAGCTGCAGTATCAACTTCATCTATGAGAAGTACAATCGGTTTGGAGGATGATTCACACCAATCACTGAAACAGTCAAATATCTCAGCTAACTTCGGCTGTTTTAAAGGAGCGTTGATCAGCGCAAGCAATTGGTGTTCTGTTTGTTCTGGAATATCCGGTGTATGACGAATTCTTTTCACAATCTCTCTTGCGAGTCCGCGTACGAATGCGGATTCATATTCGAAATCTGAAGAGCTCATTTTCTGAAAATCAAGGCTTATTACGGTATAATCATGCTTCAGATATTCTGATAGTGCCCGCAAAATAGTGGTTTTGCCATATTGGCGTGCTCTGTTTATGGTGAAATATTGTCCGTTGTCGATCATAACTTTTATTTTTTTCAGTTTTGGCTCAAGATTGACCATATAATGCATGTTCGGCTTGCAGGTGCCGTTCACGTTAAAATATTTTGCCATTTGATCTCACGCGGTCCTTTCCGGATTATTTGACTCATTATGTTCCCTTTTATTATAACCTATTTCATATTTTTAGCAATAACCGATGTCTTTGTCTGCGGTTTTTTATCGCAGATCCTTAGTATCGCTATCGGATCTAAAAACGGCGGCTCTTGATTTCTCAAGAACTGCCGTTCGGTGTACTAGGAGAATGTATATGTAGCGTGTTGCCGCCTATATGTGTCGTTGTCCTTTTGGCGCAATTCCTTTTCTGCCTGTGCCAATTTTGCTTTCAAATCTTCTGCTTTGTTTTCATCTGTTTCCCTGCTAATCTGCCGCTCCAGCTCTTGCTTCTGTTTCTTCAGTCTTTCAATCTCACGATCAACCTTGTCGGTATTACAGGTACAGTGTTTCTCGTTTTTGCCCGGTGAATAACGCCCTGACGGTTCCGGTTTTTCCTCCGGAATATATTCATCCGTCACAGGTTTTTGACGGCGCTCTTGGGGTTCTGTTTCGGGCTGCTTGGACTTTTTTCGTTCGTCTGCACCGGCGATCGGTACGGACGGTTGCGTTGCGTTAGAGCTTATTCCAGAAATAGGATGCATGATAGGTCCCTCCAATCCATAAGTAAGTGATATTGCTATCATCAGTTTACTGTCCTTTAAAAGAATTTCAAGGCTTTTGTAATGAAATGTTCTCTGGATGTATTGAGATGTTTAGCAACACGCTCAGAGAGAATTGCTGTTCGATTTTCTCCGTCTGCATTGCGCCGTGGTATTTCTCTGTTACAGCTTTGATATTGGAAAGGCCGGTTCCTGCCGGGGGAATCGGATGATCCGAACAGGTATTCTCAAATGCCAGCATGTAGAAGTCGCCCTGCCGCTCTCCGCGGATATGGATTGACCGTTCTCCCTCAATGGATCGGCATGCACAGATCGCGTTATCCAAAGCATTGGCAAAAATCACGCACAAATCATAATTATCTACTCCGCAAGGGCTTGGAAGGAGCAGCGAAACCTCAGTTGCGATTCCATCTTCTTTTGCCATCTCTAATTTTTCTCCCAGCAATATATCTACCACCGGATTGCCGGTTTGGTAAGGAAACGACAATATAGTTGAAGCATTTCCCAGCTTTTGCAGGTAGGCTTTGCTCTCTTCCAGTCGGCTGTTGTTAAGCAGACCGCTCAATACAGAGAGGTGATTTTTGATATCGTGGCGAAATGCTTTGGTCTGTTCATAGCGCATTTGTGCCTCGGCAATATATATTTTTTGTGCCTGGACTGCCTGGGACAAAGACTGCATCTCGGCTTTGGTCTCTAAACTGCGGCAGAGGTGGCGGTAGGCGTACAGGGTGCAGAGTAAGGCTCCAAGCCCCAGGGCTTGCAGGAACAGCAGCGCCGTATGTTTTCCGGCGTTCTCCAATAGAAGGTCAGGAGATGAGGTGACGCAGGGAATCTGTGTATAAGAGGTCTGCATAATATACATTTCTGCGGTAAAAAAGAACAGAACCGGGACCAGCAGGCAACCTGCATTCGTCATGTGATCGATTTCTTCCGGCGATATGGATCGTACTACGATTGTATAACAGACAATGCTTATAACCAGAGAGGCTGCCGTTGCCGCGATGATGATTAAGTACAAAAGCAGGCGATTCGTCACATGGGGAAATATCACCGACTCCACTGAATTGATGATCCCAAAGGAAAACTGGGAGATGTAACAGGCGAGAATTGCCGCGGTCCAGGACGAAGAGGGGCGATTACCCAGAATAAGACGGTTTACCCCATATAAAATGAGCACTCCGATCCCGATAGCGATCCCCCACGGGAAGGTAAACTTATTTGCAAGCCAGTCTAAAATGCAGAAAAGGGAAATATATATGGCGAAATGACAGATCCTCAGTTTCTTCCCGGTAAGGCTTACACAAAAGCAGATGTGCATGATACTTTGGGCGGTCAGGCAGAAAATATTGAGTCCTATACTAAAATAATCCATATCAGTTATTCCTTTCTTATATCGTAAGCAATATCATAACCAACTTGGTCACATACCTTTTTATAATATCAGTTTCACGGCAAAAGGACAATCGCATTGCCGCAGAATGTCTGAATTATGTCATGAAAGGGTTATTGTTCTTGAATATATTTTTAAGTCAAGAAAAATCAAAATCTTATGATTTTTCTTGACTTAAAAATTTTTATATGACATTATATGGATAGGCTATACACTTTAGGTATTTTTTAGTATACAGGGAGGTTGTATATGAAGAGAAAAATCATGCAGAGATTGATCAATTGGAAAGGAAAAGGAAAGAACAGGAAACCTCTGGTACTAAACGGAGCCAGGCAGGTAGGAAAGACGTATTTGTTGAAAGAATTCGGTCAGGCTCATTTTCAGAATATTGTGTATGTGAACCTGGAGATCAACAGGCAAGTCCGGGCGTATTTTGAAGAGAATTTAGAGCCGAAAAAAATACTGCAATTTTTGGAAGTATTCGCAGAAGACAGGATCGTGCCGGAGGACACATTGATTATTCTGGATGAAATACAGGCCTGCGAAAAAGCTTTGACGTCTCTGAAATATTTTTATGAAGAGCTTCCCCAATACTGCGTTGCGGCAGCAGGAAGCCTGTTGGGTGTTGCCATTAACAGGAAGCAATATTCTTTTCCGGTTGGGAAGATCGAAACGATAGATTTGTATCCGATGGATTTTGAAGAGTTCTTATGGGCCGTGAAGAGAGAATTTCTTGCTGCAGAAATCAGAAGATGCTTTGAGCAAATGGCATCTATGCCGGAGGGATTGCATGCGGAAGCGATGGAATATTACAGGCAGTATCTTATTGTCGGCGGAATGCCGGCAGTGATCAACAGATACTTGGAGACGGAGAGATTATTGGATGTAACAGAGGTACAGAGTGAGATCGTAGATAACTATATTGCAGATATGGCCAAATATGCTGCTAATACGGATAGCGTTAAGATCAGAGCTTGTTATAATTCTATTCCGGCTCAGCTTGCCAAGGAAAATAAGAAGTTTCAATACAAAGTAGTGCAGAAAGGCGGAACGACGGCGCTTTTTGGGGTGTCTATCGAGTGGCTGAATCTGGCAGGCGTTGTGATCAAATGCCAGAAAATAGAGCATGGATATGAGCCGATACCGGTGTATGCGGATCTGGCTTCTTTTAAATTGTATATGAGTGACGCGGGAATTCTGACAATGAAATCGGCGCTGCCGTATCATATCATATTATCGGGGGAAGGGAATACGTTTCTTGGTGCGTTGACGGAAAACTATGTTGCAACGCAGCTTACGGCGAATGGCTATGATTTATATTACTGGACCAGTGAATATTCTGCAGAGTTGGATTTTGTGATCATGAAAGATCAGAAGGTATACGGTATTGAGGTGAAGAAAGGAGAACATGTCAGATCAAAAAGTTTGTCACAGTTTATAAAGAAATATCATCCATACCGGGCGGTGAGATTTTCGGCAAAAAATTTTGGCGATGAGAACGGGATATGGTCAATACCTCTGTATGCGGCTTTTTGTATATAAAATTATTACCCAAAGTCATGAATTGTGTGTTAAAATATTATTATAATCAATCGACAGGACAGATCAAAGGGAGGTAAAGGTTATGACGGAAGAGATGATCAAAGAGATCAAGAAGATTCAGCAGCGTTTGGTGAACAAAGAGATGGAAGGGGAAGACTGGGAAGAGAAGATGGAGATGGTCCATAAGCTTGAGGAGGTGAACACGTATCTTAAGGACGCCTTGGGGCGGGGGATTGAATTCTAAATAACTGAAACAGATATCTTGAAAAAAGGAGGGATTTATTTTGCGAGTTGCAACAGACATTGGCGGAACATTTACAGACCTGGTTGCCGTAGATGACAAGGGCAGGACGGTTCTGACCAAAAGCCACACGACGCCGCCGAATTTTGAAGAGGGCGTCATCAATGTAATGAAGAAGAGCGGGATACGGCCGGAGGAGGTCACCGATTTCATCCACGGGACGACGACGATCATCAATGCGCTGACCGAGCGCAAGGGAGCGAAGACAGGGCTTGTCACGACGAAGGGATTCAGGGATGTGCTGGAGATTGCCAGATGCAACCGTCCGGATCTGTTCAATATGGTGTTCGCGAAGCCAAGACCTTTCATTCCAAGATATCTGCGGAAGGAAGTACGGGAACGTGTGTCTTTTGAGGGGAAGATTCTGACAGATCTTGAGGAAGCAGATATCCGGGAAGCGGTGGAATATTTCAAGAAGGAAGAAGTGGAAGCGATCGCCGTATGTTATATCAATTCCTATGCAAATGATATTCATGAACGAAGGACCGTGGAGCTTATCAAGGAACTGTGGCCGGAGGTATTCGTGACCTCCTCAGTCGAGGTGACGAGAGAGTGGAGAGAGTACGAGAGGACTTCGACGGTTGCACTTAATTCCTATGTGATGCCGGTCGCGTCTTCGTATGTGGACCGTCTGGACAGCCGGATCAAGGAAATCGGCTGCGACGCCAAGGAATATATTATGCAGTCCAACGGCGGAACGACTACATTCGAGCAGGCGAAGCAGACGCCGATCAATATGGTAGAGTCGGGCCCGGTTGCCGGCGTATATGGTTCCGCGATTCTCGGCAAGGTGATCGGGGAGAAGAATATCATAGCCTTTGACGTGGGCGGAACGACGGCGAAGTGCTCGCTGATCGACGACGGCGAGGTGAAGGTGACGACGGAGTACCGGATCGAACGGACGGAGAGCTATGCGGGTTATCCGATCATGGCTCCGGTGGTGGATATCGTTGAGATCGGAAACGGCGGTGGCTCCATCGCATGGATCGACGAGGCCGGTTCTCTGAAGGTCGGCCCTCAGTCGGCGGGTGCGCTTCCGGGCCCGGTTGCCTACGGTATCGGCGGAACGGAACCGACGACAACGGATGCCTGCCTGGTGACAGGGCGGCTGTCGCCTGAGAATTTCGACAATGAGGTGGATCTTAGTGCAGTGAAGGCGGCGATTCAGGAGAAGGTAGGAGATGCCTTCGGCATGAATGTGGAAGAGGCGGCCATGAGCATCCTGCGTGTCGCGGAGGCCAATATGTTCAATGCCCTGAAGCTGATCTCCGTGCGCAGGGGCTATGATCCCAGAGACTTTACGATGGTTGCGTTCGGCGGCGGCGGACCCATGCACTGTGCGTATCTTGCCAAGGAACTGAATATCCGTAAAGTGGTGGTGCCGATCGCTGCACCGGTATTCTCCGCGTGGGGGATGCTGATGACGGATGTGCGCCATGATTATATCCAGACCAATATCCGGCGGATGAACGAAGTCAGTGCCGAAGATTTGAACCAGATGTGGGACGGGCTTCTTGGCGAGGCATATGAACAGTTTGCGAAAGAGGGAGTGGACAAGGAGCAGATTATCTTCCACTTTATTGCGGATATGCGGTATATGGGACAGGAGCATACGGTAAAGGTGAAGGTGCCGCCGGTGCCGTGGACGGATGAGATAAAGGAAGAGATCGTGAACAGGTTCCATGATACCCATGAGCATTTCTACACGTTCCGCCTGCAGGATACACCGACAGAGATCGTGAATCTCCATCTGGTTGCCTATGGCCGTCTGATGAAGCCCAAGCTTGCGCCGATTAAGCCGCAGCAAGGACCGATCGAGGACGCGTTGAAAGAGACACGCAAGGTATATTTCACAGATGAGGGCTGGCTTGATACGCCGATCTACGAGAGGGAGAAGTTAGGAAGCGGCGTGATATTGGAAGGGCCTGTGATCGTAGAGGAGACGGCGGCATCCACGGTTGCGGCGAAGGGGCAGCGGCTTACGGTGGATACATACGGCAATCTGATCATTGAAACGGAGGTGCAGGAATAATGGCAGAGATAAAAGTGAATCCGGTAACATTAGATATCGTAAAAGATTCTCTGATCGCAGTCAGCAACGAGGTGTTCTACGCATTTGCCAGGACATCCATGAGCCCGATCATCTATGAGACCCTGGACTATGCCAGCGGTATTGCGGACGCAAAGGGCCGGCTTCTGACGCAGGGGAACGGCGCATGCGGATTCATCGGCCTGATCGCACCGATGATCCAGGAGATTATCGACAAATACGGCATAGAGAATATGCATCCGGGGGATGTGTATCTGATCAACGATCCGTACATGGGCGGGGGAACACATCTGTCGGATATCGGAATGGTCATGCCTGTATTTTACGGGGAGGAGCTGCTTGCCTTTGTGGGAAATAAAGCCCACTGGTCGGATATCGGAGGTATGGCGGCAGGTTCATTTACCACGGATTCTTCGGAGGTATTCCAGGAGGGATTAAGATTCTCCGGCGTGAAGCTTCTTGACAGGGGAGAGATCTGTACGCCGCTTCTGGAGATGATCAAGAGCAACGTGCGTTTCCCGGAGACGTCGGAGGGCGATATGTGGGGGCAGATCGCGTCTCTTCGGACGGGATATAAGCGGATCGGCGAGCTGTGTGAGAAGTATTCCCTTGAGGTCGTGAAGGAATCTATGGAACGGCTTCTGAGACAGGGAGCGATGATCGCATATAACCGGATCAAGGAGCTGCCGAAAGGAAGCTGGGAGATGGAAGAGTACATGGACGACGACGGGCACGGCAATCTGGTGAAGCTGAAGGTGAAGGTTACGATCACGGAGGACGAATTCATCGCTGATTTTGCCGGCAGCAGCCCGCAGGTGGCAAGCCCGATCAATACCGGTTACAGTTCTCTGTGTGCAGGGGTGAAGGTGATCTATATGTCGATCCTTGGTCCTGCCCTTGCGGTAAATGACGGCGTCTTCGAGCCGATGCGGATTCTGGCGGAGGATGGTTCGGTCCTGCGGTGCCATGCGCCTGCCCCAACGTCCTGCTATTTCGAGAGTATGATCTATTCGTCCGATATTGTATGGAAGGCTCTGGCTCCGGTATTCCCGGAGGCGCTGGGAGCAGGGCATATGTTATCGGTATGTTCGGTTGTCCTTGCGGGAACGAAGCAGGGCAGCGGGGAGCCATTCCTGATCGTAGAGCCTACCGGAGGCGGCTGGGGCGCAAGCGACGGCAAAGACGGAGAAGTAGGGCAGTTCTGCGTCGGCGACGGCGAGACTTACAATGTGCCGGTGGAGATGGCGGAGAACCGTTACGGGATCATGATCGATGAGTACAGCCTGCATACGGACGGAGCCGGAGCGGGGAAGTACCGCGGAGGAAGCGGTGCGGTGCGGACCTACCGTGCGATGACGGACGGTCAGCTATTCACGGCGTCCTTTGGAAGGAACAAGTTCCCGGCATGGGGAGCGGCAGGCGGTAAGGACGGCTCTTACAATTATTTCGAATTCCACAAGGCGGACGGCGCGACGGAAGGCCCGATGGGGATCGTGGCGAGAAGAGTGCTGAACCAGAATGACACGGTCCGCATGGTGACCTGTACCGGAGGCGGATACGGCGATCCGATGGAACGGGATCCGGAGAGTGTGGCATGGGATGTGAAGAATGAGTATATTTCCGTGAGGCAGGCGGAAGAAGATTACGGA
The DNA here is from genome assembly GCA_947652615.1 of uncultured Dorea sp. Lineage (GTDB taxonomy): Bacteria > Bacillota > Clostridia > Lachnospirales > Lachnospiraceae > Sporofaciens. Next base: position 21,070 of record CANTDX010000001.1, on the reverse strand, counting down.
GTGGTTGTGGATCCGGAGACTTTTGAGGTGAGGGAAGTCAGGCGTTAATGAGGCATTGTGTAATTAGCAGGGAGAGGAGAAGTTACAGATGATTATCCGCAGAAAAGAAGAGATGATAGAGCGTGTCCGGGAGGACGGAGTGAAGATGACGGATTTCTTCGGCGAGGTGTGTCCGACGGACGGCAGGGTGTCCATGGGATGCGCGGTATTTCCGCCGGGAACGGTGGTGCCGCCGGCGGCCCACACAGGAGATGAGTATGGTTTTATCTTGTCCGGGCGTATGAAATGTGAGAGCAACGGCGTGGTCAATGAATTTGAAGCGGGGGAAGCTTCATTCATTCCGGCGGGGGAGACGCATTCCAGCAGGAATGATTCCGGGGAAGAAGCGACGGTGCTGTGGCTTCTGATTGAGAAGTAAGGAAGGATTGAAAAAGAGTCGTGTGGGGTGCACGGCTCTTTTTCTACAGTGTCTCCCATCTGCTGGATCGCTTCTTCCTCTGCATCTGACCTTGGCTTTCCCTGTGCCATATAATCTGTTATCTGATCCTCAATACTGGGGTGCAAGCGGAAGTGCCTTCTTGCATCGAATCTGCTCTTTTAAAATCTCCAGGTATCATCTCATAACCATACAGAACTTTCTCATCCATATGTCAATACTTTTTTGCTGATTTTAGTTTTGCCTGATTTCAGTTTTCTGCTGTTCAGGAGAGCTATTTTGTGGTATATTATTATCAAACAAAAATATGAAGGAGAGGAATATCATGGCAAATATATTTGACACAGCCCAATATATTTTAGAGCAGTCTGGAGTAATGTCTACGATGAAACTTCAGAAATTGTGTTACTATTCTCAGGCCTGGTCTCTTGTTTGGGATGATTCTCCTTTATTTGATGAGGATTTTCAGGCTTGGGCCAATGGTCCCGTTTGTCCTGAATTATTTTATAAAACACAAGGAAGATACTCTGTAAGTGCGAGTGATGAGACTGGTGGAGAGGGGAATCTTTCAGACGAGCAGAGAGATACTATTGACAGGGTTTTAGAACACTATGGAAGTCACAATGCGCAGTGGTTGAGTCAGTTAACTCATATGGAGGATCCTTGGATCAAGGCCAGAGAGGGTGTTCCGTCCGGAGCAGGCTGCAATCATGTGATAACAAAAGAAAGTATGGCGTTGTATTATGGCGGGCTCTAAGAAAGATAAGCGAATCAGACAAAAAGAAGTTCCAAAGGGGAAAAGCATTGCTCAGGGTGGGGATCCTGAGCAATATTATTCACAGAATCCGGCATGGACTTTCGCAAATTCTGATCAGGAGATGTGGCCATTTACACAGGAACATATTGGGGAATTGATATGGGACGAAATACTTCCCAGAATAAAAGCTTTGGAGAGCCAAACCTGGAATGAGATACTTGTAAGAGATAAAAAGCTAAATCATTCAATAAATGTCGAGGAGTTGAGCAAAATTGCTCAAGATAGACTTGCGAATCGATTTATTGAGGCTGAATCACTGATATCATTAAGAGTGACTGGAAATCATAGGATTTATGGTTATATGACCGGAAGGGTGTTTAATATTCTGTGGTACGATGATGACCATGGAGATAATAAGACCTGTGTTTGCAGATCACATTTAAAGCATACATAAGTCAGATCATCAAACTGATGAAAGGAGGTTCTCCCATGGATGTTAAGATAGGAGTCGGCAAGTCGGACTTCGCTGACTTGCGTCATTCAGGCAACTACTATGTAGACAAAACCAGGCTCATATATGAGCTTGTGCATGATACAGACAATAAAGTAACTCTGTTTACCAGACCCCGCAGGTTTGGCAAGACACTGATGATGAGCATGCTGGAGAACTTCTTCAGTATAAGAAAGGACAGCACAGAGATCTTCGAGGGTCTTAAGATTACCGGACATGGAGAATTCTGTAACGAATGGATGAATCAGTATCCGGTACTCTTTGTTTCCTTCAAGGACATTGAGGCGGAAGATTTTAATGATGCATATGATATGCTCAAAGCCAGATTGGCGGATGTATGCAAAGAGTATTCTGATCTGTCGGAGCATGGCTCTATCGATCATGATGACCGGGATATCTTTCTAAGATTAAAGGCGCAGAACGGAACCCGAGCTGATGTGAAGAATTCTCTGAAAACAATCATGCGTATGATGCAGGCCGTGTATGGCAGGCAGGTAATCCTTCTGATTGATGAATATGATGTACCTCTTGCGAAGGCAAGCGAGAAGGATACGGTACAGAATCATTTCTATGCAGCTATGTTAGACGTGGTCAGAGGTATCATGGGAACGGCGATCAAGGATAACGAATATCTCAAGTTTGCGGTTGTCACAGGGTGTCTTCATATAGCAAAAGAAAGCATTTTTACCGGTACCAATAATTTTGTCTCTTACTCTGTACTGGATGAGGATTTTTCGGGATATTTTGGCTTCTCGGAGTGTGAAGTGGCAAAGCTTCTATCGGCTGCCGACAGAGCGGATAAGGCAGATGTAATAAAGGAATGGTATGACGGGTACGTGTTTGGAGATAGTCGTGTCTATTGCCCGTGGGATGTGATGAACTATGTGTCGGCATTAAGAAAAAGAAAGGATGCGAAACCTAAGAATTATTGGAAATTCACCAGCCATAACGGGATCCTTCTGACCTTTGTGAAGAGAACGGATTTCAGGGTAAAAAATAAATTTGAGACTCTTATGAATGGCGGCACGGTCGTTCAGACGATTACAGATCAGCTGACTTATGATACCCTTCATTCTTCCGAAGATAATCTGTGGAGCGTGCTCCTGATGACAGGATATCTCACGAAAGCGGATGCCAGGGAAGAAGGAGAGACGGTAAGTCTTAAGATACCGAACCGGGAGATTGCGTCTATATTCGAAGATACGGTGGTGACATATTTTAAGAATACGGTAGATAACAATACGCAGAGATCCATGATGGAGGCACTCTGGAATCGTGATGAGAAAGAGGCATCCAGGAGGATATCGGACCTCTTGTGGAAGACCATAAGCTATCATGATTATCATGAAGATTATTATCACGCTTTTCTTGCCGGTGCATTCGTGGGGTTGGGGTATGAAGTGGAATCCAATAAGGAGAAAGGGCTTGGCAGACCGGATATTCTGCTGAAGGATGACGATAACCGCAGGGCGATTATTATAGAAGCGAAGAGATCTTGCCATGAATCAGATATGGAAGCGGACTGTGAGGAAGCGCTTAATCAGATCAGCCGAAGAAAATATGCGCAGGGGTTGTACGGTTACGAGCAGATCTACTATTATGGTGTTGCTTTTTTTCAGAAGCAGGCGATGGTAAAATGTAGAAATATAGGAAAATGATTGACAAGCCTTCCGAAAAGTGATATAAATGCACTATGTGAATAAACGGACTTGATAGAGGCGCGGGTTTCATGAGTAGGTCAGGACGATGGTTCGGGAGACTGTTCTGGCAGAAAGGGGAGACCGCCGAAGGAGTGTAAGACAAGGAACAAAAGGGTCACCGTTCTTTGGATATCCCGGATCACACTCCTGGGACGCAGGCAGAAGATGCTGCGGACTGTCACATCAGTGGAGCGCTATCATAGGTATAAGATTGTGCAGAGCAGAAGAAAGATACGGCTACATGTGTTGTCTGGGAGTTTGTAGATTGATGGAAGAGATTCGATTGGCGGACTGTCCCGGGACATTGGAGAGCCATGCGGATGTTATGCCATGAACGCGCCCGGTAAGCGTTGTTCATGGTATTTTTATATTTACTAAGAAGGGAAAGAGAGGAAATCTTTACAATGCGAGGAAAGAAGAAAGTATTCTTAAGTGTATTTGCACTTCTGTGCCTTCTGGCGTGCAGTTCCATGACGGTGTTTGCGGCAGAGGAAGCAGAGTATGTGCCGAAGATGTATGCGTCATTCTGGGCGCTGGTGCCGCCGGTCGTTGCGATCGCCCTGGCGCTGATCACGAAGGAAGTATATAGTTCACTATTTGTCGGGATCCTGATTGGAGGATTGTTCTATTCAGGATTTACATTTGAGCTGACAATCACACATGTATTCCAGGACGGTATCGTGGGTGTGCTGTCAGACGGTTATAATGTAGGTATCCTGGTGTTCCTGGTAGTGCTTGGTATCCTGGTCTGCCTGATGAACAAGGCGGGCGGCTCTGCGGCGTTCGGACGCTGGGCAAGCGTACATATCAAGAGCCGTGCAGGCGCGCAGCTTGCGACGATCCTTCTGGGAGTGCTGATCTTTATCGACGATTATTTCAACTGCCTGACGGTGGGAAGCGTGATGCGCCCGGTGACGGACAAGCATAACATTTCCCGTGCGAAGCTGTCTTATCTGATCGATGCGACGGCGGCGCCGGTATGTATCATCGCGCCGATCTCTTCTTGGGCGGCAGCAGTTACAGGCTTTGTAGAGGGAGAGGATGGCTTCTCTATCTTTATCCGTGCGATTCCGTTTAACTATTATGCAATCCTGACGATCGTGATGATGGTAACCATCGTGATCCTTAAAATTGATTATGGCCCGATGAAGCTGCATGAGAAGAATGCGTTAGACGGCGACCTCTATACCACTCCGGACAGACCGTATGCCAATGCGGAGGAGGACGTGGACGAGAGCAAGGGTACAGTGCTTGACCTGGTATTCCCGATCGTAGTGCTGATTATCTGCTGTGTGATCGGTATGATCTATACGGGCGGATTCTTTGGCGGCGCCGGATTCGTGGAAGCATTCTCCAACAGTGACGCGTCGGTCGGACTGATGCTTGGAAGCTTCTTTGCGCTGGTTATTACGATCGTATTCTATGCGGTGAGAAAGGTATTGAAGTTCAGCGAATCCATGGCGTGTGTTCCGGACGGCTTCAAGGCGATGGTGCCGGCGATCCTGATATTGACATTTGCATGGACGTTGAAGGCGATGACAGACAGCCTTGGCGCGGCAGAGTATGTTGCAGGTGTGATGGATTCTGCGGCAGGCGGGCTTGTGAATCTGCTTCCTGCGATCATCTTCCTGGTTGGATGTTTCCTTGCGTTTGCGACAGGTACATCATGGGGAACCTTCGGAATCCTGATCCCGATCGTGGTAGCTGTATTCGCAGGAACCAATGAGACGATGATGATTATGTCCATCTCTGCATGTATGGCAGGTGCGGTCTGCGGCGATCACTGTTCACCGATCTCTGACACTACGATCATGGCGTCCGCAGGCGCTCAGTGCAACCATGTGAACCATGTAACGACACAGCTTCCATATGCGGTCACGGTTGCGGGCGTGTCGTTTGTGACTTACCTGATCGCCGGATTTGTGAAGAATGCGGTCATCTGTCTTCCAATCGGAATTGTACTGATGGTCGGAACGCTGGTTATGATCCAGAAGATTACAGAAGAAAAATAAATGATAAGAGTCCTGCAAAGAGGCGAACAGCTTCTTCGCAGGGCTTTTTTGATATTTTGTAATTCTTTCGGGGAAAATGACCGGTTTATCCATCTAATAGGTGTAGAATAAAAAAGAGAGGGCCCAAAACTCTTGGAAAGGATGCACTATGGATATATTGATTCGACAGGCAAGAAAGCGCGACAAAGAAGCCTTCGGGCAATTGATAAGAATGCATACTCCCAGTATGTACAAGGTAGCGAAGGCAATCCTGAAAAATGACGAAGACGCGGCGGACGCGATTCAGGAAACGGCTCTGACATGCTGGGAGAAGCTTGGCACATTGAAGAAAGACAAGTATTTCAAGACGTGGATGACGCGGATTCTGATCAATCACTGCAACCAGATCTACAGACAGAGAAGCCGTATGGTCTCCGAGGTAGTGCTGCCGGAGGAAGGCGCGGCGGAAGAGAGCTATGCGGCGGTTGAGTGGAAGGAATTCCTGCAATGTCTGGAGGAAAAATACCGCGTTGTAACGATCTTGTATTATGTAGAGGGATTCAAGATCCGGGAGATCGCCGAGATCCTTGAGGTAAATGAGAAGACCATAAGCGGACGTCTCGCAACGGCAAGGGACCGGATGGAGATGCAGTATACACGTGAGAGGCCGCAGGCGGTCATTTATCAATTGAACGAGAAGAACCTGAAACGAAAGGAGATGCTGTTATGAGTCAGTTGGAGAATATGATGGATAAGATAAGAGGAGATCAGGAAGTACCGGATCAGGTATGGAAGAAGTTAGACTATGTACTCGGCGATCTGCCGGATTGTGAAGATGTTCCCAAAGCCAGCGGGCGCGTGCGGAAGTACGCGGCGGCAGCGGCGGTGGCGCTTACAGCGGGAACCACTCTGTGTATCTCCAACCCTGCGCTGGCTGCGAAGCTTCCGTTTATCGGGAAGATATTCGAGGAGGTGGAGGACAGCATTCCATTCTCAGGAAATTACAGCGAGAAAGCGGGGATCCTTGCGGAGGCGACAGGAGAAGAGCAGGAAGGGAATCCGGTTGCCGCTCCCGGAATCGTGAAGTCCGATGCGGGGATCGAGGTCACGGCATCCGAAGTATACTGCGACGGATTGTCGGTGTTCCTGACCGCGCAGGTCGAGGTGGAACAGGGCGGTCTTGAGAACATGCCGGAACACTACATCGACGACAGCCGTGCCACGGCCGGGATGATGTATCTCAGGGGAGAATGGAACCTGTCCGGGGAGGGGGAAGCTCACAGCCTGATGAATGACAACCTGGAGGGCAAGGTCATCGACGACCATACATTCGTGGGCATGCTGAAGCTGAATCTGGAAGATTACGAGCAGGCAGAAGGAGAACTAAGCCTCCGGTTATCCAGTATCGGCTGGGACGACGTGACGATGGCAGACGCAGAGGACATCTCCGAGTCATACCGGATAGACGGCAGGTGGGATTTTGACATTCCATTTTCCGTAGATACGGAATCGGCAAAGGAATATGCGGTGAATGTAAGCGGCAACGGATACACCATAGAGAAGGTATTCGTATCCCCATACCAGGTAGTCTCCTATGTAGACGTACCATTTACCGAGAGAGAGGTCACCAGAGAAGAATATGACGCACTGACAGAAGAGAAGACAGGAGGAGAAGGAGATCTCGGTCTATCCTACGAAGAATACGCGGAACAAGCCGGAAAGACCTACCAGTTCTGGAATACTGTCATCTGCAGCCAGGACGGCGAGCTGCTCTTCTCCAACCCGGCAGAAACCGGCAAATCCGTAGCCGCCGTAGACGGAAAAGAACTTTCCAAGCTGCACATCTTTGTTTTTGATGATATGGACGCTGACCTGGAAATAGAAAAAAGCCGCCTGGACACGGGAGTGGTGGATATGCAGAAGGCTGCCGAGAAAGCTGCCGTCACCGCAGAAGTGATTGTAGAATAGATTATCCCCACATTTTTCTCACATTCCTCTTGTAGACTTACGAAAAATTGGATAGAATGTGTAATAGAGCGTATCGCAATCGTAAATCGAAAGGAGAATGAGAATAGCAGATGAGTATCAGAGACTTGAAGACGTATGAGGTATTGAAGGAAGAGGAACTGACCGGAATCCAGGCGAAGGGATATCTGCTCCGGCACAGGAAGAGCAGGGCCAGGGTTCTTTTGATAGAGAAAGACGACAACAACAAGGTATTCAGCATTGGATTCCGCACACCGCCCAGTGACAGCACGGGAGTTCCGCATATCATGGAGCATTCCGTGCTGTGCGGTTCTAAGAATTTCCCGGCGAAGGATCCCTTCGTAGAACTGGTGAAGGGATCGCTCAACACATTCCTGAATGCAATGACCTATCCGGACAAGACGGTGTATCCGGTGGCAAGCTGCAATGACAAGGACTTCCAGAATTTGATGCACGTGTATATGGACGCCGTGCTCTACCCGAACATCTATGCCCATGAAGAGATCTTCCGCCAGGAGGGATGGAGCTATAAGCTTGATTCCGCGGAGGATAAGCTTGCGTACAACGGCGTCGTTTACAACGAGATGAAGGGAGCGTTCTCTTCGCCGGAGGGGGTGCTTGACCGGGTGATCCTCAATACCCTGTTCCCGGATACCTCCTATGCCAATGAATCCGGCGGCGACCCGGAGGTGATCCCCAAGCTATCCTATGAAGAATTCCTGGATTTCCACAGGAAATACTACCATCCGTCCAACAGCTATATTTACCTCTACGGGGATATGGATATGGAGGAGAAGCTTGACTGGCTTGACCGGGAATACTTAAGCGATTTCGATGCAAGGACGGTGGATTCCGAGATCCGTTATCAGGAGCCTTTTGGGGAAATGCTTGAGAAGACATTTTCCTATTCGATCGCAAGCGAGGAGTCAGAGGAGGATAACACCTATCTCTCTTATAATAAGGTGATCGGGACCAGTCTGGATAAGGAGTTATATCTTGCATTCCAGATCTTGGATTATGCGCTTCTGTCCGCGCCCGGGGCTCCGCTTAAGACGGCGCTTACGGATGCCGGGATTGGGAAGGATATCATGGGATCCTATGATAACGGGATCTATCAGCCGATCTTCTCTGTGATCGCGAAGAATGCCAACGAGGAGCAGAAGGGAGAATTTATCGCCCTGGTCGAGAAGGTATTGTCCGATATCGCGGAGAATGGTATCGATCAGAAGGCGCTGGAAGCGGGGCTTAATTATCATGAATTCCGTTACAGGGAGGCGGATTTTGGGAATTACCCAAAGGGATTGATGTATGGGCTGCAGATGATGGACAGCTGGCTCTATGATGAGGAGAAGCCGTTTATCCATGTGGAAGCGCTGGAGACGTTTGAGTTCTTGAAGAAACAAGTGGGAACCGGGTATTTTGAAGGATTGATCCGGAAATATCTTCTTGACAATACGCACGGTGCGGTGGTGATTGTGAAACCGGAGAAGGGCCGCACGGCGCGGATGGATGCCCTGCTTGACGCGAAGCTTCAGGAGTATAAGGCAAGCCTTACGGCCGACGAGGTGGAAGAGCTGGTGAGGAAGACTGCCGGCTTAGAGGAATATCAGTCTGAGCCTGAGAAGGAAGAGGATCTTGAGCGGATACCGGTGCTCAGAAGAGAAGATATTTCCCGGGAGATCGAACCGATCGTGAATGAAGAGATGACGCTTGCAGGCGTGCCGGTGGTGTTCCACGAGATCGAGACGAACGGGATCGGATATGTGGACGTGCTGTTCGATATCTCTGGTGTCAGGGAGGAACTGCTTCCCTATGTGGGGATCCTGCAGTCGGTGCTTGGGATCATTGATACGGAGAATTACGGCTACGGGGAGCTGTTTAACGAGATCAACATGCATACCGGCGGGATCGGCACATCGCTGGAGCTCTACACGGATGTGACCAATATCCGGGAGAAAGCGTTTAAGGCCACATTCGAGATCAAGGGGAAAGCGCTGTACGGGAAGCTTGCGGTCGTATTTGCCATGATGAGCGAGATCCTGACGGCGTCAAAGCTCTCCGATACGAAGCGGCTCCGTGAGATCCTGGCAATGGTGAAGTCAAGGCTTCTGATGCGGTTCCAGTCCTCCGGACATACCACGGCCGCTCTTCGCGCCATGTCTTACGCGTCTCCGTCGGCGAAGCTTAAGGATATGACGAACGGCATTGAGTTCTACCAGACGGTTGCACGCATAGAGGAGCATTTTGACGAGGAGAAGGGGCATCTTACAGAGGCGCTTGAGAGCCTTGCGAAGCAGCTCTTCCGTCCGGACAATATGATGATCAGCTACACGGCTTCCAGAGAAGGCCTTGAGGGAATGGAAGCGTATATCAAGGAGATGAAGAAGAAGCTGTATCAGGGGGTACCGGAAGAGACGCCGTGTGTGATCCATTGCGAGAAGAAGAATGAGGGCTTCAAGACGGCGTCCAAGGTGCAGTATGTTGCGAGGACCGGGAACTTCATCGACCATGGAGCGTCCTATACCGGCGCGCTCCAGATCTTGAAGGTGATCTTAAGCTACGATTATCTGTGGCAGAATATCCGCGTGAAAGGCGGGGCTTACGGCTGTATGAGCAGCTTCAACAGGATCGGAGAGGGATATTTTGTCTCTTACCGTGATCCGAACCTCAGCCGGACGGTGGAGGTATACGAAGGCGTCGTGGATTATCTTAAGAACTTTACCGTCAGCGAGCGCGATATGACGAAATATATTATCGGAACCATGAGTAATATCGATCAGCCTATGACTCCGATGATCAAGGGCGAACGCTCTATGAACCTCTATATGAATAAAGTGAGCGCCGATATGATCCGGGAGGAGAGGAACCAGATCTTGGATGCGGGGCAGGAGGATATCCGTGCGCTTTCACGCGTGGCGGAGGCTGTGCTTAAGGCGGATCAGTTCTGCGTGATCGGAAGCGAGGAGAAGATAGAAGAGAACAAAGAGATGTTCAAGACTGTGACAAACTTTTAACGGGAAACGGAGAAGCTATGAAGAATCAGTATAAATCAGGTTTTGTGACGCTGATCGGACGCCCCAATGTGGGGAAATCTACCCTTATGAATTATCTGATCGGCCAGAAGATCGCGATCACGTCCAACAAGCCTCAGACCACCCGCAACCGGATCCAGACGGTTCTGACCCTTGAAGAAGGGCAGATCGTATTCGTTGACACCCCGGGGATCCATAAGGCCAAGAATAAGCTTGGAGAATATATGGTAAATGTGGCGGAGAGGACCTTGAACGAGGTGGATGTGGTACTGTGGCTCGTAGAGCCCACCACGTTCATAGGAGCGGGCGAGCAGCATATTGCGAAGCAGCTTAAGAAGGTGAAGACGCCGGTGGTGCTTGTGATCAACAAGACCGACAGTGTGAAGCGGGAGGAAGTATTTCCCGCGATCGCGGCCTACAAGGATATCTATGATTTCGCAGAGATCGTCCCGGTCTCTGCGAGAAACGGAGATAATACGGATGAATTGCTTAAGGTTGTGATGAAGTATCTTCCCTATGGGCCGCAGTTCTATGATGAAGAGACCGTTACGGACCAGCCGGAGCGTCAGATCGTGGCAGAGCTGATCCGGGAGAAGGCGCTCCACTGCCTCGAAGACGAGATCCCCCACGGGATCGCGGTTGCGATCGACCGGATGAAGACGAGGAATAAAGTCATGCATATCGACGCGACGATTATCTGTGAGCGGGATTCCCACAAGGGGATAATTATTGGCAAACAAGGAAATATGTTGAAAAAGATCGGCAGCACCGCCCGGTATGAGATTGAAAAAATGCTGGAAATGCAGGTGAATCTCAAGCTTTGGGTCAAAGTAAAGAAGGATTGGCGTGACAGTGAATTCCTGATGAAAAATTTTGGATATCGGGAAGAAGAATAAAATAATGTGCTTCCGGGACAACCTAATCTTGTAAAGACATTTGTCAGGGATGAGGTGACATCATGGAAGAAGATTACTGGAAGCGGTTCCTTGAGTCGGGGAAGATCAAGGACTATCTGTATTATAAAGGGATGGCGATCTGCAAACAGGTCATGGACCATTATGAAAGCGGGGAAAGCGGTGAATCAGATTACGGTAACCGGCATGGTGCTTGCAGCGACACCGGTTGGTGAATACGACAGACGCATAGTTGTCCTTACGAAGGAGAGAGGGAAGATCGCGGCGTTTGCGAGGGGGGCGAGGAAGCCGAACAGCGCGCTGGTGGGAGTGACGAGCCCGTTTTCTTTCGGGGAATTTACCGTTTATGAGGGGCGGACATCATATACATTGGTGTCGGCCTCTATTTCCAATTATTTTCAGGAGCTTCGGCTGGACGTGGAGGGCGCGTATTACGGATTCTACTTTATGGAGCTTGCCAATTATTATGCCAGGGAGGCCAATGATGAGACGGCGCTTCTTAAGCTTCTGTACCAGACCATGCGGGCGCTGGTGAACCCTAAGCTCCCCAACCGGCTGATCCGGTACATATACGAGCTTAAGGCGATCGCGGTCAACGGCGAAGGGCCGCAGGTGTTCGAGTGTGTCTGCTGCAGATCGACGGAGCAGGGACAGGTGTTCAGTGTAGAACGGGGCGGCCTTATATGCAGCCGGTGCCGGGGGAAATGCACGGACGGAAGGACGCTTCTGACGTCTACGTTATATACGCTTCAATACATTATCTCATCGCCGGTTGAGAAGCTCTATACCTTCGTGGTGAAGGACGAGGTCTTAGAGGAATTGGGGAAACTCGTGACGGATTATCTTGCCAGGTATCTTGGAAAACATTTCAAATCACTGGAAATCCTGGAAACAATTGTACAATAATACTTGAAAAGAAGAGGGGTTGACGGTATAATAAGAAAATCATAAAAGAAGGTGAGGAAGAGATATGGTAGAAAAGACTATGGACAAGATCGTAGCATTGGCGAAAACCAGGGGGTTCGTTTATCCAGGGTCTGAGATCTATGGCGGGCTTGCCAATACATGGGATTACGGTAACCTTGGAGTGGAATTGAAGAATAACGTTAAGAGGGCGTGGTGGCAGAAGTTCGTGCAGGAGTCCCCGTATAATGTAGGTGTGGACTGTGCGATCCTGATGAATCCTCAGACCTGGGTGGCAAGCGGACATCTGGGTGGATTCAGTGATCCTCTTATGGACTGTAAAGAGTGCCATGAGCGTTTTCGTGCGGACAAGATGATCGAAGATTATGCCCATGAGAATAACATAGATATCGGAGACAGCATTGACGGATGGAGCCATGAGCAGATGGAGGCTTATATCAGGGAGCATGAGATTCCATGCCCGACCTGCGGCAAGCATAATTTCACGGAGATCCGCGAGTTCAACCTGATGTTCAAGACCTTCCAGGGAGTTACGGAGGATGCTAAGAGCATCGTGTATCTGCGTCCGGAGACTGCCCAGGGTATCTTCGTTAATTTCAAGAATGTACAGCGTACCTCCAGGAAGAAGATCCCGTTTGGTATCTGCCAGGTTGGTAAGTCCTTCCGTAATGAGATCACACCAGGTAACTTTACCTTCCGTACCAGAGAGTTCGAGCAGATGGAGTTAGAGTTCTTCTGTGAGCCGGATACAGACCTTGAGTGGTTTGCATACTGGAAACAGTTCTGTCTTGACTGGCTTAAAGCGCTGGGCCTTAAGGAAGAAGAGGTTCGTTACCGCGACCATTCACCGGAAGAATTAAGCCACTACAGCAAGGCTACGACAGACGTTGAGTTCTTATTCCCGTTTGGCTGGGGCGAGCTGTGGGGAATCGCGGACAGGACGGATTTCGACCTGACGCAGCATCAGAATACCTCCAAGCAGGATATGACATACTTTGATGACGAGAAGAAGATCAAATACATTCCGTATGTAATCGAGCCGTCACTGGGAGCGGACCGTATGGTGCTTGCGTTCCTGTGCAGCGCGTATGATGAGGAAGAGCTTGAAGGCGGCGATATGAGAACGGTCCTTCACTTCCATCCGGCGCTTGCACCGGTTAAGATCGGTGTCCTGCCGCTGTCCAAGAAGCTGAATGAAGGCGCCGAGAAGGTATATGCACAGCTTTCTAAGAAGTATAACTGTGAGTATGATGAGCGCGGCAATATCGGCAAGCGCTACCGCCGTCAGGATGAGATCGGCACACCGTTCTGTGTGACCTATGATTTCGATTCTGAGGAAGACCAGGCGGTAACGGTACGCGACCGTGATACGATGGAGCAGGAGAGAGTGAAGATCGAAGATCTGGATGCGTATTTTGCTAAGAAATTCGAATGGTAATATTCTATATAGGGACGCAGTGAATGGTAATTTGCTGCGTCCCTAAATTATACCCTAAAATCCATTGTATACAATGTTGGTGAGTGTTATAATGGCATCATATAGAATGCTGCCGGACAGGCGGCAGGAACAGGAGGAATATAGAATTGAGTGAGAAGAACGACGGACTGATGTGGGCGCTGGTGAAGGAGAAGCCCCAGGAAGGGTTGTGGCTGAAGCGAGTGCCGGTTCCGGAGGTGGGTCCGAATGATGTTAAGATCAAAATCAGGAAGACGGCAATCTGCGGAACAGATGTGCACATTTATCAGTGGAACGACTGGGCGCAGCATACCATCCCGATTGGCTTGACAGCCGGACACGAGTATGTGGGTGAAGTTGTTGAGGTAGGGAACGGAGTCAGAGGATTTAAGCCGGGGCATCTGGTATCCGGGGAAGGCCATATTACTTGTGGGAAATGTAGGAACTGTCTGGAGGGTCACAAGGAGAACTGTAAGGATGCGAAGGGTGTAGGTGTGAACCGCAACGGAGCATTTGCGGAATATCTGGTGATCCCGTCTTGCAATGTATGGCCGTGTAATCCGGCGATCCCGGAGGAGATGTATGCGATCTTCGATCCTTTTGGGAATGCAACCCATACGGCGCTGTCTTATGAGATGCTTGGGGAGGACGTGCTGGTTGCAGGAGCAGGGCCGATTGGATGTATGGCAGCGGCGATCGCGAAGTTCTCAGGGGCAAGACATGTTGTCGTGACCGATATGAATCCTTACAGGCTTGAACTGGCCGAGAAGCTTGGAGCTACAAGGACGGTGAATCTGAAGGAAGAGAAGCTTGCGGATGTGATGAAGGATATCGGTATGACGGAAGGATTCGACGTGGGGCTTGAGATGTCCGGGTCACAGGCAGGGCTGCACGATATGATCCATAATATGAAGCATGGCGGAAATATTGCGCTGCTTGGACTTCAAAGGACGGACGCGGTCGTGGATCTGGAGACGGTGATCTTTAACGGGCTGAATATCCGGGGAATTTATGGAAGAAAAGTGTGGGATACCTGGTATAAGATGTCTACAATGATCCAGGCGGGGCTGGATATTTCCCCGATCATTACACATCATTTTGATATCAAGGATTATGAGAAGGGCTTTGAGGCGATGATTTCCGGACAGTCGGGCAAGGTAATCCTTGATTGGGCGCATGTGAATGATTAAGAATAGAGAAAGAGGGAGAAGATATTAAGATGGCACGTAAAGATGATATTTTAAGTATTTATACCAGAGAAGTAGAAGGAATCAAAGAAGCAGGCCTGTTCAAGGGCGAGGCCCCGTTTGTCTCACCGCAGGGTGCGAGGGTTAAGCTGGAGGACGGAAGAGAGCTTCTTTGCATGTGTGCGAATAATTATCTGGGGCTGGGGGACAGCCCGCGTCTGATCGAGGCTGCGAAGAGAACCTATGACGAGAAGGGATATGGAGTGGCTTCCGTGCGGTTTATCTGCGGAACACAGGATATCCACAAGAAGCTGGAGAAGAAGATATCCGAGTTCCTTGGGACGGATGATACGATCCTGTATTCTTCCTGTTTTGATGCGAACGGAGGATTATTTGAGACGATCCTGACGGCAGACGATGCTGTGATCAGTGATGAGCTGAATCATGCTTCCATCATCGACGGTGTCCGTCTGTGCAAGGCAAAACGGTTCCGCTATAAGAATAACGATATGGACGATCTGGAGGCGAAGCTAAAAGAGGCGGACGAGGCCGGTGCGAGGATCAAGCTGATCGCGACGGACGGAGTGTTCTCTATGGACGGGATCATCTGCAATCTGAAAGGTGTATGTGATCTGGCGGATCAGTACAATGCGCTGGTGATGGTGGACGACAGTCATGCGGTTGGATTCGTAGGCAAGACCGGGCGCGGGACGCCGGAGTATTGCGGCGTACAGGGGCGTGTAGATATTATCACGGGAACCCTGGGCAAGGCTCTTGGAGGAGCGTCCGGCGGGTATACGTCAGGCCGCAGGGAGATCATTGACCTTCTGCGCCAGAGAAGCCGTCCGTATCTGTTCTCTAATTCCCTGGCGCCGGCGATCGCGGGGGCAAGTATCGAATTATTCGATATGCTGGATGAGAGTACCGAGCTTCGGGATCATCTGGAGGAAGTAACAGCTTATTACCGCAAGAAACTGGTGGATAATGGATTCGATATCATTCCGGGAACGCATCCGTGTGTGCCGGTGATGCTGTATGACGAGAAGACGGCGGCTGAATTTGCGAAGCGGATGATGGAGAAGGGTGTCTACGTGGTGGCGTTCTCCTATCCGGTGGTTCCAAAGGGGAAGGCAAGGATCCGTACACAGGTATGTGCGAGCCATACAAAAGAGGATATAGACTTTATTGTGAAGTGCTTCAAAGAAGTAAGAGAAGAGATGAAATAAGGAGAGGGTAGAATCTAAGGAGGAGTCAGGATATGGGCAAGGAAAATATATGGAAATCATACGACGCACCGGCGCGCGGGGAGTTGGAGAGAATCAGCGATGATTATAAGGCGTGTCTGGATGCGGGCAAGACGGAGCGTGAGTGTGTGAAGCTTACGGTTGACAGGATCGAGAAGAAGGGATACAAGTCTCTGGAATCGGTTCTCAAGGCAGGACAGCCGTTGAAGGCCGGAGATAAAGTGTATGCGGTGTGCATGGACAAGGCCATTGCGGCCTTCCATATCGGGAAACGGCCGCTCGAAGAAGGGATGAACATCTTAGGGGCGCACATTGATTCTCCGCGTATCGATATCAAGCAGAATCCGTTATATGAGAATGATGAATTCGCGTATCTGGATACGCATTATTACGGCGGGATTAAGAAATACCAATGGGTTGCGATCCCGCTTGCACTGCATGGCGTCATTGCGAAGAAGGACGGAACGGCAGCTGAGGTGAATATCGGGGATAAGGATGAGGATCCTGTATTTGTCATCACGGACCTGCTGGTTCACCTTGCGGCGAAGCAGATGGAGAAGAAGGCCAACGAGGTGATCGAGGGGGAGAAGCTTGATATCTTATTTGGAAGCTGCCCGCTTGAGCAGGACAAGGATCTGGATGAAGAAGAGAAGGAAGCCGTGAAGTCTAATGTGATGCGGATCCTCAAGGAATATTATGATATGGAAGAGGATGATTTCGCGTCGGCAGAGCTTGAGATCGTTCCGGCGGGAAGGGCAAGAGACTGCGGAATCGACCGGAGTATGATACTGGCGTACGGACAGGACGACAGGGTATGTGCGTTCACATCTTTGTTCGCGATCCTGGATGTGGAAGAGGTGGAGAAGACAGCCTGCTGCATCCTGGTGGACAAGGAAGAGATCGGAAGCGTAGGGGCGACCGGTATGCATTCCCGTTTCTTCGAGAATGTGATCGCGGAAATGATCGCGTTGGAG
This sequence comes from uncultured Dorea sp., assembly GCA_947652615.1. GTDB lineage: Bacteria > Bacillota > Clostridia > Lachnospirales > Lachnospiraceae > Sporofaciens. Next base: position 3,958 of record CANTDX010000001.1, on the reverse strand, counting down.
GGAAGCGAGTCTGAGCTTAAGGTAAGACGTGCGCTGCAGAACTCAAGGATGCTTTCTTCTGATGTAAGCGCGGCGTATGACCCCATGTTCGCAGAGGCATTTGAGAAGCGCAGTTCAGCCTTCTTCGGGAAGGGTCTGGTATTTAATAAATTTACCGGAAGCAGGGGCAAAGGCGGCTCCAATGATGCGAACGCCGAATATCTGGCGCGGATCAGGAAAGCGATGGAGGACCACGAGGTGGCGTATCAGTTCGCGGAGCTTGGCAAGGTAGACGTCGGCGGAGGCGGAACGATCGCCTATATCATGGCGAATTACGGGATGGAAGTCATCGACAGCGGCGTACCGGTATTAAGCATGCATGCGCCGTGGGAAGTGACCAGCAAGGCAGATGTATATGAAGCATACAAAGGCTACAAAGCATTTTTGCTCGAGATGTAGGAAGAGGGATAGGATATGAGTAGGCCGATTAAGGTTGCGATAGCCGGATTGGGGAACCGGGGAAGAGATAATTACGGGAAGATCGGGATGCTTTATCCGGATAAGATGGAGATTGTTGCGGCGGCGGATATCGATCCAAAGAAGGTTGCGCTTGCGGCAGAGGAATTCCGTCTGCCGAAGGAAGCTTGTTTCTCCAGTGCGGAGGAGATGCTTGCCGAAGAGAAGCTTGCCGACGTCATGGTCATCGCGACACAGGACCGGCAGCATGTAGGGCATGCCATCGCGGCGCTTGAGAAGGGGTATCATCTCCTTCTCGAGAAGCCGGTGTCGCCAGAGGTGGAGGAATGTCAGAGGCTTGCCGAGGCGGCGAAGCGCTGCGGGCGGAAGGTAGTGGTATGCCATGTGCTCCGCTATACGCCCATCTACCAGAAGGTGAAGGAACTTCTGGAGGAAGGTGTGATCGGGGATGTGGTATCCATCATGGCTTCCGAGAATGTAGGATGGTATCATCAGGCGCACAGCTTCGTGCGCGGGAACTGGTCCAATTCAAAGGAGACGAGCCCCATGATCCTGCAGAAATGCTGCCACGATATGGATCTGTATCTCTGGCTTGCGGGGAAGACCTGCGAGTCGGTGACGTCTTACGGAGACACGTATCTCTTCAAGAAGGAACAGGCACCGGCCGGCTGTACGAAGCGATGCCTGGACGGCTGCAAGGTGAAGGAAGCCTGTCCATTCGACGCGGAGAAGATCTACCTGGACAATGAAGAGACCGGTTTCCGGAAGGGGAACAGGCAGTGGCCGTTAGACGTGCTGGTGCCGTCCGGCCCCACGGAGGAGAAGATCATGGAGGCGCTTCGGGAAGGAAGATACGGCCGGTGTGTATATCACTGTGACAATGACGTGGTAGATCACCAGGTGGTGAATCTTAAGATGACCGACGGGACGACCATGAGCTTCACGATGTGTGCCTTTACGCCGGAGATCTCCAGGTATGCCAGGTTCATGGGCACCAAAGGTGAGATGCGTGTGAATATGGTGGGGAAGATCGAGAACTGTGAGATCAGTATCCGGAGATTTGACAGCGGGATGCCGGTGGAGACCGTCAATGTGGCAGAGCTTGCCGGGGATTTCTCGGGGCACGGCGGCGGAGATGAGCGTATGCTGGTGGAATTCCTGGATATGATCAGCGGCGAGAAGGAAGAGAGTTCTTATGTGACCTCTCTTGACAAGTCTCTGGAGAGCCATTACTGTGCGCTGGCGGCAGAGTATTCCAGAACTCATGACGGGTGTCCGGTCAGGATAGCGGAATTTACGTAACAGTTCAGAGTAAGAACCGGGAGGTACGGATGAAGATAGAAAACACGGAGAAAAGTACGGAAGAGTATATCGTGAAAGAGACTTGGGGGACGATGACCCTGGGTAAGAAGATAGAATATCTGTGGATGTACTATAAGGGGTGGCTTGCCGGGGCGCTGTGCCTGGTGCTGGTGATCTGTATCGGCGTGTCGATGTACAAGGGGATACGCACGAAGGTTCTGTTAAATGCAGTCGTGATCGGCGGCAATGACTTGAAGGCAGAATGGCTTGAGGAATCATTTGCTGAGTATGCGGATATCAGTGAAAAAGACGGGGTCTTGCAGATCCGTACCAATATACCGGACGACGGCGGCGAGATGACGAGCACGACGGCGCTTACGACACTGATGGGGGCGGACGCCATAGACGTGCTGGTCTGCCCCAAGCGTGTCTATGAGGATTACAGCGCCCATGACGGATTCCTGGATATGAAGGAGCTTCTGGGCGCAGAGGCGGGCGGAAGCGGCGATACCATACTTGACGACGGTGTACGCCTGAAGGATGAGAATATCCTGAGCAAAGAAGAGATGACGAGCTATGAGGAGATCTATGCGGCAGTTCCCGTCAACAGCCAGAATCCGGAGATGGCGGCAAAGTTTATAGAATATCTCTTGCAGTAACAGTTTGAAAATATCAATTGGAAACTATTTGGAAATACTTGACGAATACTGGTAAAACCAGTAAAATATTATGTGCGACTTAGAAAAATATATAGTTTTTAGGAGGTCATGACAAATGGCAAAATGGGTTTATATGTTCACAGAGGGTAACGCAACCATGAGAAATCTTCTCGGTGGTAAGGGCGCGAACCTTGCTGAGATGACAAGCTTGGGCCTTCCGGTGCCGCAGGGCTTTACGATCACAACCGAAGCCTGTACACAGTACTATGAAGACGGAAGAACGATCAATGACGAGATCATGGGACAGATCATGGAAGCTGTTACGAAGATGGAAGCGATCACAGAGAAGAAGTTCGGTGATAAGGAGAATCCGCTTCTTGTCTCTGTACGTTCCGGCGCAAGAGCATCTATGCCGGGTATGATGGATACGATCCTGAACCTTGGCCTGAATGAGGACGTTGTTGAGGTATTGGCAGAGAAATCCGGTAATCCGCGTTGGGCATGGGATTGCTACAGAAGATTTATCCAGATGTACTCTGACGTAGTTATGGAAGTTGGCAAGAAGTATTTCGAAGAACTGATCGACAAGATGAAGGAAGAGAAGGGCGTTAAGCAGGATGTTGAGCTTACCGCAGACGATCTGAAGGCGCTTGCAGGACAGTTCAAGGCAGAATACAAAGAGAAGATCGGACAGGACTTCCCAACAGACCCGAAGGAGCAGTTGATGGGCGCGATCAAGGCTGTATTCCGTTCATGGGACAACCCAAGAGCGAATGTTTACCGCCGTGATAACGATATCCCGTATTCATGGGGAACGGCCGTTAACGTACAGTCCATGGCATTTGGTAACATGGGTGACGACTGCGGTACAGGTGTTGCATTTACCCGTGACCCTGCTACAGGAGAGAACGGCCTGTTTGGCGAGTTCCTGACCAATGCACAGGGCGAGGACGTAGTTGCAGGTGTCCGCACGCCTATGCACATTTCCGAGATGGAACAGAAATTCCCAGAAGCATTTGTAGAGTTCAAGAAGGTATGTGAGACTCTTGAGAAACATTATAGAGATATGCAGGATATGGAGTTCACGGTTGAGCACGGTAAGCTGTATATGCTGCAGACACGTAACGGTAAGAGAACGGCTCAGGCTGCTCTTAAGATCGCATGTGACCTCGTTGACGAAGGTATGAGGACTGATGAAGAAGCAGTAGCTATGATCGATCCTCGTAACTTAGATACACTTCTTCATCCGCAGTTTGACGCTGCTGCGCTTAAGGCTGCTACACCGATCGGCAAGGGACTTGGAGCTTCTCCGGGAGCTGCATGCGGTAAGGTTGTATTTACGGCAGAGGATGCTGTTGAGTGGCATGCAAGAGGCGAGAAGGTTGTTCTGGTACGTCTTGAGACATCACCGGAGGATATCACAGGTATGAAGTCCTCACAGGGTATCCTGACGGTACGCGGCGGTATGACAAGCCATGCAGCCGTTGTTGCGCGCGGTATGGGTACATGCTGTGTATCCGGATGCGGCGACATCGCTATGG